>NZ_MSLS01000050.1 GCF_001940785.1 Bacillus sp. MRMR6
ATTCGAATTGGTGGCACGGCATTGCATTCGAATTGGTGGCACGGCATTGCGACCGTTATCCAGACAATATTTATCTTTTAATTCTTCAATTATGAATGAAAAGTCGACTAGTTCTTTAATTTGGCGAAGCATATTATCTTTTGGAACAATGAGATCATAAATTCCTATATATGGGCTAAGATTGAATGAATCTTGAAAGGAAATCATTTCGGTACCACCTTTAAAGTCTTGTTACCTTAATTATAAAATAAAAAGCAGTTGAAGGGTTGATAAAATCAACCTTCAACTGCCTCAAAACAAAGGACTTTTTCAGTGCCCTCCGCGAAGCGACGAGGAGGCTCACCGGCCGCCCGCGGAAAGCGAAGTGCCTGGAGTGCAAATCAACAGAATTGTTTAACACAGCCTTTCAATAAATTGTAATATATTCTTTAAGTGCTTAGAGGTATACTGATAAGAAATCCAAAATTACTAGGTTTCATAAGGTGGTAAATATGAATTTTACATATGAAATTATTGAAACAAATCGAAATCTGCCCATCCATATCTTTTTACATAGTGTAGATTACGTAACAAATCATTGGCATGACAGTATTGAAATTATTTTTGTACTCAAGGGAAAAGTGAATGTCTCGGTTAATGATAAGTGGTTTGAATTAAATGAAAAAGATGTTTTTCTCATTAACGCAAATGACATCCACTCGATTCAATACCTAGAGGATAATTTATTACTGGCCATTCAAGTTCCAATCCCGGAACTGAAAGAAAATATGAAAGACGTTGAATCCTATCTATTTTCATGTAAATCCTTTTTATATGATGAAAACCAACAAGAAGAATTTAATGAATTAAGAGCATTACTAGCACAGATGATGTGGGTAGTGAATAAGGAAGCAGAGGCTTACGAACTCCAAATTAAATCGCGTTATTTCCAATTGGTCTACCTATTAATTAAAAATTTTAAGGAAGAAGAAAGACAGGAAAACAAGATTTCCAGCCAGAAACATATCGAACGCCTGCTTAGAATCACCAATTATGTAAAAGACAATTTCAGGCGGCAGATCACATTAAATGAATTGTCACAAATTGAATTCTTGTCAGTTCACTATTTATCAAAGTTCATCCAAAAACATTTAGGGATGCCATTCTCTAAATATGTGGATAGCATCAGGCTCGATCATGCGGTAAAGGATATTGTTTTCACAGATATCCCGTTAACACAGATTGCTCTTGACAACGGCTTTACCAGTGTAAAAGCCTTTAATCGGGCATTTAAAGAGTTTTACCAGCAAACTCCAAGTGAGTATCGGAAAGCGGTTGAACAGGGGCCAAGGAGAAATGAAAGCAACAAGGTAACGCTAGCTAACTATGTTGAAATTGATAAAACTCAAGCCTTCTCAAAACTATTTTCTTTTTTACCTGAAGAGGGTAAAGCAATAAATGTGGAAAACAAGGCGATAACTAAGAAGAATTATTCCATTAATATTCAGAATAAATCATCAAAGCTGGACCATAATTGGAAAAAACTTATGACAATCGGTAAGGCAAAAGAGTGTCTCTATGAGGAGGTACAAGAACAGCTGAAAAGAGTAAAAGAGGCTACCAATTTTCAATATCTTCGTTTCCATGGGATCTTTGATGATGAGATGATGCTGTACGGCGAAAATGAATCAGGAGAACCAGAATTTAATTTTCTTTATACTGATAAGCTTTTTAATTTTTTGAAAAGGATTGATGTAAAGCCTTTTGTGGAACTTGGTTTTATGCCTGAGGAATTAGCAGAGTCCCCAAATGAAACGGTATTTTATAAAAAGAGTATTATTAGTAAACCGAAGGATTTGGAAAAATGGAGCCTGCTGATCAAAAATTTTATCGTCCACTATGAAAACAAATATGGTGTAGAAGAGGTTCTTAACTGGTATTTTGAGGTTTGGAATGAACCAGATTTCCATGTGTTCTGGAGAGGAACATTTGAGGATTATTGTCAGCTTTATAAGAACACATATGAAACCATTAAACAGCTAAACTCAGATTATAAAGTCGGGGGACCGAGTATTGTTACGATAAAAAACAGCGATTCACTTCAGCTGTTTCTTGATTTTTGTATAAGGGGAAACTGTGTTCCTGATTTTATTTCGTTTCACTCTTATTCACACGAAGAGATGGAGATCAACAAGAAAAAGAAACTATTGGATGAAAGTTCGTTTGAATTCGGCTATATTTCAAGAAATGGAGACTTTTTGAAAGATAAGATTGATACTCTGAAACAAATTCTTGCCGGTAAAAGCTTGGGTGATATTGAAGTCCATTTAACTGAATGGAATTCAACAGCGTTTCATAGAGATTTAACCAATGATACAAGTTTTAAAGCGGCTTACATTGTAAAAAACATTCTTGAAAATATGGATTCAATCGGAAGTTTTGGCTATTGGACTGTGTCTGATCTGATTGAAGAACAAAGAGCAGCCAGTCAAACTTTCCATGGGGGCCTTGGTTTAATCACAAACAACAATATCCCTAAACCAGCTTTTTTTGCCTATGAGTTCCTAGGAAAATTAGGAGATCAGTTCGTTGATGCTGGAGAAGGGTACTATGTGACAAAGAATTCTCGGGGATATCAAGTCATTCTTTATCATTACTGTCATTATGATCGACTGTATTGTATGAATCAGCATGCGAATATTGATAGGGATAATCGGTATAACGTGTTTCTTGATCGGGGTGATGTACGGATGAAATTGACTTTGACTGGTTTAGCTAATGGAATATATCAAATTAAACAACATCAATTAAACCGTGAAAATGGAAGTGCTTTTGATAAATGGGTCGAAATGGGTGCTCCAGAATATTTAAGTGATGATGAAGTCAAATATTTAAGCTATTCCAGTATCCCTAAGAAACATATAAGTGAAGTAAGATCGGAAGGTGTGGTTATCTTAGGTGCGACACTTCAGCCGCATGAGGTACAACTCATTGAAATAATACCTAAAAGGACTATATAGGCAGGGTAACACCTGCCTAAATTTGTTGCAAGGTGTCGAGAAAAGCGAACCAGAAAAAATAGAAAGGACAATTTACGGACCTCCTTTGAACAAAAATCGGATAGTGAAAAGGGTTTCTCCCCTATATAATTTATTTCATAGGAAGCGGTTCCAGTAACGATTGGGAAAAGCCTTTGCGGGCTTAGCTTCTTTCTGCCCTTTCAGTAATTCCTATTCCGGAAGTAGGGTCTCCTATTAAAGGAAAAACAGAGGATGAGGAACCTGTATTAAAAAAATTAGCATAACAAATGTGTGAGGTGAAGGGTCCGTTTGAAGCTGGACCCTTTGAACCTTGAAGGAGAGCGAATTTACGATGAAAATTGAAAAAATTCAACTTTGGGAAGACCGTGATGATGTAACATTACATACTTATATTCTTCATAACTCGATGGAATTTCAAAAGGATCTGCAGCGTCCTGCTGTTGTGATTTGCCCAGGCGGCGGTTATTTAGGCACATCTGATCGAGAGGCTGAACCAGTAGCCCTTCGTTTTGCATCTCTTGGGTATCATACCTTTGTCCTTCGCTACACAACCTATTTTAAGGAGTGGGTTCAAGATTTTAATAACCTCCCTGCTCCTAATGAGCATTCTGGTTATCCCCAGCCATTATTCGACTTAGCAAAGGCGATGCTAGTGATACGTGAAAATGCTTCGGAGTGGTTGGTAGACACAAACAAAATTGCCGTATGCGGTTTTTCAGCAGGTGCTAATTTATCGGCGAGCTTGGGAGTCCAGTGGAACAGTAGTTTACTAAGTGAAAAGTTTGAGAGTGATCAAGAGCTTTTCAAGCCTAATGCACTCATTCTTGGATATCCTTTACTAGATTACCAATTAATGAAGGAAAAAGTTGAAACAGAGGCTAACGAGTTAAATAAAGGATTCTTTCAATTAGCGAATAAAGCTGTGTTTGGTGTGCCAAACCCAAGTCTGGAACAACTTCAAGAGGTTAGTCCAGTGAACCATGTATCCTCCCAAACACCGCCGACATTTATCTGGCATACTGCCGATGACGATCTCGTATACGCAGAAAACTCCTTAAAATTTGCGTTGGAATTAGCAAAGAAAAAAGTTCCATATGAATTACACGTTTTTGAAAGTGGTGTCCATGGCTTATCTTTATGTGACGAAACTACTGCCGGGGAACCAAGTCATATTAATCATGAATGCAAGGTCTGGTTTGAACTAGCTGACAATTGGTTGAAAAAACATTTTAATTAGATAATAATTTAGACCATCCTAATGGATGGTCTTTGTCATGGTTTATGTTTTCCCTTGTAATTGTGAGGTGTCTCATTAAACAGTTCTTTAAACTTTTTATAAAAGAATGTTACGCTTGAATACCCCACTTCTTCTGCAATTTCTGGAATGGGAAGATCTGAATGAACCAACAACAAAGCAGCCTGGTTGAGCCGTTGAATTTGCAAAAGTTCTTTAAAAGAATTTCCTGTACTTTTTTTGAGCAGAGTGGAAAGGTAACTTGGATGGAAGCCGAAAGTCTGACCCATCTCAACGAGGGAACAGTCCCTGTAATGATCCTCAATATACTTCAAATAATCTAATATAGATTCATCTTTATGATTGTTCGGAGCCTCGTTTATAATTTTATTATTACGTATAAGTGTTGAAAACAAGACGACCAAATAGGAATCGATAATTTCTGAGGAACAGAAGTCCCGGTCGAAAAACTCACACATAATATTTTCCATGATTTCCATTACTTTTGATTGTTCCCCGGTTCTAAATATGAGGAAGTGATTTTGTTTCCGACTGCTAACAAGCGATCCAATCATAAATTGAGAGATGATGCTTTTTCGAGATAATCGGCTAAGAAAACTAGGGGAAAGATAGTCCTGCTTCAAAATCATATTAATAATGATATCCTGCTTTGTAGTTGCTCCCACGCTATGGGGAGTTTCTTTGTTAATTAGTATCAATTCTCCTTGTCTTAAACTAATCCTTTTTCTATTTACCGTAACGGTACACGTTCCCCTATAGACAAACATCATTTCAATATAATCATGTATATGAAGAGGAATAACTGAGTCAAACGGCTGCTGCGATATAGAGATATTCTCATCAATGGGTGAATCGTTTATATCAAATCCTTTACTAAAGAGAAAAACCTCCTCCTCGTCTACAGTCATTAAGGATGGTTTATGCTCCTTTAAAACTTTTTCCACATTAACTTCAAAATGTAATGATTTCAGGTAGCTTTCAAGATTTATTCGTTCCAAATATCTTCACCTTTTTTCGATTCGAGTAATGAGTTAACTAATTGTAATCTAAAAAGCCCTCGATGTTAATCCATAAAACTGTTTAAATTACCAGAAAAGATATAAAAAATAAAACCTATGATTCGAGCAATCAACTCCTTGTGTTTTAACATTATCTATATAGAAAGCGTTTGATAGAATCTAAGTAGAGCCTTATAAAAACTAGGAGGTATCTTATTATGAAATATAATTTTCCTAAATCATTCCTTTGGGGAACGGCAACTTCTGCCTACCAGGTAGAAGGTAACAATAATAAATCTGACATGTGGGCTGAAGAGTATTCAGAAGGGTCACCATATAGGGATTATTCCGGTGACGCGGTCGATCACTATAATCGATACAAACAGGATATTGAACTCATGGCCAGTCTTGGGCTGAACAGTTACCGTTTTTCAATCGAGTGGTCGAGAATTGAGCCAGAACAAGGTGTATTTTCACAAGTGGAATTGAACCATTACCGTGACGTCATTAAAGTATGTTATGACAACAAGATCACACCAGTTGTGACCATGATGCATTTTACCTCTCCACAGTGGCTGATGAAGATCGGCGGCTGGAAAAATCCTAAAACAGCGGAACTTTTTGCAACTTATTGCGAGGTTGTGTTCAAGGAGATGGGGCGGGATATCCCTTATGTGTTAACGATTAATGAAGTGAATTTACCGGTGATGTTAAAAGAATTGTTTATTAATCTAGACTTTATGCCTCCAGTTGGAATGGATGCTAAGTCATGGACCGCACCAGGCTGGCGTGAATCTGCAGCCCAAAAATGCGGGACAACCGTTGACCAATATTTCACTTTCCATATGGCTTCTGACGAAGTGTCTTTAGAAATTGTCAAAGATGCACACCGTAAAGCTCGTGCCGTTATGAAGAAAATCAACCCATCCACGAAGGTAGGACTTTCCTTGGCATTGCCGGAAATACAAGCAATTGAGGGTGGGGAAGAGCAGGCTGCAAAAGTATGGCATGACTATTTTGGACAATTTATATCTGCTATTGCAGGAGATGATTTTATCGGAGTACAGAACTATACCCGTGAAATCTATGGTCCAAAAGGACAAGTTCCAGTTGCAGAAGGAGCGGAAGTTACCGCAATGGGTTATGAGTACTACCCGGAAGCCTTGGCAGGTACGATTCGGAATATTGCGAAAGAGCTAGACATTCCTGTAATGGTGACAGAGCATGGGATTGCCGCAAATGATGACAGCCGCAGAGTTGAATTTATCGAACGAGGCCTTAAAGGATTGCATTCTTGTATGGAGGACGGGATACAAGTCTTAGGTTATCTTTATTGGTCAACCTTTGATAACTATGAATGGACGTTTGGGTATGAACCGAAATTTGGCATCATTGCGGTGAACCGTGATACACAAGAAAGAACAGTAAAAGAAAGCGGACGTGTACTAGGTGAAATATCAAGAAACAATGCTTTGAATGTTGAAGGAAAGTTCCAAAATGAAGTATAAAAATCCGGTTATTAGCGGCTTCCATCCAGATCCCAGCATTTGTAGAGCAAGAGAAGATTTTTATTTAGTCACGAGCTCCTTTGAATATTTTCCGGGTGTTCCGATTTTCCATTCTAAGGACCTTGTAAATTGGGAACAAATCGGTCACTGCTTAACACGTGAAAGCCAATTGCCTCTCAATCAAGCTAAAAGTTCCATGGGGATTTTTGCCCCTACGATTAGATACAACAATGGCCGATTTTATATGATTACTACAAATCTTACTATAGGTAAGAACTTTTTCGTTTGGTCGGAAAAACCAGAAGGTCCCTGGTCTAATCCCGTTTGGCTTGAATGGCCGGGTATTGATCCTTCACTATTGTTTGATGAAGATGGAAAGGTTTATTTAACGGGCACTCAAGACATCTTTAGCGGGGAGCCTATGGGTATTTATCAAGCCGAAATTGAAATTGAGACCGGAATGCTGCTTTCTGAACGTAGATTGATATGGGAAGGGACCGGCGGCGCTCATCCGGAAGGACCACATCTTTATAAAATAAACGGCTACTATTACTTAATGATTGCTGAAGGCGGCACGGAATACGGGCATATGGTGACAATGGCTCGCAGTGAACAGCCATTTGGTCCTTTTGAAAGTCATCCAAATAATCCAATTCTTACCCATCGTAGCAGTTCAAGCCCGATCCAAGCGACTGGGCATGCTGATTTAGTTCAATATAAAGATGGCAGTTGGTGGACGGTATTTCTAGGAATACGACCAGCACCGATTCCTTTTAGCGGAAAGCATCATCATCTTGGGAGAGAGACCTTTTTGGCACCAGTTGAATGGAATGAAGCTGGCTGGCCCTATATAGCTTCACAGGTTGAATTAGAAATGGACGGAAAATCACTCCAGATTGAGGAAAGTAGGCAATGGATAGGTAAGGATGATTTTAATCAAAATACCTTAGATTTCTCTTGGAATTTCCTCCGAAATCCTATGAATGATAGCTGGTCTTTAACGGATCGACCAAGTTGCCTTACCCTATATGGATCTTCCATTAGTTTAAATGACGTGGATTCCCCGGCATTTGTTGGCAGAAGACAACAGCATTTTGATTGCAAAGTTTCAACCTCTCTTGAATTTTCTCCAAAAGAAGACGGTGAAGAGGCTGGGCTGACAGTATTCATGAATGATCGGTTTCATTATGAGATTGCGGTAGGAATACGTGAAGGGGTAAAAAAGGTCTTTGTAAGACGTAGGATCGGTTCACTTTGGAAAGTAGAGTCTGAGCATGACTATGAACAAGATGCTATTATTCTTTCAGTTCATGCAGATGCCAAAAAGTATTCATTTAGCTACAAAAAGCCAGGTGGAGAGTCTATTAGTCTTGGTTCCGGAGAATGTTCTCTTTTATCAACCGAAGTAGCGGGTGGATTTACAGGGGTGTTCTTTGGACTTTATGCAACAGGAAATGGCCGTGATGCAAAGACTCCTGCCTTTTTTAATTGGTTTAAGTATAGTGTTTAATCATTAATAGAAGAGAGCACCGTGAATGGTGCTCTTTTTGTCCTTATGTTTAAAAAATCTACTCCTTTAATTTGCTATCTCGATTTTTAAAAAGACTTGGTGATTTTCCCATATATTTCTTAAACTGCCTTGAAAAAATGAAAGGGTCATGATAACCAACCTGGCTCGCTACACTCTTAACTGAATACCCTTCTGTAAGAAGGCGTTCAGCATAATAAAATTTAGTTTCTAGTCGAAACTGCATGGGCGAAACCCCAACGGTCTCTTTAAATAATTTTCTTAGCTTTTCATAACTTATATGGAATGACGCGGCAATATCTTCTAGTGATATATCTTCATTATATTGACTGGATAGCATTTGTTTCGTTCCGGCAATAATAGACTCAATGTCCTTATCAGGATTTTTGATATTTTCTCTATGCATATTAATTAGTAATTTTTGAGCATTAAAAAAGACTTCTGGGAGCTCAGAATTTGTGGTTGTTTTTAATTGGTTTAATAGATCACTGAACCATTGAGCCAAATATGGTTTTAAATGTATGGAAAAAACAGGACTATCTATATTTATCAGATTTAACGAAGCTAATGAGTTATACGTGGTTTCACCGATATTTAGATGGAATTCATACCAGGGCTCAGATGTCTCTATGAAAATAGAGTATTTGTTTCCTGGAGTTGTTTGACAAAACGTATTCGGACCAAGAGGATAACTTTTGTCTGTTTCATCGATATAGCTCCCATTACCATGTAACAAAACAAAACAGCTGTAATAGTCATGACTAATATCTTTTCGCAATTCATCCGTGTGGCGGGATACAAATCCACAGGATAAAATACCTTCTTTTAAGTCGGACGCTAAATAACGAGTATAGCTATCAGATTTGAATTGAAACTTTTTCAATTTGTAAACTCCTTTACTGTCCCCTTATTATATCTCCAAAAACAACATGATAAATATATCTTACAACCCAATAGATTAAAAGAAAAGGGATGTTTTGTTTAAGATGTATACCAAAAACAACATGAAATTGTTCGTTGATGTTATGTGAAACAAATCAAGCAGGTGATAAGATTTTTATAGATAAAGAGATAAAAGGGTAAGGAGCAATTAAAATGAGACATTTCAATTTGGAATTAAACTGGAATTTCAGTTATTCCACAGGAAACACTGGTTTGGATAAACTGGGCAAAGGATACAAAGAAGTGGTGAACCTTCCACATGATTTTTCCATTTCATTAGAACGTTCGGAATTGGAGAGTTCAGGGGGAGCAGGAGGATTTTTTCCAGGAGGCATTGGAACTTACGAAAAGGAGATCTTGATACCTGACGATGGGGATAACAAAGTATATATCTTGTTAGTTGAAGGAGCGTATATGAATGCAGAGGTCTACATCAATGGTAACTTGGCTGCAATGCATCCATATGGCTATACAGAATTTAAGGTTGATTTAACCTCCTATATGCGGTTTGGAGAGAAGAATAAGCTTAGAATTGTTGTTAATAACAATGCATTGCCGAATTCTAGGTGGTATAGCGGTTCTGGGTTATATCGACATGTTCAACTTCTTACAGCAGAAAAAGTATATATAGACCCATGGGATCTATATATAACTTCAGAGGATATAACAGCAGAAAATGCTGTTGTGAAATTTGAGGCGTCCGTTACTAATGTTCTTACCAAAGATGAGACAATCGAAATCTTGACTACCATTTATGATCGTAACGGTAATGAAATCACTTCTGATTTGAATAGCGATACAGCAAAAAGAAATGGAAAAACAACCTTCAAAAGGCAGCTCTCTATTAATACACCTGCATTATGGTCTGTTGAACATCCATATCTTTATAAGGCTGTAACGAAGATTATACAAAATGGATGTGTGTTGGATGAGACCGATACAACATTTGGAATTCGCTCTATTTCGTTTGACCCAAAGAATGGATTTTGCTTAAATAGTACTTCTATGAAACTAAAAGGCGGTTGTATACACCATGATAACGGACCTTTAGGAGCAGCTGCTTTTGATGTGGCAGAATACCGCAAGATTCGCTTGTTAAAAGAACTTGGATACAATGCGATCAGAACAGCACATAATCCGCCTTCACGAGCTCTGTTAGATGCATGCGATTATTACGGAATGCTTGTCATCGATGAAATATTTGACTGCTGGCGCCAGAAGAAAAATTCCTATGACTATCATCTATATTTTGAAGATTGGTGGAAACGGGATGTCGAATCTACTATTTACAGGGACAGGAACCACCCCTCCGTTATTATGTGGTCCATAGGAAATGAAATTGGCGAACGGGACGGAAATTCTGGCGGGGTACAGATTTCACAGGCACTTTGTGATCATGTAAGAAAGCTTGACCCAACTAGGGCGGTTACAAATGGTGTGAATGCAATCTTTCTAGACGCAGGAGAATTTGGCGGTATACTAGCGAATATTTTTAATGGCAGTGCGGGCGATCTCTCAGAACTGCCTCAGGAGGTCCATGAACTGTTAAAAGAGTGTGACCGAGTAACGGCAGAATGGGGAGAAATAACCGAACCTTTCTGTAAAGACTTGGATGTTGTTGGCTATAACTATCTAGATAGCCGATATGTAGAAGATGGAGTACAGTTTCCAGACAGGGTGATTTGCGGAGCAGAATCGTATCCGAAAATGATGGCTTCGGTATGGAAAAAGGTTGAAGAAAATCCTCATGTCATTGGGGATTTTACATGGACAGCAATTGACTATCTTGGTGAATCAGGCATTGGCCGAAGTTTTTATGATGAGACAGGAAATCTATTTGGTGATTATCCTTGGCATATTTCTAATTGCGGTGATTTAGATATCTGTGGTTTCGTCCGTCCACAAGGTGAATATAGAAAGATCTTATGGAACAAGAGCACGGAACCATATTTGGCCATATTAAAACCAGAACATTTTGGAAAAAAGGAAATTGTGTCAGCATGGGGATGGAGTGATGTTGTTCACAGCTGGAGTTTTCCGGAACATGAAGGGCAGAAAGTTAGAGTTGATATTTACAGTAATGCAGACGAAGTCGAACTGATTATTAACGGCCGCAGCATCGGAAAAAAAGCAGTAAATGAGGAACTAATGGTAAGCTTTGATGTGCAATATACACCCGGCGTCATTGAAGCAGTCAATTATAGAAATGGCATGGCGGCGGAGACAGATCTTATAGAAACTTGTGATACACCTTATCGTCTACAGTTGGAAGTAGAAACCGAGAATTGGAGTTCAGATTCAACAGATGATTTGAAATATATTACTTGCAGCGTTAGAGATAAAAATGGATTACTTGTTCCATACGCTGACCATTTCGTAAAAGTTGAAATTAATGGAGCAGGAGAACTGACCGCAATTGGCACGGGAGATCCTGTATCAGAGGAAAAATACAAGGGACATGCTCGGAAAGCCTATAATGGGCAATTATTAATCATTGTAAGAGAAAAAGAAAAAGGAATAACTGTTGTTTCAGCAAAAGCGGAAGGAATAAGAGAAACCACATTTGAAATAAAGGGAAACAAAGCTATGAAAAATAGTGTTTCTATTCACTAATCGAATCTCTTTAAATGAAACAAAAATCAGCCTATTAATAGTCAAAAAAGGGAATGAGAACTGCTCTTAGGTTATATATCATTAAAACGAAATACAACAATGGGTGATGTATTAACAGATCCCGTTCTTTCATCTTAAAAGTTAACTAGTCAAATAATAATCTGAAACCAAGTTGGAGTCCTCGTTAAACGGGACTCTTTTTTGACATCTCTTTCTATTTTAAACTCGAGCAATTTCTAAATAGAACAAATATCGTCCTGTTTTCAGGCAAAAAGGGGAAAGCGATGTGGCGTAATTTTTAATATCATTAATCTATAATAGGAAACGCTTTCAGTATTAAGCAATATTGGGTATTTATTTAATAAAAGGGATGGGAACTATGAAAATATCAGCAGTTATTTTTGATTTAGATGGAGTGATTGTATCTACGGATGAATATCATTATCAAGCGTGGAAACAAATTAGTGACAAGGAAGGGATTTATTTTAATAGAGAAATAAATGAGAGACTCCGAGGGGTAAGTCGAATGGAAAGTCTCGAGATTATTCTAAGTCATTCTGATAAAAATTACGGTGATAACGAAAAGCTAGATCTAGCGGAGCGAAAAAACGTAATTTATCGAGAACTGCTTAACAACTTGTCGCCAAACGACATTTTACCTGGAGTTATTAATTTATTATTAGCCCTAAAAGCAAGGGATATAAAGGTAGCAATCGGTTCATCTAGTAAAAATACACCTTTTATCTTAGAAAAAATTGGTTTAGCTCCTAATTTCGATGCAGTTGCTAATGGAAATGACATAAAAAATAGTAAACCAGATCCGGAGGTATTTCTGTTAGCTGCAGAAAGACTAGGGGTGGAACCGGAGAATTGCATCGTAGTGGAAGATGCTGAAGCAGGTGTCGATGCAGCGATTGCCGCTGGGATGAAGGTTGTTGCAGTAGGGGCAGCTTCAAACAGCTTAAAGGCCCATATTAGATTACAAGATTTAACCTCTATAAATATAGCAGAATTATTAGATTAGGAGTGAAAACGATGAATAAATTAAGTACAAACCTAGCCGGCTTAAAAGAAAAACCCTTTCTTCTTAACGATAAGGCAATTGAATGGGTAGAAAAAACCCTCCAATCATTGAGCTTGCGTGAAAAAGTAGGGCAGTTATTTTGTCCAATCGGCAGTTCGGATAAAAAAGAGGATTTAGAAACTTTTATAAAGGAATTCAGCCCAGGCGGTATGATGTACCGGCCAAATACAGGTGCGAAGATTCAGGAGACCCATCGGTTATTACAAGAACTATCCCCAATTCCTTTACTAGTTTCTGCTAACTTGGAAGCAGGCGGGAATGGAATTGCTTCGGATGGGACCTATTTCGGAAAACCATTACAAATTGCTGCGACTGACAATGTACAGATGGCCTATAAGCTAGGGCTTGTTGCAGGACGTGAGGGCCGGGCAGTAGGCTGCAATTGGGCCTTTGCGCCAGTTGTCGATATCGATATGAATTATCGTAACCCGATTACAAACGTAAGAACATATGGGTCAGACCCAATCAGAGTTGCTAACATGTCTAAAGCTTTTATGAAGGGAATCCATGAAAGTGGAGTGGCTGTATCCGTAAAGCACTTCCCTGGTGATGGTGTAGACGACCGCGACCAGCATCTTTTATCTTCAGTTAACACGTTATCAACGGAAGAGTGGGATCAGACCTTTGGGATGGTTTACAAGGAAATGATCGAAGATGGAGCCAAGTCAATTATGGCAGGACATATCACGCTTCCTGAGTATTCTAGAAGTCTCGTTCCAGGAATTAAAGATGAAGAAATAATGCCTGCAACCTTAGCGCCAGAATTACTTAATGGATTATTAAGAGATAAATTAGGCTTTAATGGTTTAATCGTAACAGATGCTACACCTATGCTTGGTTTTACAGCAGCAGAGCGCAGGGAAATTGCCGTACCAAAAGCGATCGCTTCAGGCTGTGACATGTTCTTGTTTAACCGTAATATTAAAGAAGATTATCAGTTTATGTTAAAGGGTATTGAAACAGGAATCTTAACCATAGAAAGGGTGGAAGAAGCAGTTGCTAGAGTTTTAGCATTGAAAGCTTCACTTGGGCTGCACGAACAAAAGGAACTCGGTACGTTAGTTCCAACGGAGGATGCCCTTTCTGTCCTCCAACAAGAAGAGCATAAAGGCTGGGCACAAGAATGTGCGGATCAATCTGTTACTTTAGTTAAGGATACTCAGCAATTATTACCCATTAGCCCGGAAAAATTTAAACGAGTCCGTTTGAATATTCTTGGGGATGTGGGAGGTGGGCTTACTGAAGGTGCTTCAGTAACCGAATCCATTAAGGAAGCTCTAACCAAGGCTGGCTTTGAATTAGACGTTTATGATAATACAAAAGTCAATTTCCCTGAATTGTTTATGAGTGTCAACGACTTTAAAGCAAAATATGACCTAGTAATTTACGTTGCAAATCTGGAAACAGCTAGTAATCAAACAACGGTTCGAATTAACTGGCAGCAGCCACTAAATGCAAACGCTCCTTGGTTTGTTAAGGACATTCCTACATTATTTATTTCGGTAGCTAACCCGTACCACCTGCAGGATGTTCCGAGGGTGAAGACTTACATTAATGCCTACTCATCAAATGAATATGTCGTAGAGGCGATTGTAGATAAAATCCTTGGTAAATCAGAGTTTAAAGGAAAGAATCCTGTAGACCCATTCTGTGGCAAATGGGATACTAGATTATAAGAATAGAGGCACTTCATTTGGAATGAAGTGCCAGCTTGCTATCGGTGCTATTTTTAAACGAGAGGAATAATAAAAGATGAAGATAAAAAGTATGAAAACAAACCGTATCACAAACCCAATGGGATTTGATTTAGGGAAACCACGTCTTTCTTTTGTTACCTATGATACAACTGCTTTAAAACAGACAGCGGCTCAGATTCTAGTAGCGCTTGACGAAGCATTTACGAACATTGTCTTTGACAGTGGCAAAAGTGAACAGATTGACAGTCTTGCATATGAACTTCCTATTACATTAGAAGCTTGTACGCGCTATTTTTGGCGTGTAACAGTATGGGCGGATAATGGTGAAGAAACGACTAGTGAACCAGCATGGTTTGAAACAGCGAAACTGGACAAACCTTGGGAAGCCAAGTGGATTACACCAGATTTAACAAAGGATGTTCATCCGGTATTAAGCAGGGACTTTGAGCTTTCAAAGGAAGTGGTTTCTGCGCGTGCTTACGTTTGTGGTTTAGGATTATATGAAATGGAGATCAACGGCGAAAAGGCTGGGGATGAATATCTTACTCCATATTTCAATGCCTATGACAAATGGCTGCAGTATCAGTCTTATGATATTACGGGGTTGCTTACAACGGGACAAAACGCTGTAGAGATTAATCTAGGCAACGGCTTATATAAGGGCCGTTTTGGTTTTGAAGGCGGACAGCATGAAATATATGGAGATCAATTTGCCCTTCTATGTGAAATTGTCATTACCCATGCTGATAGTACAACAACGGTTATAAACTCAGATGACTCCTGGAAAGCGCGAAAGAGCCACATTTTGTTTAGCGGTATATATGATGGAGAAATATTTGACGCAAACATACTTGACGGGTCTAGTTATGATGTTAAGGGTATCGATTTGGGCTATGACAAACTAAAGGCAAGATTGAGTTTGCCGGTAATAGTAAAAGAAGAGTTGACGCCGGTTGAAGTGATGACAACACCTGCGGGGGAAACCGTTCTTGATATGGGCCAGAACATGGTGGGCTGGATTCAATTTAAAACAAATGCACCTAAAGGAAAAGAAATTGTCCTCCAATATGCTGAACTTTTGCAGGAAGGCAATTTCTATCAAGAAAATTTGAGGACAGCAAAGGCTGAGCACAGATACATATCCAATGGAGAAGAAGCGATCGTTAGGCCGCACTTTACTTTCTATGGCTTTAGATATGTAAAAGTAACAGGCTGGGATGGAGAAGTAAATAAGGATGATTTTACTGGATGTGTTTTATATTCGGATATGGACCAAATCGGGAAGATTGAAACGAGCAATCCGTTAGTGAATAGATTATTCCTGAACGCATTATGGGGTCAAAAAGGCAATTTCTTAGATGTTCCGACAGACTGCCCACAGCGTGACGAGCGCATGGGCTGGACCGGAGATGCGCAGGTGTTTTCAGGTACCGCTAACTTTAATATGGACACCTATGCATTCTTTAGCAAATACGGATATGACCTCGCACAGGAACAGGCAGCATTAGATGGTAAAGTTCCAATGGTAGTCCCTGTTACAACGGTAAAAAGCGGCGGATCGAGTGCATGGGGAGATGCAGCCACCATCATTCCATGGACGACTTACCTTCATAATGGGGATAAAGCAATTCTAGCGCAGCAGTTTGAGAGTATGAAGGGCTGGGTTGATTTTATCAAAAGAGAGGATGAGGCTTCCGGCAGTAAAAGGCTTTGGACGACTGGCTTCCACTTTGGTGACTGGCTGGCATTAGACGGGGACGATCCAAAGTCTCCTATGGGTGGAACAGAAACAGCATTTATTTCCTCAGCTTATTATTGCTACTCAGCTATGATTGTTGCAAAGGCAGCAAGGGTGCTTGGAGATGAGGACATTGCACAGGAATATGAGGCGTTAGCAAATGATGTTAAAGAGGCCATCAGGGCAGAATACTTTACTTCTACTGGACGACTTGCCTTGAATACTCAAACAGCTTTAGTTGTGGCATTGTTTATGGATCTAGTACCGGAAGATTATAGAGATAGAGCGGCAAATGATTTACGTGCAAAATTGAAGAAGGATAAGAATCATTTAAAGACAGGTTTTGTCGGTACACCTTATCTATGCAGAGCATTATCTGAGAACGGAAATAATGATTTAGCTTACACATTGCTTCTAAACAAGGATTATCCAAGTTGGTTATATGCCGTAACACTGGGAGCGACAACGATTTGGGAACGTTGGAATTCTGTATTGCCAGACGGGAAAATCAGCGGGACTGACATGAATTCTTTAAATCACTATTCGTATGGCTCCATAGTGGAATGGTTGTATCGAAACGCAGCAGGAATTAACCCGGTAGAAGAGAAGCCTGGCTTTAGACATGTAAGGTTAGCACCACAGCCGGATTACCGATTGAAGTATGTGAAGGCAAGTTTAGATTCTGCAGCCGGTTTATACGAAAGCCAGTGGGAGCTGATGGAAGAGGGACAGCTGAAGTTTAAGTTTGTGATCCCTTTTAATGCTACAGCTACAGTAGAGTTGCCAGAGGCAAAGCTTGAAAATGTGTTCGTGAATGGAAGCAATCTAAATGATGCGGAAATTACAGCAAGCCAGAGTGGTAATAAAGTCCTGGCAGAGTTACACAGTGGAAGGTGGGAGTTTTTCTATACTCCGGAGGTTAGCTATATTAAGTACTACAGCACACAAATACCTTTAGGTGAATTGCTGGAAAATGAAGTGGTCAAAGCGGTATTGGCGGAGGCTATACCTCACGTTGCAGCACTACCTCAGGAAATGGTGAAAAACCTAGGACATCAATCCTTAAGAGAATTGTCCCATATGCCGTTTCTTCCAATTTCGGGACAGGTTTTAGATGAGCTAGATGTAAGACTAAATAAAATCAAAGTCATTGTGCAATGATGATTTGTTTCTAAGAGATCTACTAAAGTTTTGCCCGAGGACGAGGAAAAATAGTTACAACGGTAAAAACTAAGCTAAAGTTTTGCCTGAGGACGAGGAAAAAGCGCTGCAACGGTAAAAACTGAGCTAAAGTTTTGCCCGAGGACGAGGAAAAAGCGCTGCAACGGTAAAAACTGAGCTAAAATTTTGCCCGAGGACGAGGAAAAAGCGCTGCAACGGTAAAAACTGAGCTAAAGTTTTGCCCGAGTACGAGGAAAAATAGTTACAACGGAAAAACTAAGCTAAGTTTTGCCCGAGTACGAGGAAAAAGCGCTGCAGCGGTAAAAACTGAGCTAAAGTTTTGCCTGAGGACGAGGAAAAAGCGCTGCAACGGTAAAAACTGAGCTAAAGTTTTGCCCGAGGACGAGGAAAAAGCGCTGCAACGGTAAAAACTGAGCTAAAATTTTGCCCGAGGACGAGGAAAAAGCGCTGCAACGGTAAAAACTGAGCTAAAGTTTTGCCCGAGTACGAGGAAAAATAGTTACAACGGAAAAACTAAGCTAA
>NZ_MSLS01000006.1 GCF_001940785.1 Bacillus sp. MRMR6
CATTCGAATTGGTGGCACGGCATTGCGACCGTTATCCAGACAATATTTATCTTTTAATTCTTCAATTATGAATGAAAAGTCGACTAGTTTTTTAATTTGGCGAAGCATATTATCTTTTGGAACAATGAGATCATAAATTCCTATATATGGGCTAAGATTAAATGAATCTTGAAAGGAAATCATTTCGGTACCACCTTTAAAGTCTTGTTACCTTAATTATAAAATAAAAAGCAGTTGAAGGGTTGATAAAATCAACCTTCAACTGCCTCAAAACAAAGGACTTTTTCAGTGCCCTCGCGGAACGACCGAGGAGGCTCAGCGGTGAGCCCGCGGAAAGGGAGCGGATTTCGCAAAAATCTCTACATAAGAAAACAGCCTATAGTTGATAGACTGTTCTGAAAAATTATTTTATTTCATTCGCTAGTGGAAGTAAATACTTCCACTCTTCATACCTGATAATCGTTTCCCAATGACCTGTGATTTTTGCAAAGGCAACAACTAAGAAGAACGCAGCTAAGAAAGCAACAGGGATAAACCATTTGCTTACCTTTCTATTCACAACTGTCATTTCCAGGGTATCCTTTTTCGGGCAAGCTTCCACGCATGCCATGCAGGCATTACAATTTAAGCTATTAACTGTTTCAACCTTGTGTACGGTTATTCGCGAAGGACATACCTTTGTACACATTTCACAATTCGTACAGGTTTCTTCATTTCTGCGAACCTTTGAAATTCTGAATATAGATCCTAACCCAATCAAAGCACCATAAGGGCATAGAAAACGACACCAGAAGTTCTTAAAAAACAGCGATAAGACAAACAATGAACCGACTACAATTAATCCTACACCGCCAATGTTTAAGAAAAACAGCAGCATTTTCACATCAGAGATTTTATTATACGGCTGATTCAAGAATTCAATTGCACCATAAACCGGCATCGCAAAAACCATACTTATGAAAAAAAATAAGATCATATATTTTATCGGCGTTAGCAGCCAGCCTAGCCAGGTTGGAATCTCAAAGTTTTTGCCAAAAATCTTCTTTCCGAGTCTTCCCACCCATTCACCGACCGTTCCAACGGGGCAAATCCAGCTGCAAAAAGACCTGCGGAAGATAATTGCACCGCCAACAAAAAAGGAAAATAATACAAGACCTGCCGGATGGATCGCATCAAATTCTCCAATTGATAGCCAGACCTTTGACGCAAGCAGTGCACTTACTGGTAAAAAACCTTCAACAGCAGCCGGTCTTTCAACAAAAGGCGACTCCCCTCCAGTTGTAAAGTGCATATAGAACTGATAAAACTCAATTCCTACATAGAGCATAAAGAATAAAAAGATTGCTTGAACCGTGTATCTCGTCATTTGAACCGGTTTCCGCTTAATCTGTTTGATATACCAGTTCTTAGATTTCATGATAATTCCTCCATTCTTCCATATTTTAAATATAGAAGAGGAAGCAAACAGGGTATGTGATAAAAGTTAATATAAAAACCTTATTCATAAAGAGTTCACAGATTCCTTCTTAAAAAATTCGAAAATTAATTTTATTATTATATTTACAATATTGTAAACGGTTACTGCTTAAAAGTCTGCAAAAAATAGGGTTGCAAAATTATATAATAATAATATAATTACTTTATTGTTAATTCGAATTTTTAGAAAATACCTTTAAAAAGTCTATGACGAGAAGAGTAACTGATATACTTGTCCAAAGAGAGCCGGCGGTTGGTGAAAGCCGGTGTCAAGATATGAGCGAAAATCATCTCTGAGATGCCTAGCTGAAATTGTTCTAGTAAGCTATGCCGGAACTGCCCGCCGTTAAATTAGGGACGCGTATGTTGGTACGTTGATCGAGAGCCGCATTTTTTGTTGTGCGGAAGTAGGGTGGTAACGCGAGCTAGCTCGTCCCTATCCATGGGACGGGCTTTTTATTTTGGGTATAAATTGAAGGGGAGAGAGAAGTTATGAAGAAGAAGGATACGTTTTTTGTAGGATTAATGCTATTTTCAATGTTTTTTGGAGCTGGGAATTTAATTTTTCCACCATTTCTAGGGATGGGCTCAGGAACCTCCTTTTGGCCAGCTATTACTGGTTTTATTATCACTGCAGTAGGATTACCCTTATTAGTTTTGGTTGCAATCGCTCGTGTTAAGGATGGTGTGAATACACTAGGCAGCCGAGTACATCCGTGGTTCGGAGTCATTTTTACAATTATCGTCTACCTTTCAATCGGACCATTCTTCGGTATTCCTAGAAATGCCAATGTAGCTTTTGAAATGGGATTTAAACCTCTCTTAGGCAGCTCTTCCGATCAGGCTTTTTTATTATTAGGGTTTACTGCTATTTTCTTTTTAATCGTTTATGTATTAAGCTTAAACCCCTCTAAAGTAGTTGATTATATGGGCAGATGGATTACGCCAACACTTCTTTTGTCTATCGTCGCCCTTTGTGTGATCGGTTTTGTTAATCTAGATCAAGGGCTGGAGGCACCGACTGAGGGTTATCAAACCGCTTCATTAATGAAAGGCTTTATCGATGGGTACTCAACCATGGATGCTCTGGCCGCACTTGCTTTTGGGATTGTCATCTTAACTACCCTTAAGCAAAAAGGGGTTCGTGATAAAAAGCAGTTAACCTCTTATACGATTAAAGCAGGTTTAGTAGCGGGCTTGGCGCTTTCTCTCGTTTATGTTGCGATTGGTCTATTAGGTGCAAAAATGGCACCATATGGTGAATTCGAGAATGGAACAGCACTATTGTCTTCTGCATCCACCATCCTTTTAGGAAGCAGCGGCAAAGTTCTGCTTGGTGTGATTTTTACGCTTGCATGCTTTACCACCTGTGTAGGATTAACGATTGCCTGTGGACAATTTTTCACGAAACTGGCACCAAAAATGAGTTACCGTATGGTGGTAACCGCAGTGACGGTCGGAAGCTTTTTAATAGCGAATCTCGGATTAAATCAAATTATCACTGTTTCTATTCCTTTCTTAGTAATGGCATACCCATTAACCATTGTCTTAGTAACACTTGCTCTGCTCCACCGCTACTTCGGAGGATCAAATAAGGTTTATGCTGGTGCTATGCTCCTAACTGGGATTGTCAGCTTATATGATGGAGTAAAAATGTTCGGGCTTAACTTGAGTGTTTTAGAACCGTTAATGAGCAGTCTGCCATTTTCAGCAGTTGGTCTTGGATGGGTTGTCCCTGCCCTTGTGGGAGCTGTTTTGGGCTATATTTTAGATCGCGGAAGTAAATCAGCAGCAAACAGAGACGCTGAGCTTCGTAAAGCTTCATAAGCAAAAGAGCCAGGACAACAAACCCTGGCTCTTCCCTATTTTTCTACTGCAAAAATAATGTTATTTTGTTTTCTTGCTTCTTCGGTAATCTTCAGGACGATTTTACTCAAATTTTTCAGGTCCATATATTCTTCTTCATTATTGGTTTCAATAATTCTTGCGAAGGTAATACATTCGTAGGCCATATCCTGCTTTTCCTGAGATACACTCAAAAGTTGGCTTTCTTTCGTGTGGCTGTCTAAAAACTTGATCTCGGATATAGGTGCAGCGTCTTCTAAGACAAAAGTTCCCTTTTCGCCATGAATTTCACACGGTGCAACAGAGTCCGCAATTTTAGAGCAAAGAATGGTACAAACAAAGCCCTCATATTTTAGTATAAGCGTACCACTTCCATCTACCCCACTTCGTAAAAGGACAGGATGATAGGTTACTTCCTCTGGCTCACCAAACAATCCGACAGCTATCGCAAGCGGGTAAACACCCAAATCTACTAGGGCACCGCCAGAGTACTTCGCAGAAAAAATATTGGGCTCTTCTCCTTGTAAAAACAAATCATACCTTGATGAATACTTCATATACGGTAAAATAGCACTTCTAACACTGCCAGCTAAATGCAGCTTTTCTTTTAAAATGCGATAATTGGGAGTATGTATATTCCGAATAGCTTCAAATAAGTACACACCATTTTCCTCAGCCGTTTTATAGGCTTCATCGAGTTCAGCAGTTGTTGAAAACATTGGTTTTTCACAGATTACATGCTTTTTATTTTTCAAAAATGTAATGGCTTGTTCAAAATGCACTGAATTCGGAGAGGCAATATAAACTGCCTGAATATCTTGATTCTTTGCTACTTCATCAATGGAAGTATAATAGGCAGTGTTAAAAGAATCAGCAAACTTTTTTGCCTTTTCTTCGGTTCGTGAATACACACCGACTAGCTGAAGCTCATTACTAAGTTGTGCAGCATGAATAAATCTTTCAGTAATCCAACTTGTTCCAATTGTAGCATAGGTTAACATCGACTCACTCCTTACATTCATGAACACTATTGTATCCTTTTCTTTTGAATCATTCCATTTTTTCAACCAATCTTTAAAAAATTTCACCTTCTCTTATAGTTTTTCCTTTGAATTGTTGGGAACAATGGAAAAATATCAGTATTTATGTTATTTATTAATAGTACCTAATGTAGTGCACGGAGCAAGACACTGAAAGAAAGAGGTTGAATAGAGTGGACAATCTAACGTCAAATTTTATAAAGGATATTATGATCAAGGATTTGGAAACAGGAAAACACAGTAAAGTGATTACCCGTTTTCCTCCAGAGCCAAACGGTTATTTACATATTGGACATGCAAAATCAATTATTATTAATTTTGGACTAGCCGATGATTTTAACGGAAAGACGAATTTACGATTTGATGACACGAACCCGTTAAAGGAAGATATCGAATATGTAAATAGCATTAAAGAAGATGTGAAATGGCTTGGGTTCGAGTGGGATAACCTATACTTTGCCTCTGATTATTTTGAAGAAATGTATAAACGTGCCGTTCTTTTAATTAATAAGGGACTCGCATATGTCGATGACCTTAGCGCTGACGAAATTCGCGAATATCGCGGGACACTTACAGAGCCAGGTAAGGACAGTCCTTACCGAGAAAGAAGTGTAGAAGAGAATCTAGATTTATTTACTAGGATGCGTAACGGCGAGTTTGCTAACGGAGAGAAAGTACTGCGCGCAAAAATTGATATGAAGTCGCCCAATATTAACCTGCGTGACCCAGTTATTTATCGTATTTCTCATGCAACACATCATAACACGGGCGATAAATGGTGCATCTATCCAATGTATGCTTTCGCTCATCCGCTTGAAGATGCGATTGAAGATGTAACACACTCCATTTGTACGATTGAGTTTGAAGATCAGCGCCCTCTTTATAATTGGGTTGTAGAGAAATGTGAAATGGACAGCCAACCTCAGCAAATTGAATTTGGCCGTTTAAATGTGACAAACACCGTTATGAGTAAGCGGAAATTAAAGCAATTGGTCGATGAACGATTTGTCGATGGCTGGGATGACCCACGTATGCCGACAGTCTCTGGAATGAGACGTAAGGGATTCACTCCTAAATCGATTCGTGATTTTGTCATAGCAACTGGTGTATCAAAGGGCTCTGGTGCAGTCGATTCACAGATGCTTGAATATTATGTTCGTGAAGATTTAAAATTAAAAGCACCGCGGACAATGGGTATTCTAAAGCCGCTTAAGGTTGTTATCACCAACTACCCTGAGGGTCAAATTGAATTACTAGATGCAGAGATTAACCCTGAAGTACCAGAAATGGGCATGAGAAAAATTCCGTTCTCAAGAGAAATCTTCATTGAGCAGGATGATTTCATGGAGAATCCTCCAAGCAAATATTTCCGTCTATTTCCTGGCAATGAAGTTCGCTTAAAGCATGCTTATTTTATTAAGTGTGAAGAAGTGATTAAGGATGAAAGTGGAAATGTCGTAGAACTACGCTGTACGTATGATCCTGAAACAAAGAGCGGTACCGGCTTTACAGGGCGCAAGGTAAAAGGAACCATACATTGGGTTGAATCAACGAACTCTGTTCCTGCAGAATTTCGTCTATATGAACCACTTATTTTGGATAAAACAGAAGAAGATGCAGAAGACGAGGGAAAAACTTTCCTTGATCATGTTAATCCAAACTCTTTAGAAGTTTTACAAGGTTTTGTTGAACCGAACATGAGAGACTCTAGACCACAGGATAAATTCCAATTCTTTAGACATGGTTACTTTAATGTCGATCCAAAGCACACTACAGTTCATAAGCTTGTCTTTAATAGGATTGTCTCGTTAAAAAGCTCATTCAAAATTTAGTACGAACAAAAAGAAGAACCACGCAACGTTGCTGGTTCTTCTTTTTAATATTCCTTTTTATCCTTTTCTGGAATGGAAGCAGGAACTTCTAGTATCACTTTTGTTCCCGTACCTGGACTCGACCAAATGGTTAATTCTCCACCCACTGCCCGTGCTCGTTCCTCCATACTAAAAAGTCCCACACCGCGTGTTTGTGTTCGGGGATCAAATCCTTCACCATGATCTTCAATCAAAATTCTCACCGCATCATCCAATTCTCTAATCGTAACCGCTGCATCCCGAACATTGGCATATTTGCGTATATTGGTTAATGCTTCTTGGATGATTCGATAAATCGTTAATTCGATGCTTATATTTAGGCGCTGGTTCAATACGCATTCAAGGTACACATCGATGTTATAGTTTTCCGAAAAACGTGAGAGAAAAGATCTTATCGCAGGGACGAGTCCCAAATCATCCAGAACAGATGGGCGTAGCTCCCATGAAATGTCTCGGATTTCTTGAATTAATTGCGTGGCTTCCTCTTGCATTTGCTGAAGCAATGGATGGTTGATCTCGGAAATTAAACGGTTAATGGTAATGAGATGACTATATAAATTTTGCCCGATACCATCATGGAGGTTTCGAGACAAACGTTTACGTTCCTCTTCCTGAACATCAATAATGGTTGTCATCATTTTCTGAAGCTCTTGTTCTACACGCTTTCGTTCGGTAATTTCATAGCGGATCGCTAAGTACTGATACGGTTTTCCCTTTTCATCTAAAAAAGGAACAATCGTGGTATCAACCCAATATAAGGTTCCGTCCTTTGCTCTGTTACGGATTTCCCCTTTCCATACTTCACCCGTCCCAATGGTTTTCCACATATCTTTAAAGAAGCTTGGCACATGAAATTCAGAATTTAAAATACGGTGATCCTGCCCAATCAGTTCTTCTTTCCGATACTTTGAGATTTGACAGAATTGTTCATTTACATATGTAATAATCCCCCGGGAATCGGTTATTGCTACGATAGAAGATTCATCTAGTGCAAATTTGATATCCATTAATTCCTGCATGCTCTTCTTCAATTCTAACTCCAGATTCGCCTTCTCTGTTAAAGGCTTTTGCCTATCCATACCATAGTAACCCCCTCTCATCTACCGAATTAAATGGCTTTTTAAGACTTGTTCCAATTGACTGGCAGATTCCTTTACTATGTCCTGTTCATCTTCGTTAAAAGTATACCTCTCTCTCTTGCCAACAAGTAAAACCCCTTTAGGGGCACCATTAAAAAATAAAGGAACAGCATATGAAGACACAAGTTTTTCCGCAAGCATAATCGGATAATCGGTTACTTTCCCGATAATATTCTCTGGAAAGTTGCTAATCATCATGGCGCTGCCACTGGAAATAATCTTACCTGCAATACCTTTTCCAAAACGAACGGTTATTCTTTTGTATTTGTCATTTAAATTACCAGAAGCATAATGCCACTGAACATCTGGTCCTACCTCATTTTGCAGGGCAAGAGCAACGAATTGAAAGCTTGTTTTTTCTAATAATTGATCACATACCTCAGAAATTGCTTTAATTCCTTTTATTTCCGTCATAACTGGTTACTCTCCCTATATGCCATACCCTAGTAACCCCTTCTTTACTGCATATTGGACAAGTTCTGGACGGGTCTTCATTTGCAGTTTCTCCATTAGGTTCCCTTTATGGGTTTCTACCGTTTTTACACTGATTATCAGTTTCTCAGCAATTTCCTTATTTGCGTAACCCTTCGCAATTAAAGTAAGGACTTCCTTTTCACGTTCAGATAGAAGATTATAAATGTCGCTGCTGTCTTGCTTCATACTAATTAAATATTCCTCCATTAACCTTTTCGTTGCTGCAGGGTGCAGATAGGCATCCCCCTTTGCAACAGATTCAATGGCTGACATTAATTCATCGTGGGGAGCACTTTTTAAAATACAGCCTGATGCTCCTGCTTGAACTGCTCGAAATAAGTACTCTTCATCATCGTGCATCGTCAAAATTAAAATATTCACTTCAGGCATCAGTTTTTTAAGCTCCGCGGTGGCAGACAATCCGTCTTTTCCATGCGGCATACTCAAATCCATTACGACTACATTCGGTTTTAGCTTTAACGCTTTTTTTATTCCCTCATTGCCTTCCGACGCTTCTCCAATAACCTCCATTTCGGGGTTATTATTTAAAAGCAAGGTCAGCCCCATTCTAACTACCGCATGATCATCAACTAATAGGATTTTAATCAACATACCCGCTCCTTTAATCCCTAGATGGGAAGAGAAATCAAAATTGAAGTTCCTTCATCAATTTTAGACGAAATTACACATGTTCCGCCAGCAAGAAGCATCCTCTCTTTCATTGCTGAGATCCCTAAAGTATAGCTTCCAATTTCCTCAGGCTGAAAACCTTTGCCAAAGTCATCAATGGAGATTTTTAGTTCCGTTTCATTCCAGTGTATATCCATACTTACATTGCAGGTATCTGCATACTTTGCAATATTGGTCAAGGCTTCCTGACATACCCGGAAAACAGAAATACTGGCTTTCTCTGAGATTAGTTTAACTTCTCCACTAGACTTTAAATCAATAAGAATTCCAAATGTGGATGTATATAACTTGCTATAGCTCTTTAATGCCGGCAGTAATCCAAGGGTTGTAAGGGAAGGAGGATGTAGCTCAACGGATAGCAATCGAATTTCCTGAATCGTCTTCTCAATTAACTGGGTCATTCCATAAAGATAATCTTTCAAATGCGGCTGATTTGTACTTGATTCGACGAATTGTAAACCAGTCAAAATACTGTACAGGTTTTGTCCAACCCCTTCATGAAGATCCAAGGAGATTCGCTTGATCTCTTCTTCTTGTTCTTCAATAATGTAAGAACGAATCTGCTGTTTTTCAGGTGATATCTCCACTTATTTTTCCTCCTATCCCTTTATAAAAAAATTCAGGTGAGATTAATCAACCTGATCTTTTTTTAGTATATAGGTTAACCCACTAGCTTGGTCAAATGCGGACCATTGTGTGTCTGTTTCTTTAATTGAACTGTTGACGGGTACAGCTAGAAAATATACTTGGTCAAAATAAAAGCGTACATGAGTTTGATCCGGGCAAAGTTGAACTTTCTTGATGGATTTTTTTACAGCCGCGGCCTGGTCACCGCCTTGTTTATCCTGGATCATAATTTGCACCTTTTTCTCGACAAATCTCTGCAATTCTTTTACATTAATGGGTAGCACAGCTATTACACCCTCTCTTAACCGGGTAGATAAACATCTTATAGCCTTGAATATATTCCCAGAATTTTCCCTCTGCATGATCTTCTATATAAAGGATTGCTTCCTCTTCGGAATTCCAGTTGCTCATGCCCTTCACTTCTGCGACAACCATTTCGGCACCTTCAATTGTTTTCTCCTCTAGATACCAATTCAAACGTTTTTTCCCAAATGTCTTTTTCAATAATTCATCAATTTCAACTGCAAATCCACCTGATTCTTTTCGGATAAAACAAAAATCAATATACGTTTCGCTAGTCATTGACCTTCACACCTTTTTTATAAATAAGGAATGCTATAGGAAATAAAATGAAATTCATTACACCCGCAAGAACGGTGTTTGTATAATTTTCATAATAGTATTGATGTACCATGTATTGAGTAAAGATAATATTCAGCATTAACACCGCAAGCAGGAGGGCAACCGGAATGTAACTACGCTTCATAACGCTTTACCCCCACTGCATAAACTGCATCGTTCTCTACTTTCACATAAATCTCAGGCAGTGGTCTTCTTGGCGGACCCGCTGTTGGTGCACCTGTTTCAACATCGAATTTTCCGTGATGGCAAGGGCAAAGCATTTCTTGCTCCTCTTTCTGCCAGAAAACCGGGCAGCGAAGGTGTGTACACGCATTTTGATAAGCTACATATCTCTCTTCAGAAAGTCTGATTAAAATAGCACTATCATGTTCTCCTGGAAAGTGAAATTCTACCGCATCCCCAACAGGGATCGATTTTACATCGGTAATTTTTTGTTTCGGGTATTTCTTTTCTTCTAAACCTGTAAGTTCCTTAGCGGCTAAAACTCCCCAAGGCAGGGAAGAAACCGCGAAAACTCCAGCTGCACCGACTAATGTTTTCATGAACCCACGGCGATCTAGTTTTCTTTCATTATTACGGTTGATATTGTGTGTATAATTATCTTCATTAAATGGGATTTTATTATTTTTGTCTGTCATGCTAATCCCTCCTAAAACAATTTGGTGACACCCTGCAGAATACCAGGGAGATTCACTTTTACATTTGTTTCGCCTTCTAAATAAGGCATACTTGTTACCCACTTACCATTATCTAAGTTAAACTGCTTTTGCTTTGCTTCAATTTCTTCATCTGACAGCCATTGTAATGTATTAGAAGGACAGACACTCGCACACATTGGCGGAATCCCATCCTTTGTACGATCGATACACAAATCACATTTATACATTAAATTTTGCTCAGTATCGAATTTAGGAATTCCATATGGACAGGCAATCGTACAGTTTTGACAGCCTATGCACTTTTCAACAAGTGCTGATAAAACCGCGCCTGTTTCATGGATTTGTATCGCTTGTGCAGGACAGCTTCTCGCGCAGGCTGGGTTCACACAGTGAAGGCACATGAGAGGCATTGTTTGACGGTTAACAAGCGGATTAACATCGTACACATAGTTACGGTTACGCTCCTCATGCCCTCCACACTGTGTACAAGCCGCTAAACAAGAGCGGCATCCTATACAGTTTTCAAGTTCTAAATATAACCTCTTTTTCATTTATTGCACCTCAGTTTTTTCTAGTTTTTCCATCTGTGCGGCACAGGCTTTAAATTCTGGCATTCTGGACATCGGGTCCAATGCGGCAATCGTTAATAGATTAATAGATTTATCGTGACCCCAGTGATAGGGGACAAATACGGTATCTTTACGGATTGCTTCCGTAACTTTTACTTTATACTCCGCTTCCCCTCTACGGGTAAAAAGCCGCACATATTCTTCATGATTGATATTGTATTTTGCTGCTGTTTCAGGATGTACCTCAACAAATGGCTCTGGTGACATATCACGCAAGAATTGAATTCTTCGAGTCTGGTTACCAGATAGATAGTGATAGACAACTCGACCTGTTGTTAAGCGTAATGGATATTCACCGCAAGGCTCTTCTGCTGGTGCTCTATAGGGTAATGCACAGATTTTTGCTTTTCCATCTGGGTGATAGAATTTCTTATCTAAGAACATATGTGGTGTTCCTTTATCACTATCCTCTTCACTGCGACATGGCCAGAAGACCCCGTCTTGCTGGTCAATTTTTTCCCAAGTAATTCCGTAATAATCTGCATATCCACCTTTTGAAGCTAAACGGAATTCATCATTAACATCTCTAGCTGTTTTTAAATGTGAGAAGTACTTTCCTCTGCCTAGACGTTCACATAATTCAATTTGGATTTGCCAATCTGGCTTAGATTCTCCAAGTGGTTCCTGTGCTTTATTGATTTTAATACAACGTCCTTCAAGATTCGTAACTGTTCCTTCATCTTCAGACCATGTTGTAGTTGGTAGAATGACATCGGCAAATTCTGCTGATTCTGATAAATAGAAATCAGCGCAAACCATGAAATCAAGGTTTTTCATTTGCTCACGAACATAGTTTAAGTTTGGTGCCGATACTGCTGGATTTGAGCATAATAAGTACAATCCGCGGATGACTTTCTGCTCCATTAATCCGAACATTTCATAAGCTGAAACGCCCTCTTTCGGCATTTCTTCTGGTTCAATTCCCCAAACCTTCGATACTGCCTTTACATGCTCTGGATTCGCAATCTTTCGGTACCCTGGAAGAGCATCGGCTTTCTGCCCATGTTCACGGCCTCCCTGGCCATTCCCTTGACCAGTAAAAGTGGCGACACCTGATTTTGGACGGCCAATTTTCCCGGTGATTAAGGCCATATTGGTGTAGCCTGAAACATTATCAACACCCTTATGCTGCTGTTCAATCCCGCGTGCAAACATAACAATTGCGTTTGGAGCTTTTCCATAAATCTCTGCTGCTTTGATGATTTTTTCTACCGCTACACCTGTAATTTCGCTTGTATATTCTGGTGTAAATTGTTTTACAAGTTCTTTTGTATCTTCGAATCCATTTGTATGTTTATTGACAAACTCTTCATCTACATGACCATTTTTGATAAGTAGATTTACAATTCCGTTCGCCAGTGCCAGGTCTGTTCCTGGTCTTAAATCCAAGTGAACATCTGCCCTTCTAGCAATTGGTGTTTCACGTGGATCTGCTACGATTAAGTAACCGCCGCGTTCTTGTACAGCCCAGATTCGGAACATAGATGTTGGGTGACACTCAGCCGTATTACTTCCCGCAATAAATAAGCAATCTGTTTCATGAAGATCTGTCCATGGAAGTGTCGAACCGCGGTCAACACCAAACGATCTCATAAAGCCACCGGCAGCACTTGCCATACAAAAACGACCGTTGTAGTCGATATAACGTGTTTGTAAACCAACACGGGCAAACTTACCAGTTAAGTAGCATTTCTCGTTCGTCATCGATACACCGCTATATACACTTAGTGAATCTTTACCATATTTGTTTTGTAACTCTTGGAAATTCTTCACGATTAAGTCATAAGCTTCTTCCCATGTTGCTTCACGGAAGCCTTCTTTTGTTCCTTTTAGTGATTTATCATCACGAATTAATGGTTTTAATATTCGATCGTCATGGTTCGTTTGCTGGTAAGCCGTCACACCTTTAGGACACATTTTACCAACTGTTACCGGCCAATCATATCGTGGTTCTACACCAATGATTTTGTTTGTCTTTGTATTTACACGCAGGTTCATCCCACATTGCATACCGCAATAACTGCAGTGTGTTTTTACAAGCGTTTCATTTGGATGGTTTACGTTTTCTATTTCTTTAAAGAATTTATCCCTTTGCATTCTGGTTAGCCTCCTTGACCTGAACGAAGTGCGTTGCGATTCCAGAGAATCTAGCTATACGGTATTTTCTACGGCATGGAAGGCACAACTCAGCGAGGTTAAAGCCATCCTCCATATTAAATTCGATCTCATTTACACCCAATACTTGAATTACATCATTTGATTGTTCAACTGATACAAAATGATCTCCACACACTTTACATTCCTTCGTTGCCTGCTCCGCATAATGCTCACGATAATTTCTAGCGAATACGCTCAACGGACGGAAAGGAATATGTGCCAGTTTTCCGAAAGGCAAGTATATTAATGTTACGATTACTGAGAATTGATGAATTAGGGACATAACTGGGTGGCCCCATCCATGTAAAAACATGTTGCTAAATGTTAACATTAAGCCTGTAATACTAATAAAAAGAAGCAGATATAGTGGTAAAAAGTCATAAATAATCGTTTGTTCCGCTCTTGCCTGCATGTTTTTCAATCGGCGGTAGAGGACCATACAAACACCTGTGATCACCATGAACGATGAAATATTTAAAGCATTATAGAAGAAATACCCAAGAATTCCATCAGCTTTAATCGTCATGATATCGATACCCATTCCAACTACCGTATAATATCCATTGTCACCCATCGTAAAGTACATCCAACCGAATACAAGAGGGAAAGTAACAAAGCATGCTAATACACAGCCCCAGCCAATCAGTAAATGCTGTGACCAGCGATAAATGCCGCGATTCCAGATAAATCTGTAAGTAGCTAGGTGCTCTACAGATGTTTTAGGTGTTGATTTTCTGAATAATAGTTTAAGTCCCTTTTTAATGAAAATCTTTGTTGGCGGTCTCTCTCCCCATGCGATAAAGCGATAGAAGAATCCTCCAATAAACACAAGCGTTCCGACCATATAGCCGTAAAGGTTTAAATCAACATGTGTGAACATTCTTGTTCCAATAAATGATAAAATAACTAGCCCTGAGATGGTTAGAAACATTGACTTTGCAAACTTTGAAGCAAATGCATTATTGACTGAGTGTTTTTTATTTTTTGTCGTTTCAGCTTGCGTGTTAGTAGTAGAATTTGCCTGCACTTGAATTCCTCCTAAAAAAATAGCACTAACGTTTTTCTTACTCTTATTGTAAGAAAAACGTTAGTGCTTTCTATATCGGGGAACTCCCCCATCCTCAGGGGAAAAAACCCCTAGAAAACCGGAATTAGACAAAACTCTGTCACAAACTACTACGATGGTACTTTTTGACCCATGAATATGAAAGCAGCACTACTACAATAACGATTTGCACTGAAAATATGGCTGCGTCCCAAAAGGCATAGGTTGTCGGTGCTTGTTGAAAACCTGGAAGAACCTGTTGCCAAGCATAGATCATTTGTGGAATATAAAAAATACTAAACAGTCCAATCGTCAGAACTACCCCAGAGAAATAAAAGACAGCATAGAGCATGATCGTATTTTTTTCACCCTTAAATACGACCTCTGTCTTTGTATTTGTCTGTTGGTATCGTAGTTTACTATTAATAAACTGCTTTGCATTTTCCATTAAGTTATAGCAGCCTGATTTATTTTCAAGCACAAAATATAGATCTGTTTTCATGTAAACACAGCATTGATATAGCATTCTCAGAAGGATATCCAATGCAGCAAGGGTAATGATCCCACCGAGGACGACTGATTTATTAGCAATAAGCAGCTGGGCCATTAAACTAATCGTTAGGAGTACAGTATCAAAGCATAGTCCTGCAAAAAATAACTGGTTACGAGCTTTAGAGGGTAATTTCCATACTGTCGACATATCTGTTTCGAGCACTACCAGGAATAATCGATGACCAACCTCTAATCTTGTTGGGAGGTTGTGTGCTCTCATTGCCAAAATATGACCAAATTCATGTATAAGCACAAGAACAAATGTCAAAGACATCCAAAGTAAGATATTTAAAAACATATAATCAAAAACAAATACATCCTTAAAATGAGGCAATAATGAAGGATTCAGAATGAATAGAATAATATTTATGATAAATAAACAAATATAGATAACAAAGGAAAACTTATTAAAAAAGAATTTCCCTACTTTTGGAGAGATCGCTAAAAAACCGGGCCGACCCTTTTCCTTCTGCTGTTTTTCAACCTTTACACCGTCGATTTCAGCAATTAAGTTTAATTGAAGAAGCTGTTCGGAAAAATCAAGAAGATCCACTTCCTCACTAGGGAATCTTTCCTTTAGTAACCTTTCAATCTCCCCCAGCTGTTCACCCTGGTTTAACAAATTTATGGCGTCAATACAGACCTCAGGCATTTCATAAAATTCACCTGTGTGTTGATCTTCAATTATATAGTGTTTTTTATCTTTGCGAATACCGATTGGAACGGTAGCAAGCCGTGAATTATGGTTTATATTCAAGTAACATCGTTCCTATCTAATTTTTTATAAAAAAGAAGGATGTCTAGCATTAAGCTAGCATCCCTCAAGAATTACTTACCTACTCCTAAATATGGACACCACCAGCAAGTTGTCTTAATCTTCTTAAGCTTACGGATTTTCATGAATCCACCTCCTTAAGTACTTCACATTTTTTTGTCCATTGATAATTTTCATGAAATTTGACCCAAGCTGGATAAACCTTTTTAAATTCTTCCACTAAAAAAGGATCAAATTGTGAACCCTTACCTTCAATAATTCTTCGGTATGCTTCCTCCACCGGCATTGCTTCACGGTATGACCTCGAAGAAGTCATAGCATCGAATGCATCTGCGACTGCTGACACTCTTGCAAGCAATGGTATGTCCTCACCTTTAAGTTGGTCCGGATAACCTTTACCATCCCAGCGTTCATGATGAGAGCGGATAACACAAATACTATCCTTTATCCCTTCAACATTCTTCACTGCCTCTGTTCCAACAACAGGATGGGTCTTAATAATGTCAAATTCCTCTTTTGTAAGTCGTCCTGGTTTCATTAGAATATGATCAGGTATATTCACTTTCCCGATATCATGAAGTAAAGCAGCATAATAAAAAGATTTTTGTTCTTCATTTGAAAATTCACCAACTTGTTTTGCTAATATTAGTGCATAACTAGCTACACGTTCACTATGTCCTCTAGTATAAGGATCTTTCAACTCAAGGGTGGCGATTACACCTTTCACGATACCTTCTAATTGATTGTCATACAAATTACTAATTGCTCGAACATATCCTTGAAAGCGTACAAGCAAAAAGAAGGAAACGATTGATAATATTAAGATTAAGATAATTGGCATGATTACATAAGATGTGCTTAAAATTAATCCCGTAAGTAAATATTTAATAGTAAATCCTAAAGTTACAGACCAAAAGTATTTAGTATTTAGAAATAGAGGTAATGATAAGATTAAAAATACTTCTATTACATTGCCACTAAAATAGTCATCAGGTTTTCCTAAATAGGTTAAAACATCTACCAAAAGTGCTGTAAAAAGATACGAGAATATAAATACATATTTAACCCAATTATGCTTATCAATCTTATTCAAATAGAAGGAAACCGGAACTATAATAAACAAGGTCAAATAGTTTAGAATCCAATAATGGCTCGGTAACCCAACTTCTCTATTAACAATATTCAGAGTCGGAGCTAGATAAAAGTAAAAAATGTCATACCCTATTAAAATAATGTAAGATATTAGAAGAAACCATTTAACGGTTTGTTTTTCCTCTTGCGGTATCATAAAATCCTCCAGTGTGTCTGCACACTCATTCGACATTTTCTTTTCATACATACATCATTCAACATTCCTCTACATTATATATCATTGATGATAACGTTGAAATATAGTATATTGTTGATTTTTGTATATTTATAGAATTATTTTTGGGTGATTGGTAAAACAACTGTTACCGTTGTACCTGTATCAAGACTGCTTTCAAATTTCAAATTACCTTTATGCTCATTTATTATTTGATTTGTCACCATCAACCCAAGACCGGTTCCTTCCATTTTTGTGGTAAAGAAAGGTTCGCCTAGGTTAAGTAGGTTAGCATCTGGAATTCCACAGCCTTCATCTCTAATAGTAATCATCATTTTTTTTCCATCTATTACTTTTACTTTAATTTGAATATTTCCACCATCTAGCATTGATTCAATTGCATTTTTTATAAGGTTTAGAAACACCTGCTTGAGTTGCCGAGAATCACATTCAATTGGCGGAAGAGGGCCTTCCATAATTGTTTCAACCTTTATTAGACTTCTTTCAGCATCGTGCTGAGTTATCGATAAGGTATATGCAATTATTTCTTCTATACTAGCTTTATCATACTTGATAATTCTAGGTTTTCCAAGATACATTAAATCATCGACAATTTTATTAATTCTATCAATTTCTTGAATCATAATTGGGTAATAATTATGATTATCAGGGTTTCGTTCTTGCTGCAATTGGGTAAAGCCTCTTAAGGAAGATAAAGGATTTCGAATTTCATGACCAATTGCTGCAGCCATTTGTCCAATAACCGCTAATTTTTCCTTTTTTCTTAGTTCTTCATGTGCACTATTCAAAGAACTAATATATGAGTAAAAACGAGTTAAGATGACATAGACAATTGCTGATAATATCATATAAATAATGATAGGAACAAGAACCAAGTTATCTTCTAACACAAGTCCCATAAAGAGATATTTTAAAACTACAACTGAAGATACGGTCCAAAAATATTTCTTACTCACAAATATTGGTAAAAAGAGAATAAACAACACTTCTACTATATGACCTGCTGCAAATGACTCATCTGTACCTAGATAGATAATTAAGTTATTGATAATATCAATGAAAATAAAACTAAAAAAGTAAATATATTTTATATTTTCCACTTTTCCAATTTTAAGAAGATAGTACGAAACTGGGAAAATACCAGCTATTAGAACGTACATCCAAAGACCTATTCCATCATTTGGTCTAGTAATAACACCATCGCCTGTTAACCGTGGGGCAATATAAAAATATACTACCTCGAAAATAATAAAGAATATATAGAATAACCATATGAAAAACTTTGTAGCTTTGGTTTCTTCATGTAGTAATTTCGTTTTCCTAAGTTCCTCTTTCACTGCGATACTCCCCTATACAATAAAACATTAAATATAGTCAAATATTTCTCCTACTATTTTATCATCTTTCAACAAATAAATAACGATATAATTTTGGTAAATTCGACAAAAATCGATAAAATAGACAAAAAAAGCCTTGCATCCCGCAAGACTCTTACTCTGGTAAAATTTTCACTAGTCTTTTAGCTTACTTTCCTTAAGCTTTCCTCATTGTGACTAAGCTTAGAATGTTTATATCCATAGCTAAAGTAAACAATTAATCCGATGACTAGCCACACAATGAAGCTGATCCATGTGGATAATGGAAGCTGGATGGCTAAGTATCCACAGAACAAGAAAGCTAGGATTGGAATCACTGGAACAAACGGTACACGGAAACCCGTTTTTGGCAGCTGTTTGTTTTTACGTAAATATAATATTCCGATTGATACAGTCATAAAGGCAAAGAGTGTCCCAATGTTAACTAAATGAGCCAGTTTACCTAGTGGAATAAATCCTGCAAATAGAGCTACTATTATGCAAGTGATCCACGAATTCACTACTGGAGTTTGTTTCTTTTTATCTACTTTAGAAAAAATCTTTGGTAATAACCCGTCACGGCTGATTGCATAGAACAAGCGCGATTGTCCATAAATCATGACAAGCAATACGGTTGTAATCCCCGTAATCGCACCTAATGAAATAAATCCAGCCACCCAATCCTGATTGATATAGTTAAGGGCAAAAGCAACAGGGTTCTTCACCCCAAGCTCTGTATATGGAACAATTCCGGTTAATATTGCAGATACTGCTATATATAGGATAGTACAAATCAACAGAGATGCAATGATACCTATTGGCATATTCCTTTGAGGATTTTTCACTTCCTCCGCTGCAGTAGCAACTGCATCAAACCCGATATAAGCAAAGAAAACAGTTGCTGCACCTACCGTAACTCCTGAAAAACCAAAAGGCATAAATGGAGTCCAATTTGCTGGTTCAACATACCAAACACCTACAGCAATAAATAATAATACTACAGCAATCTTTATAAACACCATGATTGCATTAAATTGTGCTGATTTCTTTACACCCTGCATTAAAAGCATAGTTATTAAGATTACAATAAGAATAGCAGGTACATCGACTACCGTTCCATTTACTGAATCGTATGCGCTGGTTATGGCTTTTGGCAGGTGAACTTCAAATCCAGCTAGTAATCCTTGAAAATAACCTGACCAGCCACTGGCCACTGCTGAAGCAGCTAAACCATATTCAAGAACTAATACCCATCCTAAAATCCAGGCTATGATTTCCCCAAAAACCGCGTAGCTATAGGTATATGCACTCCCTGCTACTGGAACAGTGCTAGCAAATTCCGCATAACATAAGGCTGCAAAAACACAGGCAAGTCCTGAAAGAATAAACGAAAGGATAAGCGCTGGCCCCGCATGTTCTGCCGCCGCAACTCCTGTAAGAACAAAAATACCCGTTCCAATAATGGCACCTATGCCAAGCATAGACAAATCAAATGCCCCTAAATCCTTCTTTAAGGCAGCATCTTTCTGACCAACTTCTTTTATCAAAGCCTGAATAGACTTTTTTCTAAATAAACTCATCAAAATTCCTCCCTGAAACTGTTAAAACATGCTTCTCAAAAAACACATAACGAAATAATATAATTACTTTACTAAAAAATCAATCTATTTTAAAAATAAAAAAATAAAGTAAGTATAGTCACGAGAAATTTGAAATTTTTCCAATATAACACTATTCCGATAGAGTAAATTAATTTTATTGATAAACAAAAAAAACAACCATCTTCTATGATGGTTAGCTAGTAAACTATAAACTCAGCAATTCTTTTTTTCCTTCAGGAAGAATCATCGTCACGATTGTTCCAATACCTGGCTCACTCTTGTAAGAGACTTTTCCATTCATCGTTTCAATAATTCGTAGAGAAACTGAAGTTCCAAGACCTGTGCCCTTGTCTTTTGTTGTATAGAACAATGTACCAATCCTCGACAGTTGTTCAGCGGTCATTCCTTTGCCAGTGTCAACGATAAAAATATACGCCTGGTTTCCATTAGGTTTATAGGTGACTGATACTTTTCCACCTTCTGGGGTTGCTTCAATTGCATTTTTCACCAAATTAACGAGTGCCTGCTTTAACTGGTTTCGATCCGTCACAAGCAAAAAATCATTATGTTCTAATTTACTATCCAGCAGCACACCTTGTTTGGTAGCAAGAGGCTCTAAAAGCATCAGTACCTCGTTTAATACTTCAGCTAGCAAGAACTCCTCAATCTTTTCAAACTTCGGTTTCGCAAAATTTAGATAGTCATTAATGATTGATTCTGCACGTCCTAACTCATTTAAAACAAGTGTAAAATATTCATATTTTTTCCCCTTTTCTTCCTCCTTCATCAGTTGCAGGAATCCTTTTACAACCGTTAAAGGATTTCGAACTTCATGGGCGATAGATGCCGCGAGCTCACCAAGGGTATTTAGCTTTTCAGCTCTTTGAATTTCTTCCTTCATTCTTACTCGTTCAATCAATCCTTCATTCAGCTTTGCTGCAATCGCAATGGCGATCGTATTGATAATCCCAACGATTAAGATGTCCGGGATATTTAAATTAATCGTAATCGCTTCCCCTATTAAACTTTGATGTACGGTAAAGGAAAAGTAACAAACGAGTAAGGACCACCCGCCAATTAAGGTTGTGATTAGCACTCTCATATTCGGATTAAACCCCATAAATTTTCTCATTAAAAGGAACGGAATGGCTGATATAACCAAAGTATTGATCAGTCCATAAATAACTGTCTCCCCCCCTAATAACACACGCCCTGTTATTAGAGTCCCAAAGACCATCGCACCTACAATCGGTCCACCATAAAGAAAAGCTAATATGAGCGGGACGTACCGAAGGTCCCAGTTAAAACCATAGCTGGCATAGGTAAAAATCATACACGCAAGCGCCGCAGTACTTTGTAAAACACCGCAGATGATAGGTGAAGTAAATTTTCTTTTTTCTGAAAGGACACTGTAAAGCAGGACTGGTGATATCGTAATTAACATGTTCAAAAGGAGCTTTTCTGCCAACATTTTACTTCCCCCAAAATGTTTCCATTTAATATGATTAAAAAATACGACAAAAATTTTATATTTCCTTCAAATCCAAGAAAAATAAATATTTATCGCATTTTTCCTGTAAATTTGCCATAGTACACATAACATTTCCGGTCCTCATCGATTTCACGTGAATCCAAGGCAAACTCCCTAAATGCTCTTTCCTTTTGAATATAGATGAAATCAGAATGTAATGCGGTTACAATTTCTTCGTGTTCCCATACATCCTTACTCTCCAAAAGTATGGAACCTGTACCTGTCATTTCCCGTATTTCAAAGCCAATATGGGAGTAGGTCTTTTCTGAAGGGTCATTAGGATAACTTTCTTTTTTTACATATAAAACAGTTGTTCCATCTGGATCTAGAGCAGTTGCTGTTACCATATAAGTGTCTCTCTCTTTAACATAAAATTCACACGTCATTCTTGCTACCGCTTCACTGACAGAAATATTTGGATAGTTCCATAAAGCAGGGTAGTTTTTATATTCATCATCCAGACGATATTCCAGTCTCATCCTCAATCCCTCTTTCCTTTTCTTCAATATACCATTGTTTTCCTAAAATTTACTTTTATAATAAAAATATAACTCAAAAAAGGAGAGTGAGAAAGTGAAGAAAACCCAATGGCTTATAACCGGTGTTCTTACTTCTCTTATGGCCGGAACCTTAGCAGGCTGTGGGCAGGATTTACCACCGACTCCAGATGACCCAAGCTGCTCTGATTGGGATTGGGACGATGAACAAGGTGTCTGGCAGTGTGATGATACCACCTCGAGACATTATGGGCATTTTTTCTATGGAGGAATGTTTTATCGGAGTAAATCTGCTCTTTTAAACTCCTCTGCTTATAATTCTTATAAATCGTCCTCATCCTTTAAGGGCGGCTTTGGCAGTGGTTCAAAAGGTGGATTTGGGGGATAACCATGTCTACATACAAGGAGAAAAGATCAAATTTTTATTCTGAATTCCCCGCCTTTTGGTCTGATTTATATGGCGGAGAGTATAGTCTTTATCATGTTTTCCCTATAAAAGAACAAACTTTGCACAAGGTCCAGGAAGCGACAGAACGTCTAGGAAGGGTCTTCTTTAAAACGGCTAAACTCCTTCGAACCCTGCCTGATGACCAGCTGCTCGCACTCGGCTTTCCATCTGCATCCCTGCCCTTTTTAAAAGTAAAAGCATTGTTTCCCGAATCAGTGATTTCTAGGTTTGATTTTGCATTAACCGAACATGGTATTAAAATGCTTGAGTTTAATAGTGATACACCAACGTTTATCGTCGAGTGCTTTCAGATGAACGGCAGACTTTGCAGCGAATTTAATCTCCATAACCCAAATGAAGCACAAGAAATGATACTTGCTTCTGCAATTACAAAAGCTGTGCAGGAAGCATCGCGGGGAATACAGTCTCCAAATATCGTTTTCACAGCCCATGATGACCATATCGAGGACTGGAATACCACCCTATATTTAAGCGAATTATGTCAGATTGCCAATCAAATGCTTCCATTAACTAAGTTGAGAATTAGCAAAGATGCCTTATTGGACGCTAATGGTCGCCCCATTGACGTGTTATATCGTCAAACCTATCCGCTCGAGCATTTACTTGAGGACCGTGACCTAGAAACTGGTGAACCTGTTGGAATTGAGCTGCTGCAACTCGTAAAAGAAAGGAAGATTTCGGTTATTAATCCGCTCTCCGCCTTTCTCCTTCAGCCAAAATCGATTCAATGTTTAATCTGGGGTCTGGCTGTAGAAGGTGCATTTTATACGAGTGAAGAACAGCAGTGGATTTTCGAATACATGCTGCCTACATACCTTGAACCAGATACTTTTCTAGGTGAAAGCTCCTTTATTGAAAAACCTTCCTTCGGGAGAGAAGGGGACACGATTAAGCTCTTTGATCAAAATAATGAAATGGCTTTGCAGAATCCTTTTCAAACCTATAAGGATGAGCTGCCAGTCTATCAAGAGTATGTTCCCCTGCCAGCCATCACTCTTGAAACAGAAAAAGGTTTAGAGGAGTTATCCTATGTGATTGGATCATTTCTAATCGCGGGGAAACCAAGCAGTATTGGGATTCGTGCTGGTGACAAAATTACTGGTAATGACTCATATTTTTTACCAGTTGGCGTTAAGAAAAACTAGGGGCTTATAACGATTGTTTTAAAAGGAGGATTGGAATGATGATTAATTTCTTGATCTATTTGCTGGTTGCACTTGGTCTGCTACTAGTTGGATTGTTCTTAATGGAGGTAACGACGAAAGTAAAGGAATTCACTTTGATGGCGAAAGGGAATAAAGCAGCTAGCTATGTGCTTGGCGGAAGACTCTTGGGTCTTGCGATTGTACTCTATTCTTCGCTTGCCAATTCCATTTCACTAACGGATATGCTTCTATGGGGGTCAATTGGAATCCTGGCACAAATAATTGTATTTTACCTGGCAGAGCTTCTTACACCGAAGTTTAATGTCAACCAAAGTATTGAGGAGGATAACCAGGCAGTCGGAATCTTCCTCATGCTTTTATCTATCTCCATTGGGATTATTATAGCTGGCAGCATCACCTATTAAAGAAACGCATCATTTGATGCGTTTTTTCTATAGTTTCTTATAGGTATGCTTATCACAAATAACAAGCAGACTTGCTTCCTTCGGTATTGGTTCGTTTAACTTTTTAAGGATGTTTAGATCGCTTCGATCTGCGATTAATTGGGCCCCTTTACTTTTCAAGTCATCATACGCATGACCATATGTTTTCCACTCTTTTTTTACATCCACTTCCCAAAGGTCACTGCCTTCATCTTGTCTGCTTAACAATTGGGTAAAAAGGTGACTGGCTCCTTTTGTCTGGGCTGATTTAGCCATCAGATTGGAGACAGAGCCGTTTGATAAAATAAACTCATCAATTTTAACATGTTTAAAGTTTTCAACATGCTTTTCATTTAATATTTCAGCGATGGTATAAATATTTTGTTCAGTTCCCTCATCATATCTTTCAATAGAGGATGCTGTTAACAGTGTTTTTCCATCTGCTAAATCCGGATTACTAATACCATCTTCAGCAAATAACAGCACTGCCTTAGATTTTTCAATTCTAGCTTTACGTAAGGTCTCTACATCCGTAGGACTTCCTTGTATATAATGGAAGCGCTCGTGCTCATATGGGGTCTTTTCCTTGTCATCAATTAATACAATATCGGTAATAGAATCTGCCAATATCAGCTCTTTAATGGTATTTTTACTTTTAGCTGTCCAACCCATAATAACAAAATGATTTTCTCCTTTATAGGACAATTTCCCTTCCTCCTTCGCTCGTTTGTATTTCGTCACTGCATCAACAATCATTCCTATTACAAACCCAAAGAGACCAATCCCAAGGGTATAAACTACCAGCATCGCCCAAGTTCTTCCTGCAACGGTAACAGGAGAAACATCCCCATACCCAACCGTTGTCATGGTCGTCAACATCCACCAAATGGCTTGGAAAGTACTGTCAAAGGTCTCTGGTTCCAGCCATTTAATGATCTCCGCATTGATTAGAATATAGATAAGGGTGGTCAAAAATACGGTGCGATAACGATAGCGAGACACTGTTAAAAATATCTTGCGAAAAAAAATCATGCTGTAACTCCTTTCTACTCATGATTGAAAAATGGATTACCTTGAACAGGCACCCACAAATCTGATAGTTCAAGCTGCCCAGCTAAAGAGTAGAGTAAATCTTCTCTGCCTCGTGCCGCTATGAACTGAACACCTACCGGCAGTCCGTCACCAGTTAAATGCAGGGGTACCGTCATCGCAGGCTGTCCTGTTAAGTTTGCAAGTTGTGTGAACGGTGTTCTTTTTAGGTTATCCTCTGCTACCTGTTCAAAAATCCCTAATTTTTTTAATATTCCGCCAACCCCAAGAAGCCCGCAACCTGCATTAATCTCATCTCGGAGCTTTTCGGCTCAAGTTCGCCAATTTTCGCTGGCGGCATGGCAGTAGTTGGCGTTAAATAGAAATCATACGTTTCATGAAATTGTTCCATCACGATTGTTGCATGGTCCCATTCTCTAATACTAAGAACAAATTCCTCTGCTGAAGTTGCCCTCCCTACTAACCCAAGAATCCATGTAGTGGTTTCTACATCACTCATTTTCACTTTTCGTCCAAGGACGTCTTCAAGCGACGCTAATAATGCCGCTACCTCGCCGAAATACATCGTTAAGTAACTATGAGCAATTTTCTTTCCATCAATAGGAGGATCTTTTTCAACCTCATGTCCTAATGATTCTAAATATTTGGCTGTTATTATTACGGCCGCCTTGCATTCCTCATGTACTTCTGTTCCCAGAGGCGATTGAACGGTAAACGCAAGCGTTAACTTTTTATCAAGCGTTCTTTTTGTTTGCTCGAGATAGCTTCCCTTGTTTGGCTCAATGTCTCTGCTTTATCATATAATTTATGAATAACTGCGTTTAGTTTACAATTATGCTGTTCAATCGTTCTAATTGCATCTTTCAACACTTCTTTGGGTTGAACTTCTTTCTTTTTTATCAATTCAGCAAGTCCAAGACCATCAAAATGTTTATAATCGAACCCCTCCATTATTCACACCCTCTCCCTTACCTATTCTCTATTTACTTCTATTAAAGAAGCAGTTTTTCCTTTCCAATTACAATTCTTGACAAAATCGGTGTAATGGTTTAATATTACTAATTGTGCTTCAAAATTATGTAACTTGTTATAGATAGATGAAATAACGCAATGTAAGAATTATTTCTGGCATTCTGCTTATGTTTTAAAAGTAACACTTATTCACACTGGATCGGCTTAGGAGCCGTAAGGATGTAAGAGAGGTAGGGCTTACGTCGTTTAGGTATAAAACCATCAGGTGGAAGAGTAACCGCGGCAAATTGGTCTTTTAATACCATTTATTATAAATAAATTTTTACCTTGCGATGGATGAACAATTGAATTTAACAACCATTCACAAGTTACAATTTTAGAAAATCCTAACATAGGATTTAAAGAGCAAAAGAAGGCAGAGGATTGTTAATCCTCTGCCTTCGCCCAATTTTAGATCATTATGGCAGCTGCTTGATTCTAAGCCTTTCATGTCTCGCCTTTCGAATCAATTGATTAATTACCTCTGAAAAAACCAGACCAAAGGCGATTGAGCCTGATAGCATCGTTACTTTTGCACCCAAGGCAACCGCTGTATAATAATCACTCTCAACAAATTTCCTCATCGTATCATAGGCGAGCCCCCCAGGCACTAAGGGGATAATTCCAGCAACACTAAAAATTATCACAGGTGTTTTGTAAAATTTCGCTAGTTCTTGACTGACTACTCCGATAAAGATTGTGGCCCCAAGCGTGGCTATAATAGCATTACCTGTATAATCCTCTGTTACATAATAGATAAGCCAGCCTCCCATACCGACTAACCCGCACCGTATTAGCGTTTCCTTCGGAGCATTAAAAATGACACCAAAGGCAGCGGTAGCAACGAAACTAGTAATTAACTGTCCGAAAATATCCATCTTCCGCTCCTTTTAAATGATTGAAAATACCACCGCAATACCTGAGCCAATCGCAAAGGCCGTCAAAATTGCTTCAGCACCTTTTGATAATCCTGAAACCAGATGCCCTGCCATCAAATCCCTAACTGCATTTGTCACTAGCAATCCAGGCACGAGCGACATTACTGAGCCTATTATGATCTTATCCAACTGATTTCCTAATCCAACGTTTATAAAGGTCAGTGAGACCAGCCCAATGATGAACGACGCCAAAAACTCAGAAAAAAACTTGATTTGGATAAATCGATGGAGATATAAAAATCCCGCATACCCAATTCCTCCCGTAATCAAAGCTGGAATGAAATCAGCCCACTCACCATTGAACATGATCATAAAACAGCCACTTGCTAGTGATGCTGCCGCCACTTGAAGTTTGAAGGAGTAGGTTACATTTTTAGATTCTAGTTCTTTTAAAAGCTTTAGCGCCTCTTCTAATTGGAGTTCCCCACTCGTGATTCTCCGCGAGATACTGTTCACCATGTCTACCTTTTTTAAATCAGTTGAACGAGTCGATATTCTGATTAATTTTGTTTTCGTTGGTTCACTGCCTTCTGCGGAGAAAATAATGCCTGTCGGGGTTACATAACTATGAGTGCTTTCAATTCCAAACGCTGCAGCAATCCTCATCATTGTATCCTCGACACGATAGGTTTCCCCACCGCTTTGAAGCATGATTTTTCCGGCTAGCAAGCAAACCTCCATAATGTCGTATGTGTCCGACCGTGTTACTTCATTTTCCATCTAACTCTCACCACTACAATCATTCTCTTATAATTCCCTAAGTGTAAAGAAAAACCAAATTTTAATCAACAAAAAGACGCCTTTTGTAAAGGCGCCCTTGGAGATGATTAGTTCTCCTATCCGCAACTAAATCCAGCTTTCCGCAACTAATTCCAGCTATCCGCTACTAAAGTCCGGCTATCCGCTACTAAAACCAGCTTTCCGCAACTAAAGTCCGGCTATCCGCTACTAAAGTCCGGCTATCCGCTACTAACTCCAGCTTTCCGCTACTAAATTCAATGTTATTTTTGTTTGTAATAGGTAATCGCCAAGGCAAAGGCGAGGACAGTTCCTTTCACAATATCCATCGCGTAATACGGAACAGACATCATGACGAGACCATTCGCGAGGATTCCTATTAGGACGGCACCGATAAAGGTTCCGAAGGCATTTGGCTTTCCAGCCCCTAGCACAGAAAAACCAATAAAGGCAGCGGCAACTGAATCCATTAAGTATGGAGCACCAGAGTTTATTTCTGCTGTCATAACTCTTGACGCCAGTACCATTCCGCCAATTGAGGCGAATAGAGCGGAGAGCAGGTAGGCTGCCACTTTATATTTATTGACAGGGATTCCCGAAAGTCTTGCTGCCTCTTTATTCCCACCAATAACATACATGTATCTGCCATGTTTCGTATAAGTTAAGAAAATATGAACAAGAACAACAATCACAATCATAATGAGGATGATCCACGGAACCTCTCCAATTTTGGAAAAAAACGGACTAATTAAACCTTCAGCCATCGACCCATCAGCCATCACCATATTTTGTGAAACAGTTGCCCCTTTTGTATAAGTTAATGCTATCCCTTGAATGATAAACATGGTGGCAAGCGTCATTAACATATCAGGAATTTTCATTTTTATAATCATAAATGAATTTAACGCTCCGACGATTAATGATGCAGCAATCGCAGCAATGATCGCAACCAAGGTATTCTGTGAAAACCAAACAAACATCGAGATGACAATTGCATTTGATAGCGATGCGACTGAGCCTACTGAAAGGTCGAATCCATTGACCGATAACGAGATGGTAATCCCAATAGCAATAATGGTGACAATCGAGATAGATCTTAGGATATTAATGATATTATTGCCCTGAATAAAAGCAGGATTTGCCGCTGAAAAAATGATGATAAGGGCAACAATCGTGATGATCGTTCCATATTTATATAGGAATTGAAAAAAATCAAATTTCGGGGTCTGATTCTTCGCTGATAGATTTGTCTCCATTTTACCTGCCCCCTGCTGAATAATATAATAATTCTTCTTCACTCGAATTCTTCGTTTCTAATTCTTTAACAGACCGGCCATCATATAAAACATAGACACGATCGGTAATTCCGATAATTTCGGAAAGCTCTGAGCTAGCATAAATAATTGCCTTTCCTCGATTGGCTAATTCAACAATCAAGTCAAAAATATCCTTTTTCGCCCCGACGTCTACCCCCTTTGTCGGTTCATCGAAGATATATACCTCCGCTTCCGCTACCAGCCATTTACCAATAGCTACCTTTTGCTGGTTTCCTCCTGATAAATTCTGAACCTTCGTTTCCTCAGAAGGAGTCTTAATTCCCAACCTCTTGATTAAATCTTTTGCCGCATCCTTTTCTTTTTTACGATCTAAAAAGCTCAACACTTTTGAAAAACGACCTAGATTGGCTGCTGATAGATTGGATTCAACTGATTCTAGTACTAGAATCCCTTCCTTCCTCCGTTCTTCAGGTACTAAAGCCATTCCGCTTTTCACGGCATCATACGGACTTTTCAAGGTTAAGGTTTTCCCATTCAACACCACTGCACCGCTGGCTAACTTACCCTCAGCTCCAAATAACGCTTTGCACAATTCCGTTTTACCAGCTCCGACTAGTCCTGCAATCCCGACAATCTCACCTGATTTAACATGAAGTGATAAATCTTTAATTTTTTCTTTATCCGAAAGTCCCTTTACCTCAAGGACGTTATTTCCAAGTTCATTATTTTTTACCGGAAACTGTTCTTCTAGCTTTTGTCCCAGCATGTGTTCAACAACTTTGTTTGGTGTGGTCGCAGAAATACTTTCCCTTACTACCAATTCACCATTTCTCATTATAGTAATCTCATTACACACCTCAAAGATTTCCGGAAGACGGTGTGAGATAAAGATAATCCCTACATTTTGCTTCTTTAATTCTTGAACAATCCGAAACAGTTCTGTTGTTTCCGTATGACTTAGCGGTGCAGTTGGTTCATCTAAGATTAGAAATTTACATTGCTTAGAAATCGCCCGAGCGATTAAAATCATTTGTTTTTCAGCAAGCGTCAGGTCACTGACAAGTTTCTTCGTGGAAACATGGACATTCATTTCTTCTAGTATGGCAGCAGCTTTTTCATGTAGAAGCTTCCATTTCATCCATTGCCTTTTACCCATATTGTGAACTGTATCCATCAGCATGATATTTTCGCCGACAGTTAAGTATGGAATGAGCGCTGTATCAACTTCTTGATATACAATTTGAATTCCAGTATCCATTGCATCTTTGGGAGAACGGATATTTAGGTTCTGTCCATCCATCATAATCTCACCGGTGTAATGATCATAAGCTCCTGAAAGGACCTTCATTAACGTAGATTTCCCCGCACCATTTGCCCCGATCAACGCATGTATATTCCCTGTTTGCATTGAGAAATCGACCTTATTCAATGCTTGTACACCCGGAAACTCAATTGAGATATTCTTCATTTCTAATGTTGTCATGATGGATTCATCCCCTATCTAAATGAAAGATTCTCTTCCTCTCATGAGAAAGAGAATGCTCCACTATCTTTATCCCGCATTAACGGGCAGTAATACCCCCACCTCAAGGTTAAGTGTGCAAACAAGACTTTTGGTGGGGGATAACTGCCCGTAAAAGCCCGATAAGTTCAACTAACCATCCGTGGAGGATGAAGCCCCTCCGCTGATGGCAGTTTCACTTTATTTCTTATAGTGATCCTTTAGCTTCTTCATCCAATCTTCTTCAAATGCATCAGATTGTCCCCAGCCAGCAATGATTTCAGCTAGATTCACCATGTTAACTGGTTCTTTTGATTTCTGTAAACCTTCTTGAGAGATTAAAGATGCTTCTAGGTCATAGGTTTGTGGTGTTTCTTCCTCTGCAAATTTCTTCGCTAGTAGTCTCATATTTACCGCACCGATTAACTTAGGGTCAACCGCGGCTGTATACTTCCACGCACTGCCTTCACGCTGGATTTCTTGTAAGTCTGCATTAGAAACATCAATTCCATAAATTTTCACTTCTTCACGGCCAGCTTCTTTTAGTGCACGAGCGGCGCCGATTGCAAATGCATCCCATGTCGCAAAGATCGCATCAAGCTCACCCTTTGGATACTTATTAAGCATCGCAGCTACTGCATTTTGTGTTTGTACACTTGTATCCGCTGCTGCTACACCAAAACGCTCCACTTCCTTCAAGCCAGGGTTTTTCGAGAGTACATCTTGGTATACTTTGTTACGTCTAACCATTGGAGGGAACCCATCAACCCAAAGGTATGCAATATTAGCTTCACCATTTGTATCTTTTACTAATTGTTCAAGTGCAAGGGTTGCTAATGCTTCATCATCCTGGGAAGTTAGTGTAACTCCTTCTACAGTAGTCAAATTTGCATTTGAGTCGAACGCTACGACACTTTTACCTGCTTCCACAATTTCCTTCACATCGTTAACAGTTGCGTCATCGTCACCGTGTGAAATGATAAATCCATCATAACCCTGGTTTAATGCTTGATTGATTGCATCGTGGAATTTCGCTGTATCTCCATTTGCTGTAAATACATCTACTTTAAAACCTAATTCTTCCCCTTCTTGCTTAGCACCAGCTAGGAACTGGGCCGTATGATCATCTCCGCCGATTTTACGAATAACTTTAATTTTTAGCTGATCCCCTTCTGCAAATCGTTCAGGTACCCCTTCAATCTTTGTGCTTCCACTTGGTTGTTTTGTTTCTCCACCAGATGCACAGCCGGTCAGTAGAAGTGTTGCTGCTATTGCTGAAACAATTGTGCTCTTTAATAGATTCTTTTTCACGTTAAGCTCCCCCTTGTTTGTTATGTACGAACGATCTTACCAATCGAGGACAGAGAGTAAAAAACAAAAAAACCTCTCCAGAAAAGAGAGGTTTCATCACAAATTTTGGGACTACTCCTCTCTTATCTCTCAAAACAATTTCTTGTTTTGCAGGATTTAGCACCAATTCCTAACGGAACGGTTGCTGGGCGTCATCGGGCCAGTCCCTCTGCCACTCTTGATAAGAGAACGTATTATTCATTTAGCGTTGTAAAGCGATAAACTAAATTTAATCTCCTATTAACAATTTGTCAATAGTGTTTTCTAAATATTTTCATTTTTCCACTATAACGATCCTGCTCTTTCGAGGTTTATTGGCTTATTTTAACAAATGACTCACTCGGAGATGGCCAAACGATAAGGCACCAATGGCGATGCAGGGGGAGGTTTTAGGCTATAATACTAGTTTAAGGTTTCTCGGAAACATAATCGGCCCAATGTTAGGGGGATTTATTTCCGGTTACCTTGGATTCTCGGCTGTTTTTATCAGTACTAGTGCCCTTCTAATCATAAGCGGAGTGATCTTATTAATCGCCATGCAACGCCATCCAAAACTTCTGAAATATACGGTTTTAAAAAAGCAGGCACACCTGCTTTTTTATTTGCTTATTTTGTTTTGCAATTGCTTAAAGTCCGTTTCACGATAATAGCTATTTTTCACCAATATATTAGGTCCAAGGCACGAAACAGCAGGACAATGACAACTTAATTCCTTTGAAACTGCTGAGTTTTGCCAATTTTGAAAGGCGTCTTCCAATTTGGTTGAATGGATATGACCGAGGGGGAGTGTATCGCCAAAATCGGTGACAATAATGTCGCCATTAAAAATATTTACATTCAGACGTGAACGTCCATCAGGGTCATTCCTGACAGTTACATTATTGCTTTGATAGAGCCTTTTCAGCAGTTCCAAGTCCTCTGGATTGCTGCTGCATGCATAAAAAGGCAATGTTCCAAACAGCATCCATACCTTTTCATCACGAATATCAAGCAAGTTTTGAATCGCCTTCCTAATTTCATCTAATGTCAATGATTCTAAACTGCTGGCCCAATCGCTAGGATACATTGGGTGCACCTCATGACGCTGGCAGAGCATTTCATCTACAATCTGCCGGTGGATATTTTCTAAATGAGGTACTGTTCGCTTGTTAAGCATCGTTTCAGCAGAAACCATTACCCCTGCTTTCACCAGTTCCCTGCTGTTTTCTATCATTCTAAGAAAATACGTTTCCCGCTGAGAATAATCTGGTTTTCTTTCCATCCTTGCAAAACCGCCCTCAACAAAATCATCTACAGTGCCCCAATTATGCGAAATATGTAAAACATCTAAATAAGGAATGATGGGTTCGTAACGCTCTAAATCAAGTGTTAAATTTGAGTTTAGTTGCGTACGGACTCCCCGTTCATGCGCATATTTTAAAATTGGAACAACATAGTTTTTAACGGATGACCTCGAAAGCATCGGTTCTCCGCCAGTGATGCTTAGTGAACGGAGCATTGGAATTTCCTCTAATCGCTGCAGCAGTAAATCAATAGGTAGTGCAACTGGGTCTTTTGTCTGCAGTGTATAACCTACTGCACAATGTTCACAGCGCATATTACATAGAGTAGTAGTGGTGAACTCAATATTAGTTAGCCGGGGCTTTCCGTATTGTTCTATATCTAAATAGGCTTCCCATGGGTCAAATTCTGGGGTTATTTTTTTCATCGATTTCTTTGTAACTCCTTTAAGTCAGTTATAAAAACCATTCCATTATAGCTGAAAGAATGAATCTTAGTCATGTATATTTGAAAAAAACTATGAACACTGTGTCGTTAATTATTCTAAAAGTTGGAAATCTCTGTACATAAATGGTTATTTTTTTTAAGATACTAAAGAGATGATAAATGATATCAGTGGATGGTGAATGTGATTATGGAAATGCAACCCTTAAGAGAGGTTGAAAAATTAGCTCTAAAGAAAGTAAAAGTCTTTAGACAAAGTCTATTAAGATATATTTTAAGAGCGATGCTTGCAAGTATGTATATTGGTTTTGGCGTCATCGTTGCTTTTAAAACAGGAAATTATTTTTATATGGAGCATTCTCCGTTAACCTATCCCATGGCAGCCCTCACCTTTGGTGCAGCAATTATCTTGATTGCCTACGGTGGTGGTGATTTATTTACAGGTAATACCTTCTATTACACTTACGCTGCACTGCGCAAAAAGCTTAAATGGCTGGAGGTAACGAAACTATGGATTAGCAGCTATATCGGCAATATTTTGGGTGCAGCGGTCTTTGCCTTCTTAATCTTTACAACTGGCCTATTCGAAGATTCTTCGGTAAATGGTTTTTTACTAAATGTCGTTGAAAAGAAAATGCATGTCCCGACGATGGAATTGTTTTTCCGAGCAATTCTATGTAATTGGCTTGTCTGCTTGGCATTCTTCATTCCGATGAGCTTAAAAGGTGATGGTCCAAAAATGTTCTCGATGATTCTGTTTGTTTTCTGCTTTTTCATTTCAGGATATGAACATAGTATTGCAAATATGTGTACCTTCGCTATAGCCTTAGTTGTGAATCATCCTGGAACCATTTCTTGGGCGGGCGTAGTCCATAACCTAATACCGGTTACTATCGGTAATCTAATCGGCGGTGGATTGCTCATGGCATGGATGTATTATTTTGTTAACAAACCGTTTTTGGATGAGTACGAGCAAGAATAATGTAAGGCCTCATGACATACGTGAGGCCTTTTTGTTGAGATTGAATCGACATATTCCCGGGAAATATCAACAAAGTTATACGGCAGTCGACAATTATTAAGAATAGTCTAATAACTATTTTTTTTACTCAAAAAATATAGATACCCTTTAATCATAAAATAGCTGACTTCCTCTGGAAGTAACTCCTTAATTGGCTTTAAACGATCACGGCCTGCTTCCTCCACCGCTTTTTGCAATAAAGGCATGTATTCACTAGGTATGAGACTTGAGAAATTAACCTCCATCCCCTGCTGGGCACATTGAATGAGGTGGCTTTCAACCGTGCTGACAGCTAGTTCCCGTTTTTCTGCTATTTCCTTGATGGATAAGTTCTCATGGTGTAACTTGTGCGTTTCTAGATGTGAATCCGTTACGGTTTTTTTGACAGCCTTTTTTTGGGGAACTGTCGATGCCCCTCCTACAGGCTCACGGTCAGGATGGACTTCACAAAATGATCGGATTGCTTGAATAAATTCAAGTCCATATTTTTGCAATTTGTGCTCTCCTACTCCACTCACTTGTAAGAACTCCTCATTTGTTTTTGGAAGCTTGGCACACATATCTTTTAGGGCAGCATCTGAAAAAATAACGAATGGAGGTACGTTTGCTGCTTCAGCTATTTGCCTTCTTACTTCACGAAGGGTTTCGAACAATGGATCGTCCTTCGCAATTTCCTTAACCTTAACAGATTCTCTTCGATGAACCTGTTCTTTTCCTAGTAAAACCTCTTTTCCTTTTGGGGAAACATAGAGTGTAGGAAATTGCCCTTGTTCAATCGCAATTAACTCCTGTGATATTAAGAATTCAATGAAATCGCCTACCTCTTTTGCACCTTGATTCTTCATAATTCCATAGGTGGTTAGCTTGTCAAAACCCATCTCCGTTACTTTTTTATTTCGCGAACCTGTTAAGACTTGTGCAGTTAATGTTTTTCCAAAGCGCTGTCCCATCCGAATCATGCAAGACAACACCATTTGCGTTTCCTTTGTCACATCGATACTCGTTCTTGAATCCAAGCAATTGCCGCAGTGTCCGCATGGTTCTGTCTCTGTTTCACCAAAATATTTTAAAATATATTCCTGCAGGCAGTCCTCCGTATGGCAGTAATCGGTCATCTGCTGTAGTTTTTCTAGTTCCTGCGTAATCCTGCTCCTGTCATGTGATTGATCAATTAAAAATCGCTGAATCTGTACATCCTGTGAAGAATGGAGCAGAATACATTCACTCTCAAGCCCATCACGTCCAGCACGGCCCGCTTCCTGATAATAGCTCTCCATATTTTTGGGCTGCTGAAAATGAAAAACATAGCGGATATTCGATTTATCAATTCCCATCCCAAAAGCGGAGGTGGCAACCATGACCGATGCTTCATCCTTTAAAAAACGGTCTTGTTCTCGTGTGCGGTCGTTTTCTCCCATTCCGGCATGATAGCGGGCAGCATTGATCTTTTCTTTCCTCAGTCTCTCATAAAGCAGGTCAACATTTTTCCTAGTGGCCGCGTATATAATTCCAGCTTCTTTATTATTTTTTCTTATATAATCTAGTAAAAAAGGAAGTCTGTCCTGCCCCTTTATCACCGAAAAAGATAGGTTTTCCCGTTCAAATCCTGTTACGATTGAATTTTCTTCATCAATTTCGAGTGTTTCTGTAATATCTTCACGTACCCTTGGAGTAGCTGTTGCTGTTAGAGCTAGCACAATTGGCCGCTGCGGGAGGTTTTTCACCATTTGTTGAATATGTCGGTAGCTTGGACGAAAATCATGTCCCCACTGTGAGATACAATGTGCTTCATCGACGGCAACTAATGGAATGTCCATCTGTCTTAAGTCCTCGATGAATTCACGTGATTCTAGTCTTTCAGGTGCAACATAAAGAAGCTTGTACTCTCCCTGCTTCGCTTCCCACATCCTGTCTGCTGCTTCATTGTAACTTAATGAACTGTTAATAAAGGTGGCTGAAATTCCTGCCTGAATGAGGGCATCTACCTGATCTTTCATGAGTGAGATTAGGGGTGAGATGACGATGGTTGTACCCGGGAGCACAAGTGCGGGGATTTGATAGCAAATCGATTTCCCTCCGCCAGTAGGCATGACACAGATGGTATTTTCCCCATTCAGTACAGATTTGATGGCCTGTTCTTGACCGTTTCGAAAGGAAGAATAGCCAAAATGTGATTGTAAAAATTGCTGCGCTTTTTCAAACAAACGAGTCACTCCTCTCCATAGAGTTATATCTTATATCATTATAACTTATTATTCACTTTGGATGAATGGAGTTTTTGGCAGGTTATTGTGTTTACACTTGGAACCTGTTGCTCACTCGTGTTACTAAGGGTAAGACTTTGAACAGGTTTTCACCTTACCTTCGAGATTCCTGCTTCCACGGTAAAAACTAGTCTCAAGTTTTTACCGTACTCCACTTTTCACACGTGTACGGGCAAAACTATAACTCAGTTTTTACCTTGACTCCACTTATCCTGCTTCCGCGGGAAGAACGATTCCCTAGTTTTTACCGTACACCCGCTTTTTCAGCCGAGAACGGGCAAAACTTCCCCTAAGATGCCTGCCTATAAAAAAAGCTGCCGATACATGCTCGGCAGCCTTTCTTTATCATCCTTGTGTAAACAATTCTTCTAGCTGTTTACGCAGGACGAATTTTTGAATTTTTCCACTTGCATTTCGCGGCAGTGCTTCACAGAAAATATACTTCCGTGGACGCTTGTATCGAGCTAAACTATCTCCGTTTAAAATATACTCATCTAAATCCTGCTCGGTGATATTTGAATTTTTCTTAACGACAAATGCGGTTACCGTTTCACCCCAACGGTCATCAGGCTGACCGACTACGGCTACATCAAGAACTCCTTCATGAGCATGGAGAACATCCTCCACCTCGCGAGGATATATATTTTCACCGCCGCTGATAATCATGTCATCTACACGGTCATTTACAAAGAGGAATCCATCTTCATCAAGATATCCGATATCTCCTGAGTGGTACCAGCCTTTGTACAATGCTTTTTCTGTTGCTTCTTCGCGGTTAAAATAACCGACAAGCATCGAAGGGCCTCTAACAATAATTTCACCGGTTTCACCCGCTGGCACAACATCCTCTGGATCTGATGGTCCATCCTCTCTAGTACGGACAATCCGGATTTCGTGGTTTAATGCTGCCTGCCCCGCAGAACCCACTTTTCTAAGCTGATCATGCTCAGACAAGAAGGTGATGGCTGGCCCCATTTCTGTCATACCGTACGCTTGGATTAATGCAATACCAAATTTATCATTTAGGGCATGCACAAGTGCTGGTGCCATCGGAGCAGCACCATACAACCCAAGCTTTAAACTTGATGTATCATACTTGCTTAAATCTTCTTGCAATAGCATATTCCACATAGTTGGCGCTGCAAACATTTTCGTGATTTTTTCTTGTTCAATCAGCTGAAGAATCACTTTAGGATTGAACTGATGTAAAATAACATTTCTCGCTCCTACATGGACTCTCGCTAGGAATGCACAATGCAGCTCCGCACAATGGAACATTGGAGCCGTTACAAGTCCCACATCCTCCGTTTCAAGTTTCCCAGCCGCTATACATAGAATGCTTTGGTCCACCATATTACGGTGAGTGTGCATTACTCCTTTTGGTCGGCCGGTGGTCCCACTAGTATAAATAAACGCATACAGGTCATTTTCTTGAACATCAGCTTTGACATCATCGGTCGAGGAAGCAGCGAGTTTTTCTTGATAGCTAGCAGCATAGACGGGAGTGTCTTCATCAATGAACCAGAAGGAAGTTGAATCAAAGCGATTTTCAATCGCAGCAATAACAGGCTCTAATGCTTTTTCAAAAAGCACTACCTTTGGGGCTGCATCTGATAAAATGAAGGCCACTTCCTCAGGCATTAATCGGAAGTTAATTGGGTTAAAAATAGCACCAATTTTTGAACAAGCAAAAAAGGCAGTCCCTAATTCTTCTGTATTAAACATGAAGGTGGAAACACGATCTCCCTTTTTAATGCCTTCTTTCAAAAGGGCATTTGCCAATCGATTTACCTGCTCGCTCCACTCTTTATACGTTAAGCGTAGATTTTTCCTCACATCGTAAATAGCTTCCTTGTTTGGATTCTTACTCACCGTTAAATCAAAGATTTGCCCAATTGTAATCGTCATCAAAACTCCTCCTTATTTTTTTCTACCTATAATCCAAGATTCTTCGCAATAATCGTCTTCATGATTTCGTTAGTGCCGGCGTAAATACTAGAAACTTGAATATCGCGGAATCTTCTCGCAATCTCGTATTCTTCCATATAACCGTAGCCGCCATGCAGCTGCATACATTCTCCAGCAACACGCTTGGCAGTATCCGTTAATTTCCACTTTGCCATCGAGACCTTCGTTACCACATTTTGACCATCGATATGCTCTGCTATTAATTGATCTAAGAACGCTCTCCCCATCTCAACTTCGGTGGACATTTCAGCGATTTTAAATTGGGTGTTTTGAAATTGACTAATTGATTTTCCAAAGGCTTCACGGCTTTTCACATATTCTATCGTATCTTTCAGCATAACTTCTGCTGCCGTCTGCGCTGCGATCGCGACTACAAGGCGTTCCTGCTGTAATTTGTCCATCATATAGAGAAAGCCTTTGCCTTCCTCACCTAACAGGTTTTCCTTTGGAACTCTACAATCCTCAAAGATTAGTTCAGCTGTATCCTGGCAATGTAACCCTACTTTGTTAAGCTTCCTCCCACGTGAAAACCCTGGGGTATCTCGTTCCACAAGCAGTAAACTAACACCTTTATGCTTCGGTACTGCGTTAGGGTCGGTTTTACAGGCCACCAAAATAAGGTCTGACTGAATCCCATTGGTTATAAACGTCTTTTGTCCATTCAAGACATAATGGTCGCCATCAAGCCTGGCGGTCGTTTTAATATTTGCCAAATCAGAGCCTGTTCCTGGTTCTGTCATAGCTATGGCAGAGATTAGTTCACCCGTCACACAACGAGGCAACCACCTTTTTTTTTGTTCCTCCGTGCCGAAAGATCCTATGTATGGTACAACTATGTCGCTATGCAGGCCAATCCCAACTAATCCTGATCCTACTCGTTCTAACTCTTCGTTAATGACCACTGAAAAGCCCCAATCAACACCAAGACCTCCATAGTCCTCTTCCACATCCGGGCATAAAAACCCTTGCTCACCCATTTTCGTCCACAACGAACGCGGAATTAGCCGATCCTCTTCCCATTGTTCATAAAAGGGATAGGCAGCATTTTCTAAAAACTTTCTTAGTGATCTTCGAAAAATTTCATGCTCATCGTTTAAATAAGGATGTTTCATCAGTAACGCTCCTTTTTAAGATGTAAACGCTTACTAAATTATTGTAACAAAGTCATAGAATTTTTAGAATATTTTACTATAGTTTAATCCTGTTTATCGTTCTACTTAATTCTACATTCGCAGGTGAAATTTAGGGGAAACTGACGTATTTTATAGTAACTCTAATTCGTGTCTAGAATCCTTTAAATAGGGCCAGGACCAGTTAATAATGTGGTCCTGACCTACTAATGGATGGTTCTTTCTTGTGTGATCATTCGCTTTTTTCTTATTTCTAGCATGGTGAGCACTAGTGATAATAGTAAAAAGCCACTAGCTATTCGAAAGATGGATCCTGTATCAAGAAATAATGCCATTGCACCAAAAATCAAGCCCCCGACGCCGATCCCTAGATCGATTGACGAAAAGTACATACCATTCGCAACACCTCTGCGGTTTTCTGGTGTAAGCGATAAAGTCCATGACTGCAGTGTTGGCAGTAAACATCCGAACCCCACCCCAAACAACATACCCGATATCACAACTAACAGATTCGAATGGGCAAAAGAAAGAACCCACATTCCCGCAATCGTGGCTAGAGTACAAAATAGAACAAGTCCAAGAGGTCCCTTCTCATCAAACCATTTTCCAGCTATTGGTCTAGAAATAGACGATAGAATGGCATTAAAGATATAGAAAAGAAAGATTTGATCAATTCCACGCTCCTGGCCAAAAATGACGATAAAGGTGGCAACTGCTCCATAACCTAGACAAATGGTAAAAGTAATAAAGGACGGATACCAGCTAGACTTTTCAAATAAAGAATCGACATATGAGAATGTTAAGCTTTCCTTCTTTGTTTTTAGGACAACATCAGGGGTCCGATAACCAACAACTCCTAGTAAAATGACCGAAGTAACACCTAGGATTGCTGAAATAATAATAAGATTCGTGAAAGAGGTTATATTGAATAGAAAGATTCCAAGACTTGGTGCAATAATCATACCAATTGTAATGGAAAGTCCGAAGTAACCCATTCCTTCACCAAGACGTGAAAAAGGAATAACATCTACCGCTGCGGTCCCGTTAGCCGTTGTTGACCATCCCCATGCAAGGCCATGGATGAATCGAATCAGCAGGAAGATGAAAACAATTTGGGATATAGGATAAAGTATAGTAATCACTAAGAGCAAAACTGCTCCCATTAATACTAGTGCCTTCCTCTCCTTATATGAAAGCAAGAAGCCAATAAACGGACGGCTAATCACCGCACCAACTGAAAATAAAGCAGTCACTAGCCCAATTTCTAAACCTGATGCGCCAATTGACTGAATGTATGGGGGCAAGGTTGGAATCAGCATTTGAAAGGACATAAATAAGAACAAATTCCCCACCATTAGCATGATAAACGACTTAGACCACAATTGATCTTTCACTGTTAACTCCTCCCCCAAAAACAAATCCGCCAGTTAAATCATTTTATTTCGACTCTCTAAAGATTAGCACAGCAAGGGTAAAATTGAAATGATATCGTGATCTTATAAAGAATTAGTTATTTTTTTAAAAAATTCCGTTATCATTAAGATACAAAATCATTCACTGGGGGTTCTATATGAATACGCGTAAACTTGTCGTTACCCAAACTATCCATCAAGATCAGCTTGATCAAATACAAGAGATTATTCCAGATTGGAAAATCATTGCTGGTAAAGACAAAGCAGTTTGGGAAGAACATTTACAATCCGCCGAGGTAATCGCTGGCTGGAAGAAAGAAATCAAAGAAAAATGCCTGCAAACAGACTCTCAGCTCAAGTGGCTGCAGACCTGGAGTGCAGGTGTCGACAGCCTGCCACTGGATTCATTCGAAGCTCGAAACATTGCAGTTACAAGTGCAAATGGTGTGCATAGCTATCCGATTTCAGAAACCATCTTCGCCTTAATGCTGGGGTTAACAAGGAAAATCCATACATATGTTAGAAATCAACAAGCGAAGGTTTGGCATCACGGGAATATGAATCTTGAATTACACGAAAAGACAATAGCGATTATTGGTGTTGGCGCAATTGGGAAGGAAGTTGCACGGCTGGCAAAAGCCTTTAGGATGAAGGTAATCGGAGTACGCCATTCAGGAAAACCAGAGGAATTTGTAGATGAAATGTATACAACCGAAGATCTTACTATTGTTTTAAGTAGTAGTGATTATGTGATCATAACCCTGCCGCTGACAAAGGAAACAAATCGACTTTTTGGTGCAGATCAATTCAATGAAATGAAACCATCAGCATTTTTGATCAATATTGGCCGCGGTGAAATCGTCGTTGAAGAGGATCTGATAAACGCACTGCAGACAGGGAAAATTGCTGGAGCAGGCCTGGATGTCTTTGAAAAAGAGCCGCTAGATGAGAAAAGTCCATTATGGGAAATAGACAACGTGATTATCACTCCTCACACCTCAGGGTCGACAGAGCATTATAATAAACGGGTAATTGAAGATATCCTAATCCCTAACCTAAAAAACTATGTATCCGGAACAAACCCTAGTATTAATCTTGTTGATTTCTCAAAGGGGTACTGATGGTAGATTTTTGCTGAACTCTATTTTCAAAAAATAATAAACCAAAAACGAAGATGCTTTAACATCTTCGTTTTTTTCAATTTATTAAATTGTTTCTACACCTTTCCCTGCTATGGTCATCCATTCAAATTGACGAAGTCTTACTTCGAACAGGGTCAAAGGATCGCGGAACATTTCAGGATTGGTATTCATCGTTTTTAGAATTTCTTTCTTTGTGGTAATCTCTGTACGAGCTTCATCTACTGCTTTATTAAGCTCCCCAAGCGGCTGCCTAAAGAACAAGGCAATATCCCGCTCTAAGGATTTCTCAAAGAGTTCAAATTGCTGGAAGAATTGCCGGATCACTTCCGCTGTTGTTTCAGAATAAGCCTCATTTTGGACAAATGATTTATATTTATTATAGATTGGTGCTTTATTTTGCGATAACGCACCAAAAAGTTTACCTGCACTTTTCAGTAAAAATTGTGAAGGTGTATTTCGAAGTAAGATATTGACTTCACCTAATTGAAAGCGACTTGTCATTCGGTCGGTATCACGGCGCCAATCATCGAGCACCTTAAAGTCACAACTTGGCTTTAACCGCTCTGCTCCATATAAGGTGTTGAAGCCTTCTGCCATCTCATTTAGGAAACCTTGACTTTCCACAAACTCCTCTTTAGAGTTTGCTATCCAATTCTCAAGTGAGGAAAAATACTTTGGCATTGCTTCATTCTCTAAATAATCTTGAATTCTTCGGTTCATCTCTAAGTTAAGTTCCAAATGAATGCTGGTGTAATTACTATCCTCCGTAATGAGTTCTGAGCAGTCCTGAAGCATCTTAGGTACGGCCATAGAAATGTCTCCCTGAATGGTTTCCTTGATTGATTGGTATGACCTAGTGATGGATCTTATTGTTTGTACCTCTGTATCCTTTAACTGATTCACAGCCCCATTTAACTTCATCAATAAATCTTCATTCCATCTAACAGACTCAATTAACTGATTTTCAACATCAATTCTTTTTTGCAGTAAGCTTGTAATCGTTGTTCGAATCAGATATAAAAGTTTGGCTAACCGTTTATCTGCGAGATTTCTCGTATTTTTTATTGAATGGACAAATTCCTTTAATTCAACTAATTGCTGCCCGCTTTCATACTGTGAGGAGAATGCAAATACTTTTGCATCCGGTAAATAGGTGTGGATCCGTGAACTAGTTTCATTAAATATTCTAACTGCCTCCTGCTCATTGACAATCGTATCCATTTTATTCAGAAGAAAATGAACAGGAATATCCGGTGCTAATTCGTTAATAGTAGAAAGAGTCGAGCGTTCTTTATCCGTAAAAGGTGCATTTGCATCTAAAATAAACAGAATCGTATCAGCAACCTGAAGATACTGCAGTACTTCATAACGGTCATGGTGCGTCCCTTTTAATCCTGGAGTATCAATAAGTGCGATACTTTGCTCGTATAAAAATGGAATTGGCTGTTGAAATTCGAGAATAGAATCCAATGCGTTCCGCCGGCGATCCATCCGTTCTTGGAACTGTGTAAAATCTTCGAGTTGAATTGTCTCATGATCACTTATTTCATAGAAATTCTCATTTTCCGTGTCCTTGAAAACAACAACAGACGATGTAGGGCAGTCCTGTACTTCTTCTCCGAGTATCGAATTTATAAAAGTAGACTTTCCGTTACCGCTTAAACCAGTAACCAATAGGTGATTTGTTTCAAAATTAGTTAACTGCTGAACCATCCATTTTAATCGGTTATTTTCTCCCATCTCTTGGTCTTTTGCCCAATGCAGAATACTTTCAAATAGATCTAAGCACTCTTCAAACTCATCCATGTTATGCTCTGTCTGGGCGAGGATATTTTCCGCCTCACTGACGATTGATAAACTAATACTAGCTGGAAAAAGCTCATTCCAGGATAAAACAGCAGCCGCTGCCAGCACTCTTTGCTTTGGTGAGGCCAAGCGAACCCAGTTTGTTAAAAGGTCTGGAATCACATTATCCAGCTTTTTTATCAAGAAGGTGCCGTTTATTAATAAGAAATAGGTTTCTTTATGGAGAATGGATAATTCCGGAAAACTCCGATTACTGTTCATATCTAAATGTAATAGAAGATGATTAAGCTCATTTAACCAGGTAAAATAACCTTCTTCATTTTGGTAGCTATGCCATAGCGAAACGGATAGTTGTTCGAACTTGTTTTCATCAATCGTAAACAATTCATATAATGCCTGCGAGAAATAGTTGGGTGCTAAATGATTTGTGACACCTTTTTCTACATAATAATTGACTGTTTGATACCATTCTAGTGATTCTGTCCGTTTTGCCTCATTTAAAGCCAAATCTATGGCATCATCCCAGGCTTCGTGCTCCTCAAAAAACTCCCGTCCCATGCTAGTAACATTTGGATAATCCGGATTTGATAAGATTATTTTTTTGATCGTTGCAGTTGCCTCTGCTAGTTTGCCGCGCTTTATATAAAGAGAAAATAACTGCAATGCAATTTCCGTTTTTAACGTGAGATGATTAGTCTTAATTTCAAGATATAAATCCTCGGCGTTAGAGTATAGACCAGTTTCATAATATGCGTCTGCAATATTTTTCCTAGCCCATGGCTCGAGTTCATTAGAAACATTTTCCCATTTAAAAATGGCCGTTTCATAATCCCTGTTATGAAAATATACTTCTCCTTGGGCAAAGCGAATCGATGAGACGTTATGTTCGTCCTTATCCAGTTCCTCCTGATAGGCATCCCCAAGAACACGAACGGGATGAACCTGTTCGTAATCATTTATATAGTTCTGATAATACGTTTTATTAATTAATTGACTCTCTATTGTCATGTCTGTCCCTCCAGTTACCACCACTTCTATGTCATCATATGGAAAAGAGGCAGAATTATTCTTTATACCATTCGAGCGGTGCACCCTTTTTAAGTCCTAATTATATGATTCTACCAAACCATTTTTGTAAGTAGATTTCAGAATTATTTCAATTTGAATACAAAACCCTATCTTATTCGATAACATTAATTTATTCCCTTAAGTGCTAATGGGCTTTTGCCCACACTCTCCGCCATGATCCACATAGTCTATATAGTATTAAAAATAAAGGAGAGTTGCCCATGTATCCTTATGGCTTTCAGCAAGTTTCATCCTCTCAATATGATTATACTCCATATGACCAATATCTAGTTCAAAACCACTTTGACCCTGATCGACAACCGCCACAGCTCGAGCGAAGAGTTAGTCAATTAGAAAGACAAAATCAACAACAGGAGAGACAAATTGACCAGCTTCAACGTGATGTTAACCAGCTTCAACGACGCATACAGCGAATTAACCAGCGTCTTCGTCAAGTCGAAAGACGATTCAACTTTCCATTTACACCATATGATGGAGAATATTAACCCATTCAAACCGAGCTGCCTAGCTCGGTTTTTTCTGTTTTAAGTTAGGTAATTTTACAGAGTATTAAAAATCTTGTCAGTGTTTCTGACACAATCACTGACAAACTTAAAAAATTCAGATAACTTTTACAGTAAACCTACCAGAAAGGAAGATGGGAATGTATAAGGCTAATGAGATTAAACTTGCAGAGAAAATCTTGCAACTAGATAAGCAAAGAGACGCATTGTATGAGGAGTTAGCGAGAACACTTGGTCCGAGTGCGTTCGAGCTTTTAAGAATGATGCAAAATAGGGTCAGTTAATTTAGGAGGGGAGTTAAAATGGCAAATCAATTGCGAAAAGGGGTAGAAACACTTAAACTATTCTACATTAATAAATTATTAAATTCTGATAATTATAAAGTGTCCTACCATGAGTTGAACACACTTACCTTAAGCGAACTGGAAAATCTATATAGAAAGGTCTTCATTCCCAAAAAGAACAGCTAACAACTTCAACTATTTTTCTTCCCTATAATCTAATTAGACTAACCATATCAATGTAAGTAAAACTAACATATATTAATATATCAAACAATCACGATAGAGTGTGGTGAAAACAAACAATGGGAACAGATTCTTATAAAGACAAAAAGGTTATTACAATTGGGATTGTTAGAGATTTAACAGGTCTTTCAGAGCGTCAAATCCGCTATTATGAAGAACGCAAATTGATTTTCCCCGAGCGCTCAGCTGGAGGGAGCAGAAAATACTCCTTTTTAGATGTTGAATTACTGGTTGAAATTGCCAACAAAATTGAAGACGGTGTTCAAACACATGAAATTAGAAAAGAAATGCTTAAAGCACAAAAGAAAGAAAATCAGGGTGAGGTTCGCAGAAAAATGATTCAAGGACAATTGAATGCTCAGTTTGGTTTACGCAAAGGCCCAGCTTCTAAATAGTTTGGGTCTTTTTTTATGCCATAAAAACAGTACCTCTGTCACTTATTCCCCTTTCTTCCCGCATCCCTTATCAAATCAGATTCCAATATTTACAACTCACCTCAAAAACCGTGTTAGGAAACCTTACAAACTTGTAGAAATGGCCTTTAATCCATGTAAAAATACAAATACACCAAATGTTAAGAAAACTAACATAATTTCAAGGGGGAGAAAAAATGGATACTACATTCTTAATGAACAGTCTATGGGTAATGGTTTCTTCTGTACTGGTTATTTTAATGATCGGCGGCTTCATACTTCTAGAGACCGGGTCTACACGAATGAAAAATGCCGGACATATTGCAGGTAAAACCATACTTACTTTTGGTATTGGATCAATTGTGTTTTGGGCGGTTGGTTACGGACTTATTTTCGGAGCTGGTAATTCAATCATTGGACTTTCGGACTTTTTCTATTCTGGTTATGACGTTGAAGGCTTAGGACTTTCTGGGGCAGTATTCTTTTTATTCCAATTAGCTTTCGCAGGAATTTCACTTACCATCGCATTTGGCGGTTTCGCTGAAAGAGCAAAGCTTGGAGCATATCTTGTTTTTGCAGTTTTATTCTCAGTAATCGTATATCCGCCAATCGCTCACTGGATTTGGGGCGGCGGCTGGTTAGCAGAGCATGGAAAGCAGGACTTCGCTGGTTCTACAGTGGTACACTTAACAGGTGCAATGGCTGCATTTGCTGCTACACTAATCTTAAAGCCACGAATTGGAAAATATAATAAAGATGGCTCAGCAAATAATTTAGCGGGTCACAACCAAGTATTTACAGCACTAAGTGTTTTATTATTATGGGTAGGATGGTTTGGATTTAACGCCGGCAGTACAGTATCAGTTGACGGAGCATTCTTTGGGTTTGTAGCAGTTAATACAAATCTTGCTGCTGGAGCTGGTGTCATTGCAGCAATGATTATCTCTTGGATAGTGTTAGGGAAAGCAGATGTACCAATGATGTTAAACGGAGCTTTAGCAGGGTTGGTTGCAATCACAGCTTCTTGTGCCTTTGTTGATACTTGGGCAGCAGTATTAATTGGTTTTATCGCTGGAATTCTAGTATTCTATAGCATTCGATTCTTTGAGAGCAAGAAGATTGACGATCCAATTGCAGCTCTTTCTGTACACGGTGCAGCCGGGGTTTGGGGAACTTTATCAACCGGTCTTTTTGCAACACCAGAATTAGCTGCTGTTGGTCAGCCTGGATTATTCTACGGCGGCGGCTTACACCAGTTAGGAGTTCAAGCTTTAGGAGTAGTTGTTTGTGGAGCTTTTGCCTTCGTTGTCTCCTATATCCTATTGACAATCATGAAAGCCGTTATGAATGGTTTACGAGTAACAGAAGAAGAAGAAATTATTGGTTTAGACATGAGTGAACATGGCAGTTATGGTTACCCTGAAATGGTTAAGGCAGAACATAAAGGGATGACCTCTGAGGCAATAATGTCTGCAAAGCCTAATCTTAATTCTTAAGTTTCATCATGAAAGAGCGGCCTCCCATCTTCTTAAAACCACAGGAGATGGAACCGCATTTTTTAACGAAAAGGAGGAAAGACAGACATGGATGCTGATGGTTTTAGTAAGATTCGTCAATATAGAGACCAGCATATTCAAGCTGCAGCTTTAGATCACTTTTCGTTAAATCATTTCCATGATGGTATTATCAATCAGACTTTAGAGTTATCTATCAAGAAAACGATTGAACAATATGGCCCTATTCCCTGCCCTTTTTCTTTTTTTGTGATGGGCAGTGCCGGTCGTTTTGAACAATCAGTTTGGAGCGATCAGGACCACGGTATTATCTATCAAGAGCAGAACGATGAGGCAAAGAGCTACTTTTTGGCATTAGGGAAGACAATATCAAATGGTTTATACCAAACAGGCTATGACTATTGTGACGGAGGAGTCATGGCAAGTAACACATTATGGTGTAAATCCACACTAGAATGGCAGAGTCAACTAGCCAATTGGCTTCAGGTTTCCTCTTGGGAATCAATTCGTCATTTACTGATTTTTATTGATGGGCGTTCTGTTTACGGACAATCACATCTGATCGAACAATTAAGAACCTTTGTCTACCGATCGATTGACAAAGCTCACCTTTTAAGAAAGATTTTCAGCAATACATTGTATGTAAAGAAAGGTATTGGCGTATTTGGCCAGATATTAACAGAAACACATGGCCAGCATACAGGTACTATAAATCTAAAAGAAATAGCTTTTTTCCCTTATGTAAATGCGATACGCCTATTAGCTATAAAAGGGGGAATTAGTAAGACCCCCACCCTATCAAGGCTCGATGCTCTTCCAAACGATTGGATTACCAGCGAGGAAAAGCAGATTATCCAGCGTCATTTTCTACAGCTATTAACATACCGATTATCATTGGCAGAACATCCTGACTATGAAACGGGTCATTATTTACCTATTAAGCTTCTTACAAAAGAACAAAAAAATGAATTGAAAGAAATTCTTAAACAAGGAACTACTTTATATCGTTTTGTTAGACAATTAGTAGAAAAGGAGGAAGAATGATGGGAATGAATGATATGCTGCAATTTTTCAGACAAATGTCTGGTAAACTCGGTTCGAATGTATACGCCGGTGTCCAAGGGAAAAACAACCTTCAAAATGTTTCCTTTTTAAGACAGCTCCAAAAAGAGATGAAAGAGAATAACAGCCTTGAAGTACCCCTTCAAGAATTAAATGTAGTTGTATTTGATTTAGAAACCACCGGCTTCTATCCTGAAAAAGGCGATCGTATTATATCTATCGGAGCCATTAAAATGACAGGCCATGAAATGAAAGAGCACGAAACCTTCTATTCACTCGTACAATCAAATCTTCCTCTATCTGATGAAATAACAACACTAACAAACATTGATGAAAGAGATTTAATAGATGCACCTCCTCCTTCAGAGGTGTTAATGCAATTCTTTCAGTTTGTAAATTGTCATGTCCTTGTTGCCCATCACGCAAAACACGAACAATCCTTTATGCAAAAGATGACTTGGGATCTCCTGCGTACAAGATTTGAACATCGGATTATTGATACATCATTCTTAACACGTCTTTTAAACCCTTCAGTAAAATCGATGCCTCTAGAAGCAGTTTGCCATGATTGTGGCATAGAAATAATTAATCGTCATCATGCTCTAGGTGATGCAATCCTAACAGGGCATATTTGGAGCTATCATTTAATTCAGGCCCAAACAATGGGATTTAGAAATCTTCGGGAAGTCTATGAGTACATCGCTGCCTTAAAATAAAATACTATTACAATAGGAATATCCAGATACTATCCTTTTTACTAACCATCATTTTTTGACCTTTTTAGACCTTTCACCCCCACGTTTTACCCCTTTTCAATCCAAAAATCAATTAATAGAAAAAATTTTTTCACTATTTTTTTTCCCCTTAACCTTGTTACATCAATAATGAAAACGCTATCAACTTTACTGATTAGTTTGAATTGTCAGATTTTTATATTGACCAAGATTTAGATTGGTTGTATGATTACTGAAAATATAAAATGTATTAAAGAATCTGATTAGTAAATAATCTGCATCATTACTTTATCATCAGAATGTTGCAGGGCTGGTCTTCTTTAAAGCAAATTAATCAGTTAGAGCTTTTTTCACTAAAAGGAGTGGTTAGGTTGGGAAGTCAGTGGATATTCCTTGACGGTAATTTCGTCAAGAAAGAGGATGCTGTTGTATCGGTTTTTGATCATGGCTTTTTATATGGCGATGGAGTTTTTGAAGGCATTCGTGTTTATAGCGGAAACGTATTTCGACTCGACGCTCATTTAAAAAGACTATTTGAATCAGCACAATCCATTATGCTGAAGATTCCATACACACAGGAGGAAATGACGCAGCTAATCGTCGAAACGATTAGAAAAAATCAGCTAGAAAGCGCCTATATACGTGTCGTTGTTTCACGTGGTAAAGGGAATCTCGGACTAGACCCTTCCTCCTGCCCAAAGCCAAGCGTCATTATCATTGCTGAACAATTAGCCCTTTATCCTAAGGAGTTTTACGCTCGTGGCATAAAAGTAGCTTCTGTTGCTAGCAGAAGAAATCGCCCGGATGTACTTAGCCCTCAGGTTAAATCGTTAAATTATTTAAATAATATTCTCGTGAAACTCGAAGCCAATCAGGCTGGTGTGGAAGAAGCATTAATGCTGAATGACCAAGGCTATGTAACAGAAGGCTCAGCTGACAATATCTTTATTGTAAAAAACAATGTAATTTACACTCCTCCTGTCTACCTTGGAGCACTCGAAGGGATTACTCGCAATGCCATTATAGATGTTGCTAGAGCAAAGGGTTTTGAGGTCCGTGAAACACCATTCACTAGACATGATGTATATGTAGCAGATGAAGTTTTCTTAACTGGAACCGCTGTTGAGGTCATCGCTGTTATTGAAGTAGACAGCCGCGTAATCAGTGGAGGTATACCAGGAGAGGTAACCAACCAATTATTAGAAGAATTCAGACAAATCGTTACAACAGATGGGGTTGCTTGTTACCCTACAGAAACAAATCATGCAGTAGTTAGTTAGGAGGATTACAATGCGAAGCGATATGATTAAAAAGGGGATTGACCGAGCTCCCCACCGCAGTCTTTTATACGCAACTGGGGTAACAGTGAAGGACCTAGAAAAGCCGTTTATCGGTGTCTGTAACTCATTTATTGAAATTATCCCTGGACATAAACACCTTAATCATTTCGGTGAGGTTGTAAAAAAAGCAATTAGAGAAGCTGGCGGTATACCTTTCGAATTTAACACGATTGGTGTTGATGACGGCATTGCAATGGGACATATCGGAATGAGATACTCCCTTCCAAGTCGTGAAATCATTGCCGATAGTGCTGAAACAGTCATAAATGCACACTGGTTCGACGGTGTTTTCTACATCCCGAACTGTGACAAAATTACACCCGGAATGTTAATGGCAGCTGCCAGAACCAATGTTCCATCCGTGTTTGTATCAGGCGGTCCTATGGAAGCAGGCGTTTCACCAACAACTGGTAAGAATCTTTCCTTAACTTCCGTTTTTGAGGGGGTTGGTGCTTACCATAGTGGAACGATGACAGAGCAGGAATTGCTCGAAATCGAAACCAATGCCTGTCCTACCTGTGGTTCATGTTCAGGAATGTTTACAGCAAACTCAATGAACTGCTTAATGGAAGTATTAGGGATGACGGTTCCAGGTAACGGAACAATTATCGCAACTTCTGAAGAAAGACATGAACTGATTCGCCAAGCAGCAAGGTATTTAGTGGAATTGGTAAAAAAGGATATTCGCCCGCGTGACATCATTACCCGAGAAGCAATTGATAATGCCTTTGCACTTGACATGGCTATGGGTGGTTCCACAAACACTGTACTTCATACCCTGGCGATTGCCCATGAAGCAGGTATTGACTATGATTTACGTGAGATTAATAAGATAGCTGAAAGAGTACCTTATTTATCAAAAATTATGCCAGCCTCCGATTATTCAATGGACGATGTTCATCGTGCAGGAGGAGTTAGCGCCATCATCAATGAGCTTTATAAAATTGAAGGGGCCTTGCATGATAACTGCTTAACTATCACTGGAAAAACCCTTGCTGAAAATGTGAAAGATGATGCAATCACAAACGAAGCTGTCATTCGCACAAAGGATAACCCATATAGCCCTGTTGGCGGACTATCCATCCTGTATGGGAATATTGCTCCTGATGGCAGTGTTATAAAAGTAGGTGCAGTGGATCCATCGATTAAGACCTTCCTTGGGGATGCCATTGTTTTTGAATCCCAAGAAGAAGCGCAAGAAAATATTAATAACGGCACAGTTCGAGCTGGACACGTAGTGGTCATCCGCTATGAAGGTCCAAAAGGCGGGCCGGGTATGCCAGAAATGCTTGCTCCTACCTCCGCTATTATGGGTCGTGGATTAGGTAAAGAAGTAGCTCTTATTACAGATGGGCGATTCTCTGGTGCAAGCCGAGGAATTTCAATCGGTCATATTTCACCTGAGGCTGCTGAAGGCGGACCAATTGCCTTAGTTGAAAATGGTGATAAAATTTTAATCGATTTAGAGGCTCGCTCTATTGATCTTCTAATTGATGATGAAGTTCTAGCTGAAAGACGCAGATTATGGCAAAAGCCTGAACCAAAAATTAAAACAGGCTACCTTGCTAAGTATGCCAAGCTTGTCACCTCTGCCAATACCGGCGGGATTATGAAAATATAAACAAAAAGCGCAAGCACCCTGGTCAGCGGCGTATGGCCTAGAGTGCTCCAACTGAGATGAAGGAAACACGATGAGCGGTTTTTGCGAATCGATGTTGACTTATCGTAGGGCGGAGGGCGAAGAACACTAGCCGCTAGGGCACTGGAGCTGGATTCAGAAAGCTATTACATTTTTGTGAATGTCCATTTAATCTAACCCAGGGATTAGGCGCCCTTTTTATCGCCGGGATTTGATGGACATTCAACCTCCTGAAAATTTTATATCTAAATCGATGACGGGAATAAAGGAATAAGAAATCGTATTTTCAGAGAGCTGGGGTTGCTGGAAGCCCAGTAATACAACTTATTCTGACATCATCCCTGAGTATTGTGCTGAAAAGTATTAACTTAGTAGGCTCAATCGGGTGTTTATAAAGCACCTGTTACAAAAAGAAGCGGTCAGGTTTTTATATTGAATCGCTTCAAAAGGCAGTATTCGTGAGAGTGCTGCGAAAACGGGTGGTACCGAGAAAACAAGACCTTTTCTCCCCGAATTATTCTGCTAATGCTGATGTATTACCATCACTGCAGTCTATTCAGGGAGAAAATGGTCTTTTTTAATGTACGAGTGAAGCAGTTTTGAGGATATCTACAAGGATTGACGTGATATCTACAATTAATGATTAGATATCTACAAATTTTAGGGTTATATCTACAAATCTAAGAAAATATCAACATATTTCAAGATTTCTATCACCCACAGGGAGGGATTATGAAGTGAAAGTAGAAGCAAAACTGGAGTCCAAAACCAGTACAGCACCAAAAACTGGTGCAGATCTACTCATTGACTTGTTGATTAAAGAAGGAGTTGAAACCCTTTTTGGGTATCCAGGTGGTGCTGTTCTACCAATATACGATGCCATTTACCGAGCTCGGGACTCTATCAAACACGTTCTCTTCCGCCACGAGCAAGGCAGTATCCATGCTGCTGAAGGTTATGCCCGAATTACGGGGAAACCGGGGGTTGTAATCGCAACATCTGGTCCTGGAGCGACGAACCTTGTTACCGGAATCACAGATGCTATGATGGATTCTCTGCCACTTGTAATTTTCACAGGACAGGTAGCACGCGGTGTTATTGGAACAGATGCCTTCCAAGAAGCAGATGTAATGGCCATCACCACGCCAATAACGAAACACAATTATCAGGTTCAAGATATTTCTGATTTACCGAGCATTGTTAAGGAGGCATTCCATATTGCCTCCACAGGAAGGCCAGGACCAGTACTAGTTGATATTCCAAAAGATATTTCCGCTGGTGAGCTTTTTGCGGAACCAAGTGAAGGAGTAATCGACCTCCCTGGTTATCAACCGACAACGAAGCCTAATCCTTTACAAATTAAAAAACTAGCAGATGCTCTTTCAAAGGCAAAAAGGCCATTAATTTTAGCTGGTGCAGGTATTCTTCATGGTAAGGCATCCGCAGAATTGAAGGAATTTGTTGAAAAGCATAAAATTCCAGTCGTTACCACACTGCTAGGACTTGGAACTTTTCCAGCAGCCAATCCCCTTTCCTTAGGAATGGGCGGAATGCATGGAACTTATGCTGCAAATATGGCGATGTACGAATGTGACCTACTTATCAACATTGGGGCACGCTTTGATGACAGATTAACTGGAAATCTAAAGCACTACGCACCAAATGCAAAAGTAGCCCATATTGACATTGACCCTGCTGAAATCGGTAAAAATGTTCCAACACTCATTCCCATTGTTTCTGATGCTAAGGAAGCCTTGCTTGATCTGCTGAATCAGAATTCAGATTCGCCAGATACAGAAGAGTGGCTTACAAGAAATAATCAAAATAAGCTTGAGTATCCGCTTTGGTATAAGCATGATTCAAACGGAATGTCTCCCCAGTGGTTGATTGAAGCGATTCATAAAGTGACAAACGGTGAAGCTATCGTAACTACAGATGTTGGGCAGCATCAGATGTGGGCGGCACAATACTACAAATTTGATCAACCACATCGGTGGGTCACTTCTGGTGGTTTAGGCACAATGGGCTTCGGCTTCCCTGCTGCCATTGGAGCACAAATGGCTTCCCCAGGAAGTCCAGTTGTTGCGATTGTTGGTGATGCTGGTTTCCAAATGACCTTGCAGGAATTATCGGTCATTTACGAACAGAAGTTACCAGTCAAAATTATTATCGTTAATAATGGAGCACTAGGTATGGTTCGCCAGTGGCAGGAGTTGCTGCACGGAAACCGAATTTCAGAATCCATCCTTCACTCTCAGCCTGATTTTGTAAAACTAGCTGAAAGCTATTCGATCCGCGGGGTGAAGATTGAAACGCAGGAAGAACTCATTACAAAGCTTCCAGAACTAATTGCCTATGAGGGCCCAGTTCTAATGGATTGCCGGGTACTTCAGCAGGAAAAGGTATTCCCGATGATTGCCCCTGGTAAAGGGATTCACGAAATGATTGGGGTGAAGCCATCATGAAACGGATTATCTCGTTAACGGTTCGGGACAGAAGCGGGGTCTTAAATCGAGTCACTGGTGTATTGGTTAGACGTCAATTTAATATTTCGAGCATCTCAGTCGGCCCAACCGAAACAGAGGGAATTTCGAAAATGACCCTTGTTGTTGAGGTGGCCGACGAGCAGCGTCTCGAGCAAGTAACAAAACAATTAAACAAACAAATTGATGTTCTAAAGGTTTCCGATATCACTGACAAAGCAATCGTCGCACGGGAGCTTGCCCTTATCAAAGTGGCTGGAAGCTCACAGCTTCGCAGCGAAATCAATGGTATTATCGATCCGTTTCGTGCCTTGATTATCGACGTTAGCAAGGACAGTTTAGCGATTCAAATCACAGGCCGTCCAGAAAAAATCGATGCTTTAATTGATTTGCTTCGCCCATATGGAATCAAAGATATTGCCAGAACAGGATTGACCGCCTTCCAACGGGGGCATCAGCCGCAAGTAAACGATCTAAATACCTACTCTCAAATAAAGTGAATCTTCCAACAGTGGGGTTCTTCTTCCACACTATTGGTTAGTTGAACGAATCGGGCTTTTACGGGCAGTTTATCCCCCGCTATCCTCCTTTAATTCCTCAAGGAATTGTAAGGTGGGTATTACTGCCCGTTAATGCGGGACAAATAGGATAATTGAAAGGATGATTAATAATGGCAAAAGTACTTTATAACGGAGATATTCAAGAAGAGGTTTTAGCAGGTAAAAAGATTGCAGTAATCGGTTATGGTTCACAAGGTCATGCACATGCTCTTAACTTAAAGGAAAGCGGTTTTGATGTAGTTGTTGGTTTACGCGGTGGAAAGTCATGGGATAAAGCAGTTGAAGATGGTTTAGATGTTCGTTCTGTAGCCGAAGCAGTAGCAGCTGCTGAAGTTGTAATGGTTCTTCTTCCAGATGAAATGCAGCCAAAAGTTTACGAAGAAAGCATTAAGCCGCACCTTGAAGCTGGTAATTCACTAGTATTTGCTCATGGCTTTAACGTTCATTTTACTCAAATCGTTCCCCCAGCAGATGTAGATGTATTCTTAGTAGCACCTAAAGGCCCGGGACATTTAGTACGTCGTACGTACACTGAAGGCGCTGGAGTTCCTGCCCTATATGCAGTATATCAAGACTACACTGGCCAGGCTCGTGACCTTGCTCTTGCATACGCTAAAGGTATTGGTTCTGCCCGTGCAGGTGTATTAGAAACTACTTTCCAAGAAGAAACAGAAACGGATCTATTCGGAGAACAAGCGGTATTATGCGGTGGTACTACTGCCCTTATCAAAGCTGGCTTCGAAACGCTTGTAGAAGCAGGATACCAGCCTGAGGTTGCTTACTTTGAGTGTTTACATGAATTAAAACTAATCGTGGACCTTCTATATGAAGGAGGATTAGAAAACATGCGCTACTCTATCTCTGATACAGCTCAGTGGGGTGATTTTGTTTCTGGACCACGTGTTGTTAACGAAGATACAAAAGCCCGCATGAAGGATGTATTAACAGATATCCAAACAGGCGCATTTGCAAAAGGCTGGATCCTAGAAAACCAGGCAAACCGCCCACAATTTAATGCAATCAATCGCAGTGAGAACAATCATCAAATCGAGCAAGTTGGACGCGAGCTTCGTGCACTAATGCCGTTTATTAAAAACCCTGTAAATAAAAAGAAAGAAGTGGTGGTAAATGGTTCACGTTAACATCTTTGATACGACACTGCGCGATGGTGAACAGTCTCCTGGTGTAAATTTAAACCAACTTGAAAAATTAGAAATCGCTAGACAGCTTGAACGGTTTGGCGTTGATATTATGGAGGCCGGCTTCCCGGCTTCCTCTCAAGGAGATTTCGAAGCAGTAAGAGCGATTGCCCGAACAATTAAAAACACTTCGGTAACAGGTCTGGCACGAGCGACGAAATCGGACATTGACATTGCGTGGGACGCTTTAAAAGATGCGGCAGAACCTAGGTTACACGTTTTTATTGCAACCTCCCCTATTCATATGCAATATAAGTTACTTAAAACACCTGATCAAGTCATTGAAACAGCTGTTAACATGGTAACCTATGCAAGATCAAGATTTCCACATATTGAATGGTCAGCAGAAGATGCTTCCCGCTCAGACTTAGACTTTCTAGTAAAAATTATTACGAAGGTCATTGATGCTGGAGCTACGGTCATCAATCTGCCTGATACGGTTGGTTATGCGACACCACAAGAATACGGCAACATGTTCCGCTATATACGTGAACATGTTCCTAATATCCATAAAGCCGCTTTATCCTGTCACTGTCATGATGATTTAGGTATGGCAGTTGCCAATACGCTTGCTGCAATTGAAAACGGTGTTACACAGGTCGAAGGAACGATTAACGGAATCGGAGAGCGTGCTGGTAATGCTTCTTTAGAGGAAGTTGCCGTCGCTTTAAATATTAGAAAAGACAAATATCCATTTACTACGAACCTAGTTTTGAAAGAAATTAAGCGTACAAGTGACCTTGTCAGCCGCTTTACAGGAATGATGGTACCTGGAAATAAAGCCGTTGTTGGAAAGAATGCCTTTGCACATGAATCTGGCATTCATCAAGACGGAGTGTTAAAGCATGCTTTAACCTATGAAATCATCACTCCTGAAATGGTCGGAATTCAATCAAATGATCTTGTGCTTGGTAAGCATTCTGGACGACATGCTTTTAAGGATAAAATTGAAAAGATGGGCTTCCAATTATCTCCTGAGAAGTTAGTTGAAGCATTTACTGCTTTTAAACAACTAACAGACCGGAAGAAAGAAGTCACTGATGAAGATTTATTTGCCATCCTAACCGATATTCAAACAAAAGTTGCTAATATAAAAAAATATGAATTAGTTGCATTCCAAGTTCAATATGCTTCAGTGAACCTTCCTACAGCGACAGTGGCCCTTACCACACCAGAGGGAGATCGAATTGAGACAGCCTGCACGGGTTCAGGAAGTGTTGAAGCTCTTTATAACACGATTGAAGCCTTAGTCAAAGAAGATATCCATCTTACCGATTTTAAATTAAACTCAATTGGTCAAGGCCGCGATGCACTTGCTGAAGTTCATGTGAAAATGACAGTCAATCATACACAGGTTAGCGGCCGTGGTTCAGCACAGGACGTATTAGAGGCCTCAGCCAAAGCGTTTATCAATGCAGTTAATCGTGTATTTTTTAATCAGAAAGCAGCCCTACAGGTTGAAACGGTATAATTTATTTTTCAAAGGGAGGCGCTATTGCCCCCTATCCCCTTTGGGCGAAGTATCAAATGGTAAGATGCTTAAAAAATGATGAGGAGGTTGCTTCGATGAAAAAACGTATTGTATTACTACCTGGTGATGGGATTGGCAAGGAAGTTATTGAGTCTGCAAAAGATGTTCTAAACGCCGTTGCTGAAGAATTTAATCATAGCTTTCAGTTCGAAACCCATGAGATCGGAGGGGCAGCCATTGACCTTTATGGCACCCCGCTGCCTGAAACAACGGTTGATGCTTGTAAACAGGCAGATGCTGTATTACTTGGTGCAGTAGGCGGACCAAAATGGGATAACAACCCCTCCCATTTACGCCCTGAGAGAGGATTACTTGGCATTCGGAAAGCACTAGATTTATATGCCAATTTACGGCCAATCAAAGGCTTTAAAAACATGCTGCATGCCTCTCCTCTTAAAGAAGAAGTAGTCGCAGGAAGTGATTTATTGATCGTTCGCGAGTTAACCGGAGGTCTTTATTTCGGAACACCGAGCGAACGTCGTGACGGTGGCAATTCTGTTGTAGATACTCTTAGCTACACACGTCATGAAATTGAAAGAATTGTAGACAAAGGCTTCCAGGCCGCACAGGTACGCCGCGGTCACCTAACTTCTGTCGACAAGGCTAACGTTCTCGAATCTAGTAAGCTATGGCGCGAAGTGGTGGAAGAGAAAAAGGCTCAGTATCCGGATGTTACCGTAGAGCATGTTTTAGTCGATGCCGCTGCTATGAAGTTGATTACAAATCCAACTCAATTCGATGTAATTGTTACTGAAAATTTGTTTGGTGATATTTTAAGTGATGAAGCCTCGGTTTTAACGGGTTCGCTTGGTATGCTCCCTTCTGCCAGTGTGCGTGCAGACGGTCTCGGACTTTATGAGCCTGTTCACGGTTCAGCACCTGACATTGCTGGAAAAGGCGTAGCAAATCCAGTAGCGATGATTTTGTCATCTGCTATGATGCTGCGTTATTCCTTCAAAATGGAAGACGAAGCTCAATTGATTGAAGAAGCAGTTCAAGCTGTCTTAGATGCTGGCTTCCATACATCTGATTTACAAGTTACGGATGGCCGTTTAGTCGGCACTGGAGAAATGACTCGTTTGATCGCTGATTTCATCAAGTCACAGAATGCTTCCAAATGTATCATGAGCTGCTACATCTAATTGATTTTGTGCCGCTGGGTCTTTGTGGGCTTGGCGGCTTGTCTATATTCTCTTGGTTACCTTGAACTACGAATAATTGTCGGTTCGGGCATCAGTAGTCCTGTTTGGTTACCGTAAACTGCGAAATTTGGCTAGCACGGGCATCAGTGACCCTCTCTGGTTACCATAAACTGCGAAATACGGCTAGCACGGGCATCAGTGACCCTCTTTGGTTACCGTAAACTGCGAAGTACGGCTAGCACGGGCATCAGTGACCCTCTYTGGTTACCGTAAACTGCGAAGTACGGCTAGCACGGGCATCAGAGGCCGTCTTTGGTTACCGTAAACTGCGAATTGCGGCTAGCACGGGCATCAGTGGCCGTCTTTGGTTACCGTAAACTGCGAATTGCGGCTAGCACGGGCATCAGTGACCCTCTTTGGTTACCGTAAACTGCGAATTGCGGCTAGCACGGGCATCAGAGGCCGTCTTTGGTTACCGTAAACTGCGAAGTACGGCTAGCACGGGCATCAGTGGCCCTCTTTGGTTACCGTAAACTGCGAATTGCGGCTAGCACGGGCATCAGTGGCCCTCTTTGGTTACCGTAAACTGCGAATTGCGGCTAGCACGAGCATCAGAGGCCCTCTTCGACATTAGACAAAAGTTTTCTTACCAGCCTAAACCATATTTGAGGGCCTCTCCCCTCTTTAAAAATCTATTAACGTGAGGAAGGACGATTATGCAAACACCTAAAAATATCATTCAAAAAATTTGGGAACGGCATGTTGTACATCAAGAAGAAGGAAAGCCTGATTTACTTTATATTGATTTGCACCTTGTTCACGAAGTAACTTCCCCACAGGCTTTCGAAGGGTTACGTATTAACGGACGTAAGGTACGCCGCCCAGATTTAACATATGCGACGATGGATCACAATGTTCCCACCCGCGACCGCAGCGTTATTAAAGACCCTGTTTCCAAGAACCAAATTGATACACTACAACAAAACTGCCAGGAATTCGGAATTGAACTTTCTGACATCCACCATCCGGACAATGGAATTGTTCACGTTATCGGTCCACAGCTGGGTTTAACTCAGCCTGGTAAAACAATTGTTTGTGGTGATAGCCACACTTCTACACATGGTGCATTTGGTGCCCTGGCATTTGGGATTGGGACAAGTGAAGTGGAACATGTCCTTGCAACCCAAACATTATGGCAAGCACCTCCAAAAACAATGAATGTCAAAGTAAATGGAAAGCTTGGTGTCGGGGTAACAGCAAAGGATTTAATATTAGCGATCATCGGTAAGTTTGGCGTTCAATTTGGAACTGGCTATGTCATGGAATATACAGGTGAAGCGGTCCGCAGCCTTTCAATGGAAGAACGTATGACCGTTTGTAACATGTCCATTGAAGCTGGAGCTCGCGCCGGCTTAATTACTCCAGATCAAACGACTTTTGAATATTTAAGAGGACGTCGTCATGTTCCTAAAGGGGAGGCGTTCGATGAAGCTGTTGCCACTTGGCGTGCTCTTGCTACTGACGAAGGTGCTTCTTATGATACAGTAGTTGAAATCAATGCTGCTGAAATTGAACCGCAGGTTACTTGGGGAACTAACCCTGGTATGTGTCTTCCGGTTACGGCTTCTGTTCCTAGCCCTGATGATTCCGTTAAAGCAAATGAAAAGGACGAAATTGCCCGTGCCCTTCAATACATGGGACTTGAAGCAGGTCAGCCAATTTCAAGTATTGAAATTGACCATGTGTTTATTGGTTCCTGTACAAACTCCCGCCTAAGTGATTTACGAAAAGCGGCTGACGTGATTCGCGGCAAGCAGGTTAACCCTAATGTTAAAGCAATTGTTGTACCTGGATCTTTCCTAGTAAAAATGGAAGCTGAGAAAGAAGGAATTGATCAGATTTTTAAAGATGCTGGCTTTGAATGGCGTGAAGCTGGATGCAGCATGTGCTTAGCAATGAATGATGATATCGTTCCTCCAGGTGGACGCTGTGCCTCTACTTCAAATCGAAACTTTGAAGGCCGTCAAGGAAACGGAGCACGTACACATCTTGTCAGCCCTGAAATGGCAGCAGCGGCTGCAGTTGCGGGTCATTTCGTTGATGTCCGTAAATTCACTGCACAGGAGGTTTACTAATCATGGAACCATTACGCAAACACCAAGGTCTTGTTTATCCGTTAAACCGTTCAAATATTGATACAGACCAAATTATTCCTAAACAGTTCCTTAAGCGTATTGAACGCAGTGGTTTTGGCCAATTCTTGTTCTATAACTGGCGGTTTGATGATGACGGCAATCTGCGTGAGGATTTCTCTTTAAATGATCCGAAGTATAAAGATGCCTCTATTATTGTTTCTGGTGAAAACTTTGGATGCGGCTCATCGCGTGAGCATGCTCCATGGGCTGTACAGGACTTTGGTTTTAAGGTTGTGATCGCCCCAAGTTTCGCTGATATTTTTAAAAACAACTGTGTTAAAACAGGGATTCTAACTGTTCAAGCATCCGAAGAACAAGTTCAACAGATTATTAGAAAAGCAGAAGCTACAGAATATACTTTATCAGTTGACCTTGAAGAACAGGTTGTGTACGATAACGAAGGCTTAACAATATCCTTCGACATCGCACCATATCCAAAGGAAATGCTTTTAAACGGCTGGGATGAAATCGGAGTTACCTTAAACTACGAAGATAAGATTAAAGAATATGAACTAGCCCATAAATAGTAAAAATGAGTCTGGCTTTTCCAGACTCATTTTTTTGTTTTATTTGTTAAAACCACTGTCTCTGGTTTTTCTTCCCATCGATTAATGATGAATATGACACGTTTTTCTTTGTCCCAATACTGGCATCCGTAACAATCTTTTATTACCCCGCTTTGATACTGGTTGAATTGGTCCAAGTGAAAATCCCATGCCCCGATTTCGTAGACTCCTTTTTTGTCTAATTGATGAAGGAGAAATGTTTTTGATTTTACCTTTTCATCCTTACCTTTGTATTTAATATTAAATTCATAGCTGACTTCTGTTCCCTTTAAATACATTCGATAAACCATATCCCAATTTTGTGATCCGCCTGTAAAGGTTACTGACTTGGGTCTAAAGAAATGAATTGTTTCGGCATACGTCGTTGAATTTCCGCAAAATAGTAATAAAATAAAAACTGTAAGGTACTTTTTCATGACAATAACTCCGTTTTTTTTCTTATTATTCTACAGATTTTAGTTCCTATTCAGTGCCTTAAGAGAAGCCTTTACTCTCTTGTGAGTAAGGCTTAAATTCTTGCTTATGTTACTAAGTTAGATGTCCTCCAATATGTCTTGATTATCTGCATCCTTGTTTAGAGTCAGCACTTCGTCAACCGGCTGGTACGATTCACCATAAAAGTGCTGATCCTTATACGTATGAATTAAGTTATAGGTCTTCTTCATCGCAGAGTAAATTTCAGCTTCCGACTCATTGTTCGGTGCCCAGTAGAGTATTTCCATTTTATTAATCTCATTTGTAGCAAGGGACCTTCTTGCATACCCAACGGACTGAGCATGCTCGAATCCTTCACGTTTATAAAAGCTCAGCCGTTTTTCCGTATCACTGTCACTATAATTAACAGGTTCTACCTCAAGAATGATCGGTTTTCGTTTTTGCTTCATTTTTTCAATTAGCTTATGTCCAAGCCCCTGCCCACGGGCATTTTTTGAAACAAACAGATAGTCAATAAAGACAAAATTATCAAGCTCCACATACATCAAAACATGGTTAGGTCCTTCATCCTTATGATAAATATCTGCGCGTTCCTTTAACAATGTCTCCATGTGCTCTTGGGATTTCATCTCTTCAACTGGAAAATATTGATTTAACTTCTCATACCAATGCATTGAACTTCTCCCCTATGAAAAAATCTTATTGAGGGAAGTATTTGTTAAATTACCTTAAATCATACTTAACCGCTACTGCTCGGCACTCAACTGAATTCAACAAAAATTCCCTTGATTGGCCTGCGAAATTTCTCAAGACGTTTTACGAGGCAACTTTTTTGTTTTGTTTTGGCTAGCATCAACGACATGATTAATATACGCTTTTTTCATCAGGAATGTGATAGCCTCCTTCTAAACCAAAGAAATGATAGTATGACTCACGCTTACGATAATCATGCTTTGCCCAGCACCACTTATTATCCCAGTCGTCAATCTCAGCGTATTATTGCTCATTCGAAGATTCTTTTTCTGTGTCCAGCCGTCAAGGACCATTGGAATATTTAACAAAATCCCAAGCCACAAAGGGAATAGTAAACCAGCCACTAAGAAAAAGGGAAACAACAAATAGCCCGATAAGATCCCCATACATCGGGCACATAATGGAAAGGTATGTCCTCTCCATGATAGACTCCTAGTTTTCATTCGGTGACAGGGAACAATCTCGAAAACTTTCAATATCTTAATCACAGTTTGGCCCACAATCACAGTCTGGCTTGCAATCAGAATCAAAATTGGGACAATCCGGAAAACAGTCAAAATCCCACTTCTTCCTCTTGCGATATTTCTTCCTTCCGTACGCAAACAATATATACAAGAGCAATAGAATTCCGATTACAACGCCTATAGAACCAAAAAGCATTTCCCCTTTGACAAGAAAAGTCGTTCCCACAACAAATGCTATCAACATGCCAGTTAGTAAAAGAAAAAACATCGTTTGTCACCTTCTGTTAGTCTAGTCACTTCCACATCCCATGTATATTCCATTTCCCTGCCTAAAAATCCTCTTTCTGTTTCAGCCCAGATACACCTGAACGGCGTAGGCCGCTCAGGTTTTCAAAACTCTGGCAGCCGGTCAAGGTTATTTTCTTTAATCCCATCTGGCTCGCTGCGAATAATATCTCTTCCGTATTTATGAAATACATCAATGTGGGCAATCTGACCTGATTTTGCTTCACTTAGGGCCGTAACATAATCCAGCTCGCGGCCAGAATTTGTTTTAAAGGCGATGATATCTCCGTCATCGTTTTTCCTTACTGCTACAAATTCTTCCTTCCCTTCAGGATTGGAAAGACCAGCTTCTCTTTGTGCCTGTTGTTCGCTTTGCTGTTTATAGTCATGATATATTTTTTCAAAATCCTGTTGTTCCATCATTTCACCTCCGAACATACGTTTAGTATTTTGAGGATATCTGATGTAAAATATTCACTACACAGGTGAAATCTCATTTTACATGGACAGTTCTTTTGATACTGATTTTGGTTCTTCGTTCAAATTTTTCATAACTAAGACCAAACAAATGATGATAAAAAGATTAAACAATAGGATGGATATTATAATTAAATAGCCAACTTTTACCCCTGCGTTCATTTGAAGAAAAATCATTGCTGTCAGTGCAGTTAGCAAAGTGACCTCTTTCATGATAATAACAGGGGCAAGTAAAAAGCCAAAAGGTCTTTTTAGTATTAGTAAAATCCCTGCCAAAAGCCCAACTGGAACTACAAATCCAAGATCCATGGCTTGGATCACAAAGGTCGTATAGTGCTGGAGATCTGGCGGAGGCGTGCTGCTCAGCAGTGGAAACCCAATTTTTGCTGTCCACATCATTCCAAACACAAATGAAACAAACAGTAAAAATATCCCTAAAAATTTGACAGGCATTCTGTCTGAAAAATACAAGGGCAAATTTTCGATATCAAACGACATCATTGCAAGAGTGAAGGCAAAAAAACTAGCTGACATAAGAGCCACATAGACGAGGAACAAGGAATTGTACATGGAGAGAAAGGAATAGGATGCATAGGTGTATAAAAAGTATCCTAAGGTTCCTGTAAGAAGCAGCCTCCCTTTTAAAAGCCCTTTTCTCGAAAAAAACAGAGAGAGTAGAAGCAATGGCACTCCTAATAATAATGTGACATAGTCCTGCCCTATTGCTTGTGCTGCCATAGATACTGAATCATGTTGGTAGATGCCTTTTCCATGAATCTGGACCGTTTCTCCGTAGATAGACGTATACTCAAATTCGCCTTGTCCTTGGTTAGAAAAGATTCCAATGGATGCTGCTGAAATAGATAAAATAGAAATGAAAACAACGAGTAAGCTAATCGACTTTTTGAACTTCATAGCTGACTCCCCCTTTCAGAATAGACGTCACCATAATAGTTCGATATATTTTTGCTATCGCCTTTATGTTCACAAAAAGTTCATTTATCGGGGAATTAKTTTGTTTATTTCTCTTAAGGCTATAATAAAGACAACGGAAGACAATTTGGAGTGAGTACAAGTTGCTAAAACTAAGTAAAACACATGACCCTATGAAAAATGCCGAAATTCTAGATGAATTATTTGAAAATAAAAGACAAATAAAAGAGGCAGTGCTCCAAACCAACCAGCTATTTCTACGCTGCCATGGTAAAAATAGACCTGACCATGAAGTAAAGGTAGCGGGCTCTTCTCTCTCCTTACTTCAAAAGATCGTATCTGGTTTATTTCGTCTCCTCGCCAAACCCTCACAAGTATTACCGCAAACTCAAACCATTCTTGAACCTGACGGAACGATTTCTCCCGACTGGAAGCGGAAGTTGGATAAAGAGTACGCAGCTCTATTACAAAACATAACCCGAGAAGTGAATGTTGCCGATTATGGCGCAATAGGCGATGGCCTAACAGATTGTACGGCAGCTTTTAAAAAGGCAATCGGCAATGGCCGGGTGAAGGTATCTATTCCAGAGGGGGTTTACGTGACGAAAGGAATTCGTTTGCCTTCTTGGACATATTTAGTTGGTGCCGGCAAAGGGATTACCACCATTAAATTACATCATCGTGCAGCAAAAGGTGTCCGCCTGATAACCAATGCAAACCACTGGAAAGGAAATACCCACTTATTAGTTCAAGGAATGAGTCTGGACTGGAATGTACTGAGACTTGGTGAGGTGACAAAAACGAGTACGTGGGGAAATCATTCCAGCTGTTTAACTTATGCCAATGTAAGCTATGGATGGGTAAAAGAAGTGGAAGGAATCAATCCAGGGCTACATTGCTTTGACATTACTTCAACAATGTATAACTATGCCGGTGATGGTTATCGCGCGCGAGGCGGAAGCAGATTTATATGGCTTGACCAAGTAACAGGGTATGGCTTTGGCGATGACGGTATCACCACACACCATAGTGACTATATCTTTATCTCCAATTCGCATATGTGCGACCCTAGCGGCCGGGCACACAAGAGCGGTTTTTCCAATTCAAATGGGATTGAAATCGATGATGGCACCCGCAATGTTTTACTAGTAAATAATTCTACTGCAAGATGCTTTGGCGGTGTGGAAAGTAAGGCACATGAAAATTCTTCAGCTGCATCGAACGTTGAAATAGTTGGTCATATTTCCGTAAATGACAACAGGTCCTATAATTTCCGGCATATTGGGCATCACAAGCGGACAGATACAGAGTCAAAAACTGCTTACAATATAAAGGCAACTTATCTCGCTTCCATTGAACCTATTTTTACAGAGTTATATAAAGAATCATCGCCGAGAGCGATGGTTGTTTCTGCCTATAAAAATGTCGTAGTCAGCCAATTTATAGCAGTTGGTGACCCGGATTACGATTATAAAAGTAATCCAGTTGTCTCTATTCAATTTCAGGCTCAAAACGTATCTTTGCAGAACCTAAAGTTTAGAGACTTTGTGACGGCTGGTTCAGATATTAAGGTATTTGGCGGAGACAATTACGCGGACAATGTCTCTATAGACAATGTGTTAAGTTTTCACTCGGCACCAAAAGTAGTAGCTTCTAGTGAAAGACATGATGTAACAAATATAAAAATTCTTGAAAAGTTAACAAAATTTTAACCCAGCGTCAAAGTGCTACCTTTGACGCTTTACTTCTTTCTCGATTTCAATTTCATCTACAAGCTTTTCTGCAACTTTCCGGTAGAGGCTACTCATATGTACAAGTGAAGAAATCATTAATAATTGCTCCAAATATTGAGGATCAGCAGCGTTCAGTTTTGCTGTTTCTTCCGCTACAAGGGTAGCTCGCTCCCCTATATCCTGTTTGAATTCCTCCACATTTTTTTCCGCAAGATTCAAATAGGTTGTATAAAAGGAATCTAGATCAATCTCATCTTTGATAATTTTTTTGTTGATTCCGTCTAAAGATAATTTAATATCATTTATTGAAAGAGCCCCTTTGAGCTGATAAATTAAGCTGATTAAAATGAGGTGCTCTTTGGAATATTTCTTATTTTTTATCGGAAAAATCAACTTTCCTTTTGCATAGTTGTTAATCATCGTTTTCGTCAGTACTTTTTCCTCATCATTTCGTTTTGAATCGGCAAATTTATTTTCAAATAATTGAATCACTTGATCCATATATAAGTCAATATGTGGAATGTCATCAAGCGTTAGGTTTGCTTCTAATCCTAACTTTTCAATAAGCTGTTCAATATTTCCCAAGTATACTCCTCCCCTTCACATAGTATTTCTTATTATTATACATGATTAAATAAGAGTTGACTATATCATGTTTTATCGGTATCATTATAAGTAGTTATTAAAACTACATAATATCGTAGGAGGTATTTATAATGCATCAATATATTCGTGAACCCATCAATGGATTGACTCATTTAGCTGGGGCTTTGTTGTCTTTTGTTGGACTGCTAGCCATGGTTATAAAGGCATCGATGACAACAGCCTCACCTATGACCATTACTGCTGTGATTATATTTGGAATTAGCATGATCTTACTGTATTCAGCCTCGGCCACCTACCATATGGTAAAAGCAAAAGATCATGTGATTGCGTTCTTAAGACGGCTTGATCATTCGATGATTTTCATCCTAATTGCCGGTACCTATACCCCTTTTTGTTTTATTAGTTTGAATGGAACTATTGGAAATTTACTTTTTTCGATTATTGCCGCAGTTGCATTAAGTGGTGTTGTGTTCAAAATGGTTTGGTTTAACTGTCCACGCTGGATTTCAACGGCATTGTATATTGTTATGGGCTGGATGATCGTATTTTTTTTCTCACCCTTAGCGGGCAGCTTAAATCCTACGGGTCTATTTTTACTAATATTAGGCGGAGCCTTCTACACGGTGGGCGGGGTAATATATGGAGCAAAGCCTAAATTCTTGCAATCAAAATTCATGGGATTCCATGAAATTTTCCATATCTTTATTCTGCTCGGCAGCTTGTCTCATTTCTTATGTGTGTTTTTATATGTCATCTAGCCTCATGAATGTCTTCATGAGGCTTTTTTATGGGGAACCTTGAGATTAGGGGGAATTTCTTTTTATACTAATTATCTATGGGGATGATATCCGCAATGTAAAGGGCATCTTCGGAAAAAATGCAATATAGGTCGGTATGATTATTGTGCAAAATCGTATTTCGAATGAAGAAACCATCGTAGTTTTGCTTTAGTATACTTTTTCTAAATTCTCCATTAGCCTCTTCCTTATTTAAAAGGATGGACCCTAAATAATCACAGTACTTGTTTCGTTCACTTATAAATAAATCGTATGATGGGTATTCCTTAAGATTTGGTTCATCGATAAATACTTTGTAAATGAAGCCGCTGACTGGTCTTTCGTATTGAATAACTTTAGGTTCTCCATCTTCCCAGAACTCAGTTTTCGATTTTTCAATAACGGTCTCTGTTCCAACTGTAAAAGGTTTTGCCACATGGATATTGGATGTAAACCAAAAGCCGATTGTATCGATACCATCACTCAAATTTTGTATAACTACTTCTTTATGGAAGCGATCAAATTTTTTTATAGATCCATGGTAAAGTATCATTCGTATCCCCCTTTATATAGATTATCCAAATCTTATGTATTCAATAATGGAACGCTATATTAGGAAAAACAAGGCCGCACGTTAGCATGCGGCCCTTTATAGTAACTGTTGAATACTTTGTAAGACAAAAAGAATAAATTCGTATACCAAATTTATAAGCTCATACAGAAAATTAAAGAGAGCATCAAACATGATAATACACACCCTTCCAGCCATCATACAATAGCGTATGCTAGCTTGGACAAAACGGAAACGGATAGGAGTTTATACCCTCCAAAAATATTTAGCTCCCCTAAGAATGTCCACCCCAGGCGTACAAAATGAGGTGTTTTGTCCACGAGCGGTGACAGGCACCAAACTAATCCTCGTCTTTGATGTTTATGTCCTCAGGGATGGGCTGGCTTAGTATTTCTTCTATGAGTTCTTTGTAGTTTTCGATTTGTTTTAGGTGGGTGTTGAATTGTTCTTTGTTGATTAGATATTCTTGGCCGTCGTGGATTGCACGGATTTTTCTTTGTTTGATTAGTGCTTCGATTGCTGCTTCTGTCGTAGATAAGTATTCTGCTGTGTCTTTAATTGTTAAATACATATGGTTTTCCCTCGCTAGTTTACATTCATTTTTTCGACGACTCTATCGGCTCTACCTTTAGTGGTAACCGCTTGTGACAAGGAATTTAGAATTGCCTCCTCAACTGTCTCTGCAGCACCTGCAAATAGTAAATTCATGATGTGGTGATCATCTCGGAGAATCGTTTTTGTCTCCAAGCTCGCCTCTGAAAAGTGTTCAATTTTATGGGCGGTTGAAAAGGCAATGACAATATCACCACTTCCATGGCTGAAATGGCTTCCCGTTCTTCCGAGACCAATTCCACAGCGTTTAGCCACCCGCAATAGCTGACGCTCGCTTAACGGAGCATCGGTTGCCAAAACCATCATAATCGAACCATCTGTAGGATCAGACAGCCCTCCTCCACATTCATTACGGAAAAACTGGAAATCTTCCTTACGTCCAAAATTACTCAAAACTAGACAGCCAAGTGTGTAATTTTCGATCATACGAGAAGAAGTCCCAATTCCTCCCTTATAGCCAAAACAAATCATTCCCTTGCCGGCGCCAACCGCGCCTTCCTCCGCCGGCCCCTCGGAAGCATTTTTAATGGCTTCTATCGCATGCTTTGATTTAACCGGAAACAATCGAATTGAATTTAGGTAGCTATCATTACACTCTCCAACGACTACATTTAGAGTACCTGTGGAGTCACCAATTTCAGGTGTAACACTAAACATATATTCTAACGTCCCTTGGGTTACCGCAGGGACAGCGAAGGTATTCGTCAGCATAATCGGTGACTCTAAAACACCCAGTTCATTAACCTGAACAAGACCAGTTGTTTTCCCAAAGCCGTTGAGGACATAACTCGCCGCTGTTACCTTTTGTTTAAATACATTCCCCTGATGAGGCAAAATCGCCGTTACACCTGTACACGCATATTCCTTTCCTGTCTCATCAAGCGGGTAATCAAGTGTCACATGCCCCACCATCACCCCCTTGACGTCCGTAATACAGTTCTTTTTGCCTGTTGGCAGTTTTCCAAGCGTCATACCTGATTCCCCTATCTTCATCTTTTAACTCCCGGTCGATGATTAAGAAAGTTTTGATAGGCAAACCCTCTAACCTCATCTTCACTAAAATGTTTTAAAAGCTCATTAATTAAATTTTGTGTTTTAGAGGCATCCTCTAAGTCTTTAATGAATACCGATATCCCATCAAAATCTGAGCCTAAACCAATTTGCCTGACACCGCCTAATTCACAAAAGTGGTCAATATGCTTCACAAGGTCAGGTATTACCACCTCACCGCTCTCCTTCACAAATGGCGGATGATAGACAACATGAATCAGACCACCCTTTTCAAACATCGCACTTGCCTGTGAGTCAGTAAGATTACGGGGATGATGGCAAAGTGCACGGGCATTGGAATGACTGGCAATTGGGTACTTGGCAAGTTCGATAACCTCCCAAATTCCCCGATCACTTAAGTGTGATACGTCGGTGAAAAGCTGGTGTTCGTTATTAAAATCCACAATTTCCTTTCCTAAAAGCGTCAGTCCGCCGCCTCGTGGTTCGCCGGCACCATCTGCAGCAAGGTTAGCATTATTCCAAGTCAATCCAATAGATCGTACCCCTAGTTGATAAAGGACATGGAGCTTCATTAAATCGTTGCCAATCGCATCTACCCCTTCAAGTGTTAACATCGCGCCAATCTGGCCGACTTTTAACCAATCGAAATCAGACCAATCCTTAAGATGTACCATATCAGGATTTTTCCCCAGGACTTCTTTATAAAAATAATCTACTTGCTCCAGTGCAGCTTGGAATTTTTGATCTGATGGAATATCCGGTTCAATGAAAATAGCAAAGCACTGGACCATGATTTTCCCTTGGTATAATCGGCATTTATTTGTATGTAATTGTGGTGCATCAGCAAACCTTAGCGTCCCTTTGCCTTCCCAGAGTCTAAGCAAAGCATCACAATGCAGGTCAATTATCTTCATAAAATGGTGACTCCTTTTTTTAAAAATTTTATCATAAAAGATTATGAAAAGGTAAAAAGCTGTGTCCTTTGTTCGCTTCATGGCACAAAAAAACCGGCGGTATCCAAGGGGACTCCGCCGATTTTTAATATTTTCTTAGAAATACAGGCTCTTTCACCAATAGTTTTTTGCGAATGTTTTCGTGACAGACAAAGAGGACTTTTTCAATCTCCTGTGTGGTATTAGCCAAAACTCTTAGGGAAAACCCAGGAATAGAAAGCATTGAAAAACCAATTCTTGCTGTCTTTATAGGCTCTAGAAGTTCATACATTTCTTCTAAGAAAATCTGATTAATACGTTCATCAATCACAATCATCGTTCCAAAATGGGTATACCCCTCCATATATCCAATACCCAAAATATCCTCGTCCGGTTTTAATTTTAAGTGGTCAAACAAGACAAGGGTATCTTCCATATACACTTCCATCTTTGATTGTAATAGATCATATGAAAACAAGCTACCATCTGGGGCCCAGCCCGGAGTAAAGATATCAGCGAAAATCAGCGCAGCTCCTTTCTCCATTCTGACAACCGTACTTTGTTTGAAACAAGAGTCCTGATAAGCGATAACTGGATCTGGCAAATATTCAAGAATACTTCCACTCTTTAAGTGAATGTTCATCTGCTGAAATGCAGGATTACTTCTAGTTTTATAAATCTTGGTCGATGATTGAGTGGTAACCACCGCCTCTGCATTCTCTTCTAGTAGGACCTCAATTATATAAGAATCGCCGTTAATATATCCCCCGCCAGGACTCATAATATAAAAATAGGCCTCGCCTGTTTGAGTTAAATAGACAGGTCTAGTAATCTTAAAAGCACCCTCCGAATAGGATTCCTTTAAGTAGGTTTTCTTCTGTTTCCTTGCACCCGCGAGCCTTATGTACCCCGTAGGTGCAGCCACTACCCTAACCCCACCAGTAAGGCTTCTTTTTTTAACCAATCAATGACATCATGAATGCCCGTATCGTCTTTTAAATTTGTAAAAATATATGGCTTACTGCCCCGCGCCACCTTTGTATCGGCTTCCATTACTTCCAAGCTTGCACCGACGTAAGGTGCTAAATCAATCTTATTAATGATAAACAGGTCAGATTTAATCATCCCTTGACCGCCTTTTCGGGGAATTTTCTCCCCTTGGGCGACATCTATAATATAAATAGAAAAATCTACAAGCTCAGGACTAAAGGTGGCAGCCAAATTATCACCGCCGCTTTCTACAAAAATAAGTGAAAGATCAGGATGCTGCTCTTTTAATTCATCGATGGCTGCAAAATTCATTGAGGCATCTTCACGAATCGCAGTATGTGGACAGCCGCCTGTTTCCACCCCAATAATCCGGTCTGCTGGAAGTACACTATTTTTTATTAAAAATTGAGCATCTTCCTTTGTATAAATATCATTCGTGACGACCGCCATTTTAAACTCCTCATGTAGATGTCTGGTTAATCTTTCAACCAGCATCGTTTTCCCGGCCCCAACAGGACCTCCAATTCCAATTCGGATTGGTTCCATTAGCTCCCCTTCTTTCCATTGTATTATCATGACATAAACAAACGTACATATAGCCTTTCATGGCGCATTTGCGCGATTTCGATTCCTGGAGCAACGGCTCCAAAGTCATCGACATCCAATCCCTCAATCCGTTTCACTGTTTTAAGTAAATAAGGCTGAATCTCAAAAATGATCCGTTGACCATCGGTTTGACCTAACGGGATTCCACGAACGCCGTTTTGAACAAGTGTTACAAGAGTAGAATATAAATAAGTCAAGATGGCCTGTTTTGGATTTATTTTTAAAAAATCACTGATTATTGCAAAAACGATTACGGGATGACCATATGCCTCGTTTGCACGAATCTTTTTCAAATATACGTCCAATAAAGGAATTGAATATAAATCAATTCCCATTTTAATAAATCTTTCGCCGATACGTCTGGAAGCTTGGCGTGATTCCTCAGGCAAATTTTGTACGAACAACCTGCGGTCAATTGTCCAAATCTCCACTAAATCATCTTTAGCTAAGCTAGACATAGTGAGACGGTAGGCCAAACCGTCCGTATAAGTTAATTGTTTCTCTAAGTAAATCCTCATCCATTCAAGAAACGTTTTCTTGTCATGAACAAATCCTTCCTGGATATAGGTCTCTAGTCCAAATGAATGTGAAAATGCACCCGAGGGAAAATTGGAGTCTCCTAATTGCAGTAATGCTAACAGCTGATTATCCATGGGAATGACCAATATGACGGAAGGCCTTTTTCACCTTTCGCTCTTCTCTTGAATAAGGTACACCTAATTGCTCAAGCAACTCCTCGACAAGATAATCATATTGGACAAGCATGACATTTTCTTCAAATTGAGCAGGCAGGTGCCGATTGCCTAATTGATGGGCGATTTCCCCCATTTGCTTAATAGTTACAGGTCGTAGCACTAGTAAATCATCACTCGTTACACTGACGACGATCATATTCCGGTCATCCATGTATAAAATATCGCCATCAATTAAATCCTTTGGCTCTTTCAGCCGAATCCCGACTTCTTTTCCATGGTCGGTTGTTACCCGTTGAATTCGTTTTACTAAATCATCACTCGAAAGATACACTTTTTCAATATGACGACCTTCGGTAGAAACCTTTTCAACGTTACCAATAACTTTTTCAATAATCATCATTAATCACCCCTAAAATAAGAAATAGCGCTGTGCCATTGGTAGAACCTCTACCGGCTCGCAGGTCACAAGCTCCCCATCTACCATGACTTCATATGTCTGGGGGTCAACATCAATCTTTGGCATTTCCGCATTTAGCTTCATATCTCTCTTTGAAAGATTGCGAATTCCATGGACAGCCTTGATTTGTTTTTTCAATCCTAATTTCTCTGGTACACCTAGGTCAATCGCTGCTTTTGACATAAAGGTAATCGAGGTTGAGTACTTTGCTTTACCGTATGAAGCAAACATCGGTCGGTAGAGGACCGGCTGTGGTGTAGGAATCGATGCGTTTGGGTCACCCATTAAACTGTGGGCAATCATTCCGCCTTTGATGACCATCTCTGGCTTAACTCCAAAAAACGCCGGATCCCAAACCACGAGGTCAGCAAGTTTTCCTACTTCTATCGAACCAACCTCTTCTGCCATTCCGTGAGCAATAGCTGGATTAATCGTATATTTGGCAACATAACGCTTCACCCTAAAGTTATCACCGACACCTTTATCCTCAGCAAGCTTTCCACGTTGTTTTCGCATCTTATCTGCTGTTTGCCACGTCCTTGTAATGACTTCTCCAACACGCCCCATTGCTTGGGAATCGGAGGAAATCATGCTGAATACGCCCATGTCGTGTAGAATATCCTCTGCTGCAATCGTTTCTTTGCGGATGCGCGAATCGGCAAAAGCGATATCCTCCGGCACTTCAGGGTCTAAGTGATGACAAACCATTAACATATCTAAATGTTCGTCTAATGTGTTTTTCGTATAAGGACGTGTTGGATTAGTGGATGAGGGTAAAATGTAGGGATAGCTCGCCACCTTGATAATATCAGGAGCATGTCCTCCGCCCGCTCCCTCTGTATGATAGGTATGAATGACACGTCCATTAATCGCGGCCAAAGTGTGCTCTACAAACCCTCCTTCATTTAGCGTATCTGTATGTATCGCTACCTGGATATCATATTGATCTGCAACACGGAGACTATGGTCGATTGCTGATGCGGTCGTTCCCCAATCTTCATGTAGCTTGAGCCCGATGACACCTGCATTGATTTGTTCAATGAGCGGGGCCTCAGCCGAAGCATTTCCTTTTCCTAAGAAGCCGAGGTTCATCGGAAATTCCTCCGCGCCCTCTAGCATACGGTGAATATTCCACTCACCTGGCGTACAAGTCGTTGCGTTCGTTCCTGTTGCTGGTCCTGTACCTCCTCCTAGCATCGTAGTAATCCCTGAGGATAAAGCTGTTTCAATTTGCTGCGGACATATAAAGTGAATATGAGCATCAATACCACCTGCTGTTACAATCATTCCTTCACCAGCTATCACTTCTGTGGAAGCCCCAATAATCATGTCAACTCCATCCATCAATAACGGATTTCCGCTTTTACCAATACCTGCAATTCGTCCATCACGAATCCCGATATCTGCTTTATAAATACCACTATAGTCGACAATAATCGCATTTGTAATGACGGTATCTAGCGCTCCATCTGCTCGTGCTGCCAGCGGATGCTGACCCATTCCATCACGGATGACTTTACCGCCGCCAAATTTCACTTCATCCCCATAAACGGTAAAATCCTTTTCAATTTCAATAAATAAATCGGTATCTGCAAGTCTGATGGCATCTCCTGTGGTAGGACCAAACATGTCGGCGTATTGTTTCCGTGACATCCGATAACTCATGACGCGCTCCCTCCTTTTTGATCCAAACTCCCATCTGTTTTGTTATTTAACCCATATACTTCACGCTTACCAGCAAAGGGAACCAATTCAATTTCTTTCGCATCCCCTGGTTCAAAACGGACAGCCGTTCCTGCCGGGATATTTAAACGCATCCCGTAGGCTTTGGGACGTTCAAAATCAAGAGCAACATTCACTTCATAAAAATGGAAATGGGATCCTATTTGGATGGGTCGGTCCCCTTTATTTAACACCCTGACCTTGGAAACTTGTCTACCTTGATTACAAACAATCTCCTCTTGCCTTAATCGATATTCGCCAGGAATCATCCCTTCAGCCCCTTTCTTTTAAAATAATAATCTAGCGAATCGGCTCATGAACGGTTACTAGCTTTGTTCCATCGGGAAAGGTTGCCTCCACCTGTATTTCACGGATCATTTCCGGAATTCCTTCCATAACATCCTCAGTGGTTAATATGGAAGTCCCTTCGCTCATCAGCTCTGCGACTGATTTTCCATCGCGAGCTCCCTCCAAAATCTCGTAAGTTATGATGGCAATCGCTTCGGGATAATTTAATTTCAAACCACGATTCTTCCTTCTCCTTGCAAGATCTGCGGCAACTACAATCATTAATTTTTCTTGTTCACGTTGAGTTAGCTTCATCCTTCTCCCCCTTCCTATATGGTACTTTCTCTTTCTGCTCCTTGATGTACGTAATTCTTAAATCGAATCATGACAGAGAAAGGGGAACCTATTGATGTTTCCCCTTCTTTACGACACTATGTGCTATTCAACACACTCAGCTAGAGTGGGTGGGAAATGGTTGATACTCCCTCCTTTGGTGATAGACAAATTCCTAGTTTTTCTTTGATAACCCCGAGTTGGTCATCATAAATAACTCTTCCTCGTAAAATAGTCTTTTTTACTTTTAAAAGAAATTGCATATCCTCATAAGGAGTATAGCGGTTGCGAAAACCCATTGACTCTTTATCTACATAGGTCGATTCGTCTAATCGAATGAACACTAAATCTGCATCTAAGCCTTCACGGATCCTCCCTTTTCTTCCTGCTATTTCAAAGCGATCTGCGACATTTGCCGTTCCTAGAGGAATGATTTGTTTGAGGTCGATTCCGCGCTTTAAGGCTTGGTCGAGTACAGCAAGCCATGTATATTGAACTCCCTGTATTCCACCCCAGGCATCCCAGATAGACGGGGTTGCTTTCATCGAATATAAGCATGGCGAATGATCTGACCCGATCGTATCAATCCACCCTTTATCAATACATTCCCAAAGTCCTTCGACCTCCTTCCGCGGACGAAGAGGCGGGGCACATTTAAGCAGAGCTCCTGTTTGAAGGAAATCATTTTCATCAAAAATTAAATAATGAGGGCATGTTTCAACGCTCACGTTTACTCCAGTTTCTTTTGCTTGTTGAATCATTGCAACGACTTTTGGTGAACTTATATGAACAAAATGCAGCGTTGTTCCATACTTAGCAGCCAGTTCTAAAGCGTAAGCTACCGCTTTTTCTTCCGCTAGCACAGGTCTGCTCGCTAAAAAGGCCCACCGTTCATTCATCGTATTACTATATTTATATACAGCTGTTAGTCTCTCAATCAGTTCATCCCATTCGGCATGCAGAGCTAGAATTTTATTTTGTCCTTTCGCGATTTTCATGGCCTGCTCCATTTTTTCAGGTAATAACAAGGCAAAATCTTCAATCCCACTTTCAGACATAAAGCTCTTCCAACCGATAATGCCCTCACTCATTTTTGATAGCTCAGCTTGATTTTGTACCGAATCACCAGTGATCCCGCCCCAAAGAGCATAATCGATATGCGACAGCGAGCTTACATACTCTTTTTTATACTGTAAATTTTTCAGATTGGTAACGGAGGGGGAGGAGTTCAATGGCATATCAAAAATAGTAGTGGTTCCGCCGATAGCGGCTGCACGGCTTCCTGTTTCCATCCCTTCCCAATCGGTCCTGCCCGGGTCATTAAAATGGACATGTGCATCAATAAAACCCGGGACGACAAGACATCCGCTTGCATCAATGGTATTGTCATCAACTTGGTTTAATGGTCCTGCATCATTCTCAACAAGCGAATCAATCTTTTCATCCTTGATGTTGATCGTTACTTGCCGAAATCCTTGGTCCGTAAAAACAAGACCGTTTTTCACTGTTACCTCCTTCTTCATGCAGGTCCTCCTTTTACTTCATTCAAGGCATGATGACTTCTGTCAACGCTCGCCTTCAAATTTTCAATAGCACTTTGTACCGCTCGGATGATTCCGCCATACCCTGTACAACGGCAAAGATTACCAGAAAGTCCTTCCTGAATTTGTTCTGGTGTAGGGTTAGGATTTGAATCGAGTAATGCTTTGACAGCCATTACCATTCCTGGTGTGCAATACCCGCATTGAAAACCTCCTTCTTCAAGAAAAGCCTTTTGTATAAGTTGAGAATCAGCCGCTTCTACCCCTTCAACAGTACGTATGGAAGAATGGTTAGCTTGATAGGCCATGACTAGACAGGAGTTAATCAATTTATTATCTATATGAACAGCACATGCCCCGCAGCGTCCAATCTCACATGAAATTTTTGGACCAGTCAGACCAATGTTTTCACGTAAAAGGTCGACAAGCCGTGCTGTCGGGGATGTTATGACTTTCACTTTCACACTATTAATCTCCATTGCCAGCTCAATTTGAGGAGACGGCTGGATGATTGCTTTACTTTTCTTTACATCCATGTTGTCACCTCTTCCATACTGTTTATAGACTTTAGCAGGTTTTCTGGAGAAACTGGCAATTTGTTTACCCAACAGCCCGTTGCATCATAAATAGCTCTAACAATTGCAGGGGCTACTGCCACCGTTCCGATTTCTCCCACCCCTCTGGGTCCAAACGGATCTCCTTCAGACAGCTTTTCAATCGCTTTTACATTCATTTGGAAGGGGACATCACAAATGGTAGGAATCATATACGAATCAAGGTTATCCGTTAAATAAACACCTTTATCCATCATTACGTCTTCCATTAACGTGTAACCTAATGCCATTACACCTCCACCTTCGATTTGTCCCTGATACCCCATTGGACTTACAATCGGTCCGGCCGCTACTGCTTGATCAAGCCTAGTCACCTTAACCTTCCCTGTTAATAAATCCACCTCTACATCGGCAATTACTGCAGCAAATGCATATAAAAAATGGCTGCCAGCCACCGTGGCATCGGGACTGGTTGGAAAATCAAAAGCAGTTTCAACCACAATGGTAGAATCCGAGGGAATTTGCCCAGCTAGTTCATTAAACGTAATACTTAGGTAATCGTGGTTCCAGATGCCACCAGGACCAATTCGAAGCTGGTCGATTTCAATCCCTGTAACTTGCTCTGCACTCAAAAGAATCTGCTTCCGGAATGACTCTTTCATTTTTTGCAGAGCCTGCCAAACCATACTGGTAGCCCTAGAAGCTGTTGAAGAGCCAGAGGCTGGTACCAAAGCGGTGTCACCGACAATGATGCGGATATCATCTGTTGTACATTCAAACTCTTCGATTAGTAATGTTTCAATTACAGCTAAAAGCCCTTGCCCACATTCTTCAAAACCAAAGGCGGCTTCAATTTTTCCCTCCTTTGAAAAAGTTAGGCGTCCGCCTGCTGGATCAAGCCTGCCTGCACCTAAACCGCCTCCATGCATCGTAAGTGCAATCCCTGTCCCCTTTGCCTTCCATCTGTCCTTCAGCTCTACCTTCCTTTTTTCAGTAAGAGATTTCTGTACTTCCATAAGGACCTCAAAAGCACCACTTGTTGGCGCAATTTTTTGCCCTAACGGACCCGGATCTTCTGCTTTTCGTAAATTCTTCAAGCGGAAAGCAATCGGATCCATTTTAATCCTCTCGGCAAGGCGGTCAATCTGCCCCTCAAGAGCAAAGGTAATCTGATTTCCACCAAATCCTCTAAACTCACCAGCCACACCATTATTGGTAAAAACAGAAACACCCTCGATTTCGATGTTAGGGATCATGTATGGGCCGGGAGCATGCTCAACAGCGAAGTCTAAAACGGCAGGACCTAATGTGGCATAGGCACCAGTATCAGCTATGATTTTGACCTTATGAGCTACCAGATATCCTTCTTCATCAACACCTGTTTTCATTGTGATTTTCATAGGATGACGCTTTATACCTGCCCTTACCGATTCCTGCCTGCTTTGATGAATCTTCACCGGACAGTTTGTAATAAGCGCAAGTAAAGCAGCATAGGGCTGTATGTTTAATTCATCCTTCCCCCCAAAAGAACCACCCATTGGGCTTGAGATGACCCGGATATCTGTTTCCGGAATATTAAGAATTCTCGATAGTTGAAAACGGTCTTTGTAGCCATGCTGCGTTCCTACGTATACCGTGATTTCTCCATTCTGCTCAGGGACGATCACTCCTCCCTCTGTTTCCATATACGCATGCATCTGTCTAGGAAGCTCGTATGTTTCCTCAATCACAAGTGAACAAGCTTGAAACCCTCGATCTGTATCACCCTTTTTATAGTTTGCTTGATGTAGGATATTACCGCCTGGATGAAGCAGCGGGGCATCCGGCTGGAGTGCTGCTTCAGGACTGCTCACGATAGGGAGCGGCTTGTAGGCAACCTCAATTAACCGAATCGCCTGCTCTGCAATTTCTTCTGTATCTGCAGCCACAGCGGCAATCGCATCACCAACACAGCGAACCCGCTCCTCACATAGAACAGGCTGGTCAGGAAAAATAAGCCCATAGCCATTCAAACCAGGAACATCCTGATAGGTGATGACCGACTTAACTCCTGGAAACTGCTTTGCCTGTTCCGTTGAAATAGACAGAATCTCTGCATGGGGTTCAGAACTTCTAAGGATTTTTCCGTATAACATCTTTGGAAAGGTAAGGTCTGTCAAGTACTTTAACTTGCCGGTCACTTTTTCAGGACCATCTGGGCGTATTCGTCTCTTCATTTCCGAGAAGCTAGTGTGTAATGACATAAGACCCCTCCTGTCCGGCAATTCTAGCAAGCTCCGAAACAATGATATTCGCTGCCACCCTTTGTTTATAAACAGCCGAGAAAAAGTGATCAACACCCGGTGTGAATTCCTGTTCCACCATTTGCGATAGCCTTTGTAATAGGTTATTAGACAATACCGAGCCTTTTATCAAGGCTTCACTCTCTATCAATCGTTGGGGCGGAGTCGAACTCCCGCCTACAGCCAATCTAATACTCTCCACCATTCCCTCACCGTTTCGTTGACAGCAGCCAGAAACCGTCACAATACTTGGACAAAAGGCCTCGCGTTGGCCAATTTTTTTATAAAAAAAAGCCTCTTTATTCGGCTTGATCTTGTCTGGCAAATACACGCAGACGAGTATATCATTTGATGTTGAAACGTCTGTTTGAATCCAATCTGAAACCGAAATTCGCTTATAATCCTTCCGATCAAAAAAGGATAGCTCAGCGTCCATGACTAATAGGGCTGGAATCAAATCCCCAAAACCGTTTGCAATATTTCCTCCAACGGTTGCTCTATTGCGAATTGCCGGAGCAGCAATATTTCTAGCAGCTTCCACTAAGAGCAGGTGCTCATTCAGATACGGAGGGGGATTTCGGCAAAAACTGATGGGCGTCAATGAACCCACACGAGAGGAGGTTTCCCCAGCAACCATAGATTTCCCTATACCTTGGAGTTCTTTTATCCTTTCTAGGCTGATTAAATTGGCTGGACATAGCACACCCTTTTCCCAGTGTGTCTGCAAAAGTGTACCTCCAGCAATATAACTTGCTTCAGAGCCTAATTGCTGTTTTATTTGCCAGGCCTCTTCAAGGTTGTCTGGCATCCAAACAGCGGGAGAAGATTTTGCCGCTATCCCTTGCCTCATCATGACTTGACCTCTCCTTTCACTCGTTGGTAATCATCTTTTGTATCAATATCAAAAAAGTCCTGTGAATTTTCATAGTCTACGAATATACCATCTAGTACACTCTGGTTACGGAAAAGCTGTCGTGCTCCTTCATCACCTTTTAATTTCAAAATTTCCGGGAATGTTTTTGGAGAAAAAAGAATCGGCGGTCTCGGGATTTCTTGCAGCCGTGAAGCAATAAAAGAGATGGGGTGATCAGATGGCAACTGCGACTCATATTGTGAGATCAAATCATTAATGATTGCTTCAGCTAAATACGGCTGATCAGCAAGAAGCACCATTACTCCTTTTGGTTTCATTTTTATCGCGAACCGCAATCCACAGCTTAATGAATGCGCCTGACCTAAATCTGCTTCCTCACAAATAACAGCTGTCCATTGATTTTTAACGTTCGGCTGGAAAAATTCGTTGCCCATCCATTTGAGCGAGTCACTTTCTCGATGGACAACAAGAATGTGGTCAAGATTTGAATTGAGCGCTTTTTGTAAAGCGGAAGCACCGATTGTCGCTTCTCCTAACGGAAGAGCAAGCTTATTTATCCCCATCCGGCTGCTTTTTCCCGCCGCAAGTAATATTGCAATGATTCCTCCCTTCATTTACAGGAAAACACCTTTTCAGACATGTGCACCCGCTGCTGTATTAACTCTGCGGCAACACTAATGGCAATTTCTTCTGGACCTTCCGCCCCAATCGACATCCCCACCGGGCTGCTAATTTGTGGTGGAATTGGCTTTCCATCAAAGAGCCGCTCTGTCCGTGCTCTCGACCCGAGTATTCCGATATAATTTAAATCTTTCTCTAATAAATAGCTCAGTATTTCCTTATCCCTTTGAAAATTATGGGTAAGGATTAATATGAAATCCTTAGTAGTTAAATGAAGTGTTGGAATTACTTCACTTGGAAATCCAACGATTAGCTGGTCCGCATCCGGAAAATTGTCCTCCGTACACCAATCAGAACGCCAATCTGTAACCAGAACAGAAAATCCAGCATTTGAAGCCAGTTTGACCAACGGAATTGCATCCGTTCCGGCCCCAAAAACTCGTAGACGCGGTTTTGGTTCAAAGGTATGGTTATAAATTTCCGAAGATAGTTTAGGACAATAGGTGACACCACTTTTAGGTTTAGAGTTATGAATCTGAGTGATTAACTCTTTCACACTATTTGCCACTCCACCATGCCATTTTCCAAAAAACTGATTGTGATCGGCGAAAAACAAATAATCCGACACAGAGTGCTCAGTTGATAATTTTTTTAGAATCGTTACTCGACTCCCATTATCTAAAAAGTACTTTACTTTACTGAGATGGTCACGTAGACAAGCATCGATCGGTTCTAACAGAACTCGAATTACTCCATTACAACCTGCTCCCTGTCCCCACTGTAAATCATCCTCGTCCCTCATATCATAAACCACAGTGTGACTCGTCATATTTTCTCTGTTTTCTAGCACACGATATTGTAAGTCCGTTTCTAGACATCCAGCACTTAACAATCCCACTTTTGTACCATCTTTTCGAATCAACATCGAGGTTCCTTCTTTCCGATAGGCAGAACCCTCCACATGAATAATGGTTGTCAGCACATCCTCTTCAGATGATAAATAAACGGCGTCTAGTATTTCATGAATTCCATCCATATAGATCCTCCTTCCTATACTTCCTTAGCCGCCCATTTCATTACAGCAAGCGATATATATTGATAGACCCCCTAATATGAAACTCACTTTTCTCTATTTTTACAATGGTGTTTGGCTGTAACGTGAGAAATGATAACAAACGATTATTTACCTATGTTATCCAAAAGCTAAACCTCCATCTACAAACGTGTCATATAATCTGACGTAGAAAATTAGTTTTTTCAGAAGAACTTTTAGGATTTGCGGAATCTGACATGCCTTTTTCAGATCTTATTGGATTGACCTTCCTAATTTCTTTTTTGAAAAAGCTTGGTATATTACCTAACAATAAGAAAGCAATTAACGGAAGCATGATATAGAATAATGTAACTCAAGCTATCTAGAATTTTAAAAAGTGGAGCAGTTAATCACCTAATAGATTAATTGACGAATAGAATGGAGAGATACTATGTCAGATTACCATCTAATGGGAAAAGCAGTTGAATTAGCACTACAAAATGTTATGACCAATCAAGGGGGACCATTTGGAGCCATTGTCGTAAAAGACGGCCAAGTTATTGGTGTTGGACGAAATGAGGTAACCTCTTCAAATGATCCAACAGCACACGCTGAGGTACAGGCGATTAGAGATGCCTGCCGTCATTTAAATGAATTTCAGCTAACCGATTGCGAAATCTATACGAGCTGCGAACCTTGTCCAATGTGCATTGGCGCGATCTATTGGGCCCGGCCAAAGGCAGTTTATTATGCGTGTACAAAACAAGATGCCGCAAAAATTGGTTTTGATGACCAATTCATCTATGATCAGCTCGCCCTCCCAATGGAATTTCGTAAAATACCCATGACACAAATCTATCCTGAGAAAGGTGACCTTCCTTTTCGCACATGGGAAAAAACAAAAGATAAGGTGGAGTACTAATCATGAAAGAAGGGGTGGAAATGTCCAGGAATCGATTAGAGAGAAGAATCTCTGTGGCTTCCGGTAAAGAGCTCGCAGATACAGTTATTAAAAATGGAAAAATCATTGATGTCTTCAACGGTGAAATCATTGAAGGTGATATTGCCGTTGTCGATGGATATATTGCTGGTGTTGGACAATATGAGGGGAAGAATGTTGTTGATGCAAAGGGCCGCTTTGTATCTCCTGCTTTTATTGACGGCCATGTCCATATTGAGTCCTCCCTGGTTACAGCAGCCGAATTCGCAAAGGTCCTTTTAATCCATGGTGTTACCACTGTCATTGCTGACCCTCATGAAATTGCGAATGTATTAGGTGCAGCTGGGATCCAGTATATGCTCGATTCTTCAGAAAACCTTCCGTTTGACTTTTACTTTATGCTGCCATCGTGCGTACCAGCGACAAAGTTTGAAAACGCTGGCGCCCAGCTGTTTGCAGGGGATTTAAATCCTTTTTATCAACACCCACGGGTCTTAGGCCTTGCTGAGGTCATGAATTTCCCCGCAGTGCTAAATGGTGATGAGGATATGCTAGCGAAAATAAGTGACGCTAAAAAGGCCGGAAAAAAAATAGATGGGCATGCTGCAGGCCTAACTGCACAAGATCTAAATGTCTATATGGCTGCCGGTATACGCACAGATCATGAAAGTACAACTGCGCGTGAGGCCAAAGAGCGACTTAGAAAAGGAATGTATTTAATGATACGCGAGGGCACAGTGGCCAAAGATTTGCTGCAATTAATTTCAGTGGTGAATGAGCGTAACTCTAGAAGATGCTTATTTGTTACAGATGACAAGCATTTAGATGACTTACTTCATGATGGAAGCATTGACCACAACGTTCGATTGGCCATTGCCGCTGGAATTCCCCCTGTAACAGCGATACAAATGGCAACGATCAATGCGGCCGAATGCTTTGGTTTTGATGATAAGGGCGCGATTGCCCCAGGGTACAAGGCAGATTTCCTATTCTTAGATAATCTAGAGAATGTCAGGATATCTGATGTTTTTAAGGATGGCAAAGCAGTTGTAAAAAATCAAAAGCTCATGATTGAAATTACCTCCCCCGTACTGCAAAACGAAATGAGTCCCATCACATCCACTGTCCGATTTCACGAACTAACAACTAATCACTTCGATATTGTTTTACCATCAGCCTCTGCCAATATCATAGAGATTATCCCTAATAGTTTGGTAACAAAACATGTAATTGAAGACGTGGTAATCGATCATTGTGGAAAGTTTCAGCCATCCACTTCAGCTGACCAATTAAAGCTGGCGGTTATCGAACGCCATCAGCTGACTGGAAATGTAGGCTTAGGTATTGTGAAAGGATTAGGATTAAAATCAGGTGCTATCGCTACCACTATCGCGCATGATTCCCATAACTTAATTGTTGCTGGAACGAATGATCAAGATATGCTAGCTGCTGCTAACGCCATCAAAGAGATACAAGGCGGCATGGTAGTGGTCAATCATGGAAAAGTGGTTAGTTCATTAGAGCTTTCAATCGCTGGATTAATGACAGACCTGCCCTACCAAGCCGTATATTCTCGGCTCACGGACCTCAACCGTGCCCTCCTTGAATTAGGAGCATCATCCCTTTTCAATCCGTTCTTAACCTTATCATTTTTATCGCTTCCTGTTATTCCTGAATTAAAACTAACCGACAAAGGATTATTTCAGGTCTCTAAGTTTGAACACATAAACATCGAGCCTGCAGCGGATTTATCAAAGCGTTGAAAGAACTTTCGATCACCGGTTTGGATTTGTTATATCCCTCCACTTTGTTGATATCCTGTTCGTGTTTTTTTGTTTTGAAATGACTTCATGAGGACCGAATCGGGGAGCTTTCTTGGTTTTCGGGCTTCATGAGCGCTTCATAACGACCGAATTGAGGAGCTCGCTCGGTTTTCGGGCTTCATGACCACTTCATGACGACCGAATTGAGGAGCTCGCTCGGTTTTCGGGCCTCATGACCATTTCATAACGATCGTAATTTCGGATTACATAAACTAACTATAAATTAACAATTTTTAAAGTAATTAAACGGTTGCGTTCTTGCCTTTTAACTGTCAAACTAAGAAGATGACTTCTAATGAATGAATTGTAGGTGAGGAACATGATCGAGGTAAAAACTTCTGAACTAAGCGATGGTGAGTTCAATAGAGGAGTATTTGCAACACGTGATATTAAAAAAGGCGAACTTCTCCACGAAGCACCGGTTATTGCTTATCCAAATGCAGAGCATGAGCACATCGAAAAAACACTTCTGGCTGATTACGCATTTGAATACGGAATTAATCACACATGCCTCCTGTTGGGATACGGGATGCTGTTTAATCATTCCTACCAGCCAAATGCGACATATGAAATAAATTTTCCGAACCATACCTTTGACTTTTATGCTTACAAAGATATAAAAGCCGGTGAAGAAATTCTCATCAACTATAATGGCGATGAAGAAGATCAAGAATTGCTATGGTTTGATAAAGAGGAACAAGAAAAATAACAGCCCAAGACGGGCTGTTATTTTTTTGTGCAGCTTATACCATTACCTTACAAATGTCATTCGTGAATTCGACTGGATCCTGGATTGGCAGTCCTTCAATTAATAAGGCTTGATTATATAAAAGCTTGGTATATAAATCTACCTTTTCTTTATCCTTTGCAAATGCAGTTTTCAAGGATTGGAACACCTCATGATTGGCATTAATCTCTAATACCTTTTCTGCCTTTACATTTGGGTTATCTGGCATTGAATTTAGGATCTTTTCCATCTCAATGGTGATTTCACCTTCAGTTGATAGACATACCGGATGTGATTTTAACCGTTTAGAAATTCTGACATCCTTTACTTTATCTGAGAGAATATTTTTCATAAAGTCAAAAAGCTCTTTGTTTTCTTCCGTTTCCGCAGCTGCATCCTCTTGTTTGTCCTCTGACTCGATTCCTAAATCACCACTAGATACAGATTTGAATTCTTTATCCTTATAGTTCATAATCATTTTGATTGCAAATTCATCGATATCCTCAGTGAAGTAGAGAATTTCGTAGCCTTTTTCGGCAACCATTTCTGTCTGAGGAAGCTTTTCGATTCTTTCAACCGATCCTCCAGAAGCATAGTAAATGAACTTTTGATCTTCTGTCATTCTAGAAACATACTCATCAAGAGTAACAAGCTTTTTCTCCTTAGAAGAATAGAACATAATGAGATCCTGTAATACTTCCTTGTTCGCACCAAAATCACTATAAACCCCAAACTTTAACTGTCTGCCAAATGATTCGTAGAATTCCTCATACTTTTCCCGATCATTTTTTAACAAGCTTTGCAGTTCACTTTTGATTTTCTTATTAATATTCTTTGCAATCAGCTTTAATTGGCGGTCATGCTGAAGCATTTCTCTTGAGATGTTAAGTGATAAATCCTCAGAATCGACCATTCCTTTGACAAAGCTAAAGTAATCCGGAAGAAGATCAGCACATTTGTTCATGATCAATACGCCGTTAGAGTATAGCTCCAGTCCTTTTTCAAATTCCTTTGAATAGTAGTCAAACGGAATCTTCTCTGGAATATATAAAATAGCATTATATCTCACAGTACCATCTACGCTGATATGAATATGTTTAATCGGCTTATCGAATCCGTAATGTTTTTCAGCATAGAACTGTTCATAATCCTCTGTTGTAAGCTCGCTCTTATTTTTCCGCCAGATTGGCACCATGCTATTAATCGTCTGTTCTTCCATATAATCTTCTAATTCATTCTCACTGTCTTCTTTAGGACGCTTACTGCTCACGTCCATCTTGATTGGATAGCGAATAAAGTCAGAGTATTTTTTGATAATCGCCTTTAAACGATATTCTTCTAAGAACTCATCATAGTTTTCATCTTCGGTATTCTCTTTAATTTTTAAAATAATTTCAGTTCCATAACTGTCTTTTTCGACAGGTTCGATTGTATATCCATCAGCACCCGTTGATTCCCACTTGTATGCCTCATCACTGCCCACTGCCTTACTGATTACAGTGACAACATCGGCTACCATGAACGCTGCATAGAAACCAACACCAAACTGACCAATAATATCGTGTCCATCTTTACTTTCATTTTCTGTTTTAAAAGCTAAAGAGCCGCTCTTGGCAATTGTGCCGAGGTTCGTCTCAAGCTCTTCTTTCGTCATTCCAATACCAGTATCAGTAATTTTCAGGATTCGATTTTGCTTGTCCGGTGCCACTTTAATAAAGTAGCTTTCTTGATTAAACGTTAAATTGTCATCTGTTAACGCCTTGTAATAGATTTTGTCAATTGCATCACTAGCATTAGAGAGCAACTCTCTCAAAAAAACCTCACGATGCGTGTAGATAGAGTTAATCATCATTTCTAGCAGCCTTTTAGACTCTGCTTTAAATTGTTTTGTAGCCATTGCAGCCTCTCCTTACACATTGATTTAGCTGGTTTTAACCATTAGCACTCTCATTCAGTGAGTGCTAAAACACTATATACTTTTAATACCATATCCTATTTTTCGTGTCAATAGCCATTGTTCACTACAAATATTAAAAGACCGACAGTTATTTTCTGTCAGTCTGATTTAGTAGCTTTATGCCACTATCTTCTTTTTCTTCAACCAAGTGCTTCAGTATAGAAAGTTTGTTTTCCCAAAACTTCTCGTAATAAGAAAGCCACTGCTTCAATTCTGTTAACGGCTCGGGCTGTAAGCGATAGATTTTTTCACGCCCCACCTTCCGGCCGCTAACTAGTTCAGCTTCCGAGAGGACCTGAAGATGTTTGACAATCGCCGTCCGGCTCACTGAAAAATGTGAGCTGATTTCTGAAATCGGCCGTTCTTTTTCAGCAAGTAAGCGCAGTACCTCTCTGCGAGTCGGATCCGCAATCGCTTGGAATACATCGTGCTTTTGAGCGGATGAGGACATTTATCTCTCCACAGTCTTACGAAGTTTTTCGATAATTCCTGTCCAGCCATGAGACATCCGGTCACGAATAATAGATGCTTTTTCCCCAGCTTTGCCCACAATCTCGTCTGCCTGCTTCCAGCCGCCATGAATTAAAGTGAATTCGGTGGATTCACCGAGTTCTTTTAAAATGAACGACACAAACCAACCATCTGTATCCCATGTAAATGATAGACGGTTTGGCGGCTCAACTTCTGTCACTTTACAGGGAGAAGGACCGAAAGGGGATTGAATATGAAACAGGTGTCCTACTACGGGCTTAAGATCATTTGGCATAAACCATTCTGAAACCCCTTCAGCAGTTGATACTTGTTCCCAAACCTTTTGAATCGGTGCTTTAAACACAACTGTTTGTTTAATATCCTGTAATGTACTTTCCATAAAACACTCCTACTTTCATCGTTTTAATATAACACCTTTTAGTTTTACTTCGTTAAGTATATATAACCTTTTGGTGTTACGTCAACCATTATTCACATAAATTAATTTTACCCATCTAAAAAGATAAAAACCCCTCTTAAAAAAGGGGTTCATGTTATTTTGGCAAGCTAATCGCGCTATTCTTTTCACGAAAAAAGACATGTTCGAGCAGCAGGCAGACCATTAATCCGATGAGCAGACCATTTGTGAAGATGTTTCGCAGCCAAGGAGCAACTGCTTCAAAAGCGGATACTGGCATAAACATCATACCGATTCCTACCATTAAAGAAAGACCAATTACTAGTAAATTCCTTGACGAGGGCTCCTGCCCCATTAGGTCACGAATACCAAAGCCCATCATCTGGGCAAACAGAATAAATAATGAAGCATATGCTACTTCTAAAGGAAGTCCTGAAAAGAAGCTTCCGATAAAGGGAAAAAAACCACTGACTAATATGAGCAAGGCACCGATGATGAGTGGACGTTTCGCTTTAATTCCAGTCGTTCCAATGAAACCAGCAGAAACAGATAATGGAACAACTCCTACTACCGAAAAAAGTCCTGACATCACCAACCCTAATCCATTCCCGAATATACCCTTCTGATACTGCCTCAAGTGTAACTCTTTCTCTAGGCTTATACTAACTACTAAAATACTAGCAATGACATTCGAGATTAACACTACTGATGTAATCAAAGAAGTCAGTACTATACCGGCATCAAATTGCGGCAGTCCCCATTTAAACATCTCCGGGAGGGCAAACCAAGTCTCGGGCTCGTAGGAGTGGGTTGAATCTATTATCCCTAACCACCCAAACAGAAGCCAGCCCACTGCAATTCCAATTAAGGGCCCCATACTTTTCCATGTCCCTTTGGCTTTAAGCGACACCGTCAAAATGATTAGAATTTCAATTAAACAGATAGCCAAAATGTTCCCATTGATTTGCCCGGTTGCTGAAATACCGAGCATACTATTAAAAAACATCCCGCTCATTTGACTGACCAGTAAAATAAGGTATACCCCGGTTACGATTGGGGTAAAAAGGATTTTTATCTTTTTTATAATGGGTAATACACTTAGGATTGCTAGAAACACCCCTGATAGGATTAGTCCCATTTCTAATTGTTGCAGCAACAATTCATGCTCAAAAGGGGCACTCATCGTTCCAAGTAGTATAAAGATGGCCCACCACAATCCCGCAGCCCCTTCCACAATCTGAAGGCGATGACCGATAAAAAGCTGTATTAGGGTTGCTGCACCACTTACAAACAGCATTCTTTGCATAAATGTAGAGATATCCGCTGCAGTCATGTCAAAAGCTGCTCCAACAACAACCGGAACAGCAATAATATTCGTCAGCATAAATACCGTCCATTGTAGTCCTTGTATCCCTGTTAGGATTACATTTCCACGATTTATCCTCTTCATTTTCATTACACCTTCTTGCTTAAAGATAGGCTGATTCTCTATGTTCTTTGTTTATATAACGTTCCAAAAAGTAGCCGTTTAGAGAGGCCAATATTTGTTGAAACAGCATACCTACAACCACAGGAACAGCCACTGCTGGTGGGAAATAGGAAACTGCGATCACCGCCCCAGCACTGATATTTCTCATCCCGCCTGTAAAAGTCAGCGCTACAAGTGTATCATGGTCACTTCCTAATAGTTTCCCGATTAGGAACGCAATGACATATCCTGATAATGCGATAAAAAAGACTACTAGTGTGATACTTACTAATTTCAGATTAATATTTTTTAGATAGGGCGCAACCATTGCCCCATTCAACATGACGACTATACCAATACAGATTTTCGAAAAGGGTGCCAAACGAGGACTCAAGGATCCTGAAACTTTTCCTTTTGTTACTGTATTTAAGAACATCCCCACTAGAGACGGAATGACAATCATACCTAAAAGCCCGCTCATCATACTTAAAAAATCTATTTCTACTTTCTCGCCGATGATAAGTGAAAGTGAAAAAGGAACAATAAAAGGCGACAGCATCGTATCAATTAGAATGAGTGCTAACGTCATCGGAATATTTCCTTTATATATTGAAACCCAGATAAAACTAGTAATACCGGTTGGGATGGCCATTCCCAGGACCATCCCTGTAATCGTGTAGACATCCCCCCCAAAGGTTAAATGGCCAACTGACCAAGCCCAAATCGGCATGATGATATGAAGCAAACACATTGCGGCTATGATGGGTAACGGGTGTCTAACTACATCTGATAGTGATCTGAAATTGGAATTCAGGCTCCCTGCAAAGGTCATAAACGCAAAAATCCATGGGATTAAATAAGAGAAATCCTTTATACTATCCGATAATAATACGCCTAATATTACACTTGACGGCGTAATGAATGGCATTATTTTTTCAAGTCTATGATTAAGCTTTTGAAGCATTAGAATTCATCCCCAATAAAATTATTCAAGTCCATTACAAAGAATAACATATTATGATTATTTCGGTAATCGAAAAAAAGGGGATTATTTTCAATAAACGCTGATGTATAATAAGTACATTATTATTTACCATTTATTTGCCCGGGCATATTGAAAACATCACGCCCCTCTACATTATGGTAAAGAAAGAAGTGGAGAATTTGGCAAAAGGTCCGCAAATTCAAATTTATATTTTATTAGTTTTCGTGATGTTGTCCTGGGGACTCAATGTCACGGCAACGAAGATCGTGGTAGCGGCCTTTCTGCCTGTAACGATAACCGCCCTTAGAATTTTTACAGCCGCTATTGCTGTTTTTATCATTCTTTTCTTTCTAAAAAAAATCAGGATCCCTACTCGATCGGAGCTTGGCTACATTATAATTGCAGCATTTTTGAATGTGGTGGGTCATCATTACTTTTTGTCTCTAGGTCTAGCAAAAACCTCTGCCTCAAACGGAGGCCTTATCTTAGGGCTTGGCCCCATACTTACCACCATTGCGGCCTTTTTCTTTTTAAAAACAAGGATTACTTTCATTCAGCTGTTTGGAATTATCTTAGGTTTGACGGGGGTTTCCTTTATTGTTTTAATCGGCCAGGGCGGGATTAGTACGATTTCTATTGGCGATGTCTATGTTTTCATATCAATATTTACCCAAGCTTTTAGCTTTGTCATGATCAAAAAAATCTCGAACACTTTAGACCCTCGGCTGATGACAGGTTATATGCTGCTGATTGGTTCAGGGATTCTATTTTTGATTAGCTTAATACAGGAACCTAATGGGTTAAGTCAGCTACAGCATGGGAGTTTTGGTATATGGGTGATCTTTCTAAGCTCTGCAGTCATTGCCACTGCCATTGGTCATACGATTTACAATTATGCAATCGGGAAGGTAGGAGTTTCAGAGGCTGCCATATTTATTAATCTAAGCCCGTTCTTTTCTCTAGTTGGAGCAGCGTTTATTTTAGGTGAAAGGATCACCATGACACAAATTCTAGGATTTCTATTCATCATATTAGGTGTTTTACTTGGATCGGGTGCCTTAGAAGAATTTAGTAAGCATATAAAGAAGAGGATGAACTTACCGTATAAATTTAAAAGTTCCATCTGATGTGTAAGCCAGGTAGTGTTAAGTCACTACCTTTTTTATGCTTATTAAGAAACCTGCAATTACGTCTTAGGTCTTAGAGGTAATTAAATCTCAAGTTCATTGGTGGCACCTTGGGACTGTTATATGATTGTTTTATCAGAAAAGAAAGAAGGGGTTTTTATGAAAAGGATTTTTATTCTCCTCTTGGTGATCACAGGGTTATATATTGTTTTTAACTTCAGCTTTAGTTTTGATGGGTTGGCTTTTAACGGAAATAAAGAAGGAAGTACATCGATAACTAATCGTACAGATAAAATTCAAATCGAGGCGGCAGGAGTTCGAGCAGACATTATTCCTGAAGACCGTGATGATCTTACTGCCGTACTGACAGGAAAGGGAAATTTAAAAGTAGAGAAACAAGGAAATACAATCCAGGTATCACTTAAGAAAAACTGGTTCGATTGGTTCTCATCAAATAAAAATGAGAATCTTAAAATCTATATCCCAAAGGACTATTCGAAAAGTATGCATATTACTCTTGGATCTGGAAGACTTAATTTTTCAGGTGAGTCGATGCAGTTAGAGGAGTTAACGTTAACTATCGGCTCTGGAAGTGCAAACCTCGGTCATTTAGATGTTAAAACATTTAACCAAAACCTGTCATCTGGCGATGTTCAAATTGAACAACTAACAGTGGAAAAAGGTGACTTTGAGGTCAGCTCCGGGAATGTAAATATCAAGCACTATATTGGTGCCATTGATGCTGACATTTCATCTGGAGACTTTAAAATCCAGCTAGATAAGCTTATTGATTCGCTTGATATCGACTTAAGTTCCGGAGATGTGGTTCTAGATTTACCAGAAGATGCTGATTTTGAATTAGAAGGTAAAGTTAGCAGCGGAGATATCTCAAGTGACTTTCCTTTAACTTCTAAAGATACGAGCGGTAAAAATATTTATGGCAAGCACGGATCAGGTGAACATAAAATTGAAATATCCGTCTCAAGCGGAGAAGTTCAAATTAAATAATACTAAAAGTACTTGGGGATAAATTTCCAAGTACTTTTTTGCTGAGTAACAAAAATAGTCCAATTTACATACGGTATAGTGTTTTATGTCAATGTGGAAGGAGCATGTCCATGTACTATTATCAAAATCCTTACCCTGTGTATCCCTCACATCCAGGTTATCAAGACTTCTCTCCGTATCCGTACCAGCAAGCATATGGGCCTTATCAGCCTTATCGCCAATATCCACCTGTAAACACAGAAACCTTTACGAAATCAATCAAGTCCTTTCGACTATTAATGGAGCAGGGGAGTATACTTTTAGACCACTTAGGAAATCAAGATTTTGATACAAAAATTATGGAGGCCGCCCAGCAGGGAAATAAAACCGAAGTTGACCGGTTAATTAAGTCCATTGGCCTTAAGGTCCCTGTAAATACCAAGTTTACCCCAACAGGAATAACCTTTGAGCTTACAACAAACCCCGACCCAAACATTCCTGCCAATTGCTGTACATTGTCTGTACACATGAAATGGGGCAATTAATCGACCTTCAATTTGAAGGTCTTTTATTAATAAACATGAAAACAGACGGATTTCTCCGTCCATTCATAACCATCCTATTAGTCTGGGTTCCTGTTACTATAGAGGACTTCTTCGAGCTCCTCTGCTGGTATGGGTTTGCAATAATAATACCCTTGTCCAATCTTGCAGGAATTCTGTTTTAAATAATTTACTTGGACTTCAGTTTCGATTCCTTCTGCTATTACAGATATTTCTAAATTATTCCCCATATCTATGATCGTTTTTACCATCATTCCTTGATTAGAATGATAAAGTATATCATCAACAAAGGACTTATCAATCTTGATTTTATCAATAGGAAGATGTTTTAGCGTACTTAAAGACGAATAGCCAGTTCCAAAATCATCAATCGTAAGAATGATACCAAGATCCTTTAACTGATTGAGTAAAATCATCGAATTCTCTAAGTTTTGCATTAAGCTTTCCGTGATTTCCAGTTCTAAATAGCAGGCATTAAGGCCCACCTCGTTTAACAGGTTTGAAATATAGTCAATAAAGCGCTCATCTTGAAATTGGCGGACAGAAACATTCACAGCAATCGGAAAATCATCAAAACCTGCATCCATCCAAGCTTTTCTTTGCTCACACGCTTGTCTCAAAATCCATTTTCCTAATGGGACAATCATACCCGTCTCTTCTGCTAATGGAATAAACTCACATGGCGGGATCCAGCCGCGCTCCGGAATATACCAGCGAATCAAGGCTTCCACCCCTACCACCTGGCCTGTATCTAAATCGAATTGGGGCTGATAATGAAGCCTTAATTGATTACGATCTAATGCTCTTCTTAGTAAATTATCTAACTCCATTTTTCGATTTGATATTCCATCCAAGTGATTCGAATAAAATTGATAATTATTCTTTCCCCGTTCTTTTGCTGCATACATTGCTGTATCGGCATTTTTTATTAACGTTTCCTCATCATTTCCATCCATTGGATAAATACTGATTCCGATACTAGGGGTTACATAGAAATCATCATGATTAACCTCAAAAGGCTTCAAAAATTCATCTAGAATGTTTTGAGCTACCTTTACTGTCTTTTCCAAGCTGATATCTACTAATAAAATGATAAACTCATCTCCGCCTTGTCTAGAGACAATCCCGTCACTACAAACGGCTTCCTCTAGCCTTGTTCCTACCCTTTGAAGAATGATATCACCAACTGAATGGCCTTTCGTATCATTAATAATTTTAAATCGATCAAGATCCAAAAACAAAACCGCATGCATCTCATTGGCCCGGAACTGCAGTACTTCGTTTAGGTTCCTTCTAAATTGATTACGATTAGGCAGGCCTGTTAATGTATCATGAAATGCCATATGTTGAATCGTTCGTTCTGAGTTTTTTCTTTGTGTAATATCCCTGCCTACCACTTGAACAGCAAACCTGCCCTCGTAAAGTATAGATGTAGCAGCCGCCTCTACATCAATCGTCTTCCCGTCAATTCGTTTTATCTATCAGGTGACATTTCTACTAAGCTATAGTATAGTCCCTGACTTTCTTTACGGTCGGTAATATCAAATAATACACTATTAAAATCAATTAACTCTCCTTCTTGATTAAACCTAGGAATCCCAATATCCTGAATCCATCTAACCTCACCCTCAGGCCGAATAATCCGATATTCAGATGATACGGTTTCACCTGCAGCAATCCTTTGAACTCTATCCTCTAAAACGGGTAAATCCTCGGGGTAAATAACCTTCTTCCAAAAATCAAAGTCTTCATAAAATTTTTCAAGCTTATATCCATATAACTTCTCAATCCCCGGAGTGATTAACAATTTATTTGCTTTAATATCATGTGACCAAATGGCGACATCTAAGGTATCAAAAATATTTTGTAACTTTTGCTGGCTCTTTTCCAGCTCGCTAGCATTCTTATCATATTTTCGAACCAAAATAAAAAGAGTATAAATGACTCCTAAATAAAAAAGACCTGAAACAACATTAAAATACTTTATGGAATGAAAAAGGGCAGGGAATACAGTATCTAATACTTCTAAAAAGACAAAAACCCCAAATAACAAAATTAATAAAAATTGTTCTTTATCCCTTTTAGCATTCATACAGTAACCCCATCTCTAAAATCAGCTGTCATAATACCAAAATAACAGATACTGCGCTTGTTAACAATTTGTAATTTTTATCAAGTACAGACAACCCCGAAGTTTGCCAGAAAAAAACGATTCGTTGATCCACGAATCGTTTTTGCCTATGTTATTGGATACTCCTTGCTAGGTTCCAATTCGATAAGCTAATTAATTCAATTTTTTGGTCAGCAAAAAATTGGATACCCTTTGCTTGTTCTCTCGGATAAATTCTTGCCGTCATCACACATTCCCCATGGTTAATAAAAAGTTCAACAGAAGATTTGTCGATAAAAACGCGGAGATATAATTGGTTGTCCTTAAGTGGTAAAAGTGCCTGTCGTTCTCCGCCTGGTCCTTCCCCAGAATGTTCACGATTGAGCGTAAATAGGCTTGTTTCACGGTTATAGCTGAGGACCGTTTCCTGCTTGCTCGCTTCATCTACTCTTACTTTTAGTCCGAATGTAGAAGCATTCTTTGCATCAATCACCATTTCTAGCTCACAGCAATCACCAGATATCCCCTCAAAATCCTGCAGCCCATTAACCATAACATTTCTCAGTTCAACGGAGTTTTTTCGGAGCGTTTTTAATTCTTCAATCGGATTTGAAAAGATTTTTCCGTCTTTCAGCCTTAGTTCACGAGGGAGTGTCATTGCACCAGCCCATCTATGCTGCTGATCAGGCATTTCACTTTCCCACATCGCCATCCAAGCAATCATTACCCTTCTACCGCTTGTATCCTCCAATGTTTGCGGCGCATAAAAGTCAAACCCATAATCAAGAAGTTCTAAATCTCCATGGGTAAGAATGCCTGTTTCATAATCTAATTGGCCGGTAACATAGCCTGCTTGATGGAGATTATGATAAAGATGTCCTTCTGGTTTCACTCCTTGCGGTGACATCATCAATATGTCCTTCCCCGCTAACTCAAACACGTCAGGACATTCCCACATAAATCCAAGGTCACCACTGCTTTTTGCCATAATACTAATAAATTCCCAATCCATCATGTTTACTGAACGATACAGCAAAACCTGTCCATGATGATCTTTTGTTCGAGAACCGAGAACACAGTAAAAATAATCACCCTTTTTCCACACCTTTGGATCGCGAAAATGAAACGGATGAATATCACCTTCTGGTGCTTCGGAAATAACTGGGTTCTCCGCTATTTTTTCAAAACGAACTCCATCCTCACTGACTGCAATACATTGAACCTGCTTTAAATCCTGATCATGGTCAGGACCAGTCCATTCATTTCCAGTGTACATCAGATAGAACTTTCCATCCCTTTCAATCGAGCTACCCGAAAAACAACCATCTTGATCATATTCTTCACTCGGCGCAAGCGCAATCGGGAGCCGTTCCCAATGAACTAAATCCTTGCTCTTAACGTGGCCCCAAAACATCGGTCCCCACTGTGGTGAATAAGGATGATGCTGATAGAATAAATGGTACTCTCCTTGAAACATGCCTAAGCCGTTTGGGTCATTGATCCAATTAGCCGGAGCAGTCACGTGATAATATAATTTCCAATGGCTCTCATCCACTGATTTCTTTAGCGTACGTAAAGTTCCCTCTGCCTTTTCTATTTCAACTTGGTGGTTTTTTTTCAAAAGTAATCACCCCTAGTTTCCGTCTGAAGTTATTCATTTGTTGATATCGACCAAAAATTTGTTGATATCACCCTAAAATTTGTTGATATCGGCCTAAAATTTGTTGATATCACCCTAAAATTTGTTGATATCGACCAAAAATACGTTCAATCATTCATAGTCTATCTCTTATATAAATAGAAAAAGGGCCAGAAGCCCCTTAAATGTTTTACTTTAATAAATATACCCTTGTCTCATATGGCTTAAGTGTAAATTCCTTTCGCAGTTTCTGATCAGCAACATCATAATTATTGAGAACCAGCTCAGATTTGGAATACTTTACACTGCTAGGAACACTAAATCTTGTGGATTGTTCACTAAAATTGTTTATAACAATCGCTTGGCGGCTTCCCAACTTCCGAGTGTAGGCAAACAGTCTTGGATGATTGGCTAATAACAACTCATACGTTCCGTAAACAAACAACGGATTGTCTTTTCTTACTTGAATCAATTTCTTATAGAAAGAAAGAATCGAATCTGGATCGTTTACTTGGGCTTCCACATTAATTTCCTGATAATTAGGGTTAACGCCTAACCAAGTATCATCCCCACTAGTAAACCCGCCTTTGTTGCTGGAATCCCATTGCATTGGAGTCCGTGCATTGTCACGGCATTGCTTCCAAATAATCGACATAATTTCCTCATGCGGTCGGCCCTTTGCTGTTTCAATCCGGTAGTAATTGACCATTCCGACATCGTTGTAGTCTTCAATCGAAGGGAACTGAACATTCGTCATCCCGATTTCCTGTCCTTGATAAATAAATGGCGTCCCTTTCATTAAGAAATACATCGCTCCAAGCATTTTTGCACTTTCTTTCCAGTACTCCTTGTCATTGCCCCAGCTGGAGACGCGGCGCGGCTGGTCATGATTTTCGATAAATAACGCATTCCAGCCCCTGCCTTCGAGGCCCTTTTGCCATTTTGTAAGATTCTTTTTCAATGCCCGAACGTCAACACGTCCTTCTGCATCTTTGTCCCATAACCCTAAGAATTCAAATTGAAAAATCATATTAAAATAGCCGTTTTCTTCGCCTACCCAGCGGTCGGCATCGTCAAGACCAACACCGTTTGCTTCACCAACGGTCATTACATCATAATTTTTAATCGTTTTTTGTGAAAGCTCTGTTAACCAATCGTCAATTCCCTCTACATTCATCATATATGGGAAACATGGGACATAGTCTAAACCTTCTGGATTTGGCATGTCCGGGAATCCAGGCTCTTTCTTAATATGAGAAATCGCATCAACACGGAAGCCGTCGATTCCTTTGTCCAGCCACCAGTTCACCATGTCATATAGGGCATTGCGTACATCAGGGTTTTCCCAGTTCAAATCAGGCTGACGTGTCGAGAATATGTGCATAAAATACTGTTCAGTTTGTTCATCAAATTTCCAAGCGGAGCCGCTGAAGATCGATTCCCAGTTGTTCGGCTCTTGGCCATCCTTACCGTCTCGCCAAATATACCAATCGCGTTTTGGATTGTCCTTTGAGGAACGTGATTCAATAAACCATGGATGTTCATCACTTGTATGATTAATGACCAGGTCTAGGATTAATTTCATTCCACGTTTGTGAACCCCTTCAAGCAGTTCATCGAAATCAGCCATCGTTCCAAACTCATCCATAATATCTTGATAGTCAGAAATGTCATAGCCATTATCGTCATTTGGAGATTTGAACATCGGAGACAGCCAGATGACGTCAATTCCCAGCTCTTTCAAGTAGTCTAATTTATTCGTAACCCCTTTTAAATCGCCAATTCCGTCAGCATTGCTGTCCATGAAGCTTCGGGGATACACCTGATAGGCGACACTTTCTTTCCACCATTTTTTGTTCATATCTGCACCTCTATTCGTAGATGTCTATACCCACCACATTTGTGATACAGGCTCTTGAATTAAAACCGTCTGTAAATTCGTTACTGCACGTTTAAAGCCTTCATCAATTGACATGATTGGATCCTCATGTTCAATACTGACCACATAATCATATCCATATGTTCGAAGTGCACTCATCATGTCTGACCATTCTTTTAAACTATGTCCGCATCCTACAGAACGGAACGTCCAAGCCCGTGTGCGAACTTCTCCGTATGGCTGCATGTCCGTTAATCCGTACATATTCACATTTTCTTGGTCAATGTATGTGTCTTTTGCATGGAAGTGGTGAATAGCATTTTCTTTCGCTAAAATTTTGATCGCCGCAACAGGATCAATCCCCTGCCACCATAAGTGACTCGGATCTAGATTAGCTCCAATTGCATCACATGTTTCCTCACGCAATTTCAACAATGTATATGGTGTATGCACTAAAAAGCCGCCGTGCAGCTCAAGCCCAATTTTAACATTGTGCTCCTTAGCATATTGACCAACTTCTTTCCAATATGGAATTAGTTTCTCTTCCCATTGCCATTTTAAAACATCACCATATTCATTCGGCCATGGTGTAACCGGCCAGTTTGGATATTTCGCACCTTCGTGATCGCCTGCAGTACCGGAAAAACAATTCACCACTGGTACTCCTAAAAGGGAAGCGAGTTTAATTGTTTTTAATAACGTTTCATGAGAATTTCTCGCAAATGCTGCTTCAGGTGAAATTGGATTTCCATGGCAACTGAAAGCACTGATAGTCAAGCCACGCTCTTCTACTTTATTCATATAGGTTTTGCGAGCTTCTTCGCTACTTAATAATCCATCTAGGTCACAATGGTTATTACCTGGATAGCAGCCTGTACCGATTTCAACAGCATGTAGACCAGCATCCTTTACAGTATCGAGCATTTCTTCAAAAGTCTTCTCCGCAAATAAAACAGTAAAAACACCTAGTTTCATATATTTTTTCCCCCGCTCTCATATATCTGATCGATAATCCGTGAAACCTGCAATGCTTCCTCAGGCTTTACGACAAGCTCTTCAAGGCCTAAGCAAGCATTAATGAAATTCTGTGCCTGCGGTAAACCAGCTTGCTCTTCCCCTGGAATCCAGGCCGCTTCACTGTTAACTAGCATTCCATATTTTGATGTATATATCTCAAAAGGGAACACACTTAACCCGCCATCTACGCCGGAGATACTTAAATGCTCCGCATCATCCTTAATATTTGCCGCCCAAGATGTCTCAAAAAGCATCGACGCTCCATTATCAAATTGAATATAGGCCGTTACATGGTCATCAACGTTAAATGTTTGATGGTCAAAGGATCCCCATTGATTCACTTGATTCGGCATCTTACTTAGATTATTATACGCACTCCCTAAGACCGTCTTATGCTTTGGATTACCCATCAGCCATAGTGCTAGGTCAAGCAAATGACAGCCATAATCAATTAAACTTCCGCCGCCTTGGAGGTCTTTGTTGGTAAACACGCCCCATCCCGGTACTTTACGGCGTCTTAGTGCCTGGACTCTAACAACTAGCGGAGTTCCGACCTCTTCCATTGCCTTTTTCGCTGCCTGTGAGGCCTTCATAAAACGGTAATGATAGGCAATCGCGAGAACCTTATCCGCTTTTTTCGATGCATCGATCATCCTCTCGCATTCCTCTTGACTTAATGCCATCGGCTTCTCACACATAACATGAACGCCCGCTTCAAAAGCTGCAATCGTAATCTCGGCATGAAATTTATTTGGTGTACAAATACATACGGCATCAACCACTGAAAACAGCTCACGATAGTCTTCAAAAACGTGGGCGATAGTATATTCTTTTGCTGCCTCCTTCGCCCGCTCCAGGTTAACATCGCTTAATGCTGTTAGTTCACAATGATCACGCAACTGTAAAAAGGCAGGGATATGGCGGCCCTGCGCAATACCACCTACCCCAATAATTCCTATGCGTAGTTTATTCATCGGTCTCTCACTCTTACGATTTGTTTTGTTTCATTGGATTCTAAGGCAGCAAGAATAACCTCCAATGATTTCATTCCTTCTTCACCTGTGACAGGCACCTCTTGATTTTGAATAACAGCTTCCACAAACTTCTCAATAACATGTGAGTTGTTTTGACCGCCGGAATCATTGGACTGAATCTTACCAAGTTGATAGTTCACAACTTCTCCGTTCGCATACTGGACAACCAGGGAATTGGTTGGGTCATCCTCTAAACGAAGGATGGCTTTTTCTCCATAGATAATGGTTGAATTATCTTCACTGCTAACATAAGCCCAACTTGCTGCCAGTGTGCCGATTATACCGCTTTCCGTTTTCAAGACACAGACAGCATTGTCGTCTACATCTGCAAAGTCTTTCGCACTTGTTTCCACAAAAGATCCTACTTCTGTAATTTCTTCACCAAGTACATATCGTAGTAAATCTGTCTTATGAACACCTAAATCGCCCATCGCACCGACAAATGCTTTTTCCTTTTGAAAGAACCAGCCCTCTTTTCCCTCTACACTCCATCCTTCTGGACCTCCATGACCGAATGCAGTACGGAAACTGTAAATTTTGCCGATTTCACCGTTAGCAATTAACTGGCGGGCTCTTTGGTGTGAAGGTACGAATCTCTGATTATGGGCAATCATTAACTTCTTGCCACTTATCTTAGCTGCTACAATCATCTCTTCTGCTTCTTCCCAAGATGTTGCCATTGGCTTCTCACATAGTACATGAATGCCAGCGTTTAATGCTGCAATCGAAATGGGAGCATGAAGATAGTTTGGTGTACATACGCTGACCACATCAACTAAACCGCTGTTTACTAACTCTTCATAGCTTGTAAACGCCTTAGCACCGTATTTTTCAGCAACTTCATTAGCACGCTGTTCATTGCTATCACAAACAGCAACAAGTTCTACATGGGTATTCATTTTATATTCTGGTAAATGGCGATGCTGGGCAATACTGCCGCAGCCAATGACGCCAACTCTTAATTTATCCATTCTTACTTCCCTCCAATAACTTCTAAAGGTTTTGCGTTTCCATAAACTGGACGTTCGCGTTTTACTGGCTTTGCCCAATTTACCGCATTGATAATGACACGTTGAATTTCTTTATTGTGATATGTTGGGTACGTTTCGTGACCTGGACGGAAGTAGAATACTTTCCCATTCCCGCGCGTATAGGTACAGCCGCTGCGGAAAACTTCGCCGCCTTCAAACCAGCTTGTAAAAATCAGTTCATCTGGCTGCGGGATATCAAAGTGTTCACCATACATTTCTTCTTTTTCCAATTCAATATATTCAGAGATCCCTTCTGTAATCGGATGGCTCGGACTCACGACCCAAAGTCGTTCCTTTTCATCTGCTTCGCGCCATTTTAAATCACAGCTAGTCCCCATTAATGCCTTGAAAATCTTAGAAAAGTGGCCGGAATGAAGGACAATCAGACCCATGCCATCTAGAACACGCTGCTGCACCTTTTGAACAATCTCATCTTTAACTTCTCCATGTGCAAGATGACCCCACCAGATTAGTACATCAGTACCTGCTAGAACTTCATCTGTTAGACCGTGTTCTGGCTGGTCAAGAGTAGCCGTTCCTGCTTCAATCCCTTCAGCCTTTAAGAATGACGCTATTGCACCGTGAATGCCGCTAGGATATATATCCCTTACAACTGGATTTTTTTGTTCGTGACGATTTTCATTCCATACAGTAACTTTCACCATTTTTACCTACTCCTTTTTACGTTTAATCTATCTTTTATTTTAGAGAATACACATCATAATGAAACTGCTTACATTGACAGAAAGGGTGTAAAATATTGAACCTGTCTATTTTGCCACCCTGATATCCCTTTTATTTTTGAAATTGTCTTTTTAGGTAATTCATGCTAATTTCGATGCTTTCAAAAGCTGTAAGACGGCTTATATCCTGTTCAATGATCCACCACTCTACACCAGCTTGTTCACCTTTATCAAGAATCGCTTCAATCTCAACACCGCCTGTTCCAAGTTCTGCAAAAAACTTCTCTTCATCCAGCGTCATGTCCTTTAAATGAACAAGCGGTGTCCGGTTCTTATATCGTTCCAACCACTCGACAGGATCCTCTCCTGCTTTTTTGAGCCAATAGACATCGAGTTCTGCCTTTACATGGTTTGCATTCGTCTTTTCATATATTGCTTCTAGTACGGTTCTACCATTAGGCAGGCGTTCTAATTCAAAATCATGATTATGGTAGCATAGAGTGATGCCTTCCCGGCGGCATGTTTCACCCGCCTGCTCTAAAAAAGATATAAGAGCATTGTAATCACGGATGCTGCGGCGCTCTGGCTGTAGGTAGGGGCAGACAACATATTTGCTATCTAATGTTTTCTGGTCTTCAATCACTTGATATAGATTGCTTTCCAATACTTCCAGTGGCACATGACTTCCTGCTGCCTTAAGACCATATTCATTCAATAACACTCTAACTTCCTTAGCAGTCAATCCGCCATATCCGGCAAATTCCACACCATCCAAGCCAAGTTCTGCCACTTTTTTTAACGTACCAGCAAAATCCTTTTCACTTTCTTTCCTTAATGTGAACATTTGTACAGCAATCGGAATCCTTTTCATACACAACCCCCACTTTTCAAACCTTACTTATTTGATTACATCTTAAATGGTATGCCAGTAATTAAACATAGATGATATAATTAAAACATCTACTATTTTGCTTTTTATTTTAAAAAAGAGGAAATCTATGACGACAAATATATTATTTTGCGGCTATTCGCACCACACAAATGGATATTATTCACAATATAAAAATGGATATCCTTCCTATCTATTTCGACTGCAAACAGAAGGCACTTGCGAAGCAGTAGTGAAGGGAAAAAAAACAGAGATTGAGCAAGGCGACCTATTACTTATAAAACCTGGGGATTACTATGAATTGCTGATAAGGGCAGGTCAAAACAGTGGAGACTATCATATTGTCTGTGATGGCATTTGGGTTGACCAATGGTGGAACCGCTCAGTTAAACCAGAGGTTTCTCATATTGGACTCGATGAAAAGCTGTTGGCTCTATGGCGCCATATTATGATTGAAAAACGCCGGCCTGCATCTAGTCAAAACGAAGAACTCAGCGGTTACTTGCTAAGGGCCCTTTGTATTTCTATGGAACGGGCTGTAAATGAAACGGTTCCGTCTAGCAGTCAACACCCCTATCTGGTTACACGGATGATGAGATACATCGAAGAGCATGCTACCTCTGCAATTAAAGTGGAGGAGGTAGCACAGCATGTAGGCCTCAGTGTCTCAAGGTCTGTTCATCTTTTTAAAAGCAGCATTGGTAAAACGATTATCGAATACGCGCAGGAAATTCGCTTATCCACTGCCATCGAGCGAATGAAATACACCACCATGACCCTTGAACAGATTGCTGTGGACTGCGGATTTGGAAGTTACTCCTATTTTCATAGAGTATTCCAAAAAAAATATAGTGTATCTCCAGGAGTCTTCCGGAAGCTTGAGATGGAATTTTAAGAATATGATATGAAATAATAAAAGCCCCCCGATTTTTCGAGGAGCTTCTACTATTCATTCCATTACTTCTTCAGTTTAGCCCATGTTGCATCTAATTTTTTCATAGCATCTTCTTTAGAATGTTGTCCGCCAATATACCCTTGTAGTGTTGCACCAAACTCTTGACCAGCACCATCAGGATATTTCATGAACTGCCATTGGTATGCCTTGCCTTCTTTTGAATACTTAAGAAGGTCAGCACCTAGTGGTCCAATATCTTCTGCTTTTGCATCAATTGTTTTGAAGGCAGGAATATATTTGAATTCTTTTGTGATCGCTGTTTTACCTTCTTCAGAAGAAACCATCCAGTTTAAGAAGTCCTTTGCTGCTTTTTTGTCCGCATCAGGGGCCCCGTTATGAACTACCCAGTTACTAGGTACATCAATCATTAGCTTATCAGATTGTGCTGCGTCATCACTAAGTGCTAGTGGAAGGAAACCAACCTCCAGTCCAGGGGCGATTTTATCTAACATCGGCTGAATCCAGTTACCTTGCTGAATCATTGCTGCTTCACCAGTCGCAAACAATGTTACTTGTGTGTTGTAATCTGTTGTTAACGGATTTTTATTACCATACTTCATTGTTAAGTCTAAGAAGTCGAAGAACTTTGCAAACTGCTCGTTGCCAGCAATCGTAGCAGTGCCATCATTTAACCCTTGGATAAATTGATCCGGATCTTCCTGGTAAGCAAATGGTACGTTCATTCCGTGGTTCGCTAGTACCCACCACTCACCATAACCAATAGCAAATGGAGTAATCCCTGCATCCTGCAATTTCTTCGCTGCAGCCTCTAATTCAGAGATCGTAGTTGGAATCTCTTTAATACCTGCTTTCTCGAATAATTCTTTATTGTAAGCTAGTCCATAGCCTTCCATATTTAAAGGCATGCCGTAGACTTTTCCATCAAGTGTCATACCATCTAATGTACCTTCAAACGCATCACTCACCCAAGGCTGGTCAGATAAATCTTCAAATTTATCCTTCCAAACTAATAATTGCTGATCACCATCATTCGTAAAAATATCAGGTGCCTGGTTTGAAGCAAATTTCGCTTTCAGAGCTGCTGCACCGTCTGCACCGCCGCCTACTGTTTCAATATTAAAGGTTACATTTGGGTTTTGCTTTGCATATTCATCTGTTAACGCTTTCAATTGATCTGCAATTTCAACCTTCCCTTGGAAGATATCAACTACTACTTTATCTTCTTTGCTGCCACTGCCTGCATTTTTTCCCCCAGAAGTACTGTCGCTTCCTCCACATGCTGCTAATAGAAGCGAAGCTGATAAGATACCTGCTGCAAGAGAATATTTTTTAACTTTAAAAGCCATTTGAGTTTCCCTCCTGAAATATATAGCTTATTTTTTTATATTGGTCTCTGCTGGCTACAATCGCTAGTATTAGTCGAACCTATAGACAGCAGAGTTTTAAAACTACTTGATTGAACCGCTTGTGATCCCTTTGATAATGTGCTTTTGCATAGTAAAGAAGAAGATTAATAATGGAATAATACCGATTACTAAAGCTGCTAATGCCAAATCCCACTGCTTTGTATACTGTCCAAAGAAGAAGAAGGTTGCTAATGGAATCGTTCTTAGTGATTGATCTTGCAGTACGAGTGATGGTAACAAGAAATCATTCCAAATCCATAGGCTGTTAAGTATGACAATCGTAACCGTAATCGGCTTTAATAGTGGGAATACAATTCTCCAAAACACACCGAATCTAGTACATCCATCGATAATCGCGGCCTCTTCAAGCTCTACCGGGATTCCCTTAATGAATCCATGATATAAGAAGATTGTCATCCCTGAACCAAATCCTAGATACATAATGACAAGGCCCCAAATGCTGTTTAATAAGCCAAAGTTCCCTGCCGTTTTAATAAGCGGAATCATAATCGATTGAAACGGAATAATCATCGCTGCAACGAAAGTCATAAAAATGATATTACTAATTTTCTTTTTAGTCCTAACGAGCATGTACGCTGCCATAGAGCAGAAGATTACTAGGACGATATTGCTCGAAATCGTGATAATTAAAGAATTTGTAAATACATTCAAAAAGTCCAATTTCTCAAAGGCATTTGCATAGTTCTCAAACTGCCAGATTTTTGGTAAAGCCGAGGTGCTTGTTAGAATTTCAGCAAACGGCTTCAAGGAGTTCGAAAGTACATAATAGAATGGGACTAAAAAGATGAGGCCAACCAGGATGGCCAGGATTTCAACAATAAATGTTCTGCCTGTATACCTGTTTCCCATTATGATTCAACCTCCCTTTTCTTTGAAATCGACACTTGGATAACTGTAATTAGTGCAACAACAATGAAGAAAATTAATGCTTTTGCTTCACCGATCCCGTAACGGTTATTTACAAATGCTTCCGTATAAATGTTAAGCGCTAACATCTCAGTTGATTTAAATGGACCGCCATTTGTTAATGAAAGGTTCGCATCAAAGATTTTGAAGGATGATGCCGTTGTTAAGAATAAACAAATGGTAACCGCTGGTGCTACTAATGGCATGGTGATGTGTCGCAGTACTTGAAATCTATTAGCGCCATCAATTCTTGCAGCTTCTATTAGTTCTTGCGGAACATTTTGCAGTGCAGCGATATAAATGATCATGATATAGCCTGCACCCTGCCAGACACTAACAATAACGATTCCCCAAAATGCCGTGCTTGCATCTCCAAGCCAAGCAAGTTCAAATAATGGAATCCCTGTCAGCTCTCCAATAGAAGCAAAGCCTTTTACAAAAATAAACTGCCAGATAAATCCTAGTAATAATCCCCCTAGCAGGTTAGGCATGAAGAAAACCGTTCGTAATATATTTCTTGTTTTCAACATTTGCGTTACTAGTATAGCCAGTGTGAATCCTATTAGGTTTGTTAGCAAAATCGCTACTACTGTATATTTGGTCGTAAGCAGGAAGGAAGCATGAAACTGTTTATCCTCTGTAAAGATATAAATAAAATTATCCAATCCAACCCATTTGACTTCGCCAGTTATCCCATTCCAGTCGGTAAAGGCATAATAAATACCTGTGATGAACGGAATTAGGACGATCATAGTAAAGGCCAAAAACACCGGTCCAACAAAAAGGGTAAACAATCCTGCATCTTTTAATTTCTTTTTATTAAATTTGGAAACAGACCGAGAGACTCCTACATGTCCTTTATTCTTTAACACTGAAGCTTCTGGATTATCCAATTTAAGTTGATTACTCATTACCGCACCTCCATAACTTCATTTTAGAGAATTATAGAAATTATGAAACGGCTTACATTGACCACTAGGGTGTAAAATATTGAACTAATTAAAAAATACTTGTTTCACTAACGACCATAAATACTGCTATAATTATGGCTAATCCATACCATCTATGGAGACCTATTTGAGAAGGAGGAAGGTTAGTTTAGATACGAAACATAAACTAACCAATCTTTTATGCATTGGGGTATACGAAAGAAGCTTATTATTTTCTTATTATTAGTAACTGTACTGCCTTTTGGAGCATCCATTTTCATTACTTACTATCAAACAACCAAGTCACTAAATGATCAATTTGTATCAACCAATTATGACCTGATTGTAAAAGGCAAAGAAAGCATTGTTTCTTATTTAGATGACGTTGCACAAATATCAACAGTCCTCTACCGCTATACGCCCTTTATTACGATCATGCAAACAGGGGTATCTCAGGATATCTCGAACAACCAGGAAGAAGTAAGAAGGGTATTGGCCTATCTTTTTAATACCAGACCAGAAGTAGAGCAAATGCATCTTTATATTCATGAAGGGAAAGATTCCTACACTAACTATCATTCGGCCATAAGCGGAAGAGGTACATATGAGGATATTTTTTCACATTCTTACTATAATCAACTCAGACAATATGAAGGCTTTTCTTTAATTGAACCGCCGCATCAAATATATAGTTATAACAATCTTTCAGGAATACCTAATTCCCAAAAGAAAAAGGTAATTAGCTTTCACAATATCATTAGAAATATACCCTCTGATGAATTATTAGGATTTTTGTCTATTGATATTAATCTATCAAGAATAAATCAAATTGCTGTACGTGCTTTTACTAAGGACATAGAAGACCTTTATATCATGAATGAAAAAGGCGTTTATATTTATTCATCAAATGAAGCAGAAATTGGAACTCTCAATAAAGAAGATTGGTTCGGGTCTGTTAAAAACCAATCTCAGCTAGGGAAAGGTCTTGAATGGAAGGATTCACATTTTTCCGGTGTCATTGTTTCTGAAAAATTTTCAGCACCATACGAAAATTGGTATATTGTAAAACGCATTCCCTACGATGTCCTTTATCAAGGTGCCCGCGAAACAGCCTTTATCAATATTTTGATTGGAATGATTACACTAGTATTTGTGATCTTTGCAACCTTGTATGTTTCCCTTAAGATAACTGCCCCGATTAAAGTTTTGATTGCCAATATGAAAAAAGTTGAGAAGGGTGAGTTTGAGGCTGACTTTGACTCATTAGGAACCGATGAAATCGGCATGCTTGGAAGACATTTCAAGCTAATGATTGAAAAAATCAATGAATTGATCTTAAGAGAATATAAATTGGAAATTGAAAATAAATCATCTCAGCTGCGAGTGCTGCACTCGCAAATCAATCCCCACTTCCTGTATAATGCCCTGCAGTCGATTGGTACTTTGGCACTTAAATCTGGTGCTGTAAAGGTGTATTCTTTGTTAACCTCTTTATCAACGATCATGAGATATAGCATGAACATGACGGAAGATATAGTATCCATTAAGGCAGAGATTAAGCATGTACAATCCTATTTATCACTCCAGAAACAGCGCTTTGAAGAGCAGTTTGAGTTTGAGCTAAATGTTGAAAAAGAGGTTGAAGAGATCTTGGTGCCTAAAATGATTTTACAGCCGATCGTAGAAAACTGTTTTAAACACGGATTTGACCAACAGCTTGAAAATGCCAGTATTCTGATAGATGTTAGACTAACCAATGATGACATGGTATCCATCATCGTGAAAGATAATGGAACTGGGGTATCAGAAGATCGCTTAGAAGCAATAAAGAATGCATTGCGGAGTGGAAAGTTTGCAGAGAATAGTCATCGAGAAGCTATAGGCTTGAAGAACATTTATGACCGCCTGCAAATTTATTATGATCAACAAGCAAGCATATTTGTCAGCGGTAGTGTAACAGGAGGATTTGAGGTAACGATCAAGATTCCAAAGGTTATGGACCAAGAGGTGAAACATTTATGAGAGTGTTAATTGTCGATGATGAAAAACATGTGCGGGAAGGCATTAAGATTTTAGCAGCTTGGGAACAGTTCGGTATTGAAGAGATATTTGAGGCCGAAAATGGAGAAGAAGCCATTCACTCTATCCAAAAGTATAAGCCCGAGATTATTTTTTCTGATATGAAAATGCCGAAAATGGATGGTACACAGCTTTTGGAATGGATTAAAGAGAATCATCCAAAAAGCAAGACGATTGTGGTAACGGGGTACGATGATTATCATTATATGAGAAAAGCCATACATTTCGGCAGTTCCGACTATCTTTTAAAACCAATCGATCCGGAGATTTTAAATCATACATTAGAAAAAACAGTACATGAATGGAAACATGAAGAAGCTGAAAGAAAGAGAAAAGAAACTAGCTCGCAATTAATCAACGAAATGAAGCCTGTTTATCGCGATCGAAAGTTAACTCAACTGCTCAGTAGCGATATGTTCGAGAGTACTCTTTATGAAGAATTCGGGTTTCATCAATCTAGAACCTATAAAGTTGCTGTTATGCGGATCAATGGCAACACAATTGAATCTTTTCAAGGAGATCGTGATTTAACTTACTTCACCCTTTTGAATGTTATTAATGAAATGGTAATGGAAATGGAATGTGGAATTGGCTTTCGTAATTTATCCAATAAAGGGCAAATCGTCATGATTTTTTGGGACAAGTTTGAGTTAATTGAAAATCTTTTAAAGAAAATTTACAGGACATTAAAAAATGCGATGAATATCTCCTGTCCGATTGCCCTTGGTCGCTCTGTTAACGATCGCTCTAAATTGATTGAATCCTATCATGATGCACGACAAATATTATTAAATAGGAATATATTGGATGATAGAGAGTATAGAGTCTATTTGTGTGACAATTTCGAAGCCCGCGACTTAAAGAGTCTGATTGCCTATTCATCTCATTTAGAGCTGGCTATTCAAGCTGGTGAAATTGGGGCATTTGAGGACTTAATCATCCAAATCGAAAATGATTTTACTGATAAAAACTATCTGTCAGTAAGACAGCTGCTCCATTTTGAAAATGAGTATATGGTAATCAGTAATAAATGGTTTAAACATTACAATATTTCTGGAAAGGTTTCTGACGATATCGAAGCAAGGGTGGATTTGTTTTTCGAGCAAAACGGAACTTTTCAATTGGATCCATATAAGAAAAGAATACGGCGTGAAATTTCAATCTTCTTGAAAAAAGTGAAGAAGAATGCACAACAGAAAAGCAGTAACATTATTTATGATATTGTGAAGTATTTGCAGGAAAACTTCGACCGAGATGTAAAACTTCAAGAAATATCAGACCAGTTCTATATAAGCCGAGAATATATCTCAAGGAAATTCAAACAAGAATTTAATGTCAATATTTCGGACTATATTGTAAAGATCAGAATGGACAAAGCAAAATCGCTATTGAAGAATAGTCAGTTAAAAATCTATGAAATTGCTACGATGATTGGTTATCAGGATGACAAATATTTTCGCAAGGTATTTAAAAAGGTTGTAGGAGTTACTCCGAATGAGTATCGAGAAGGAATAGGTCAATAATAAGCTATTAGTTACCTGTTTAGGGCTTTTCGCTAGGAATTTTTATAACGAGGGTAACTTTTTAAGGGACAGTTTAACTGTCCCTTAAATGCTCACACTATTCTTTGTCAGGACTATTAATCATGATGCCGGCTACTTGTGTAAGCCGGTCATAGAAAGCCTGACCCGCTGGCTTGTCGTATAATCCGATTTCCTGGAAAGCTTCCTTCATACACCGAAGCCAGCACTGGGCTCTTCTTGGAGTTACTTCAAATGGAAGATGACGTTCCCTCATAGCAGGCGGTCCAAATTCCTGACTATATAAGGCAGGTCCTCCGAGAAATTGTGGAAGAAACATTCGCTGCTTTCTCTTAATTTCCTCCATGTCCCCTTCAAACAAGGGAGCCAGTTCTTGATCTGCATACACCCGCGGATAAAATGCCTCGACTAGCTTATTAATGGTTTCCTGACCGCCTATTTCACTATAAAGAGATTTAAATTTGTAATCCACGTCCCACACCTACCCCTTTTTTCTATGATTATAATGTTAAAAAAGGGATCGTTTCGTGATATATATCACTGACTCTGGGTTCTTACCATTTTTATTCCCGGGAATTTTTAAGTCGGAACTATTACAAAAAACCTCTGGACTCTTCCCCGTTAACTCTTATCTGGCGCAACTAATTCTACCTTTATTCGATCAGGATCTTCAAAAAAAACGGCGTAATACTGGTCTCCACCTGCGTGAGGATGCCTGTCCATGTATAGAATATGAATTCCTCTTTCCTTCAGCTTTTCAGTGACTTCGTCTACTTGTTCCCGCGACTTTCCATGAAAAGCAAGATGGTTTAAACCCACACGGCAGCGATGGTAAGGGATGTCCAAGAATCGTTCTTCTGTTTGAACAAATACAAGATACGTACCACCATATTTCCAGCTGAACCCGTTATCCCATTTTTGATAAAGCTCATATCCAAGTTCAGATAAAAACCAACTCCAGAACTCAAAGGACTTCTTTTGATCGGAGACGTAGATTTCAAGATGATGAAGCATTGATATCCCTCCTTTACTAGAATTGGATGTATTTATTGGTTTTCCCTTTTGTTGCGGGGTTCTCGAGGACCGAATTTCCACTGATCCCTCGTTTCCGGGCTTCATGACTGGTTCATAATTGTATAAAAGAAAAACCCCACTGAATCATCAATGGGATTTTATAAAGGAATCTATAGGTCACCAGATATCTTTGACTTTTTACCTTTGCCTACTTGCTTCCATGCTAAAACTACTGCTAAGGTGACAATGGTACCGACAATCGCTTCAGGAATTCCATTTGTGATTCCTACTGTCCATGCAACCTCTGATGGCAAATAACCGCGTATGACAGCCATTGTTAACACCAAAATAGTATTCGTTAATGTACCAAGGAATGCAGCTGTACCAACTGCTAAATATTCACTTTTACGGCGAATTCCAACGTACACCAGCCATGCAACGACCCCGATAAAAATCCGGGGCAGAATCGCTACTAATGGATCTTTAAACAAAGGAACAGTTGCATTTAAGAAAGATGAAACACCAAATATAAGGCCGACGATTGCTCCAACAACTGTTCCTTGCATAATCCCACCAATGATGGCTGGAATGTGCATGATGGTTGCATTTCCAGCTGCAGTTGGCACAGGTATATATCCTAGACGTGTGACGCCAAGCAGGATAGCGATCGCACCGAGTACACCTGCAATAACTATATTTCTGACAGTTAATGTGCCTTTCATTCTTTACTCCCCCTTTAGATAATATTAATAAGGAAACGGATAAAACAGTAAGAGTGCTGAAACGATTAGTCCGATGAGTAACACTAGATAATCCTTCGTCAATGCTTTGTATACAGAATAGGTGCTCCGGTCATTCCCTGGCGTATAACAGCGGGATTCCATCGCAAGAATCAAATCCTCTGCCCTTGATAGTGCTGTATTAAAAAGCGGAATGATAATCGGAAACATATCCTTTGTACGCTGAATGATTCTCCACCAGCTCCCAGAACCGAAATCAGCTCCCCTCGATGCCTGTGCCTTCATCATTTTTTCCATTTCCATCGCAAAGGTTGGGACAAAGCGAATGGCGATTGTAATGATAAGAGACAGCTCGTGTACAGGGAATTTAATCTTTTTCAAAGGGCTTAACAGGCTTTGGATAGCATGTGTAAGCTCCGTTGTCGAGGTGGAAAGTGTGAGCACACTACTCAAGAAAATAATCTCAACAAACCGTACAGCAGAAACAATCACTAAGCGGATACTCTCGCTTGTAATTAAAACAACTCCATATTCAACATAAACGGTTCCTCCAGAAAAGACCTTTCCCTGAAAAAGCAGCTGGAGGATGGCCAGTATAATAATAAAAGGAATCGCCGGCTTAACACCTGACAGACCATAGCTAATTGGGATTTTTGAAGCCCAGAATAAATATAAAGATAATAACAATCCAATGGCATTTCCTACATAACTGGTATTTAGGGCGATTGCTAAAACAAGAATGGTGAAGGCTAACAGCTTGACCCTCGGGTCTAGACGATGAATAAAAGACCCTGTTGGGACGTATTGACCAATGGTAATATTCCTTGATAAATCAAATTCACTAGCCACGCTGCTCTCCTCCTTTGCTTGCAAGTGCCTTAATAATTTCATTTGAAGCTTCTGCAATGGTAAAGGCAGCTGGATTTACCTCGTAACCAAGATCGGTCAGACGATAGAGAACTTGTACGGTTTCTGGTGTTCCGATTTGATAACGCTGGAGTTTTTCCTTGTCTGTAAAAATCTCCTCAGGTGTCCCCGTCAACACATTCGTTCCGCCCGACATCACAACCATTCGATCTGCTAAATAAGCAACCTCCTCCATATTGTGAGAGACAAAGACAACAGTTAATTTTTCTACCTCATTTAAGTATTTTATCTTTTCTAGTAATTCATTCCGTGACTTAGGATCAAGCCCAGCAGTTGGTTCATCTAAGACCAAAATACTTGGCTTTAATGCTAAAATGCCAGCAAGTGCTACCTTTCGCTTTTGTCCCCCGCTTAGGGCAAACGTCTGTCGATCTTTCATTTCCTCAAAATCTAAACCAACCATCTCCATTGCCCATTTCACACGGTCCCTTACTTCCTTTAGCGGAAGTCCTAATTTAAACGGACCATATGCAATATCATCCCCAACTAATTTTTCAAAAATTTGGTCCTCAGGATTTTGAAACACCAGACCAACTTCACGACGCAGCTTTTTCATATTTAGTTTTTTATTTGATAAGTCCTGACCCTTAATAATGACTTTGCCTGAATCAGGTCTAATCAGGCCATTAAAATGCTGAATAAGCGTCGATTTGCCAGAGCCAGTATGTCCAATGATTGCGATGCATTCACCTTCTTCAACAACCAAACTCGTTTCTCTTAATGCTACATGCTCCATAGGCGTCCCCTGCATATAGGTATGCGACAGGTTTTCGACTTTGATTAGAGGCTTATTAGACATCACTTCACCTCCTCGGCATTCAAACTAGTGAAGTTCGTTACTTCCTTTATCAACTCTTCTTCTTGGACTAAGTCCTTTGAAAAAGAGGTGTATACATTATGTATCGATTCAGCCATTTGGCTAATAACAGGTACATCTAATTGCAAGGCCACAAGTTCCTCTTTATGCTTAAAGATGTCTAGCGGTGTTCCATCCATTACAATTTTACCATCTTCAATAACAATGATTCGATCGGCTTCAGCTGCTTCTGACATTCTGTGGGTCACCGTAATAATGGTCATACCCATGCTATTCATCTTCCTCATCACCTGAAGGACCTCATTTCGGCCAAAGCTGTCGAGCATACTTGTAGCTTCATCAAAAACGATACATTCCGGCTGCATGGCTAGCACACCGGCAATGGCCACTCGTTGCTTTTGCCCGCCTGAAAGATGGTGTGGGGGGCGACTACGAAACTCGGACATTTTCACAACCTCTAGTGCTTCATCGATTCTTTTTTTCATTTCATCTCTTGGTACACCAATATTCTCTAATCCAAAGGCAACATCTTCCTCTACAATCGTTGCCACAATTTGATTATCCGGGTGCTGAAAGACCATACCCACTGCTTTACGGATTTCCACTTTTCTATTATTTTCCTTCGTGTTGATTCCGTTCACCCACACGTCACCAGACTCTGGTGTTAATAACCCGTTAAGATGCTTTGAAAGCGTTGATTTTCCCGAACCATTATGACCGATAATCGCTACATACTCACCTGGTTTAATCGAAAAGGATATATCTTTTAGAACAGAAACGGAGGTATTTTCATTAATTTTGTAAGAAAAGCTTACATTCTCTAGGCGTACGATTGATTCTGTCATTTTTATATCCCCCTCTTCTATTATTTTAATAATATTCTGAATGTTATTCAACACAAGTTATTTGTTAACAAAATATATAATAGCACGATAGTAACAGTAGAGCATGCCATTTAGCTAAACTTCTCCATTATTAGACAAAAAAAGGAGTCAGACCTCTTTTGTTATAGTCTGACCTTATTATTATTGAAATTACATAGAACCATATAAAAAGGCGCCCCTAAAGTTAGACCTTTGGGACACCCACTTTTTACATGATGATTAGTTCATCACCGTTTTAAAAGTTGATACAACATTTTCTACCGTAAATCCATACTCTTGTAATAATTTATCAGCTGGGGCAGAGGCTCCGAATTGGTTGATCGCAATGACTTTTCCTTGATCACCAATATATTCTCTCCAGCCAATTGATGAGCCCATTTCTACAGCTAGGCGTGCTTTTATATTTTTTGGAAGAACACTTTCTTTATACTCAGCAGTTTGCTTCTCAAAACGATCCCAGCTCGGCAAGCTGACAACAGAAACAAGGATTCCTTCTGTCTCGAGTTCCTTTTGTGCAGCCAATACTAGAGATACTTCAGAACCAGTTGCTAATAACACACCTGTGGCTTCCCCATTTGCTGGTGACACCACATATGCTCCTTTTTTTACACCTTCATAAACGGTTTCTTGGTCAAGGCTCAAAGTCGGTAGTCCTTGGCGAGTTAACACAAGTGCTGTTGGTGTGTCTGTGCTTTCAATGGCAAGACGCCATGCTGCAACGGTTTCCTTCGCTTCCGCTGGACGGATAATGGAAAGACCTGGCATTGCACGAAGGGCTGCCAACTGTTCAACAGGCTCATGTGTTGGCCCATCTTCACCAACGGCAATACTATCATGTGTAAATACATACGTAACCGGAAGCTTCATTAACGCAGCAAGACGGATTGCTGGACGTAAATAATCAGAGAACACGAAGAAGGTTGCTCCAAATACTTTTACACCGCCATGTAGAGCCATACCATTAATTGCTGCACCCATAGCAAATTCGCGAACACCAAACCAAATATTACGTGCTGCAAAGCTGTCTAAACCATAGTTCTTTTCAGATGTAATAAGAGTTTTATTTGAGCCTGCCAAGTCTGCAGAACCCCCAATTAACTGTGGAATCGCAACAGCCGCAGCATTTAATGCTTTTCCAGAAGAATCACGGGTAGCAATGGATGTGCCTGCTTCAAAGCTCGGTAATGACTGTTCCCAATTCTCAGGAAGTTTACCTGCTAAGGCTGCTTCAAATTGCTCTGCAAGTTCTGGATAGTGTCCTTTGTAACTATTGAACAGCTCATTCCAAGCACTTTCCTTTTCTTGACCCGCTTTTGCAAGCTCTTGATAATGTGCTGTAACCTCTTCTGGTACAAAGAATGGCTCTTCTGCCGTCCAGCCGTAAGCTTCTTTTGTCAATGTGATTTCGGCATCCCCAAGTGGAGAACCATGTGATGCTGATTTACCAGATTTATTCGGTGAGCCAAAACCAATTACCGTTTTTACTTCAATTAAAGTTGGGCGCTCTAAATCAGCTTTTGCTTCTTGAAGAGCTTCTTGAATAGCGTCTTGGTCATTTCCGTCCTCCACACGGATCACCTGCCAGCCATACGCTTTAAAACGGTCTTCTACACTTTCAGAGAAGGATAGATTCAAGTCGCCGTCTAGTGAAATATCATTTGAATCGTACATAACAACCAAGCGGCCTAGCTTTAAGTGGCCAGCAAGTGATGCTGCCTCTGCCGAAACACCTTCCATTAAGTCCCCGTCACCACATATGCTGTATGTAAAGTGATTAACAATTTCATAGTTTTCTTTATTATAAGTTTCAGCAAGATGTCTTTCAGCCATTGCCATACCAACAGCCATTGCAACACCTTGGCCGAGAGGTCCTGTGGTCGCTTCTACTCCAGCAGTATGACCGAATTCTGGATGTCCAGGAGTTTTACTGCCCCATTGACGGAAATTCTTTAAATCTTCCATCGATACATCGTAACCAAATAGATGGAGCATGCTGTATAAAAGCATAGAGCCATGGCCTGCAGATAAGACAAAACGGTCACGGTTAAACCAATTTGGATTGAAAGGGTTATGATTCATCTCTTTTGACCATAGAGTATAAGCCATTGGTGCAGCCCCCATCGGCATTCCAGGGTGACCAGAATTCGCTTTTTGAATGGCATCAATTGATAATGTACGGATGCTGTTAATCGCTAGTTGATCAATTTTGGTTTCATTTACTAGTGTTGTCATTTTTTTAGCCCCTATTCTATTAAAATCTTAATCTACTATCCTTGGAGAGACTAGAAAGGTTTTAGTTCACCTTTCTTGGTTTAAAGCCTTCCAAACTTGCTCATAGACCTTTTTCAAAGGAACTTGATACTGTTTGGCAATCGCTTTACACTCATCATATTCTGGAGCATGCTGCACGGATTGTCCATCTAACATACCTTCTTTAACCGTCACTTCGCCCCACTCGGTGGATACTTTTATATATCTGCGTTCGAGTCGGTGCACCGTTAGCGGGTAATACCGAACACCGAGCGTGGTCGTTTCATGAAAAAGAATTTCTCTCATTTTGTGAACATTGTTGCGAGAACATAGAAGCTGCAGTAAAACACCCGGGCGGTTTTTTTTCATATAAATGGGTGTATAGTAAACATCATTCGCCCCAGCCTCAAAAAGCAGGTCCATCACATAACCAAGCCATTCTCCAGGAATGTCATCGAGATTCACTTCCATTTTCAGCATTTGGTTATCGATATGTTCAAAATCAGGAGGACGGTTTGTTTCCATCATGCATGCTCCTTTCATGTGTCCCCAGGAAAAGTTTTCTTATTGTCCAATGATAACACGAAGTACATTCGGATGTGTTGAAAATGTCTTGGTGCCAGCTCCATAGCCAATCGCCTCAACCCTCATCGACGGAAGAGTACAAAATTCTTCTGCTAAGACTGCAACGATTGCAGCACCTGTCGGAGTGGTTAATTCACCGCGGATGGTGGTCTGCTCAAGCGGCACTCCTTTTAAGATCTCAAGTGTTGCCGGTGCAGGGACAGGGTAAATCCCATGGTCTATATGAATTTTCCCGAATCCTACAGGTACAGATGATGCTTTTACGACAGGGTTACCTAATTGTTCGAGTAAAATCGCTGCTCCAACGATATCAATAATAGAATCAACTGCGCCTACTTCATGAAAATGTACCTTTTCTAGTGGAATTCCATGAATTAAGCCTTCTGCCTCACCAATTTTCTTGAAAATTTTCAAGGCAAGGGTTTCTACTTGCTCTGAAAATCCAGCACTTTTAATGAGATGAACAATTTCACTATACGCACGATGATCGTGGTGGTGATGGTGAGTGTCGCTATGCCCATGATCATGATGGTGTTCATGAGTGTCGCTATGCCCATGATCATGATGGTGTTCATGAGTGTGGCTGTGCCCATGATCATGATGGTGTTCATGAGTATGGCTGTGCTCAAGGTCGTGAGTGTGTTCATGTGTATGGCTGTGCTCAGGGTCGTGAGTGTGTTCATGTGTATGGCTGTGCTCAGGGTCGTGAGTGTGTTTATGTGTATGGCTGTGCTCAGGGTCGTGAGTGTGTTCATGTGTGTGGCTGTGCTCAGGGTCGTGAGTGTGTTCATGTGTGTGGTGGTCATTTATGAGCACTACATCAAACTTCGTACTAGTTATTCCATTTTTAATGACCTTGGTCCATTTCAATTCATACTCATCTTCAAGCTTCAGCTTATTTAACTCTTTGGCAAGATGATTGGGATTGGCTCCTGCATCAATAAGAGCCCCGATTACCATATCACCGCTAATTCCTGAAAAACAATCAAAATAAAGTGTCTTCATTCTTTGCCCCTCTTTGTGCAATTTGGTCGATTAATACAGCGTTATATCCTCCACCAAAACCATTATCAATATTTACGACACTGATTCCGGAGGCACACGAGTTTAACATTGTAAGTAAAGCAGATAACCCGTTGAAGTTCGCTCCGTACCCAACACTAGTTGGAACAGCAATTACCGGGTGCGAGACGAGACCGCCTACTACGCTTGGTAACGCCCCTTCCATTCCGGCTACCACAACTGAGACCGTTGCGTTTTGAATTTCTTCCGCATGACTTAGAAGGCGGTGAATTCCAGCAACACCTACATCATATATACGGTGGACTTTGCTCCCAAGAATCTCTGCGGTGACGGCTGCTTCCTCCGCCACTCTTAAATCCGAAGTGCCCGCAGCCACCACAGCAATGTAACCTTGATGGTCCCGCTTTATATCGGTCTCATCCTGCCAGGATAGAATTTGTGCAACCTCGTGATAACGAAATTCCGGACAAGCCGCCTGAACGACTGCTGCTTTCTCGTTTGATATTCTTGTGACCATTACTTGGCTGTTCCTCACCCGCAACGACTGTATAATAGCGATAATCTGCTCTGCCGTCTTCCCTTCACCAAAGACCACCTCAGGAAAGCCCTGTCGTTTTTTTCGATGATGATCAACCTTTGCAAATCCCAAATCTTCAAAAGTTGCTAGTTGTTTCTTTGCATCTTCAATACTAAGGGTACCTTTTTGGACTTGTTCTAAAATGTCTTCAAGCACACGAATCCCCCTTTATTTCAATAATAAGTATCAGGCCTGATGGACGCTCCAAGAGGACTGATTGCAACATTTTCAACCACTTTCGACTTTTTCTTCCAGCACGGGCAACAGGGGACTCCTTTGGTTACCTTGCCCTCACTTTTTCATCCAGCACGGGCATCAGGGGACTCCTTTGGTTACCTTGCCCTCACTTTTTCGTACAGCACGGGCATCAGTTGACTCCTTTGGTTACCTTGCTCTCACTTTGCTACATGAACGCTCCATGAGAACCGAGTTCAACATCCCATTCCATACTCTTACTATTAAAAATGCTTTGCAATGTCTCTGGCAAGTTTTTCATAGTTTTCATATAAAGCTTGATACACCTTACTGCTATCTTTATTAGGCAACACTGGTGAACCCATAGGAATATTTTCTTTAATCTCTTCAAATGAATTAGCTCTGCCAGTGGCTACTAACGCTGTCCAGGCAGCACCCCATGCTGCACTGTGATGACTTTCTGAAACATAAATTTCGGCACCAAATAGATCAGCCAACATCTGCATCCATAACCTAGACCGTGACAAGCCGCCATTCACATAAATCTTTTTTGGCTCACCCGCTAATCTTTCCAGTGCTTTTCCGATCTGATAGAGATTAAAGGTGATGCCTTCTAGGACGGCACGAATAAAATGTTCCTTTTTATGAGTAATCGTTACTCCGTAGAAATTTCCTTTTGCGCGCTGGTTCCAGAGTGGAGCTCGTTCTCCATTCAGATATGGCAGAAACACCATTCCATCTGCACCTGGAGCTACTTTTTCAGCATCTGCTAAAAATTCACCAAAGTCTTGTTTGTCATTAAGAAGGTCCTTCAGCCATTGCAAAGCAATACCGCCATTATTCGTAGGTCCGCCAATAATCGAAGAATCTGCTGTAAACGAATAGCAAAAGGTCTCACGGTTTTCATCCATTTTTACACCATTAGTAATTTGACGAATGGCCCCGCTTGTTCCAACAGAAATAGCCACTTCTCCTGGTAGAATTGCCCCAATCCCTAAGTTGGCCAGCTGTCCGTCTGCTGCTCCTATTACAAATGGCAGGTTTCGGTTTATGCCTATTTCATCAGCAAGCTCAGCCTTAATTTCTGTCAGAATTTCTGTCGGTGGGACAATCTTTGAGAGCTGGTCTCTATGAACGCCTATTAGTTCTAATAATTCTTGATCCCAATCCAGCTTGTCCGGGTTAAATAATCCAGTTGCCGATGCCATAGAGTAATCAATTACTCTTTGATCAAACCAACGCAAACAAAGATATTCCTTAATGGACATAAAGTAGGAAGCCTCTTGAAACGGCTCGTACCCGTTTTCATTCATCCATAATAATTTTAAGAATGGTGTCATGGGATGAATCGGGGTTCCTGTTCTCGCATAGACATCGTTTCCGATGGTCGCTTGAATTTTTTCAGCCTGTGGATAGCTCCTTCCATCTGCCCAAATTAGTGCTGGAGAGAGCGGGAGCCCTTCCTTATTTACACAAATGATCGAATGCATCGCGGCTGAGAATCCTAGTGCTGCGATGTCATCCTTACTGACCTTTGCTTTTTCTAAGGCAGTGCGAATGGCAAGGACCGCAGAACGTTCAATTTCAACCGGATCCTGTTCTACCCAACCTTGCTGCGGGTAATAGGAGGTGTTCATTTTCTCCTCTTCAGCAATTAGCTTTCCATTTAGGTTAAAGACACATGCTTTTACACTAGTTGTCCCAATATCAAGTCCTATACAATAGTCTCTTGGCATGATCATCTTCCTTTTCCCTCACAATTTTCTCTATGCTAAAACAAAAGGCCTTGGGGTTCACCCAAAGCCATCTGTTTTAGGCTGTATAAAAAACTTTATGATAATACTTTATTCATACTTCCGCTCTTATACCCTATTAAATCTAACGTAATATATTTATAACCATATTCCTGAAAAGCGTGGACAATGGAGTCATGATACTCAAGAACCGTCTTCATGTCATTTGGCTCTACTTCAATTCTTGCGATATCTTGATGTGTCCGCACCCGTACCTGGCGAATATGAAGATTTTTCAGGTAAGCTTCTGCCTTTTCTACCTTTGTCAGCTTTTCTTTTGTAATGTACTCTCCATAAGCAATTCTAGACGATAAACAAGCAAATGACGGCTTATTCCAGGTTGGCAGGTCAAATTGCTGTGACAGCTCCCTAATTTCCTGCTTAAATAGATTCGCTTCAAGCAGCGGTCCGCGAATGCCCTTTTCCTTTGCGGCCTTCATTCCAGGGCGGTGCTCATTCAAATCGTCTGCAATCACACCGTACACCACATTCCGAAAGCCCTTTTGTTCCAAAACGGGAAGAATATGATCGAATAAACTGCTTTTACAAAAATAACAACGGTTTCGATCGTTCTCAGCATACCCTGGGATAGCTAGTTCAGAAGTCTCAATCACTTGATGCTTCGCTCCGATTTTTTCTGCTAAGATTTTTGCTTCTTCAAGCTCACTAGAGGGATATGTCTCAGAATCCGCCGTAACTGCGAGGACTTTGTCAGGACCAAGTGTGCTGACAGCGGCCTGTAACAGAAACGTACTATCCACTCCACCTGAGAAGGCAACAACCACTGATTCCATTTCTCGAAGAATAGACTGCAATTTTTGATATTTCTCTGTTAACACCGTCTCATCTCCCTTCATGATGTACTTTAAAAAAGGAATTCCTGATATATCAGCATTTTAACAGATACAATCAAAATCCCCCATAATTCCAGCCATTGATAATTTATTTGGCTGGACAATAAATTATGTCCTTTGATTAAATGGTCATCGCTCCAAAACCGCCATCTACACGGATTAACGCTCCTGTCACAAAGCTCGAAGCCTTATCCGATGCCAGCCAAACCGTCGCTCCCTGCAGTTCTTCTGCTTCCCCAAAGCGCTGCATCGGAGTATGTCTCATAATGGATTCGATTCGGTCAGGATCTAATATTTTGCGGTTTTGTTCCGCTGGGAAGAATCCAGGAATAATTGCATTTACACGAATACCATTTGGAGCAAATTCACGTGCTAAGAACTGAGTCACACTGTTTAAACCTGCTTTTGATACGGAATAAGTAAATACTCTTGAAAGCGGAGTGGTGGATGATACAGAAGAAATATTAATAATACTTCCTTGTCGCTCCTGCTCAATCATTCTTTTTGCAAAGATCTGGCAGGTTAACACAATCCCTTTCAAGTTAATATCCATTATTTTATCGTACTCGTCCATACCAAGTTCAAAAAATGGTGTCGGACTGTTGGTACCTGGTGCATTCAACAAAACATCCCAGCCGCCAGACCACTTTTCAATTTCATCTGCCACTTGAAGCAACGACTCCTTTGAACTGACATCCGCAGAAAAGGCCTTCGCTTCTCCACCCTCGTTAATGATTTCTTTTACCACTTCTTCTGCTGTCTGTAAGTTACGGCCCACAATAGCAACCTTCGCCCCGTGTGCTGCTAATCCTTTGGCCATTGCTGAACCCAACACACCATTTCCACCGATTGCAACTGCTGTTTTCCCCGTTAAATCAAATAGATTCATCATGTCTACTCTCCCCTTAATCGTCTGTTTTTTTAGAATAAATTACCCTTTTCATCAAATGGCAGTTCATATAGATCAGTCATAACTTCCATATTTTGATGCTCTTTTACATAGCCGACTAATTCTTCTGATACCTCTATTTCGCTAAGTTCGAGGGTGTTTTTTATGCGGACCAACTTCACTTTCGTGAAATCTAAAATATTACAGGTTTTAACGGCTGCCTTAATTGCTTCTAAATCATTAGCTAAGGTCGTTGCTATTTTAGTAGGTGCGACAACGGTTGAAGTTAAACCGTTTGCATAGGTTACTTCTAAATCCATCCTGTCAACCAGACGCTGGGTTGTAAAGTCAGCCGTTCCGACACCGTTTGCATTTCCCTCTGTCTGCGGTGTTAGACCTAGTACAACCATTTTATTTACATCTGGACCACCATAAGCGTATGGGGTTGGGTAACGCCCTGTAATATTGGGGTCCATACCATCTCCAGAGATGTTCTTGCCAATCTGGTCAATAATCAGGACATCTAATTGGTCAAAGAATAGCTTTGGCAACAATTCCTTTGCCTTGACCTGCAAATCTACTTCTCTTTCATTTATTTCCTCGGGTGTCAATACATCTACGATGGCAACCTTATCAAAGGCATTTTCTATCGTAGCTACTCCAAATAGAACTGGCTTTTTTTCCATAATCATCTTTGCCATGGCAGGCACATTTTCTGCCATATATTTAAAGCCTAATTGATGGCAGGCTTCAGCACCTCTTTGCTTACCTAAGCCAATACTAATCATCTTCATAATCCCGCTCTCAACAGGACCGCGAAAGGCGGTATGCGGCTTTACTCGGTTAAGAACCACAATTCCATCCGCTTCTGAAGCATATTGATCTACATAAACAGGTAGTCCGTTCTCTAATTCACCAATCTTAACTACCTCCATAGTAGAACGAATCTCACAGCCTACACTTTCTTCTGTCACACCAAGATGAGCTAAAACCTCACTCTGCCCTTCAGCAGTGGCACCGCCATGACTTCCCATACTCGGAACTATAAATGGCTTTGCTCCTAAATCTTTTAAAAACTTTACCGTCACGGCTGTTAACTCCACCAGGCGGTCGAGCCCTCTTGAGCCAACCGCGATTGCAATGTTCATTCCTGGCTTAACTTTCTCCTGAATACGATCTTGATTGAGTTTTTCTAATAGCGCCTGCTCAAGGTCCTCAATTTTTGAATCGTCAAATTTCACTTTTACTTTAACCATCTTAGGTACTGGAATATCTTTTAAAAGCTCTTGAAGAATACCCATTCACACGTCACTCCTTTTCTATAGGTAAGTTTTCCTCGAGGGATTAAATTCCATGTATGGAAAAAACAACATCATTCAAGCTAGAGATTGTAATCCCTTTCAATCTAATCCATTATCGGGATTTAAAGTTATTTTTATTTGTTTGTTCACCAAACAAATTATTAATTGTATAATATCATTACGGCCATTCTCCGTCAACGCTTTTATAGCATTGCATCTAAATTAATAATAAATAAAAATAACAAGGTGGTGGACTGCATGGTCACGGGTGATGCAGCCTATATAAAAAAAATCAACCGCTCGCTCATTATTAGTAAGATTATTGAGCACGGCATGATTTCTCGGGCAGCTTTAGCAAAAATAACTGGCTTGAACAAAGCGACCATTTCTGTACAAGTTGCAGATTTATTATCAGAAGAACTAATTATCGAAACCCAGCAGGAGCATAAGAATCTAGGCAGGCGCCCCATCATGCTTTCGATTAACCAATTGGCAGGATTTGCTTTAGGCATAGACCTTGATCAAAACAGTGTCTCTTTTACATTATGCAATTTAAATGGAACTCCGCTCGAGTCTAAATCATTAGAATTGGACACCACTGATTATGATGTGATTCAAGAATTGTTAATCAAAGAGATTACATTCTATAAACAGAAATGTTCTCTAGAACCTTACGGACTAATCGGTGTAGTAATTGGAATTCACGGAATTGTAAATAATGATGAAATGATCTATTTTGTCCCTCACCATCAATGGCATAACAAAGATCTAAAATCCGACCTAACAAATGAAACCGGTGTCAATGTTTACTTGGAAAATAACGCGAACTTGTGCTCATTTGCCGAGGTAGTTTATAAACATTATCAAAGCAAGAACTTATTATCGGTTAGTCTATATTCAGGTATCGGCCTGGGGATAATGGTAAATGGTAGATTGCTTAAAGGTTTTGACGGGTTTGCGGGTGAGATTGGTCATATGATTGTGGTCCCTGATGGACACCCTTGCAGATGCGGAAATTTAGGCTGTTGGGAACAATATGCCTCAGAGTCAAATTTTATTAAACAATTGGCTGATAGACAAAACAAAAAAGAGATTACGTATGAGGACATTGAACATTGGCTGAAAACAAAAGACTCCATCACCTATAAGCTAATGAAAGACTATATCAAGTTCTTATCAATAGGGCTTAATAATATGATTAATCTTTATAACCCAGAAATTCTAGTCATTAATAGTGAACTACTGCCAATGTATCCTGGTGCACTAATAGAAATAAATAACCACCTGACATCTAATGTTGGTCATTATCGAAAACTGCTAATATCTGACTTCGGCAAAGAGGCATGCAGCCATGGTGCATGTGCATTGGCAATCAAGAAGTTTTTAGGTGTTTCCAAGTTATGTTTAACTTCTCATGAACCAATAATTCAAAACGGTGTATAAACAAAGACCCCAGCACTCCGCCGGGGTCTTTATTTTGTATTCGTTTTACGCAATCTTTTCAATAGAGTTTTTTGATTTTTTCGCAGCAATGCTTTCTTGGATTTCTTCCATTTTCTTATCATCAAGTTCATAGCGAGACATTGTTAGACCGGAAACAAGCAATGCTACAGCGGGAACAGCAAAAGCTAAAATAATTGTTACAAGTTTTAATTCTGGTGTTAACGTATCCGTTACTGTTGGGAATGCATCTTTAAACCCGATTAACGCTACTGCAAAACCAACAATTGCTGGTGCTAAAGATGTAATTAATTTATCAATGAAAGAGAACAATGTTCCGATCATACCTGGTACATATCTTCCAGATTTATTTGTTTCATAATCGGATACATCTGCGATCATTGGATTAACAAGTGTTGATGGCACGCCGCCAAAGCCCATTGCCATTGTGTATAAAACAAGGAACAAGATTGTTGTGATTCCAATGTTAGACATGGAGATGCTTGAACCATCTATTAAACTAAACATTGCAATTAATGTGACGAAAGCACCTAATGCAATCCAAGTTGAGAAAAGGAAAGCTTTCTTCATACCTGTTTTTCTTGCTTTTGCCACGGCCCAGAAAGTAATTAATAGAGTTGGAACAATAGTAATCATCGAGACTGTACCGCTCAACGCATAATCACCGATTAAGATCGCAAACAACATCACCATAACTACTGAGTGGCGCAAAAGTGAGAATGCTAATTTGTCAACCGTTACAGCAAAAATCAGCTTTAGTAATGGTTTATTTCCTCTTAGAAGCGGCCAGAAATCGCGGAATTTAGTTTTAACTGTTTCTTCGGCTAATCCAAAATACTCTTTCTTGTCTTTGCTAGAGATTCCAATTACGGCTATTACGGTAAATACTCCTGAAAGAATAAGAGCTAGAGTGTTTAATTCAGTGAATAAGTTCAAATTAAAGTTGCCATGTTTTTTAATTAAATAAGAAGCTACATAAACTTGTCCGCCTGTGAAAAGCAATGTGTTGTAAATTCCATCAAATACTGCGAATAAAGGACGCTGTTTAGGGTCATTTGTTAAAACAGTTTGCGCTGCCTTTGTAACGGAAGTTTGACATGTATATCCAATAATATGAATCGCATAGATTAAGATAAAGAATAGCAGTCTGAATGATTCCGGTAAAATGTGTGTAACATTATATAATACTAGTATAGTAGCTGCTAAGATGATATTTCCAATCACCATAAAGGGCCGGAACTTTCCGAACTTACCTTCTGTTTTATCTACCAGAAAACCAATGATTGGATCGGTAACTCCGTCCCAAATTCTCATACTCATTAAGATGGTACTTACTACAACTACAGCAATACCGGCAAATCCTGCGGCGTAGTATGATACGAAGGCCAAAATAAACATGTAAAGATTTGTTGCAGTGTTATTTAAAGCAAAGAAACCAATTTCCCAAAGTTTTGCCCTATTGTATTGCTGATTATTAACTGTGGCTGTTACCATATCTCAGCATCCTCCCACAAGCGATTTAACCGCTTTCATTAAAGTTAATGTTTGATTACTCCTTTTGGAAAATTCATCCTTTGATTAGTTTAGTGAACTAACTAATCACTGTGCTTTTATCATAATTGAATCCGCTTTCATACGCAAGCTATTTTATCATTTTTATGGAGACTATTACTTAGCTAACCCCTCCTCTGTGAAAACCTTTTCATTCACAAAAATAAAAACTGTTATTTACTATTATTCTTTTTAGTTAGTTTAGTGAACTAACTAACTATTAAATAAACAATATCACCTCTGCTTTCGACAGTCAATAGGTTTTAAATTCTTCAAATATTTTGTTTCCAAATCGTTTTTTTGTTGACAAATCATGATGAAAACCCTTTTATTAAAATAATTTAGTCGGATTTTTGCAACTCAAAAAGCAGCAGGCTCCCGCTACTTTTTCAAATCATTTTTCATTCAATCTATTAAAACCAGTCAGCGTATCCTAGTTTTCTTAAGTGCTCAGCAGAGTCTTTTAGGCAATCAAATGGATCGCGACCATATAAATCATCCTGCTCTACTAAGAAGTATTGTGCTCCGCTTTCTAGGCCTGCTTCAATAATTGCTTTAAGGTCCAGACTGCCCGCACCAAGCTCTGCAAATTGGATGACGTTATTGAAGGCATTGAAGAACTTAGTAGGCTCAAATCCGCCTTCTAGTACACTTAAATCAATTTGTCCGATACGGTAGTCTTTCAAGTGAATCAAAGAAATACGGCCTGCGTAATTCTTTAATACTTCAACAGGATTTAGACCGCCGCGGTGGATCCAGTGAACATCCATTTCAAAACCAATTTTAGTAGTATTGTTCTTAATAATGTCTAATAGGTACTCCCCATCATATTTTTGGAATTCAATATGGTGGTTATGGTAATACAATTCGATACCCTGCTCGGCTAATTTATCTGCAACCTCATCACATTTTTGTACAAACTCCATAATCTTATCTTTATGACCAATTGTCGTAAAAGGAAGCATACCGATACGCAGGAAGCTACAGTTTAATGTCTTACAATCTCTTACAATTTTATCGAAATCATTTGACAAGGTCTCTCCCGGCATACCTGGCATCATTGGCTCTAGAGCGGCTGAAAGGGCAGCAATTTTGATATCAAAATCTTCACTTGCTCTTTTTAACTCCGCAACATTTTCAGAGGACATTGGAATTTGTGAGACTTCTACAGCACCATAGCCAAGCTCTCTTACTTGTCTTAATGTCTCATAAACACCTAGTTCTTCTACTTTACCTTTTAACATCATCATTTGAACGCCTATTTTACCCTTTTTCATTGAAATACCTCCATTATTATTGGTTGTTTTTTCTCTGATGACAGGTGAATCGCATCAATTATGGCAATTGATGCGAGTGCATCTTTTGCATGAATATAATTTTGACTGCCTTCCATAATGGCAGAATAGAATTGATTAATGGTCTTCGCATGACTGGCACCGTAATAATGCTTTGAACCCGGCAGCTTCGCATCCTCCATCAACTCTTCTTTTTCCCCTGCTTCATTGACTCTTATGAGAATGCTATCTTTGATCATTAACCTTTCATTTTCAAAAAGAACCTCAAGTTCGACGCTCGAATTATCTGCATTTGCATTCGTTGCAAAGAATAACCCCTTTGCCCCATTTTTAAACTGTATATGAGCGGAAGCTGTATCTTCCACCTCAATGTTATAATCCAACAATTGATCAACTGAACCTCTAATTGACTCAATTTCACCGCCAACAAGGTGCATTAAGTCTAAGGTATGCAGTGCTTGGTTGATCATTACTCCGCCGCCGGCATACTTCCATTTCCCGCGCCACGGCTTCAAATCATAGTATTCTTTTGACCGAAACCAAGCCACTAGACCTTTGACACCTTTGATAGGGCCAAGCTCTCCTGAACTGATTATCTCTTGAAGTTTTTCAAATGATTCATTGTTGCGATTTTGCAGACAAACCCCGATGTTAATGTTTCTGTATTCTTCCTCTAATTTCACTAGAGCAAGACCCTCTTCAGTATTCAAACCCAATGGTTTTTCTAGAAAAACATGAACACCTTTTTCGACACAGGCCTTCGTAACAGGGTAGTGTAGATAATGTGGCAAACATACATGAACACAATCCAAATCTTCTTTTTCCAGCATTACTTCATAGTTGCTGTAAAAGTTTGTTCCCGGTACTGAATTCGATAATGCTTCGTCAATATCACACACAGCCACCAGCTCAGCGTTTTGATTAGCTTTGATTGCTGGAATATGAATATGCGAGATGGTCCCAAGCCCTATAACTGCTACTTTTAGCATGAGCTCCTCCTTTTTTGAAACGAACTCAAAGCTAATATAGCAATGAGTTCCTTTCATGTGTTGGATTTATTTTCTAACCGGATATTTTCCTTCTTCGGCAATTCGTTTATTTAATTCTTCCAAGAATAAATCTTCATCAAATGGTATTTCCACTTCTTTGCCTAACCAGTTTGACAGGTGCATCGCATTTGCAAGTCTAACACCGTTAATACCGTCACTGCCAGGTGCTAATAATGGTGTACCTTCTACAATCGCAGAAGCAAAGTCCTCTAATACAGCAATGTGCTGTTGGCCCCAAACATTTCCAAAATCAAGTACCTCTTCAGTGAAAATATCACCCGTTCCGCCGCCCATAAAAATCTTCATGACATCTGACATATCCATGTTAGAACTCATTTCATTTTCAGATTTTTTCAGGCGCTTGATGGTTACTTTCTTACTATCGTCTACCACGATTTTTCCTTTATCACCTAAGATTTCTAAACGGTCTGTCCCTACTACATCGTGTGTACGTGTTACAAATACACCAGTAGCACCATTTCCATAATCAAAAAGTGCAGTCACATCGTCTTCAACGACAATATTTCTCTGGTAGCCATAGTTTACTTTTGAATAAACCTTTTTCGGCATGCCGCAAATCCATTGAAGCAAATCAATTTGGTGTGGTGCTTGGTTTACAAGGACACCTCCGCCTTCTCCGCCCCAAGTTGCTCTCCATTCACTTTGATCGTAGTACCCCTGAGGTCTCCACCAGGTAGTAATAATCCAGTTGGTACTGCGAATGCTGCCGATCTCACCATTATCAATCATTTCTTTTACTTTTTTATAGAGTGGATTTGTACGCTGGTTAAAGAAGATTGCAAACTTAACGTCAGGCTTTGTTGCGGCAAAGTCGTTTAACTCTTTCACTTGTTTTGTATAAACACCAGCTGGTTTTTCCACTAAGGCATGAATATTTCTTTTTAGTGATTCGATTCCCATTTCAGGATGGAGATAATGCGGAACCGTTGTCACGACTGCATCAACGTCACCGCTTTCAAGCATATCGATATAATTATCATAGAAAGGAACACCTGGATACTTCTCTTCTGCTACTAGTTTTTTAGCAGGATCGTTATCACAGATCGCACCAATCACCATGTTTTTAACTTTGCCTTCCGAAATGAAATTAGCGTACATACCACCTTCTGCACCTAATCCAATAATCCCTAATCTTACATCAGCCATAATTAATTTCCCTCGCTTTCAATTTTTTTAAGAATTTCTAGGAGTCATGGGGACGGTTCTACTGCTTCTACGGAAGCAGTAGAACCGTCCCTATATTTCCATTTTTTTAAGAATGTCTAGAAGTGCTTCATATTGAAGTTTGTAGCCGCCTGCACCATCAAGCCCTTTGTTGTTTTTTATGACCTCCGTTGCATCCTCAAGCTCTAAATCCTTTAGAGAATCAAAGAGAACTAGGTGTGGTTCTAGAGTTAAAAAGCCTTTGTAGCCGCTTGCAATAAACTGAGCTAATATTTCAGGTATTTTACCTTCACCAGTTCCACAAACAACATTTTGGCTGTCAGCTGTTACCGCATCCTTTATGTGAATATAAACAATCTCACCTTTTAAGAGATCGTAACACTCCCCAGTGTCCTCACCGCACTGGACGAAATTAGCAAAGTCGAAAATCCCTTTAAAGTAAGGTGAATCCACTTCTGTCAGAATCTCATGGCAACGTCTCGCGATATCACCAAAGATATCCTTTTCATTTTCATGCAGCAATATCACATTGTACTTTGATGCAATTGCTGTAAATTCCTTTAGCTTACGAACAACTTCACCGCGATATTGATCTGCATTCTCACCCTTAGGAATATAGAAACTAAAGATACGCATATACTTGCAATCTAGTAAGTTGCTAATTTTACAAAGCGTGTCCAGCATAAGCTTTTGTTTAGCAAAGCCTTCTTCATCGTTGATGAAAACTTTACCGATAGGTGAACCGATGGAAGATACACTAATTCCAGCCTTTTGAAGCCTAGGCTGCACCTTTTCTTTGATTTCATCAACAGTAAAATCACCAATATTTTTCCCATCAATACCACGAAGTGAAATATATTCCATACCTAGATTTGATACAACTTTCAGCTGAGTATCAAAATCGGATGAAATTTCATCTGAAAACCCTGAAATCAATAAGTCCTGACTCATTTAGGCTTTTCCTCCTTTTTTACAGGCTGTCTAAGGCCTTACTTTCTTATTCCGATACTGTGTTGGAGTCATTCCAACCTTTTCTTTAAAAAAGCGGCTGAAATGCGCCACACTCTCAAATCCGGTTGCACGCGAAACCTCAGTAAGTGTTTGATTAAGCTCCATTTCTAACAAATACTTCACCTGATTGAGCCGGCACCCCATTACATATTCCATTACAGTAAAACCGGTCACATCTTTAAAAACATGCGAAGCATAGTATTTACTCAGACTTAATTCCGAGGCTATTCGGTCTAAACTAATTTTTTCTGAATAATGATCATTAATCCAAGAAGCTATAGCTTCCGCATGAAGTTCCTTTTCGGTTTTATTGCTTGATATCTGAGCCAATTCCTTTTGACTCATTTTATAAATTCTTATCAATAACTGAACTAATTCAAGTTTCACTTCAGCTTCTAATAGTACATTCTTTCTGCCAGTTCGCTGCATTTCTTTATCAATATTTGCTAACGAGATAGCGATTTCTTTTATTCGTCCATCAACAAATTGCCCTGATTCATCATAGCCGGTTCGGAGCAGGCAATTATTAAGTTTTTTAAACGGGTCTAACAAATTTGGTATTCCCAGTCCCATTAAAGATTCCTGCAGCCAAATCGGTGAAAAGTGAAGCATACTCCTTGTGTACGTACTATCTGTACCCGGATTTGCTTTATGCAACGTCATACCATCTAAAAGGATAATATCACCAGGCTGTAACTCATAGATCCGGTTGTTAATTAAATACTTACAATCACCCGAGTGGAAGAAATAAATTTCATATTCTTGATGGGAATGATAATCAAATGGGCCGAACTCCAATCCTTTTGCCCGATAGAATGCGGTGACCCACTCATCCATGATTTTCTTTTTGTAGAAAGTGACCTTTGTCTTGTCCATTACTTTCACACCCTTAGAAGTAAGCGCTAACAAACAGATTTGTTAAGTGACTGTACTTATATTTTATTGCACACAGAAGCAAAAAGCATTCTCCATAACTGCTCAAAAACACATGTTTTTTGACTCATATTGCTTTTTGATTTTTATCCTTAGTCAAATGATAATAAAAAAAGAGAGACAAAACAGCTCTACCTGAGCCAGCATTTGTCTCTTTTTGTTGTGTTCAAAATTAAATTGATTATTCCATCCAGTTTGTATGGAAAATTCCTTCTTTATCCGTGCGCTGATAAGTATGTGCACCAAAGTAATCACGCTGCGCCTGCAGTAAATTTGCTGGAAGTGTTTCTGTGCGATAGCTATCATAGTAAGCAATTGCACTTGCAAAAGCAGGAACCGGAATTCCTCGTTCAATGGCAACAGCTAGCACTTGACGCAATGCCTGTTGATAATTTTCAGCAATTTCTTTAAAGTAAGGATCCAATAAAAGGTTAGCAAGCTCTGAATCACGGTCATAAGCGTCCTTTATTTTTTGTAAGAATTGCGCACGAATGATACAGCCACCGCGGAAAATCATTGCGATATCGCCGTAGCGAAGATTCCAATCATACTCTTCCGATGCTGCACGCATTTGAGCAAACCCTTGTGAATAGGACACAATTTTACTCATATATAGTGCTTTGCGGACTGCTTCAATTAACTCTTCTTTACTTCCGTTAAAAGGAGTTACTTCTGGTCCTGATAAAATTTGGCTTGCTTTAACACGCTCTTCTTTCATTGCTGAAATAAAACGGGAAAATACAGACTCGGTAATAATTGGCAGAGGTACACCAAGGTCTAATGCATTTTGGCTTGTCCATTTACCAGTACCTTTTTGGCCAGCAGTATCTAGAATTAGGTCTACGATTGGTTTACCAGTTTCTTCGTCCACCTTTGTGAAGATATCAGCTGTAATTTCAATTAGGTAACTGTCTAACTCACCTTTATTCCAATCAGCAAATACTTCGTGAAGTTCCTGAGCGTTTAGGCCAAGAATATTTTTCATAATAAAATAAGCTTCACAAATTAATTGCATATCGCCATACTCTATGCCGTTATGAACCATTTTCACATAATGACCTGCACCGTTTGGTCCAATATATGTACAGCATGGGTCGCCTTCAACCTTTGCTGAAATGGCTTCAAAAATTGGCTGTACAAGCTCATACGCTTCTTTCTTACCGCCAGGCATGATCGAAGGACCTTTTAATGCACCCTCTTCTCCACCAGAAACTCCTGTACCGATAAAGTGAAAGCCTGCTGTTTCAAGATCTTTATTCCGTCTAATTGTATCTTGGAAGAAGGTATTACCGCCATCAATTAGGATATCGCCTTCTTCAAGATATGGTTTTAATGAATCGATTGTTGCATCAGTTGCTGTACCCGCTTTTACCATTAAAAGAATTTTTCTTGGTTTTTCTAAGGAACCTGCAAATTCTTCAATTGTACGAGCTCCAACAAAGTTTTTGCCTTCCGCTTCATTCTTTAAAAACTCCTCTGTTTTATCAAACGAACGGTTAAAGACAGCCACAGAATAACCACGGCTTTCAATATTTAAAGCAAGGTTTTTACCCATAACGGCTAAACCAACGACACCAATTTGCTGTTTAGACATGTTTATCCCTCTTTCATTCTTAATGTTTCTAGATAACCATAAACTTTAGTATATTACAAGGATAAAGTATTAACTAATTTAGTTCATCATTATCATTCTCTTTTTTTGTCATTTAACACAAATTATTTTTGAATTTTTTCTAAAATAATTTGCAGCTAGCTGAAGCTTTACCTTTGCAGAAAGAATTTTTCTGCATTATGGTAGCCAATATTTTTAACCATATTCTCTAGGAATTCCATATCCGTTGGAACTAATCCTTTTTCTACCCAATCCCCCAGCAAGTTACAAAGTATTCTGCGGAAGTAATCGTGGCGAGCAAAGGATAGGAAGCTGCGGGAATCGGTAAGCATCCCAATAAAATGACTTAAGAGCCCTACGTTCGCTAAATCCTTCATTTGTCTTTCCATACCATCGATATGGTCTAAGTGCCACCATCCAGAACCTAACTGTACCTTACCTGGAACTCCTTCCTCGTAGAAATTGCCCATCATGCCTGCTAAAACCGGATTATCCTTTTGATTTAAATTAAATAACACTGTTCTTGGAAGAGCATCCTGTTGATCGAGTGCATCAAGGAAACGTGAGATCCCTTCGGCAAAATTTGTCTCGCCAACAGAATCAAACCCAGTGTCAGGACCTAGCAGGTTCGTCATTTTCGTATTATTACTGCGCATCGCACCCATATGAAGCTGCATGACCCATTCTTTCTCTGCATACATTTTCCCCAGCTCAGTTAATAAAAACGATCTGTACGAGGTTATGTCCGCTTCAGATAGCTCTTCATCTCTCATTCGTTTCTCGAAAATAGCTTGAATTTCCTCTTTTGTGGTTTGTACATAGTCCATTTTTTGAATATCATGGTCAGAGGCGCGGCCGCCATGTTCATGGAAATAATCTACACGCTGCTTTAGGGCCTGCAAGAAATGATCAAGAGAAGCAACCGTAAAACCTGAGACGTTCTCCAATTTCTCAATCCAGCGCTTAAAGGTTGGGCGTTCAATGAAAAGAGCCCCGTCTGGCCGGAAGGTTGGTGCAATCATGGCATGAAAAGATTCGTCATTTGTCAATAATTTGTGATATTCAAGTGTAGAAACTGGATCATCTGTAGTACCGATAAACTTAACATTTGATCTTTCAATAAAACCTCTTGGTCTAAAGTCTGGTTTTTTCAGTTTATCGTTACATTCATCGAAGATTTCACGTGCTGAATGTTTGTTAAGAATTTTATCTATTCCAAAAAACATTCTCAGTTCCATATGTGTCCAATGATATAGGGGATTGCCCATTAAATGCTGAACCGTATCGGCCCATGCAGAGAATTTTTCCCAATCGGAAGCACTTCCAGTAATATATTTCTCACCAATCCCATGCATCCGCATTGCACGCCATTTATAATGATCCCCGCCTAGCCATACTTCTGTTATGTTTTTATAGGGATTGTTTTCCCAAACCTCTTGAGGGCTTAAGTGACAATGAAAATCAAAAATAGGTAACCCTTTGACCGCGTTTTCATAAAGCCTAACAGCACTATCATTATCTAGTAAAAAGTTTGTATTTAAAAAGCCTTTCAAAGTATTCCCTCCTAAGTTAATATGGTATTACCAGCTTGCTGAAAACCCTTTCAAAACTAGAACTAGCGTTTTTTAGTGTCTATTTCTAATTAATTTGTTTATTACGTCTAATTAATTTGTTTATTAAACAAATTATATACCAATAAATTAACATGAATAGTTTATTTAGTCAATTAACAATTATAAAACAATGACTTCTTTTGGGTTTTAAGAAATAGAAACTGGTATAATACTGATAGATAGATTAGGAGAAGTTCGAAATGAGGGATACTATGGTCACAGGTGATGCAGCTTATATAAAAAAAATAAATCGCTCAATTATCTTAAAGGAAATTATCGCAGAAGGATTGATTTCAAGAGCTGATCTTTCAAAGCTTACTAATTTAACACGCGCAACAATTTCAGCACAGGTAGCTGATTTATTAGATGAAGGTCTAATTGTCGAGACACAGCTTGAGCACTTTTCCGTCGGCAGAAAGCCCATTATGCTATCATTAAATGAGCATGCCGGGTATGCACTTGGAATTGACTTGGACTACGCAAATATTACATTTACACTATCAGATTTATTAGGGAACAGCATTACAGGTTATACAGTTGAGATTGACACAACCGAATACTCGGATATTCTTAAGATTTTAATCCAGGAGATAAACAAATACAAATCGTTATATCAGGATAGCAAATATGGGATTGTCGGGATTGTAATTGCCATCCACGGACTTGTTTCTATAGATGAAGTCATTCATTTTGTACCTCGTCTAAACTGGAATAATATTCATCTAAAAGATGACCTGCAGCAGGAAGTTGGAATCAACGTCTATCTTGAAAATAACGCAAACTTGTCTGCCTTTGCAGAACGGGTCTTTGTTCACCACGAAACAGATAACTTAATCAGTACAAGCCTCTATTCTGGTATCGGCCTTGGTATGATGATGAATAATAGTTTCTTTGAGGGTCATGATGGGTTTGCCGGTGAAGTTGGGCATATGATCATCGTTCCTGGGGGCAAACCATGCAGCTGCGGAAATAAAGGGTGCTGGGAAAAATACGCCTCTGAATCGAGTATTTTTGAATATTTCGCAGAAAAAAGGCAAATCAAAAATCTTAGTTATGACCATTTTCAAAAATGGATTGATGAGAACGACGAAGAAGTCATCGAACAGCTGGAACAGATGACCTATTACCTATCTATCGGTTTAAATAATATGATTAATATTTATAACCCTGACCTGCTAGTATTAGACACAGAACTACTGCGGATATATCCAAATGCATTGCAAAAGATTAAAGATAATCTAAACTCATCCATCAGCCATTATCGTGATTTATCCATATCTTCTATTGGGAAGAAATCCTCTGTAATGGGTGCATGTGCACTTGCTATAAAGCAATTCCTTGATGTTCCAATGCTGAATTTACCTTATGAAAGATAACTAAGAGCAAGTCCTTCATTCCGTTATGAAGGGCTTTTCTCTTTGTATTGAAGTTTGCTGTTGATTTATGCTCCAGGTGCTTCGCCTTCCGCAGAAGGTCCGGGGAGCGGAGACAATCTAGCACTTGTTTCAGTGGACTTTGTCCCGCGACTTGCTCCCCGAAAAGTTACCTCGCTTTCGGGCAACGACATCCTTGGTCTTACCTCATTCAGTAATTTTAAAAATGACATATTCCAAAAGAGCCAAATACAAAAAAACTAATCAAGTGTTTGATTAGTTTTAACCTAGCTTTTTTATTGCAGCTGCTGGCTTATATTTTTTCATTGGTCCTTTTTCTAATACTTCCTGTAGATAAAGATTTCCAATAGGACTAGTTTTTTTGAGCAACTCCACTAAATATGTAATATCATCAAGTGCTCTATGTGTCTGGTAATTTGCAATGTTATGCGCTTGTAACAACGTAAGCAGCTTTCCATTTTGAAAACCATAATTTTTCCATGGGACCCCTCTCATRGTACAGTACCAATTCAAGTCATTTACTTCAGGATACATATAGTAGAGAAAACTGCGGTCAAAGGAAGCATTATGGGCAAAGACCGAATCCGCTCGATGAAAATAGGTTTTGATTTTACTATCAAAAAAGGTTTTCCCGCTTACTAACTCATAAGGGATTCCATGCACCCTATATGCTCTTTCATAATTACTCTTAGCTGAGCTAGATAGCGGCTCTCTTAAGAATGAGTCCTGCTCGATCACTTCTATAATTTCACCCGTATCCGTCCGGTAGGTAAATAGTTTTAATGCGAGTTCAATTACTTCATCAGTGGTAGGTCCTAAGCCTGTTGTCTCAACATCTATCGCTAAACCAAATTCCTGTTTATACAAGACGCTCACCCTTTAATCCAATATTTCTCCTATTATACCATCAAAAGAAGAAAAATCCCGTCAAACTACCGGGATTTTTTCTTACCTTTGACTTCAATTCTCTTTCATTCCATTGATGAATGCTTGAATAATAATTTCTAAGCTTTCATCCAAATCTAACGCTAGTTTAAATCCACCCTTTTGCTCTAGCGATGAAAAACCATGCAGGATACTGCGGAGACCTCTTACTGCATGCAGTGCGCGGTCCCCTTTCAACTCATAGGACTGTAACACTCGAACGGAGAGATTTACAATTTTTGCTCCTGCATTTTGTACCTCCTCCGCTTCCATGTCGGGGGCAAACAAAGTAGCTTCATATATTCCAGGGTGCTTCCTGGCAAAATTCACATAGGTCATGCTGATTGCAAGAAGGGCTTGATCTCCCGACACACCAATGGCCGATTGAGACATCTCCTCATATAGTTTATGAAGTCCGTAAATGGCTAACTCTTTCCTCAATCCCGACAGCCCATCAAAATGGTTATATAAAGAAGGGGGACGAATTCCTAAATTTTTTGCTAAGTTCGCCAAAGTTACTTCCTGTATTCCCTTCCTGTCGGCAAGTTCTCCTGCTGCTTGGAGGATTGTATTACGATCGAGAGCAAATTTCGGTCTTGGTGACATCTATGTTGACTCCTTTATCCTAGTTTTTTTTCTAAATGATTAATAGCTTCCTCTATACCCTTCAACGGATTTTCAATCATTTCTCCATGACCAACCGCTAGCAGTTTTGGTTGATATCCTTTTAATTTCTTCGCGCTTTTTAGTGCAGTTACCTTACTCCATGTGGCAAAAGCAGGGAAAGGAAACAACAGTCTAAAATCCCCTGCGACCGCTAAACCACCTCTTGTTTGGAATGCGTCTCCTGCAATTAGCGCGTTAGTGCGTGTATCTAACAGCGATATCGAACCTGGAGTATGCCCCGGAGTTTCAATGACAATTAGAGAGCCAACACGATCCCCCTCTTTTAACAAAATATTGGCCCTCGTTTTTAATTTTTTCGGAACGCCGCCCTTAATAGCCGTTTGATCTTCATGCGGGTCAAGTGAAACATCACCATTCATCAACCGATGATCCCGTACTGAAATATAGACTGGCACGTCTGGAAGCACTTCTCTGATGGCATCAAGTGCCCCAACATGGTCCTCATGAGCATGGGTCAAAATAATTTTGCTGATTGGCTTTCCAATCTCTTCAGCCGCTCTTAAAATCGCCTTTGCACTATACGGTAGAGCAGCGTCAATTAAGGATAATCCCTCACCTTCCTCAACTAGATAGCAGTTTACCGGAAACACATTCGTCATAAAACTAACTTGAAATAAATGTCCATTTTGGATAACTCTCATTTAAATCAGCCCCTTAACTAATATCGTTAGTTTTATCTTAACTAACTATGTTAGTTTTATCAAGAATTTTTTTATAAAATTTTCCATTTAATGATCTGTTAATAATTTGTTCACAGCTTTTTTACGAAATTGTGAAATGGTGAGCATTTTGCCCTTAACTCGAGATTAATTTGTTATATTGTGAGTGTAGTAATTATATAAAACTTATCAACAAGGGAGATGCATTAAAATGTTGGGAACCAAAACGCCAGTTCAATAATCTGTCAAAACATTTTATACAAACTGTGAACTTATCACTATACCTATGTTATTAACAGTAAAAAACAAATATAGTAAACCTATCAAAAACAATTAAAAATTGAAAGGCGGAATATAAAATGTTTAATAAATTTTTAAGAGAAAATAAAATTGCAGCAGCTATTTTAACAGTTTTTCGATTATACCTTGGATACACTTGGTTTACAGCAGGTTTAGGAAAGCTTACTGGCGGTTTCGATGCTTCAGGATATTTAGGAAATGCAGTTGCTAATCCCGTTAAAGGCCCAGATGGCAGCATGGTTTATGGTTGGTATGCTAACTTCTTAGAAAGCTTTGCATTGCCAAACATCGAATTGTTCAATGTACTTGTTCCTTGGGGCGAAACATTAATTGGTTTAGGGCTATTACTTGGATGCTTAACAACAGCAGCTATATTCTTTGGTTTAGTGATGAACTTCTCTTTCTTTTTAGCAGGAACTGTATCTCATAACCCAACAGACATCTTCTTAGGCTTCATCATCTTGACTGCCGGGTTTAACGCTGGCCGCTTTGGTTTAGATCGCTGGGTAGTACCTTTCATTCGTAAAACTGTACTAAAAGGCAATGCAACGAAGCAACACGCATAATAGCAATTTAAAAACGCCTCAAATTGAGGCGTTTTTTTAATAGCTATTATCTTCTTCACCGTTTTCAAAACCGGTCCGCTCTTGATACCAATTTATAAGCTGAGTAAGGATGGTAAATACAAGGAAGAAATTCATGGCCCAAACATTAACAAATGGAGCGATACCACCAAACTCAATCCCATGATACCCTTTTAGCTTCATCACAATCATTGATTCAATGAAAACTAGAATAAACCCAAGTACTCCTGCGACAGCCATCCGAATCATTTTTCTTCCCCTCCGTTTTGTATAGCGAATTAAAAAATTGTCAGTTTTGTGAACTTTATGCACTTATTATATGGCAATTCTTAACGTTATCACAACTACTTTCCCCTAAATTGTTAAATTTTCTAACGAAAAAACTAATCTGCATTAAATGCCTATTTACAATCAACAATAATATAAGAAATGTCGTTGAAAGGCGGGATCTCTTTGGATACAGCAATGCTACTAGAGTATGCGTGGGTCTTACTCGTACTGATCGGCTTAGAAGGTATTTTGGCAGCAGATAATGCATTGGTTATTGCGATTATGGTCAAGCACTTACCAGAAGATACTCGAAAGAAGGCACTATTTTATGGTTTAGCTGGTGCATTTGTGTTTCGTTTTGGTTCATTATTTATTATCTCCTTCCTTGTTGATGTCTGGCAGGTTCAAGCAATAGGTGCAGTGTATTTACTTTTCATTGCCCTTAACCACATTGTTAAGAAATTTGTTTTAAAGAAGGATGGACATACGAAAGGAAAAGCAGAAAAACCTGCGTCTGGTTTTTGGATGACGGTATTAAAGGTAGAGTTAGCGGACCTCGCTTTTGCGGTGGATGCCATTTTGGCAGCCGTTGCATTTGCAGTAGCCCTTCCAGAGACACCCCTGCCCAATATCGGTGGCTTAGATGGCGGACAATTTTTAGTTATCTTCGCTGGCGGGGTAATAGGATTAGTAATCATGAGATTCGCGGCCAATTTCTTTGTCGGATTGCTCCACCGAAAACCAGGACTTGAAACAGCAGCCTTTCTGATCGTTGGGTGGGTTGGAGTCAAGTTAGCTGTATATACACTTGGTCATGAAGATTTACAGATTATTTCTAAGGAGTTTCCAAAATCCCCTGAGTGGAAGATCACCTTTTGGATTGTATTATTATTAATTGGTGTAGCAGGCTGGTTCCTTTCTAAAGATAAAAGTGAGGGTGCCGAGCCGATTGAAGGTCATTAAGGAGAGCCCCTGTAATCTTTTTACAAAGATAACCCTCTTTCCAAAAATAGCCAAACAGTTAAAACTCACTGTTTGGCTATAAATTCCTCCACCGTTAAAATCGTTTCATTAAACCCAAGTCCCTTAGCTAATTGGGTTATACCTGGAGGTTCAACATGGGCTTCTAGAAGCTTGTCCGTTCTTGAAAAAACATGCCTAGTATCATTGTCGAGGAGGATTTTCCCCTGACTCATCACAATCGTTCGATCGAAATTCTCTGCCACGAAATCCATGTCATGGATAATCGTCATTACCAGTTTATTTTTTTCCTTTAAAGACCTGATTATTTCCTTTATCTTTTGTTTTCCAGCGTAATCCTGCGCAATCGTGGGCTCGTCAAGAATGATAATATCAGTGTCCATTGCTACAATTGATGCAATACAGAGAAGCTTTTTCTCCGATAAACTCAAATCGTGTGGATTAATATCGAGTTTGTCGTCTAACCCCACCATTTTTAAAGCAGCAATCGCATTTCCCTTTGCCCTTTCACGTTCCATTTTTATATTAAGCGGTCCATACATGACTTCATCTAGGACACTTCGTTTAAAAATTTGATCATTTGGATTTTGAAAGACAAGTCCGATGATCTTAGCAAGTTCTGCAGCTGTTGATTTTTTTACATCTATATTACCTATCTTGATTTCTCCAGTAAATGGCTTTAATAAACCTTTTAATAGCTTTACCAAAGTCGTTTTACCGGCACCATTTTGACCAATAATAGCTGTAGAACGGTGGTCCAGCTCTAGATTTATTCCTGTTAAGACAGGTTCACCCTCTGTATAGGAAAATGATAGATTAGCTATTTTGATCATCTCTTCGCCCCCCTAATACTGCCGTAGCATCAGCTAAGGTAACTGGGTAATAATCCGTTCCGGCCTTTTTAATCCCCAGGGCTTTACAAACCCTTGTAAAGACAGGCGGGACAACACCATGGGTCTCTAGGTCCTCTTTAGAAAATATCTTTTCTGGTGTGTCAAAATCAATTACCTTTCCTTCATCTAACAACAGGACACGATTGCAATGCTCTGCCACTTTTTCCATTTTATGCTCTGCCATTACGACGGTTATACCTTGTTTACTCAAATCTTTAATCGCCCGAAATACTTCCTCCGAGCCTTCTGGGTCTAGTTGGGAGGTTGGTTCGTCCAATACAAGAATCTCTGGCTTCATAGCAATAATACTGGCTATGGCCATTCGCTGCATTTGCCCTCCTGATAGATCAAAGGGATTATGATGCTTTACATGGGCTATTTGTAATAGGTCCAGCACATAATCAACCCTCTCCGTAATTTCTGCCCGAGGAATAGCGATATTTTCAAGACCAAAAGCAATTTCCTCATACACCGTCATTTTTGAACCTGTAACCTGGGTAAATGGATTTTGAAAAACTATGCCTACTTTTAACGAAGTCTCTGCAATGGAATGTTCCTTTATCTCAAGACCATCCACAAGTACTTTACCGCCATATGCCCCCTTATAAAAATGAGGAACGAGTCCAACAATTGCTTGGCATAAAGTGGATTTACCTGCACCATTTTTTCCAATGATACCGATAAACTCACCTTGTTCTACCTCAAAGGACATGTTATCAAGGACCAATGCATCAGAGGATGGATATTTATATTTTAAGCCTTCGACGACAATTTTTTTCATCCGATAACCCTCCAACCAATAGCCCCTATGGTGAGCAGCAGCATGACAAACTGAATTCCTTTACTATGTACATATTTCTTTTCTTCATATAAGAAGGTTTTCGGAGACTCTGAATTGAAACCTCTTACCTCCAATGCCATGGCCCTCTCCTTCGTATTAATTAACGAGCCTAACACTACTGGTCCTAACAAAGGTAGAAAGGCCTTTACCCTGACAATTAAATTCCCCTCCGTCTCCATCCCTCGTGACCGTTGAGCATCCATAATCGTGTCCATTGAACTCATCATTTCTGGAATGATTTGAAAAACCGAAATAATTACATATCCAATCCGCGGTGACAAACCTTTGCGAACAAGAGATTCTACCAAATCAGATGGTTTTGTCGTAAGAACAAGGATCATGAATGCTCCAACAATATTGATTACTCTGAGCGTAATCATTAAGGAATATAGCAGTCCTTCTTTATACATGGTGAAGGGTCCAATATCGAATAAAGCCGTTTCATTTTCAGGCTTAAATAATCCTTGAATGATGACCACTGTAATCAGCACAAGGAATACAAAACCAAAAATAGGCAGTGTATTTCGAAATACTCTTGCAATGAACAGCAGCGTAATACTGATAGCCACACATATGATGGTAATGGTGAATGTAGGTAAAATAATCGGAATCAATACTGCAAAAAGAATGTAGTAGATTTTTGTAAATGGGTCAATATCATGGATGACCGTATCTCTTTCTGCATAAAGGCTAATCGATTTCAACTGCATTCACCACTTTCTTTACACAAGGCTTAATCAAGTGTTTCTAATTTATTATTATTGTCATATAATTGCACGACATTACGCGGCAATCCTCTGTAGATACCATAGCTAATTAACACGACAAGTAACTTATCAGGAACATCTACTACAATTTCATCAAGGAAACTTGCTAACCAAATGGAGTCTGTATTAGCTAGGACAATGGCAAACAGTGCATCTCCCCAGATGTTTCCTGTTTGACCGCCCCAGAAAGCAATGTTAATTGGTGTAGAAACGATCGTTGCGACAAGACCGATGATTAAACCAGCAACAACAGCTTTACCCCAACTAGAGATGAATCCTTTATAAAATAAGATCCCGACTGTTAAACCAATCGCAACGCTTGTAATACCATAGACAAAGGAAATGGGATCGACTGTAAGACCATAAATAATATTATTAATTGCTCCTGCTAATGCGCCGATCACAGGTCCTGCCAACATACTTGCCAAAACTGTTCCAATTGAATCCAGCCACAACGGCAGCTTTAATAATCCTGCAAATAGCTTTCCAATATAGTTAATACCAATCGCCGCTGGAATCAGTACTAGAGCAGCAGTAGAAAAGCGGAATGACCACATGCCTTGTTTTTTCATCAATAAAAACCCCCTTTTATTGTTTCACTAAATGATCATACGTTACAATAGCGTCAAGTGCAGTCATAATCTCGTTTACTTCTCCCTGCTTGCTATTGTTTTTTTCATCAATATAATCATTAATTCCCCCCTCTAAATTCCCCTCTTGTTCAACAACGACATTCAATATGGAAGCGGTTTTGATCCCGCGAAGTCCGCCAATTACAAAAAGTGCTGCAGTTTCCATGTCTGATGCAAGGATCCCTTTTTCTGACCAGTATCTATCGATTTCTTGTTCTTTATCAGTATAAAAGCTGTCATGACATCTGACAATACCTGTATAGTGTTTAACTTTCTTGCTCTTCGCCGCTTCGATGACGTGAAAAAGTAATTCGGTATCAGGGATGGCTGGATAAGCTTTGTTGATATAGGCATACGAAGCACCGTCATTTCGAACGGCACCGGAGGCTATTACCAAATCTCCTATCTTGAGCTGCGGCTGCAATGCCCCGCAGCTGCCAATTCGGATCATGGTTTTTATCCCAATATTCCTCAACTCCTCTACAGCAATTCCTGCTGAAACGCCGCCAATACCAGTCGAAGTAACAAGCACTCGGATACCTTTATAGGTACCGATAACCGTCTTAAATTCGCGATTTGTTGACAGCTGCTCAGCGTTTTCTAGAAATTTTGCCACTTCATCGACACGCCCTGGATCACCGGGCAGTAAGGCATAGTGAACATCTTCCATTCTTCCTATTCTAATATGTGGTTGTAAGGTACTCTCCATAAATGACTCCTTTCTATTACAAATTGGTGTTAGGTGTATTTTGTTCCTTTTCAGTATTATTTTACCAAACAGAAAGAAAAAAAAGAGCAAAATCGCTCTTTTTATTAAGTAGATATTAATTTTTAAGTTTTACTAGCATATCCCAAGATGTTCCGTCTATTCCTATTTTCTTAAAGCCCAACCTTTCATAGAGCCGGAGTGCACGGTTATTAGGATCTACACTCAGTGACACCTGCTCAAATCCTGACTCCTTTGTTAATGTCAGCATTTCTTCAAGCAGGGCTGTACCTATTCCCTCTCCCCTGTATTCAGGGAGGAGTGCCATTCCTAACAAAGGGGTTTGAGTGTCTACAAAACCATACGTCTTATTCGTTTCATCAAATAATCTGACCCAAACAGCCCCTACAGGTGATTCTCCCGACGTTGCAATCAGGGCTGCATCCCCCTTACGTCCCCAATCTTTTAAGGACTTCGATATTTCTGGGTCCTTTAGCATATCTTTTGAGGGCCGTGGCTCTCCTTCTGGCACGTATATAGCTTGATATAACATTTCCCATAGAAATTTCTCATCTGTCTCGTTACTTGCTCTAATCCGATAATGGTTCATACGTTCCTCCCATTTATTTTGTAGTTCAAAGTATTTGACGAAGGTGATTGAAGAAAGTTCATTTAATTTTCACTTTCCCATATCCCTCAATCCAAGCTGGGAAGAAGGATAGTTCGAGTGAAATAGGATTCATTTCATCTTGCAGCTCTGGAATTTTAATACCAAACTCGATCTTCCCTTCGTATGGTCCGGAGGTAGAAGATTCAGGACTGTCTAATAGATTTCCATTCTTATCCCTTACATCTGAAAAAGGGTGATAATGAAATTCTCCATCAGAACGCATTTTTAACATGATGTACTTTCCATCCACTACTACATCACTGAAAAGGTTACCCTCGGGCTGACTAAGAATCTTCTCTGCTTGGGTATCAACTACAACCCTTGCATCCTCTCGATCTACCGCCTGAATTTTATTTAGCACTAGATATAATTCCTTTGGATCGCGAAAGTAATTGCTCTGTAAATAAAGAATCTTTTCATTTTCAGAAATATGGCTTGCTGTGACTCCATCTGCTATTTTATTCCATACTTCCCCGTTTTCATCGACGAGTCGTAAATCATCAAAGTTCAAAAGCTTTTTGGTGTTATTTGGATCTAGCTTTACATGAACAGCTACTCTTAATGGATAGATTTTTGCATCTACGAAGGTAATTTTTTGTCCTTCGATGGTTACGGATTTATTTAAAACATAAGTCTTTTTCTTTTTGATTTCTTTTTTCAATTGAAACTGAAGGGTATACTCTTCTGTCTGATTGTCACCCTTTACTTTTACTTTCAGTTCAAACTCTCGTGCGGTTAATGGAGCCTGAAAAGTATATTCCAGCATGTCATTACCAAAGCTTTTGCCATCCTTCGAACTTAAGGATCTTCCAAACGAAAAGGATCCGATGTTGATATCCACATCTGTACCCTTCAAACGAACCTCCTCGACGACCATTTCACTCTGCTTCTGCTCAGATTGCAGGGAATAAAATAACACTAAGGCATCTTCATCCGCAATGGCACCATCAAGCGTGAAAGTAAAACCATTTTTTTTCTGTGATATTCCGAGTTCTTCGTAATAGTCATTCTCAATCGCGAGCATCTTTCCTTTATCATTACGGATAACTTCAACCAATTTCTCCATACCCGGGATGACGGCAATATACTCTGCAAAAGCTGGTGAAAGACGAATGGATGTAAAAAAACTAATAAATACAATGGCCGCAGCAGCTAAGCTAAATAACCACTTCTTTTTCTTAGCCTTAGGCTTGTTCTCTAGCTTTGCTTTCTGGAATCCTGCTAAAATGGCTTCGTCCAGTCTATTTTCAGCGATATTAATATGATCATAGCTTGTTTTATAGTCTCTTAATTTTTCCTCTTCCTTTTCAAACATGCAGATCGCCGCCTTTCTCACCTAGTTTTTCCCTCAGGGCCTTTAATGCTTTATTAAGCCAGGTCTTTACCGTGCCTTCCGGACATCTCATGGAGACTGCAATTTCTTTTATTTTCATATCATTAAAATATTTAAGCGTAAGAATTTCCCGCGATTTCTCATCAAGCTCCAACATCGCATCCTTCAGTTCCATCGCTGAGTGGTTTTCTGTAAATCCTTGCTGAAGAATCAGTTCGTCGTTTAAAATGACACGTTTATTTTTCTTCAACTGATCATTACAATAATTAATCATGATTCGAATGAGCCAGGTTTTAAAGAATGACGGCTCTTTTAACTTCCCCACACACTTGTAGGCACGGTAAGTAACCTCTTGAATGGCTTCAAGTGCCTCTTCTTCATTTCTTAAAAAAGAAAGTGCGGTTTTATATAAATCTAGCTTGTATAACTGTATTAGTTGTAAAAACGCCACATCATTGCCTTTAATGGCATCCTTCACTAGTTGAATATCTGCATTCAAACCCCTGTCCCCCTAACATTCCTGCCTATCTACATATTAGACCATTGAGATCTGAAAAAGTTTTAAGATAATATACTTTTTTATTAGGCTGTGTTAATGGATGCTGTTGATTTTAGAACCTGTTGATTGGAGTGAAAGGCGCTTGACTCCTGCGGGATGTACGAGCTGAGTGAGACCCCACAGGTGCGAAGCTGTAATAGGCTCACGGGCGAGCCCGCGGAAAGCATAGCGCCTGTAGCGTAAATCAACAGCCTAGTTTAACACAGCCTTTTATTAAAGGGATATTTTCGATATTTGGCTAATTAATAAGTGAAATAATATCCAAAATGGATAAAGTAATTAACAGGAAGGGGTGTTTCGCTTGAAGGACCATATAGTAGAAGTGCTTAAGCAAATCGAACAGGAATATGACGTGAAGGTTCTTTATGCTTGTGAATCCGGCAGCCGTGCCTGGGGCTTTCCATCTAAGGATAGTGATTATGATGTACGGTTTATTTATGTTCATCAAATGGACTGGTACCTGTCAATTGACCAGCGGCGTGATGTGATTGAGGTTCCGAAGCATGATAAAATTTCTATTCCGGTACATGAATTACTGGATGTAAGCGGCTGGGAGCTAACAAAGGCGTTAAAGTTATTCAGAAAGTCCAATCCACCGTTATTGGAATGGCTAAACTCCACGATTGTGTACCATCAGTCCTACTCAACCACGGAACAACTTAACAAGTTAGCAGACGCGATTTTTGCTCCTAACTCATGTGTTTATCATTATTTAAATATGGCTAAGGGAAATTATCGTGATTATTTGCACCGCGAGGAAGTCAAAATTAAAAAGTACTTCTATGTCCTCCGACCCATTTTGGCAGCAAAGTGGATTGAAAAATACAACACCATTCCTCCCCTGGAATTTCAAATTTTGTTAAAAGATATTATTCCAGCTGATGAGTTAAGCGATTCGATCCACCGATTATTGGAGAGAAAGATTGCAGGAGAGGAACTCAACCTTGAGCCAAAAATTGAAGTAATCAATCAATACCTCAATCATGAAATCGAACATTTGGAAGAGTACGCAAAAGGATTAAAGGTGGAAATTCTCGATCCTACAGAAAAGCTTAACCAGCTGTTTAGAAACACGTTGAAGGAAGTTTGGCATTAGCAAATTTTTAGAAATGCTCTTCAAATTTAGAAGGGCATTTTTCATTGTAGATTTAGGCCCTTTTCTCTAGAATTCACGACCTTGGAGAATGATTTTTTTATATTAAGGATAGTATAAACATACTCAGAATTGTGAACATTTGGTGATTACTAGTTTTTTATAAATTCCCTCTTGAAAATACCATTAAAAACGAATATTATAATAAAGTTATTAAAAAACGTTCGTGTTTTGGAGGAACTATCATGTTTAAGTTAAAAGAAAATCAAACAACTGCAAGAACCGAATTAGTTGCAGGCATAACGACCTTCTTTACAATGGTCTATATCGTTATTGTTAATCCAGTCATTTTATCTGATGCTGGGGTTCCATTTGACCAAGTATTCACAGCTACGATTATTGCAGCAGTTATTGGTACTTTGTGGATGGCCTTTTTTGCCAATTATCCTATTGCAATCGCCCCCGGCATGGGACTGAATGCGTATTTCGCCTACTCTGTTGTCGGCGGCCAGCAAGAGATTAGTTATCAAACCGCTTTTGCAGCTGTTTTCATAGCCGGTGTTCTTTTCATCATCCTTTCGTTAACACCCTTTAGAGAAAAATTAATTGATTCTATTCCAGAAAGTCTCAAGCACGGAATTACTGCTGGAATTGGATTATTTATTGCTTTTATCGGCTTAAGGCTGACAAAGATCATCACTGCACATCCCACAAACCTAGTTGGATTAGGTGATCTTCACTCACCTTCTGCTTTGTTGGCACTTGCTGGTCTAGCCATAACACTAGTCTTAATGGTGCTTCGCGTTAATGGTGCTTTGTTCTTCGGAATGATTATTACAGGATTGATCGCCTTTTTCACTAACCAACTATCCTTTGATCAAGGTTTTGTTTCACTTCCGTCACTACCTGAGGGACTGATTGTAGCGAACCCGATTACAGCGCTAACTGACGTCATACAGCACAGCCTTTATGCAGTCGTCTTTTCTTTTATCCTTGTAACGATTTTCGATACTACTGGAACGATGATTGGAGTAGCAAATCAGGCTGGTCTAATGAAAAATGGGAAATTACCACGTGCACGTCAAGCCTTACTCTCTGATTCAATTGCTACAGGAGTCGGTGCCATGTTTGGTACAAGTCCAACAACAGCCTATATTGAGTCGTCTTCAGGAGTTGCAGCAGGCGGACGAACAGGTTTAACTTCCTTAACCGTTGCGGTCCTATTTATTGTCTCAGCGTTCTTTGGTCCGTTAGTTGGATCAGTGTCGGGGATTTCAGCGATCACAGCACCTGCTCTCATCATTGTCGGCAGTATGATGATGGGAAGCATTGCAAAAATCCGCTGGGACGAGCTAGATGAAGCCTTCCCTGCTTTCATCACCGTTTTAAGTATGCCGTTAACTTCTAGTATTGCAACGGGGATTGCTTTAGGGTTTATCAGCTATCCACTTCTAAAGGTATTCAAAGGGAAATGGCGTGAGGTTCACCCTCTTCTATATGTATTTGCAGTCCTATTCTTTTACCAGCTTGCCTTCTTGCCTCATTAATTAAGTAAAATCCCTTTGAGCTTAGAGATCCTTCTCTAAGCTCTTTTATGTTAAGAGAAGGTAAATTTTTCACAACATAAATGATAAAACTAAATTTTAATGATAAACTCTTACTATCGATTTTCAGACATAAAGATAGAAGGTGAATTTACATGAATCGAAATAAAAGCACTAGTGCGCTCTTAGAGATTCTTTTTGTTTCAGCAAGACTTGGATTTACTTCGTTTGGCGGACCGATTGCCCATTTAGGTTATTTCCATGAGGAATATGTTCGCAGAAGGAAGTGGATGGATGAAAAAAGCTATGCGGATTTAGTTTCCCTTTGTCAGTTCCTCCCTGGTCCAGCAAGCAGTCAGGTAGGAATTGGGATTGGTGTGATGAGGGCTGGCGTGTTAGGTGGAATCGTTTCTTTTATTGGATTTACTCTTCCCTCAGTGATTGCCTTAATCTTATTCGCACTTATTCTCCAAGGGCTCGACGTAGCTGATGCTGGCTGGATTCATGGTTTAAAAATCGTGGCTGTGGCAGTTGTAGCCCATGCGATTCTAGGAATGGCTCAGAAACTAACGCCTGATTCTAATCGAAAAGCGATTGCCTTATTTGCTTTAATTGTAGTCCTCCTTTGGCAAACAGCCTTTACCCAGGTAGGTGTGATCCTTATTTCGGCTTTAGCTGGTTTTCTTCTGTATAGGAACCACGCTGATGAAGATAACTCGAGAATGCATTTTCCTATTTCTCGAAGGTTTGCAACCATTTGTCTGGCCTTATTTTTTGGATTACTCGTGCTTTTACCGATTTTGCGAGAAGTGACTTCGCTTCATTGGATTGCTATGTTTGACAGCTTTTACCGCTCAGGTTCCTTAGTATTTGGCGGGGGTCATGTGGTTTTACCTTTACTGGAACGCGAATTCGTTCCTACAGGCTTTCTTAGTGAGGAAGCATTTTTAGCGGGTTATGGCGCAGCACAAGCAGTACCGGGTCCCTTGTTTACTTTTGCTGCCTATATTGGTGCGGTGATGAATGGCTGGATTGGCGGCTTAATTGCGACCATTGCCATTTTCTTACCAGCTTTTCTGCTCATCTTGGGATCATTGCCGTTTTGGGATACGCTGCGCCGTAACCCGAAAATAAAAGGTGCCTTAATGGGCGTAAATGCAGCGGTTGTAGGAATTTTAATTGCGGCTTTTTATCACCCGATATGGACCAGTTCAATATTAGCACCAATCGACTTTGCCTTTGCTGCCGTACTATTTAGTATGCTAGTCTATTGGAAGCTTCCACCATGGATCATCGTAGTAGCCGGTGCAATCGGCGGCTGGCTTTTGGCATTATAATGATAAGCTATTTAAAAGGTATTGTTTATTAATAAATGTTGATTGGAGCGGAAGGGACAGCCCGCGGAAAGCGAAGTACCTGGAGCTACAATCAGCTACCAATGATTAAAATAATCTTCATAATTTCCACACAACTTATCTATACAATCTACACAAGTTTCTTTTATTATAAAGATAACTTATTTAGGACTTAGGGTTTAAGGAACCTTATTCTTAAAACTTCCCATAATTTTGCTTGGTACCCTTGTACCAAGCTTCTTTTTTACCTAAAGATGTATCTTCATAATTTCCACACAACTTCCCTATAACTTCTACAAATGTTTATCTTATGATAGGAGTATCTTAATTGAGTTAGGGTTTTTGGAACCTTATTCTTAAAACTTCCCATAATTGGCTTGGTACCCGTGTACCAAGCTCTTTTTTTTGCAACTAAATCTAATTCATTTTACAAATCTTCCCAATTGTAAATAATTGTTTTTACTATATTCCAAATGGAAAAAATAGTAGAATATAACTAATTGACGATTAAAGGAGAAGGGTCTTTTTGTCTTTATTTCACACTCCAAAGTTCAACTTCCTAAAGATCATACTATATATCCTGATAACAATTATTCCAACATTAGCGATTAGTTATAGCCTTGCTCAAAACGAAGTCGAGGAAACCGAGCAGCAATATAAGATTAAAGCACAAGAATATGCTAATTATCATGCAATGAATATCGAAAATTTCCTTGGTGAAACCATTGGCCGTCTAGAAATGCTAGCTACCGCCTTAAAAATTCACCATAATAATCTTTTGAATATTGAACAAATCCTAATTGAAACTCAAGAAAAAGATTCTCGTTTCTCTGGACTATATTGGGCAACACCCAGTGGTGACTTACTTATTAGTACAAACCCAACGACGACTCAGGTCAATGTAGCTGATCGTTCTTACTTTCAGGAGGTACTAGCAACAGAAAACACAAGTATTTCTGGGGCACATATTGGCAGAGTAACAGGAAGGTTTATTATCACCATTGCTACTCCAATTATTGAAAGTGGAAAAGCCCATGGAGTTCTTATGGCCAGTTTGAGGATCGATGAAATTGAAGCTGCGATGCGGCAGTTAACGAAAGAAGAAAATATTAAGGTTACGGATCCATCAGGACAGATATTAATAGATGTTGGGAAAGTAAATTCTGAAAACAGAACTGTCCATTATAGTTTTGATATCTCACAGGTTCCATGGACAGTAACTGCCATGTTAAATTCAGCAAGCAAAAACATATTTCATCACACCTTTATTCAATATATGATCATCTTTTTGACGATAACCAACATATTATTCTTATTGGCTCAAAACTTACTTCTTAGAAAAAAGGTAATAAAAGAAAAAGAACAAACCGAACTACATAAGCTTGAACTAATTGGGAACTTAGCCGCTAGTACAGCACATGAAATTAGGAACCCATTAACGGGAATTAAGGGGTTAGTGAAACTCTTAAGCGAGGAGCACTCTGATAAAAAATCACAAACTTATTTTAAAGTAATCCAGCAGGAAGTGGACCGCATCAATGTAATCGTAAGTGAATTGTTAGTCCTCGGAAAGCCCACTGCCTATGCTTTAGAAACCTGTAATGCGAATGAAATTATGAAAGAGATTGAGCCTATTATTCATTCAGAGGCCAACTTCATGAATGTACAGCTTTCTATCCATTATACTGATAAACAACTCCCTATTTCCTGTGTAAAGGATCATGTGAAACAAGTAGTATTAAATTTGGCAAAAAACTCATTACAAGCAATGCCTTACGGTGGAAAGTTAACAATCACCACAGAGAAACTTGCCAACACTTGTGTGATTACAGTGGTAGATAACGGAATCGGAATGCAAAAGGAACAGCTTAATCAAGCATTCAATCCATTTTACACATTAAAGAAAGATGGCTCAGGCCTCGGCTTAACGGTATGCAAACGAATTATAGAAACCTATAATGGCCACATCATGATTGAGAGTGTTCCTGATCAAGGAACACAAGTAGAAATTACGCTCCCATTATCTATTGAATAAAAACATGAATTATGTTCCGCACTTCAATATATGTTAACCAGATAATAAAAATAGTTGACATAAATACAACCCAAATAATAAAATAAAAATTAAGAAATAAACACCAATTATTGGGGGTTGGAGAATGAAAGTATTAGATATTACATATGTAGGGTTATTAGCTGCTTTTATGGGCGTATTGGGATTTGTTCCACCTATCATGCTCTCGTTTACACCTGTACCCATTACCTTGCAAACATTAGGAGTCCTGTTGGCAGGAGGCGTTTTAGGGGCTAGACTAGGAGCATGGAGTATGACTGTTTTCTTGTTAGTTGTTGCCGCAGGTGCACCATTATTATCCGGAGGCCGAGGCGGAATTGGTGTGTTTGTCGGACCAAGTGCTGGCTACTTGTTTTCCTACCCACTCGCTGCATTTGTTATTGGATATCTCGTTCACCGTTTTCAAACACTACGTCTAAGAAATATTTTACTAGTAAACCTGACAGTAGGGATTTTTCTCATTTATCTGATTGGGATTCCTGTACAGGCCTTTATCATGGATATTAAAGTAATAGAGGCAATTAAAGTAAGCCTTGTCTATATCCCTGGTGATGTATTGAAAGCAACGGTTGCATCAATTCTTGTTTTTAGGCTGTTAAAATCACCTGTCATTAAACGAAACTTGTACAAAAATGCAGAGACACTTTAAGTGTCTCTTTTTTTAAAAGGAGGTGTTAGTTTGGCTGCTATAACAGATTCCTATATAAACCATCCCCCCGATAAGATTGCCATTCAAACACTTCATGAGAAAATCACTTATCAGGATTGGCAGGTCAGAGTTGCTCAAACAGCCAATTGGCTCGATTCTATTGAACTAACGAATACAAAAACAGTTGGCGTATTGCTTCCTAACGGCATCCCTTTTCTCCAAATGTTCACAGGTGCCTCCGCTGCTGGCTGGACAACTGTTCTCTTTGATATAAAGTGGACAGAGACTGAACTGCAGAAACGGATTTTGCTTTCATCCCCCTCCATCTTTATTACCTCTAGGGCACTATTCCCAATCGTTAAGCACCTTCATTCACGGATCTTGATCTGGGAAGAATGCTGCATTGAGATTGAGCAGAATATTGTCGATAGAACAATTGTGATGGATGGTAAGCTTCCCTTTTATATGGGCTTTACTTCAGGAACCACTGGTGAACCAAAGGCATTTATTCGATCACATGACTCTTGGTTATCAAGCTTTGACTGTACCCGTTATGACTTCCATATCAGCGAAAACGACCAAGTCCTAATTCCTGGTGCACTGATTCATTCCCACTTTCTCTATGGGGTGATTAGTACCTTATCTATTGGCGGAACGGTTATTTTGCTTGAAAAGTTTTCCCCGAGCCTAGTACTGGATTTTCTAACAGCTGAACCAATTACTGTTATGTATCTTGTTCCAACCATGATTTCTACATTATTAAAAGAGAACCGCAGAATTGAAAAACCGATCAAGCTCCTCTCTTCAGGGGCTAAATGGGAAGAACACTCTAAGCAGCAAATCCGCTCTCTTTTCCCCCATTTGAACATGTATGAATTTTATGGGGCAAGCGAACTGAGCTTTGTTACTGTCTTACGTCATGAGGAAGGTCGACTCAAGCCACAATCAGTTGGAAAACCATGTCACAATGTTGAAATTCAAATCCGTAGTGAGGCTTCTCAACTTTCCTTGCCAAACGAAGTTGGAAAAATTTTTGTAAGAAGTAACATGATTTTTAGTGGCTACCTCGACTCAAAGGTGGTAATTGAGGATAATGGCTGGATGACCGTTGACGATATCGGATATCTTGATGAAGATGGTTTCCTCTATATTTCTGGAAGAGAAAAGAACATGATTTTGTATGGGGGCATTAATATTTTTCCAGAGGAAGTTGAAAAGGTTTTAGCTGAGCATCCAGACGTAGAGGAAGTAGCGGTTATTGGAATTCCAGACCCGCACTGGGGGGAATTGGTCTGTGCAGTCATAAAAGGAAAACCTGAAAAATTGGAACTTCAAAGACTATGCAGAAACCGTTTATCTTCTTATAAAGTGCCTCGTAAATGGGTATTTATTGATAAAATGCCGCATACCGCAAGTGGAAAGATCGCACGGGCACAATTGAAAAGTTTACTAGAAAGCAAGGTGATAAGCCATTAGTAGAGCCGTTATTGTTCAGGCAAAAAGGACACCCATAGGGAAAAAGAATGGAATATTCCAATCCCTACAGGTCCATGAATTAACTGCTCCTCTCCTTCGACATTTAGCAAACGGGATTGAGGAAAAAGTTAACGATGTGATAATAGGAAATGTGACTGGCCCCGGAGGCAACATTGGACGTTTATCTGTATTAGAAGCAGGTCTTCCGCTTACCATTCCAGGATTAACACTGGACCGGCAATGCAGCGCAGGACTTGAAGCCATCCGGATGGCCTGCTATTTAATCCAGGGAGGGGCGGGACATTGTTATATCGCAGGAGGTGTTGAGAGCACCAGTACATCCCCTTACACAAAGCGGGCTCGTTTTTCACCAGATCGGATTGGCGACCCCGATATGATTAAAGCAGCTGAATATGTGGCACAAAAATATAGAATTACCAAAGACCAGCAGGATGAGTATGCATTATTAAGTTATGAGCGGAGCTGGGGTGCATTTGAACATGGCCTGTATGAGGAAGAAATTCTTAAGGTTGGTCAGTGGCATAGGGATGAAGAACTTTTTAAAAAAAGGAATATGATGGCTTTATTAAAACGTGCAAAACCTATACTTGCCGGTGATTCCAGTACGGTTACAGCCGCCAATAGCTGCGGAATTCATGATGGTGCAGCTGCCGCTCTAATATTGGAAGAGAATACAGCATTGAAACTTGGGTATAAACCTGTCCTTCGTTTTGTTGACAGCGAGGTCGCAGCCGTACACCCACATTATCCTGGGGCTGCACCTATACCAGCAATTAAGATGCTGCTTAATCGAAATATGCTTAGCATCGAGGATATTGATATGATTGAGATTAATGAAGCCTTTTCCTCAAAAGTCGTTGCCTGTGCTCTAGAACTTTCCATTCCCTTAAAAAAAGTAAATAGTAGTGGCGGAGCCTTAACTCTAGGCCATCCATACGGAGCATCAGGTGCGATCCTAGTCACAAGGATTTTACACGAAGTTCAGCAAAGGAAAAAGGCTAAATATGCCTTAGCGGCGATTGGAAGCGGCGGCGGCATTGGCTTAGCGGTTTTGTTTGAAACGATACACGAATAAAAAAGTCGGGTGCAATTTAATGGTTGCACCCGACTTTTTTGATCAGCTAACAAAACTAACGCAATTTCGTCCATAATCTTTTGATTTGTATAATCCTCTGTCTACTCGATTTAACAGCGAATCGATACTATCATTGTGATGATAATTCGTAACACCAAAACTTGCCGTCAGCTTACCCGCACCCCTAAATTCATGTACAGCTACCCTTTCCCTAAGGTTCTCCGCCAGTTTAACAGTGTCTGCACCTGATTGATTGGAGATGATGACGAACTCTTCACCACCCCATCGGCCAAAGAATTCTTGATTGGATAGATGACCTTGGATTAGACCAGCCAGTTCAACTAAGACCGCATCACCAATTTTATGACCATAATAGTCATTTACCTGTTTAAAGTGGTCAATATCAAAAAAGATGATGGAGAAATCCTCTTTTTTTCTTTTTGCTTCCTCTAGTTTTGTTTCCATCACTTCATCGATCTGGAGCCGATTGGCAATGTTTGTTAATGAATCAATATAAGCATGTTTTTTGAACATTTCTAAATCGGCATAGGTTCTAAATACATTTTGTGCATAGTAGAGAACGATAATATAAACAAGATTAGCAAAGTAAAATTGTCCTAGTGAATCAATAGATTCAGAATCCAACCCATTAATATAGAAAAGTCCATTTACTAGGGTAATGACAAATATAGCGATAGAAAAGTAGAACCCTCTTCTCGTCCCAAGAGTTAAAAAGATAAATAATAGATAAATTGGCATCCAAACGATAAAATCACCTAAAGATCCGCCGCTGACTGCCATATAATTATCTAATGCATCATAAAAGGTCGTAATGTGATAAAAACTGACTAAAGCCAAATTAGAATATTCCGTAAAAGGGATATACTTATTTTTTAGTAAAAAAAACCAACTGATACTGAACCAAATGGCAAGGATACTATTGATTCCGGTATTGAATGCACTGGAGATATCATATTGAAGAATCGTATTGGTAATTAGGGAGAGAACAATGCAAGGGATGACCCATAGATAAATACCCCGCTTTAATTCTGCAAGCGTTTCAAATTTGACCTTCATACCGTTCACTCCCCAGTCATTCAAATTAGCTTCGTCCTGCCTGCTCCCAATTTAAAATCTCTACATTTATTTCAGATTCGATTAAATTCGATTCAAAACGGGAGTTCTTTGTAATTTAATTGTAAATCTACAAGAAGTACTATAGCAATGTCTAAATCATTACATTTTTCGACATTCCTATTAAATTAGGAATATATTTAATATTATGTTAAATTACTATTAGATAAGAATGGAGGGTGGACAAGTTGGTAGAAATATTCTCTATATATATGTGTTCATTCCAGCAGGAAAGAATGATTCGAGTTTATCTTCCGAAAAGTTACCAGGAAGGTGCTAAGAGATATCCCGTTTTATATATGCATGACGGGCAAAATGTGTTTGAGGATGAAGGCTCAATAAAAGGGGTTTCCTTAGGTTTAAAGGACTATCTAGATGAGAAGTCGCTAGAAATTATTGTCGTTGCCATTGACTTAAACACGGAAGGCGAAGAGCGCATAAATGAGTACTGCCCTTGGTTGCACGGTGAGACGGCAAAAGAAATATTAGGATATGCCTGCCCCTCTGGCGGCAAAGGCGAAGAGTATTTGGACTTTATTATCAGTGAGCTTAAACCATTCATAGACCGTAAGTATCGGACAATTGAAAACGAAACTTCAATGGCAGGAATCTCACTAGGAGCCTTAATCTCTACATATGCAGCATGCCGATATCCGCATGTTTTTAAGAAAATAGCGGCCTTATCACCTGGTTACTACCGAAACCTAGAGGAAATTGAAAAGTTTATCGTTCAGTCTGACCTTTCCGGAGTGGAGAAGTTTTACATGGACTTTGGCACAAAAGAACTAGGAGAAGATGAAGCATTACAATTTCGATTCTCTACTATGATTTCTGGAGTTTATGAAATGCTAGATAATAAGATACCAGACACTAAATACGAAACGATCGAAAAGGGCGAGCATAACTATGCATCGTTTAAAACAAGAATTCCTCATGTAATATCTTACTTATATTCTGATCTTTAATAGTAAAAACAGAAAGGGTATGGCTGAAAAATAGCCATACCCTTTCTGTTAAAAAGGTTTTAGGATCATCAAGGTAATAATGATGATGAAAATGATGTTTTCCAAATATTCATAGCGGAAAAGTGTTTTTGATAGTTGGTAGTACTTTTCAGGAATGGCTTCCCCTTTATGTATCTCTAGTAATTCTTTAATGGGCTTTGACCTCGGTGAAAGCACTAGTGGACCAATTGCTAGAGCCGCCAAAAATAGAACAAGACTGGTTACATACCATCCCATTTGAAATAAGCTTGGATTCAAAGCACCCATGGCTAATCCAGTAATCAGCAGCATTAATCCTCCGATCATAACAAATATATGCAGCTTATGCCTAACCGCGTAAGAATGTCTCAATTCCGTCATGGTTTTTCCAGATTTGACGACGGTTGTTAAAATAAAGCCAGGTCCCATACCAATAATTGCAGAGAAAACATGTAGAAAAACCAAGACTTTATAGAAAGTAATCATAGAATGCCTCCGTAAACTATTAAAACTGAAAGTGGAATCGCCGAAATTTGTCAGGCAATCTTGTAATATGTCCCAGGAAATTGTCATATGTATTGCTAATTTGTCGAATTCCTTATTATGACTTCTTTCATATTATCATATAATTAGAATAGAACGCATTCTTCATTTTTTAATAAATAACGACTAAAAATAGAAAGGGGGCATTGGTCATTAAGAAATTTGTAAATGTTATTTATATTATTTTGGGATTTATCGCCCTTGGGTTTGGTGTTCTGGGTCTTATTCTGCCTGTCTTGCCAACAACTCCCCTTTTGCTGCTGGCATCGTACTTTTTTGTTAAAGGGTCGGAAAAGTTTGAGCGCTGGTTCAAAGGTACAAATCTTTACAAACGGCACCTTGAGAGCTTTATTCGTGAAAGATCCATGACCTTAAAACAAAAGCTTACTATCCTTTTATTTGCAGACATTATGATTGCAATTCCATTCTTCCTAATGAACAGCTTTATTTTTAGAGTCACTCTCATTGCCATTGTATTCTATAAATATTACTATTTTATTTATAAGATAAAAACGATACCAGAAAAAAACTAGTAAAAACAAGGAGGTACCTTAGCAGGGTGCCTCCTTTCAACTATTTTGATTTTATTAATAATCCTCCTTTTATCGTAAATACTATCATTAACGCTATAGGTAACTAGGAGGACTTCGCGGGAATGAATCACGAACAGGTCAAACTAACAGCAGCTGAATTGTCGAACTTATGGGCTAGTTATCTTTCAGACAGTATGTCCATTTGTAGTTTAAAGCAAATATCTGGAACATGTAGAAGATGTTGATATAAAACCACTTATAACCCATGCCTTCGTCGGTTGGATAATTATAAAGCGATGTTAATCAGAAATAACATGAAGGAGAGATATATGTACACCTATGACTACTAAATCATCATATAAAACTCGTGCTACCTACTCTAAACGTAATTTATTATCAGGAGTTCTCTTTGGAATTGGTCTTGCTGCATTTATTGATGAGACCGTCTTTCATCAATTGTTACATTGGCATCATTTTTATGATAAATCTACAACGAGTGTGGGCCTAGTTTCAGATGGATTGTTTCATGCCTTTAGCTGGTTTGCAACAATCTGGGCAGGTTTTCTTTTTTCTGATCTTCGCCGTAGAAACGCCTTAGTCATAAAAGTATGGGTGGCTGGATTATTATTAGGGGCTGGCGGGTTTCAATTTTACGATGGCACGATCCAGCATAAAATCATGCGGATCCACCAGATTCGATATGACGTTGATGTATTCCCATATGATCTAACTTGGAATATCATTGCAGTAGCTATGATTTTAGGCGGGGCATACTTGCTGCTTCGTTCACAACCGCAGGCTCGCTTAGAAGGAGGCCCTGTTAGTTGAGTCATAGTCATATTCAACATAGTAGCGGGTATTTAGCTGAAATCGTTTTAACTGTCTTTTTCATACTGCTGTTGGTCTCATATCTTCTAGCAGGTTTCATGTCCAGCCGTCGTTATAAACCATGGCCTAAGCATCGATATGCTCTTTGGGTAATGGGGATTCTTTGTGCTGCCTCTTCCGTGATCGGACCCATCGCAAACCGTTCCCATCATGATTTCACTTGGCATATGGTAGGACATCTGCTTCTTGGTATGCTTGCCCCACTCTTGATTGCATTAAGTGCACCGATGACTTTGTTTCTGCGAATGGTCAGTGTCCGTACCGGCCGGCTTATATCCCTTTTTCTAAAAAGCGGCCTCATTCGCTTTCTAAGTAATCCGATTGTTGCTTCGATCTTTAACTTTGGTGGGTTATGGCTCCTCTATACCACTAGCCTTTATTCTGAAATGCTGCAGAGTATGCTTCTTCATGTCATTGTGCACATACATGTCTTTTTAGCAGGCTATCTTTTCACTATTTCTATGATATATATTGATCCTATTGCTCATCGTACAAGTCATGCCTTCCGGGCGACAGTCTTGGTTTTATCCCTAGCAAGCCATGCTATCCTATCAAAGTACATTTATGCATATCCGCCTTCAGGAATACCACGGGGACAAGCAGAAACAGGCGGAATGTTAATGTACTATGGCGGAGATTTTATTGATCTTATTCTAATCTGGATCCTATGCTGGGAGTGGTATAAAGCGTCCAGGCCTCGTAGTAACATACTCCTTGAGAATAGTAGTGCTTAAATTCTGTTTTGCAGAAGAATGCCGGTACTCTCCAAGAGACGTATCGGCATCTTTATTTAATATGCAAATCCATATGTTCCTCATCATAATAAACACCCTTTACGATTAATGCTTTCTTTTCAGATCCAAACACGCTGAAACCTAGATTAGTATACAGCTTCTTTGCTTTCTCATTAGAGGCTACTACGGATAAATTTATTTTTTCTATCCTATCAATCGTTGTTGCTTTTTGTATTGCGGCTGTAAGCAATGCTTTTCCTACACCTAAGCCTTGTTTCTTCGGTGTTACATACATCGCAAAAATATTGGCTCGATGCTTTAGTTTTTCCTTTTTCTCTAGCATCAGCGTAACCATGCCAATGAGCTCTTTTTCCTCAAATGCCCCAAAGGTGTAGATTCCCTCTGTTGTAAAATCTCTGGCTGCTTGTTCTAAAGGATTTTCCCTCATAACCGCTTCTTCATAGCTGGTTGAAAAAGCTTCAGGGTTTTCCTTTAAAGCTTCTAACCTTAAAAGCCAGTATTGATGTGCATCTGTAGGGGCTAGCAATCTAATCTCCATAATCGTCCCCCCTCTTCTAATGAAACTATGTGAATAACCTTTCTACCTCTGTTTTTAATTCCTCTAGTAGCGGGAAACTTGATTGATGCCCCAGACTTTCAACCATATTTGTATAGTACCATTTTTGCTGTTCCTTCCCTGCATTAAATCTGGACCAAACAGAATCCCCTACCTGCTCGTAATCCTTATAGATACTTTTAATATTATGAAGCTTATCCGCACAAGCGACAATTCTGATTTCCTCTGATGCTATTTTTAAAAAATCAATGGTATGGTCTTTCCGTTCCTGCCACGAAAGACTCTTATCAGGCTCTGAGCATCCAGCGACAATCTCAGCAATCTTTGGCCCAAACTCTCTTTTAATATCCTCTAATGTAAGCTTTGTATCTTCAACCGTATCATGCAAAATCCCCGCAGCCACCAACTCGTCACGGCACCCTGCCTTCATTAAAATCATTCCAACTGCAACTGGGTGAGTGAAGTAAGGAATGTCTGTATTTTTCCTAACCTGTCCAAGATGTCCCTTACTCGCTATCTGAAGTGCCTTTTCAATTAACTCCATCTAAACATCCTCCTCAAAAATACGTATTCCATGCTATACTAATCCTAACTTTTTAATAATGGGAAAGGATCATGGTATGAAAATAACCTTAGAGACAATTGATGATATTTTAGTTCATTTTTTTCAGGAAAAACCTCCTTGGGTTGTCAGCACGGGCAAAAGCGGCTACAACAACACAACAAGGTATGTAAGCGTCGAGGATAAAAAATATATTCTTCGAGTATACGAAACACATAAAGACGCATCAAAGGTTGAGCTGGAACACGAAGTTTTGGTGAAACTATCAGAAGGAGCGAAACTGCCCTTTCAAGTTCCCGTGCCTGTGCCTGCAGCTAATGAGGAAACGCTAGTTCGTTTGCAAGACGGCTCGAATAGAATTGCTTGTCTTTATCAATATATCGAAGGGGAAAATCCTAAATTTGAGAGTAGAGAAGTAGTATCTTCTTTTGGATTAAGCTCTGCACTCTTGTTACAGGCTATGGAAAAAATAAAGCTTAAACAGCCCTTTGTGTACCGTCCTTATTATGAAATTGAAAACGCATATCCCAATTGTCCGATTGAGCAGGTAGTGAAGTGGTGCAGCACTCCTCCTGAGGAGTTTCTCGAATATAGTATAGAACTAAAAAAAATCTCCGATCAAATCGTCCATTTTATTAATTATGTCCCGCAATTAAAAAGACTCCCTCATCAACTCATTCATGGCGATTTAAACGAGTCCAATGTATTGGTTGGGAATGATCATAGAATTAATGCCATCTTAGATTTTGAATTCGCAACTCAGGACTTACGTGTAATGGAAGCAGCCGTGTGTATTGCCGAAATAGCCGTGAAGGAGCCAAATCCTACGAAACTACACGAAAAGATCCATATTTACCTAGCAGCATTCTCCTCTGTTGTGAGCCTAACACCTGAGGAAAAGGATGCACTTCCATTGTTAATTACGCTCAGACGTTTGGATGTTTTTGTACACTTTTTAGCGAGATATTTAGACGGAATTGACCAGGATCATATCTTGAAGGAGCAGATTGTAAAAACAAATGACCATTTGTATTGGTTAGAAGATACAGGCAGACAATTGTTAGGTCTTGAGTACAAATGAAGTATCAGTAGCCAAAAGCCAAGTATCAACTATTTGGCTTTTGGCTATTGTTCGATTATTGGTTGGGATAGGTTTCCTGCAAGAATTTAATCGATTGTGTGATTAACTCTTTTAAAACATCCGTATCGATGTCAGCAACTTTATTAACGTAAACACAAGCTTTTCCTGATGTATGCTTTCCAAATCTCTTCAGAAGCTCTTCACGGGCCGTATCACCCGTTGCAAAATACAGGCTTATTTTTGCCTTCCTCGGAGAAAAGCCTACTAATGGTGCATCGCCCTCATGTCCAGATTCATATTTATAATGATATGAGCCAAATCCGATAATACTCGGCCCCCACATACTTGCCTGATAACCAGAAGTCTCTGTAAAAATATCCAGCAGTTTATAGGCATCTTCCCGTTTTTTCGGACTATCAACGGCTTCAATAAATTCTATGACACTATGATCCGTTTCCTTTGTTTTTAATTCATACATTTTTGAAATCCCCCCATTCTATTTCCTTTTTTTAAGTACATCCATTATGTAAAAGAGTTGAGTAATCACGAAAGATACCAGGATGATCAGGATCATTCCAATGAAGACAAGTAAATCAATATCACTGGACCCCGCTGAAAATAATGCAGGAATAGTAAAAAATAACGCTACTGCAACAAACACTGTCATGAAAAAGATACTAACATAACGTCCCACTTGCTGACTCCCCCTATTTCTTTAAACCACGATATCGTGCAGTTGTGAGTTCTTGAATATATGACTCAAGCTCAGGCATCTCCATTTCCTTTGCCACTCTAATCGATTGTTCAATATCATAGGGTACACGGATTTGCTGGATGGAAAAACTGCTCGGTTCCTCACGACCAAATTCTCCTTCCAAAATAGTATAAGAGGCTTGGGTAATTTCAAGCGGATTTCCAACACTTCCTACATTACAAAGAGTCCTGCCATTGAAATTTTGAATGTAGGCATTATGAATATCTCCATAGCACACAACATCCGGCTGGCGATTGCCCAATATATTTTCTGTATGAATGGTATTTTCAAAAAGACTTATACGCTTTTCCATTGGGTCCCATGGCTGTACTCGTTCATATAGACTTCTAGGCGAGGCATGAAACATTCTGATTAGTCTTCCACTCATGACAAATTCAGCGGAGAAAGGAAGATTCTTTAAATAATCCTGATGTTTTGAAGTTAGCTGGTTTTGATGCCAGTTTAACGTTTCAGAATCGGTTGGATTGGTAATAAAGTCATCCCAATTCCCTTTTACGACAGTTCTGCAGGTTTCTTCAATTCTTTCAACTGCCTTACTGGACTCGGGTCCTTTTCCAACTAGGTCGCCCAAACAAATAATCCACTCGATCTCTCTTGCCTGTATGTCTTTAAGAACCGATTGTAAGGCAGGAATATTGCCATGTATGTCCGATATCACTGCTATTTTATCCAAATATCTTTACCATCCTTATTTCTTATAGTATTATACTTACTTCCAAAATCATCTTGATAATCTATTAAAAAAACCTCTCCATACCAAATAGTTTAATTCAGTGACTGCTTTCGTCAGCTCAAGCCAATTATTCAGGCAATTGAAGCCTATCTTTTCAGACGCTGATGACGCTTCAATCGTTTCATCTGGGGCTGTTTTTTTCTCTACCTTTTCAGGAATGTCCTTCACCATAGCGGATTTAGTTTCGGGCTCTGTTTTGAGTTCAAGTTCGGGTTCGAGTTCAGCTTTGAGGTCGAGTTCGGGGTCGAGTTCAATCTCAACACCAGACATAGACATGGCAGCTTCACGGATGACATTTTTCATTTCCACTTTAGAAAAGTCACGAATCGAAATCCAGCCCCGGGAATCAACCAAGTAGCCATTCTTTTGAATCGTTTCTTCCGACATATATTTCCCGACCACATATCCATTTCCGCTCGGCTGTACTTGGGTTGCAAGCACTTGACCTCGCTGCTTACTCTCTGGGTAAATAAAACTTACTCTGCCATTACTAATTTCCTTTTTCTTTAACTTAAACGACTGAAAAATTGCTTTCTTTTCCTCAAAAGATAACACCTGGATTGCTCCCCTTTCCTTTCTGAGTTTATTTTATTATGTGATTTGACCTTATCCATATATGTAACGTCTAGCAAGTTGGTATTGAGCAAAATACCTTATGTTTATAGACTTCTCTATTTAATCATCTTATCCTGCAAAAAATTTCCTAAAAATAAAAAAGACGAATCGTTGATGAAAGATCCGTCCTTTTTGTTGAAATTATTTTATTTTTTTTCATAGCAACAACCATGGCCAAAGTTATACTGCCCCAATCATCCCTAATAATTCACCCAGCCCCATTAAAGCAAAGCTCCCTAGATAGCGGTAAGCAATCAACGCGACGATAGGTGAAAGGTCGATCATACCAAGCGGCGGGATAAACTTTCTGAAAATAGATAAGTAAGGTTCCACCAACCTCCCAATCAACATGCCCACTTTTGACGTGCTAAATTTAGGAAACCAAGATCCAAAAATGGAGATTATAATTAACCAATAATAAAGATCAAATGCAAATTGTCCAACTTGTAAAATGTAAGAGCCCATACAATATATCTTCCCGTCTGTAGAAATTTTTTTACCATACCCTATACGTTTAACCATTGATAAGGTTTCAAAAAATCTGATTTTCTTAGGCAACTGTCTGTGCGTTACTTTAAATCTTATTAAATTTCTCCGCAAAAGACAAGGTAATCACCTTAAAAATGTCGATATTACAATATATTAAATAGGCCGGTCATTCATACCAGCCTTTTACTTTGCCCCTATTCTCTATGATTATTTTGCATCCATTACGCGCTTCTAGCTTCCAAAACAAGAAATCTAAGTCTTTTCTTCGCCCGGTAAATCTTTGTTTTTACAGTAGCAGGTTTAAGATGGAGAACATGGGCTATTTCTTCTTCCTTTAAACCTTTCAGCAAACGTAGAATCAGCAGCTCTTGCTGTTCAAGGGACAGTTTTCTAATTCCATTCTTGATTTCTTCCAGCAGGAATCCTGCCTCTACTATTTGCTCTATCGTTTCCTTCGTCTCCTTTCCAAGAAATTCAAGCATTTCCCGCTCCATCAAAATGGCTTTGTTTTTCTTTTCTCTCCTAGCGATATCAATCGCAGTCCTGGTGGCAATAACCGATAACCATGCTCCTATTTTCCCATTATCTTCAAGTGTATCTGCTTTATTAAATGCTTTTATAAAAGTCTCTTGAACCACATCCTCTGCCAGGAACTTGTCCCTAGTAATTGAGTAGCCAATTAGAAAAAGCCGCTTATAAAAAAGTGAATATAAATCAGTAAAATGAATTGTGCCGTTCAAAACCTCACCTCCATCCATCATTGAAAGACTCTAATCCTCCAGCTTCAACGAAATATTGACTTTAAATAAATCACCATCCGCTTCAAAGTCGAGGCTTCCTTCATGAAGGTCAACGATTGATTTTACAATCGCAAGCCCTAGACCTGACCCCTCTGTGTGCCTTGATTGATCTCCGCGTTTAAATCGTTCCAATAGCTCATCAACATTTTCACTGAGCTCATATTTAGAAACATTCTTGAAGGTTACAATCGCCTGACTATCCACTGTTTTGACGGATATATATACTCTTGTATTTTCCAACGAATATTTAAGGACATTACCAATTAAATTATCAAAAACACGCCACATTTTTTGTCCATCAACAAGGGCGTAAACAGGCTGATCCGCTTTTGTAACCCGAAAGTGAAGATTTGATTGAGATATCGTTTCATCATACTCCGCCAAAGCCTGCTCAAGCAGCTGGTTCAAATCGATCTTCTCCTTTGTCAGCTGTACACTTCCACTTGTCATTTTCGATACTTCAAATAAGTCATCAATCAGTACCTTGAGCCGTTTTGATTTCCGGTCGATAACCTCAAGATAGGCGTCACGATCTCCTTGTGATAAGTCCTCTGTCTTTAACAATTCTGTATACGTAATAATTGAAGTGAGCGGTGTCCTGAGGTCATGGCTGACGTTTGTAATCAGCTCCGTTTTCAGACGTTCACTCTTTGCCTGCTCTGATTGAGACTTTTTCACACCTTGTTTTAATAGATTAAGATTTGCTGCAAGAGATGCAAGAACCGTCTTCCCAACTACCGGCAGATCCTCTCCCTGTTTTCCAGCGGCAAGTTCGTTTGTTTTTTCTATGATGCGGTTGAAATAACCGACTTTTTTCATTATTTGTAGACCAAGCGGGACAGCAACAATGGCCAGCAATATCGCATAAAAGACCAAAAAGAATGGCTCTGCTGCTACCACAATAACCGCCGCACCTAGCATAAATACAACGATGAAAACAAAGAAAACCTGCGCCCCCGTACTTTGGTCCAAAAACGCATCAGTAAAGTTATGCTTTGCTCGATGGTAGAGTGTTCTCCCGTTCTTCCAGATGAAGTTTGAAAGGCTCTTATCCCACTCCGCCCAATTAGTGAAATCTACCTTTAGAAGCTTTCCCTGAATGATTACCAATGTTATAAATAGTGCACCCGCAACTAGACTTAAGATAACCTCTGTCCCCCAAACATACGGGTCTTGATTTATATATAATATTCCATCGCTTACCACGGCTATAAACAGTGCCATACCGATGACTGCAATGCTTAAAAGAATCAGCCTGACATCAATTGGTAGTTTATTATAATAGGGTCTCCATTTCTCAATACCAGCCGGAACTGCCTTTGCTTTTCTAGCAGTTAAAAGGCAAATAACCAGAAGTATTAAGCTAACTAAGCTATTAGCTAATAGCAGCATTTGATCCTGCTTATAGTTTTCAGCTTCAACCATGAGCCAGTCAGTCGATGGTAGGGTTTTGGAGATAGCGATCTTTCCTTCAAACAAACCATCGGTACTAAAAAGTGCTGACCCTTCCATTACTTCTTTACCAGAGAGATCGTAATAATTACTGAAGAATTTCCCTGGGACATTATATTCCTTTACAAATAACATGTTGGAAGAATTTAAACTGCTCTGTTTTGACTCTTCTAGGTTTGTATAGACCTTATCTGAATTAGTATTTTGAAAATAATAACTGAAGACTTTATCGTACCTTGAAAATTCAGCACGCAAACTTTCACGTTCTTTATAATACCTTTCAATTTGCTTTTCTTTCTCTTGAATGATCTTCTGTCTAACATGGTCATCACTCTTAAAATTATTTGTGATATCTTCAATTTTTCCATCTCGTTCTTCTATGTAAGTATCAGCAGCCTCTTGGTTTTCTGTTGCTTGGGCTTCCTCGATGCGGTATTCATATTGAGCTTTGATATTGCTGACCTGCTCATGTAAGTCCCCATATCGATAACGGTGTTCATTAATTTCTTCTTCGGTTACGATAATCGACTTTTTTGCTTCATCAATGGTCACATCGCTAAACTCAAATATACTTAAAAGACTCGTAAATTGATCGAGCTCCATTTGAAATTCCGGTGTATGGAAATAATCCTTATGCAGATATTGGCTGCCTGCTACAAGAAAGGTTGCGACCCCGCTAATCCCTATCATTAATAAAAAAGACCAGACATACAGTTTGATGCTACTTTTCCATTTTGTATCCAATTCCCCATACCACCTTTAAAAATCTAGGATTCTTCGGATCTATTTCGATCTTTTCACGGATTTTCCTAATATGTACGGCAACGGTATTTTCCGCATTATACCCCGGTTCCTTCCAAACCCGCTCATAGATTTCATCTATTGAGAACACCCGCCCAGCATTTGTCATCAACAGTTTGACTATCTTATATTCTATTGGCGTAAGCTTTACCTGTTCACCATGAACCGTTACTTCCTTAGCGGATTGGTCGAGCGTTAATCCCCTCAGGTCGATCACTTTTTTAATCCCCTCAAAAGTCCCAAAAGTGACGTATCTTCGAAGCTGTGATTTAACACGGGCTACAAGCTCCATTGGATTAAAGGGCTTGGTCACATAGTCATCCGCACCAACCTGGAGGCCTAATATTTTATCGGTATCTTCTGATTTGGCACTCAAGATAATAATCGGGATATTTTGTTTCTCACGAATTTTAAACGTCGCTGAAATGCCATCCAGTCTCGGCATCATGATGTCCAAAATGATAAGATGCACCTGTTGTTCACTTAAGATGTCTAACGCTTCCATCCCATCATTTGCTTTAATCACGGTGATTCCTTCATTTTTCAAGTAAATCTCAATGGCATCGCGAATTTCCTTTTCATCATCAACAACTAATACATTATAATTACTCATCTATCCAGCCCTCTTTCTAGCAGCGTCTATACATATAGTAATAGGAAAATCTTAACACTAAGATAGGAAAAATCTTAAGAATTTCTTAATTTATTTTACTAGGAATTTAATTTTTTTGGGGGGCTTGCGGTAGGATTGCCGATATGTTGGAGGTTTTTGCCGGTAAAATCGGAGTTTTGCCGATATATTTAATTTTTTTCGATATATGGTGGGTTTTTGCCGATTGGGGGAAAAATAAATGAACCCAGCGCAAAGCTGGGTCCTATTTCACATAACCCTAGGGGGGGTTACATAGTTAGTCGAAGCATAATCATAAAAAGTTTCACATTAATGAATATATTTATCTAGTCTTCTTCGCAATTTGGAAGTTTAATAGATTTTTAACAGCATAGGCAAATCCATCTTCGTCATTGGTCTTAGAAACAAGATCCGCTTGTTGTTGAATATGAAGCGGGGCATTTCCCATTGCAATCGATGTTGTTGCCACCTCAAATTGGGCAAGGTCATTTCCACCATCACCAAACGCAAAGATCTCATCAAAAGATAAATCCATCATATCCTGATAACGCAGCAAAGCCTTACCCTTGTGAGCTTCACTTGAAGTGATTTCTACATTATTTGGGAAGGATGATGCCATAGAAATATCAAACTTTCCGTCTAACGCACGCTTAACCTCTTCTACTTTTTCTAGTTCATCATGGTGTGTTAGTGCGATTAGTTTGTAGATTTTCAGATTCTCTTTTTCAAGGATTTGATCATAATTATACGTTTTAAATAGAGTAGTAAGCTCTTCTTTACTTTTTGCATGCAATGGCGGCAGTGTCGATGGAAAGCCTCCATAATTGGTGTAAACGAGAATCCCTACACCTAATTGTTTTAACATTGGAAAGATTTCTTTGTAAATTGTCATTGAGACCGTCGCCTCAAACAGAATTTCTCTTTGGCTAGAATATAAGACAGAACCATTGACACAAAAAATAGGAATCTCCATATTTTGAACGGCCTTTAGTTTTATCACATCCGCATAAGCCCGTCCTGTATTTAAAATAACGGTATGCCCCTGCTCTTGCAATTCATTAATCGTTTTCACATTTTCCTCTGAAATCTCATGTTCAGAGTTTAACAATGTACCGTCTAGATCGATTGAATAACATTTCATAATTGTCTTTAATCCCTCCTGTTTTTCATACAGCTTCTATTTTGATAGTTTAATCATAACACGAAACTTTCCACTTGCTCATTCGTAAATATTAGGAGAAATTCCAATCAGGGGGAATTAACATGAGTGAAAAAGGTTGTATGAAATGCGGTAGTAGAGATACTGGTACGAAAGAAGTAGCTATGACCGGAACTGGCTTATCTAAAATGCTTGATATTCAACACAACAAATTCATCGTTATTTTCTGCAAAAACTGTGGCTATTCCGAGTTCTACAACAAGAAATCCTCTACTGCCTCAAACATAGTCGATCTATTCTTCGGAGGTTAATGTAAAAAGACCAGTATTTATTTTTCCAAATCATGATGACCGTTTTTTGTTTTCTGTCATCTTTTCGGTCATCATGACCTCTTCTTGATGACCGTTTTCTTCTTTTCACCATCAATCCGGGCATCAAGGCCCCCGTTATCAAAATTCCAACTCCTAGTAAATTCCTTAAAATCCATGTTTATCTTCCCCGAACACTATGATTCTCTTTCTGTGAACGCTTTGTGAAGTAGTTTGATAGTTTGTGAATTTTTATGATTGATTTTTGGAGGATTTTGAAGTAAACTAATCTTACAGTTAAATGAAAGCGTTTTAGGAGGCAAATCAAAATGTTAGAACCAGAACGCCATCAACTAATTTTAGATACATTAAAGCTAAAAAATACAGTTAAACTTCAAGAACTTGTTGAATTAACTAACACCTCCGAGTCGACCATACGTCGTGATTTAATACAGTTAGAACAAGCAAAATTTCTTAAAAGAGTTCACGGAGGTGCAGCTTGGCTCCAAGGAAAGCTTCAAGAACCAAGCATGACAGAGAAATCTTCCAAAAACCTTCAAGAAAAACGGCAAATAGCCAAATTTGCCAGCAGTTTAGTGGAAGAAGGAGATTGCATTTATCTTGATGCTGGTTCGACGATTGTTGAAATGATTCCATTTCTCCCCGAGAATATCGTTGTCGTAACGAATGGGCTTATGCATGTAAATCAACTTTTTGAAAGAAATATAAAAACATATATTATCGGCGGCTATGCAAAGCCAACCACAAAGGCGATTATCGGCCGGGGTGCTCTTGAAAGTCTAGAACAATATCGATTTGATAAATGTTTTATGGGTGTCAATGGGATCCATCATCAATTTGGCTATACAACACCAGATCAGGAAGAAGCCATGATCAAACAACTCGCCATTTCACTAAGTCGTGAAGCATTCATAGTGGCTGATGAAACAAAGTTTTCAGAAATTGCTTTTGCAAAAATTGCTGACCTGCACCAGGCAACTATCATTACAAATGAATTAGACATGAACACAAAAGAACAATTCTACAGCAAGACAAAGATAAAGGTGGTTACTCCATGATTTACACACTAACGTTGAATCCATCACTAGATTACATTGTGGAACTCGATCAAGTCGCATTGGGTGATTTAAACCGTACAAAGAAGGAAACTAAATTAGCCGGTGGTAAAGGGATTAATGTCTCACAAGTTTTAAAAAGATTAGATGTCGACAGTAAAGCCCTCGGGTTCCTTGGTGGTTTTACCGGTGATTATATAAATAGCTTTTTACAATCACTAGCTATTCAAACTGATTTCGTTAAAGTAAGCGAAGATACACGAATCAATGTAAAGCTTAAATCTAGTACAGAAACAGAAATTAATGCTGCAGGACCTATGATTACAGAAGAAAGTTTTGAAGCGTTGAAGGAAAAAATTTGCGGGCTTACCAGTGAAGATTTACTCGTGCTTGCAGGAAGTATCCCTTCTTCCATGCCAGACAGTACCTATGAAGAACTTGTAAAAGTGTGCAATGAAAACGGGACGAAGTTTGTGGTTGATGCAGAGGGCGAATTATTAAAGAAAGTCCTACCCTTCAAACCATTTCTGATTAAACCGAACCATCATGAGCTTGGGGATTTATTTCATACCACCATTACAACATGTGAAGAAGTCATTCCATACGGAAAAGAACTCATTAAAAGCGGTGCAGAAAACGTGATTGTATCACTTGCGGGAGACGGTGCTGTTCTTATTACAAAGGACACTGCGTTGATCGCTACTGTCCCTATAGGTGAGGTAAAAAGCTCAGTTGGCGCAGGAGATTCTATGGTGGCAGGCTTTATTGCAACGTACGAAAAAACAAATTCAATTGAAGAAGCGTTTCGCTTTAGTGTCGCAGCAGGAAGTGCAACTGCTTTTTCCATCGGTTTATGTACCCCTGAAAGAGTAGAAAGCTTATTAACACAAGTCAAATTAGAAACTAAATCACTATAGAGGAGAATGCTCTTATGAGAATAACAGAGCTTTTAACCAAAGAAACGATTAATCTTTCTTTAAAAAGTAACCAAAAATCAGATGTCATCGAGGAACTAGTTACCGTTCTAGACACTGCTGGTAAGTTAACCAACAGGTCAGAATTTAAAAAGGCAATTTTAAAAAGAGAAGAACAAAGTACAACTGGAATTGGTGAGGGCATTGCGATTCCGCATGCGAAAACAAAAGCGGTAAAACAACCTGCGATTGTGTTCGGCCGTTCAACTTCCGGAGTAAATTATAACTCGCTTGACGGACAGCCAGCACACCTATTCTTTATGATCGCAGCAACTGAAGGAGCGAACAATACACACTTAGAAGCACTAGCACGACTGTCCACGATCCTTATGAAAGAAGAAGTCCGGGAACAGCTTCTAACGGCAAAGTCTAAGGATGATGTCATCAATATCATTAATAGCTATGACCAAGAAGGAGAAGAGGAGGAACAGTCTATGGCGAGTAAGAAGCAATTTATTGTTGCCGTGACAGCTTGTCCAACAGGTATTGCTCACACGTATATGTCCGCGGATGCTTTAAAGGCTAAAGCAGCGCAAATGGGTGTCGACATCAAAGTTGAGACCAATGGTTCTGGCGGAGCTAAGAATGTTTTAACAGCTTCAGATATCGAAAACGCAGTAGCAGTCATTGTTGCGGCAGACACAAAGGTTGAAATGGACCGCTTTAACGGCAAGCACGTGATTGAAGCGGCCGTGGCAGATGGAATCCGCAAACCACAGCAACTAATTGAAAGAGCTTTAAAGCAGGATGCTCCGATTTATCGTGGCAGCGGAAAGTCCACTTCTGAAACCCAACAAGGCGGAAGAGGCATTGGGGCAACCATCTACAAGCACTTAATGAGCGGTGTTTCCAACATGCTTCCATTCGTAGTCGGCGGTGGTATTTTAATCGCAATCAGCTTTATGTTCGGTTTCAATGCGTTTAATCCAGATGATCCAAGTTTCCATCCTATTGCTGAAGCACTCATGACCATTGGCGGCGGAAACGCATTTGCCCTGATGGTACCAGTATTAGCAGGATTTATCGCCATGAGTATTGCAGATCGACCAGGTTTTGCTGCAGGTATGGTCGGCGGTATGATGGCAACTAGCGGTGGAGCAGGTTTCTTAGGCGGTCTTGTCGCAGGTTTCTTAGCAGGTTATGTGGTAGTAGGATTGAAAAAATTACTTGCAGGTATGCCATCTTCATTAGAAGGTATTAAGACGATTCTTCTCTATCCATTATTAGGTATTGCAATTACTGGATTTATCATGTTATTCGTTGTAAACAAGCCAGTTGGTGCATTAAACACTGCAATTTCTGATTGGTTATCAGGCCTTGGAACCGGAAATGCAATTTTACTAGGAATTATTTTAGGATTAATGATGGCATTTGACATGGGTGGTCCAGTAAACAAGGCAGCTTATGTATTTGGAACAGGCCTTTTAGCAAACGGTGTATACGAGCCAATGGCAGCCATCATGGCTGCGGGTATGGTTCCTCCATTAGGTATTGCGTTGGCGACTACATTATTTAAGAAAAAGTTCAACAAGCAAGATCAAGAAGCAGGAAAAGTTAACTACATTATGGGATTATCCTTTATCACTGAAGGTGCGATTCCATTTGCAGCAGCGGATCCAGTTCGTGTTATCCCGTCATTAATGGCTGGTTCAGCAGTAGCAGGTGCTTTATCGATGATGTTCAGTATCGGTCTTCGTGCCCCACACGGCGGATTGTTCGTTATCCCACTAGTTGACGGAAGCTGGCTGCTATATTTAGTGGCAGTCATCATTGGAGCTTTTGTTTCCGCATTACTAATGGGAGTCTTGAAAAAGCCAGTAACAAATTAACAATTGAATAGGGCAAACCAATTCGTATGATTGGTTTGCCCTTTTTTTATTTATTCTTCCTATTTTCTCTCTGTGCTTTCTTCCTTGCTTTTTTGCTTAAGCCTGCTTCCGATCCGAATTCCGTGTCACTGCTGCCAGTGTGAGGCTGTTTGCGATTATCGTTTTTGTTTGTCATTGGGTCTCCTTTCTTGCTATGTACTTATGTTGGAAGGCCGCTTTCTTAGCGGCCGCCATTTATTATGGTTCTATTTTCCTGTGAAAATATACCTATTTATTTTATCCGACTTGTGGGTGCGTGCGCCAACCGATAGTATTTCGTACTATCCGATAGTATTTTCCGCTATCCGATTTTATTTTCCGCTATCCGATAGTATTTTCCGCCATCCGATAGTATTTCTCGCCATCCGATAGTATTTCTCGCCATCCGATAGTATTTCTCGCTATCCGATAGTATTTCGTTCCATCTGACAGTATTTCGCACTATCCGGTAGTTTTTCGCACCATCCGGTAGTATTTCGTGCAACTAATTTCCGCATCAATAAGTTATCGCAGCTACCCACACAAGAAAAAGCCCAATCCTCTAGGATTTTGGGCTTTTTCTCAATTGCTATTGTCCAGTTTCGGTTGAAACCTGCCAGTTGATGCCGAACTTGTCTGTTACTGTACCGTAGGATGGGCTCCAGAAGGTTTCCTGTAATGGCATACCCACTCTGCCGCCTTCTTTTAGCTTTTCGAAGATTTCCTTTGATTGTTCTACATCATTTAAGACTAATGCGATTGATAGCTGTGACCCAAGTTCATACGGCTGTCCAGGGAAGGTGTCTGAAAGCATAATCACGGACTCGCCCACTTTAAGAGCCGCATGTAAGACACGATTTTTTGCTTCCTCAGGCATTGGGTATTCTGGATTTTCAGGCATTTCACCAAAGGTTTGAAGACTTAATACCTCCGCCCCTAATGCGCTTTGATAAAACTTCACAGCTTTTTGTCCATTTCCATTTAACACTAAATAAGGATGTAAACCTAAAATCATCTCAAACACCTCGACTTATTTTTCACTAAAAAGAACTTATGTTCGTAATTAATATTACCATAATTAGTTAATAAAAGCAAAAATAAATCCCAGGCACCCACCCAGGATTTATTTTCTAACCACTACTCTATTCTGTGTAACCTGACCAAACCCACTACTCTTCCAATAAGCCGCTCCCATCCCAACTAATAGCAAGACTCCTGTAACGACAAACACACTTTGAACAGGGAAAAATCCTCCAATAACGCCTCCGATAATTGGCCCAAGCATCCCGCCAATCTGGGTGGCCGTTTGATTTAAACCAAATGCCCTCCCGCGAAAATCCTCTGATGTTGATTTGACGACGAGTCCATTAAGCGCTGGGAAGACAGCACAGAAAAACACACCAAAGATAAAACGAATAATCGAAAAACCGATCATACTACTAAATATAATATGTGCGACCATACCGATCCCGCCGCCAAGTAACCCGATGACAAGGACGCGGTGAAAGCCGACCTTATCTGCCCATTTCCCCCAGAACGGTGCAAAAATGGCACTCGCAATACCCGGCAGTGAAAAGACAATCCCAGCGAGCAGCGATGCATTTTCAGCGGAACCGCCTAAATCTAAAATATATAAAGGAAGTACAGGTTCGATCGTCATAACGGAGCTTGCCGTAATCACCGTCAAGAGCAGGACTGTCATAAAAGGACGATTATGCCATGCCTCTGATAGGCTGCTTTTCAAAGAGCCACCCTTTTTACTTGGAGTGAAATTTTCCTCCTTAACTAAAAACACCACAAGGATGGTTGCAATTAATACAATGGAACCTGCCGTCGCAAAGGCTAACCTGTTTCCGACTAAATGCGCGATTCCCCCGCCCATCAGCGGCCCTAAAATACTTCCGGATGCGGTAGCTGTTGAAACCATCGACAAAGCATAGCCCACTTTTTGACTTGGTGTATTTGTCCCAATCAATGCAATCGCACCTGGAATAAATCCAGTTAAAAGACCCTGCATAATGCGTAACACTAACAGCTGATATGGATTAGTGACAAATGCGGCCAGTGTATAGATCACAAACAGGAAAAATCCCGCACGGATAATCATCGGCTTTCTTCCATAACGGTCGGCAACCATTCCCCAGAACGGCGAAGCAATCGCTCCTGCGAAGAAGGCGGCACTAAATAATAAACCTGACCATATTTCTATATGTTCATGGACACCAATTTGCGGTAAGAAGATCGGCAAAAAGGGGATGACCATGGAAAAACTTGCTGATGTAAAAAACATCCCAATCCAAAGTACCCATAAATTACGTTTCCAAGTTGACATGCTAATCGTCTCCTATGTTGAAAAAATACTATTATTTATCATAATACTTCGTCACCCGAAATACTAGACATTTTTTGTATTTTTCATAAAAGTAAAAAAAAACTGCCTTCTCTAAAGAACAGTTTAGGATTAAAATCAAAGTATCATGTTTTTAGGGGATGAAATAATGAATGTTATCGTTAGACCAGCAAATGAAGAAGATATCCAATCATTAAAGGGGCTTATGTTCCAATATATCGTTGATTTTTACAAAAAGCCAAGACCAGCGGAAGAAGACCTTACAGGGTTAATCCTGCATCTTCAAAATAACCCCTCAAGTGGATTGCAATTTGTCGCAGAAAGAGATGGACAGTTAGTAGGTTTTGCGACCCTTTATTTCACCTTCAGCACACTGCAAGTGAAAAAGGCAGCCATTCTAAATGATTTGTTCGTTTCACCAGAAGCAAGAGGACTAAAAGTTGGAGAAAATTTGTTCCAAACATGCTTAGCATACATTAGAGAAAATGGTTATGCCTACATGACATGGGAAACAGCGAAGGATAATGTTGTGGCACAATCTCTCTATAACAAATCAGGAGGGCAAATCTCTGATTGGCTGGTTTATGAAATAGAATAAATAATGAAGAAGAAGGTCCTAGAGGTCCTTCTTCCTTTCGGCTAGGATATCTTGAATGATTTCCATATGAAAAGCTGCCCAAGCTTTTTCACGAAAATGAAGGATAACGCTTATGGTCAGTACAAGCAGATACACAAACCCAAAAATCGCCCATAGCCAGTGTCCTTCCGTAAATAAAAACTGTGACAATTGCTTGGAAAAAAGAAATAACAGCCAAGGTATAGACGTAACAAAAACCGGGATAATTCCCGATCCATTTTTTTCTTTAATCATTCGGTAATGGATTAACTTCAAGGTATCGCTATCAAGTGATTGATAAAGTTCCTTTATATCTTCTATCTCTTTAAACTCTTTTAAATTCTGGATGGACTGCCCCTTTTGTACCGTTCTTTTCGTTCGAAGGAAAATCTTATGAGCATCCCCTCTTAATGAAATCATGGATCTCCCTCCTATTTTAAGTCCGTCCCCCTCATTCTTCCACAATAACCTGCATTATTATCCTTAGTTCTTTCTATTTCTGCTCTCAGTAAAAGAAACCTAGCAAAAGTATGCTAGGTTGCTTCATTTATGAAGTCTTCTTGATATATTCAACATATTCGTCAGCCAAGTCATTTAAGTAAAAGTATTTTTTTTCGCTGATATAAAATTGAAATGTATCAGGGTAGGGTGTTTCTTCTTTTCGAATGACGTTATAATGCCCCGCCGGTACGGTCGTACTTGTTCCTGCTGCGTCATCATACAGAAGAATGATATCAGGCTCATTTATAATTAATGTGCCAATAACCTCTTCTTCGTGAACCTCTTCACCCATATTCGGGAAGAACTCCACCATCTCTTTATAAGAATCATCAATATAGACATATTCCTTGTTAGAAAGATAATATTTTATGACTCCGACATGCTCTTCACTCGGCACCATCTTAACTACATCATATTCCCCTTCATGCAGCAGCTTCTCAATCTGGATATCGTCATGAAATAGAATCACCATGTCTTTTTGTTTAACTTTTAAGATGCCGGCTATTTCTGTCTGTCCTCTAATCGACGAACCATCAGCAGGGCTTTTATTCGGCTGTTCTGTTGGAGAAACTTGACCCGAACCTTTACCTGGCAGGTCATTCGGGGTTCCTTGACCAGAAGACTCCTCAGGTTCAACAACATCCTGCTGTTCCTCTGGTTCACTTTCGCTTTCAACTGAAGGCTGATTAGTTTCATGAGTTTGATCATCTGATTGATTGCAGCCTGCAATGAAAACGGTAAGGATTAAAACAAACCACCATTTCATATGGTTCACTCCCCAGTATAATGCTTCCAGACTATCCTATTGCCGGACGTGCCTGTAATAGACCATAGGGGAGAGCAAATTTTTTGATCTGCTGATAAAGCCTTACTTTCCCTTTCCCATAAGTTCCACTAACTCATCATAGCCGAAATCTTGAGCTTGGGAGATCGGTGACATCCCATCCTCATTTGTAATAGTAGGATCTGCACCCGCTTCTAAAAGTATATGAACCATTTCTTTATTTTCCATAAAAACCGCCCCCATTAGGGGTGTGTTGCCATAGAAATCGGAAAGGTTAGGATCTGCACCATTTTCTAGTAGTATTTGTGCTGCTTCAAGCAGATCATTATCTGCAGCAACAATCAAAGCCGTCGAACCATATTCCTGTTCCTGTTCATTAGGATCTGTTCCCTCTTCTAATAATCTCACCATTTCTGTTTGATCATCATTAATGACAGCATCCATTAATTCAGTTAGTTCTCCTGCAGTAAATAATTCACCTGTAAAGCTAATGGTATCTTTAATGATCGTGTATGTAGACCAAATTACCAGGGCTGTCGCAAGTAAGGTAGCGGCTACTATAATCATCACACTTAACTTAGGCTTTCTTTTTATAGCAACTGAAGTTTTTCCAGCATACGATTCAATTTCGAAAATTCTTCTAGGTATGGCTGGATGTGTAGACAATAGTTCTGTAAAGGTTATAAAGAAACCCTTTTTATCGTTGTACTGATTTAGGTACTCATCCTTATTTACTCTTGGGAATAAATACTTGCCTGTTGCTAGTACAGTTAATGCTCGTACGGCCTTTTCCGGTTTCTCTGTATAAGCTGAGGCCATTCGGTCGGCAGTAAATTCACATGCCCTAGAGTAGGCTTCCCCGAGAAACGGTACCCACATGGCCAAGAAGGTAAGGAATCTTTTTACCATATGATTTCTTTTAACATGGGCTAATTCATGAGCAATCACGAATTCCAATTCATCCTCATGTTCGCTCTCAATCAGTTCAACTATATCTGAATAAAGAACCACTATATTTCTGCCAAACAATCCAAAAATCCTTGAGGCAAAAGCGTTTAAAATTCCGCCTGATTCCACAATATACACTTCGGGAATCTGGGAAATTCCAAACTTGCCGCTAAGAGTCACCACTCGCTGATACAAATCAGCAAATTGCTTTTCTGATAATTGAATTCCGTTCATTCGTATAAACGCCATTGAGACAGCATGAGACATTAGCGTGGCTGCAGCTAAGCCAAATAGAATCGGGATCCCGATGATGGTAACGAATAGAATAATAACCGAAATCACAGAAAGAATCGTTGAACAAACAAACAGGATATTCTCTTGTTTATGAATAAGAGCCTTTTCATCAACCATATTGCTTACCCCCTATACTCTGCGTCTTCCATAGTTTCCACAATCAATTATTTTTTTAAAAAAATAATTTCAATAAGAAAAGGATTACCATAAAGTAATCCTCCCTTAGTAAATAACCATCTCAGATTCCACTCTGCAGCTTATTCTTCTATAGAAGGAGTTTATATCGTCTAAATTTTTATAAAAGGGGATTATTGAAATGTTCGAAAAGTTTTCACCCTTTTAAAAGGGCACTTCCTAGTATGATTAACATATACAAATTCTTCATATGTAGGGGGTTTTTTGCATGGTAAAAACGATTAAAGAGTATTCTTTAGCAGACCTGATGGAAAGAATTGAAGAAATTTTTAATGCCAATCCCGGTCCCCTCCGCGGTTTTGAAGCTGTCGTTCAATATGACGTTTACGGTGAGGATAAAGGAACCTACCAGCATACCTTTAAAGATGGAAAGTTAACGATCATAAAAGGCGTGGAGACAACTCCCCACTGTACGATGCAATTGTCTTATGATAATTTCAAAAAGTTTGTTTTAGGAAAGCAAAGCGGAACGATGGCTTTGTTGACAGGTAAGGTTCGCGTGGTAGGCAACATTAGCATTGGCTTAAAAATCGAAAGCATTCTTCGCAGGTATAATATTAGAGAGCCATTTTAAATTTAAATGTAAAGCAGCGCAAATCCAGGCGCTGCTTTGTTTATAACCATTACTTCATTTTGTCAATCGGTATCGGGAACATCTGCAGTAAAAATAAGATCCATAAAACGGATAGCCCCAACGCTAACAGCGGATTTTTATAATGGACTCTAAGCATTAGAAACATCACGATATTAAATACCACCGACCACGGCATATTCCAACCATTGTGATGTCTAATTAAATGCAAATAATGAAGATTTATGTACTCCAAGATCGAATATAGAAAAACCCAAAAAGCAACCCACGCTGCTTGTTTCCCTTTTGAGCGAGGAAATCGGCCAAGATATAAGAAGATTGTTGATGGATATCCAATAAACATAACCATCAGATTAATGATTGTATGATTTCTAAGTATATTTTCAAAAAACATCGTTTCTTTGTAGGTCCACAGCCAATGATTATATAGTAAAAAGTTCTTCAAAAGGTCGCCAACAATAAAGAATAAAATCGTTGGATAGTATACACGCCAGCCCTTCCAATCTCCCCAAATAATGGCTGCTACTAGAAAAACTAAAACATATATGATGAGCATCTCATACACTCCAACTATTTTTACCTTTATTTTCTCCTTGAAATAAAAAAAGATGTAAGGTAATCCCGCCCTATGTTCTATGATAATTTTATTAGTAACATAAAAAAATGTAGAGAAGGTGTGCCGTACTTGAACTTTACGCTAGGTTTCATGGTACAGGATGAAGAAATGTTAGTGTTATTAAGGGCAAAGGAACCGAAGGGGAAGTGTGGAACGGGTGTTGGAGGTAAGATCGAACCTAGTTAAACTCCGCACGGAAGCTGTAAAAGAGAAGTATTGGAAGAGACAGGCTTACACGTTAAATCGCTTGAGTTTAGAGGAGGTACAACCTTTTAAATTGCTTTAACTACTCATAATTTTTCAGAAGGCACACATCCTAATAAAAGGGATGTGATAAAGTGGAACGGCGGATTTTAAGTGGACTCCTTGCAATCGGCCTAGGGCTATTGCCAGTTGTGTTTAAAAGAGACCGACTAAAAGATTGGATTATTATCTATTTGCTAAAGGGTTTTATGTCAAGCTTCCTAGATTCAATAGTTACAAGGCAGAAGAAAGTGACCTATCCCGTTCGGTTTTTACCAGAGTATTTTAGAATAAATGTCTTATTTGATTATCTTTTATTTCCATTAACATGTGTTGTCTATAACCGAATGACCTATCATTCAAATACTGCTGGGATATTCTTGAAAGCTTTTTTATTCAGCATTCCCATGACGGTTACAGAAGTAATCTTTGAACGCAGCACGAAACTTATTAAGTTTCGCAATGGATGGAGCTGGCATCATACCTTACTATCCGAAACAGCTATATTTATATTTATTCGCATCTTTATTGGTGCAGTAAGAAAATCTTTAAAGAAATATACGTACGAAAATTAATATATTTCTTTTAATCAACCGATTGATTAGCTGCTTCACTATGCCCCTGTCCTAAATCAATATAATCAAGCTTTTGATAAGTAAAAATAGAAAAACCCTAAGATTTAGGGTCAGATTGTCGAGAAAGGGTAGTTTTCTCGGCAATTTTTCATTTTGTTTGATTTAAAAATTGATTGTTTTTGATTTAATTGCCTATGCACCAAGGCCTGTTGATTTCCCCTCCAGGTGCTTCGCTTTCCGCGGGCGTGCCGGGGAGCCTCCTCGTCGCTACGCTGAGGGCACTGAAAAAGTCCTTTGTTTTGAGGCAGTTGAAGGTTGATTTTATCAACCCTTCAACTGCTTTTTATTTTATAATTAAGGTAACAAGACTTTAAAGGTGGTACCGAAATGATTTCCTTTCAAGATTCATTCAATCTTAGCCCATATATAGGAATTTATGATCTCATTGTTCCAAAAGATAAT
>NZ_MSLS01000051.1 GCF_001940785.1 Bacillus sp. MRMR6
AAGCATATTTCTGTACAATATGCAGATTATCTTATCCGAGACGCTGAATACTTGTTGTCCAATAAATAAATTATTATTGAAAAGTTTAGCTCCACAGAAATATTTTTCTGAGGCTGATCCAAAAGGTCGTTAAAAACAACTTTTTAAGAGTCAGCCCTTTTTTAGGATGATTTATTGGATATTATTGGTTGAATTTAGTGACACTTACGAAAGACTATCAAATAATATTTTTTTCTAAAAATATTAAACAAAAGGATTAAATTATTATATATATTTATCAGAAATTTCCAATTATTATAAATGTTGAGAAAGTGTTTTTGCCATCTTGTTTGATTTCCTTAACATGTTAGAAAATATAAAACATGGCTTTCTTCCACAAGTCATCGGTAAATGCGCGCCTTTTTCTCAAATGGAGGAAAAGCCGTTTATCATATTAATTTCAAAATATGGTTTATTAAAAGAGGTATTTAGGTCAGATGCATTATCTCTTTCTAATAATAAAGATTTTCGTTGTAGGGGGGGAAGGGGAAGAACTATATGATACTTATTTAAGAATTATATAGTTACTGCATAAAACTAGAAGTCTATTGGAAGCGGTTTCAAAGTATCTATGACAAATTGACTGGGGAGGAACTAATGGTTAGAAAAAAAGTATTAAAAATTTATTTAATGTGTTCTCTTGTACTATCTTTACTAGCAGGCGGATTCGGTGGATTCGCAAACACAACGGTACATGCTGCTAGTCCTTCGATAATCAACAGTGGAGGTTGGAATGAAACAGCCTATATAGAATGGTCGCCTGTAGCTGATGCGGTGGGATATAACGGTTATGTTAAATCTGCGAGTGCTTCAGATTCTCAATATAAACAAATTGATACTGAATTAATTCGAAGCTACGGATCGTATTGGAGAGCTGATGCTGCAGGGCTTGCAACTGGAGAATATGTCATGAAAGTTGAAGCAGTACTGTCAGATAATTCAATCGTAAGTATGGTTTCAAATACGCTGTCTGTAGGTGCACATGACAGATCTGGATTTGCTTTTGCCTCAAACTCAACATATGGCACAGGTTCAGGTGCTTATAATGAGGATGGAACACTTAAGGCTGGCGCACAAGTTATTTATGTAACATCTAAGAATGCACAAACCGTAACTCATGATGTGATAACCAGCAGCTCAGGAGCTGTAACAACAGGTGTGGGTATAGGTGATATTCTGAACCTGAGACAAAAAGGCTATGATAAAACACCGCTTGCCATCAGATTTATTGGAAAAATTACAGATGCTGACATGTATGGACAACTGAACAGCAGCGGTTATCTTCAAGTAAAAGGTAAATCCAATTATGCGGAAATGAATATGACATTAGAAGGTATCGGGGAAGATACTTATGCTTATGGATGGGGAATCCTGCTTAGATATGTCGGTAATGTAGAAGTAAGAAACTTAGGGGTTGCGTTATTCCCAGACGATGGCATTTCAATGGATACTGGCAATGTTAACGTTTGGATTCATCATAATGATATTTTCTATGGAACGGCAGGAGGAGATGCCGACCAGGCAAAAGGTGACGGTTCCACTGACCTGAAAGGTAGATCCACCTATATTACACTTTCTTACAATCACTACTGGGATGCCGGAAAAGCTTCTCTAGTCGGTTTGAATGAATCAGCAGAATTCTTTGTAACTTTCCACCATAACTGGTTTGATCATTCAGACTCTCGTCATCCACGTATAAGAACAGGAACTGTTCATGTATACAATAACTTCTTTGATGGAATCTCTAAATATGGTGTTGGTGTAACAACAGGAAGTTCATCCTTTGTAGAATCAAACTATTTTAGAAATACCAAATATCCAATGATGAGTTCCTTGCAAGGTACTGATGCTTTAGGGGAAGGTACATTCTCGGGTGAAGATGGAGGAATGATTAAAGCCTACAACAATATGATTGTTGATGCCGCAAGTCTTATCTATGCCAATTCCGATGCAGGAACAACTCCAGCTCATGCAACATCATTTGATGCTTACTTAGCTTCGTCAAGAAGTGAAACCGTTCAAACCTCATACAAAACGGTAGTAGGCGGAACAACTTATAATAACTTTGATACTCGCATCGATTTGGGCGTAACGGCATCTGACATTGATGACGTAAGCCTTGTTGAACAAATTGTCACTGCAGAAGCCGGACGCCTAAATAATGGCGACTTCACATGGGAATTTGATGATGCAGTGGATGATAAATCGTATAGCCTCAATTCAGCACTGATGTCTAAAATAAAAAATTACAAAACCCAACTTGTATCTGTAGGGGGTAATTCAACTCCAACAGACCCAACTGATCCAACTAATCCAACTAATCCAACTGATCCAACTGCAGGAAATGTTCATAACTTTACTACAGATGGGAAAGCTAGCAGCTTCTTCAATATTCAAGGGAACCTTTCAACAAGTAAGGGAACAGTGGTGTATAATGGTCTAACCCTAACTCAAGCTTTAAAAATGGAGAGTTCGACCAGCGTTGACTTTATGACTACTGTAGATTCAACCTTAACGTTAGTGTTTAATACAGGAGACACATCAAAAGTCAACATAGATGGAACAAGTTATGCAATGACAGATGGCGTTGTAACTGTGCCTCTTGCACCTGGCTCACATACCATTAGAAAAGCTGATGTTGCAAATCTATTTTATATGGAAGTAGCTATTAAGGGGGCAACAGAACAAACAGAACCAACCGATACCGTTGCTCCTACAGCGACAATCAGCTATAGTGCTGTCAATCTGACCAACAAAGATGTGATTGTGACTGTTATACCAAGTGAGCCTGTTACGGTAACAAACAATAATGGGCTAGGTCAGTACACTTTTAGCCAAAATGGAAGCTTTACCTTTACGTTTGAAGACGCGGCGGGGAATGCAGGAAGTGTTGTTGCTATCGTCAATAACATTGATAAGACGGCACCCGTAACAACCGACGATGCGCCAAATGGCTGGGTCAATAAAGATGTAACGGTGAACTTTATGGCCAGGGATATGGATTCAGGTGTCGCATCAACTTATTACACGATTGATAACGGGGCTCCACAAACGGGCGAATCGGTTACAATTACTTCGGAAGGCATTCATAGCCTTACATATTGGAGTGTTGATAACGTCGGTAATATAGAGGAGAAGAAAACGGTTTCGATCTATTTGGATACAACCGCACCATCGCTTCAGGTCGAATTGGATCAACTGATACTCTGGGCTGCCAACAATAAACCTGTTTCAGTAACGGCGGTCGTTGATTCAAGTGACAGTTTGTCGGGGATTGATTCCGTTGTGCTGTCCTCGATTATTCCAAGTGAACTTGATGACGTGTCCGAACAATTGGTGGGAGATGCTATGTACGGTACGCTCGATAAGACGTTTACGTTGCTCGCTAAAAAAGCGAATAAAAAGGCAGATCTTACCTATAGTATTACGTATATAGCAATGGATAAGGCAGGAAACCAGACAGTCACTACCGTTATTGTACGAGTACCTCACAATCTGTCAGGGAGATAAAAGAACATAAGATTCGAATGTCTTTAGGACAAATACAAAGGGGTTGCCCCAAGAGTAGATAATTTCTACTAAGGGCAACCCTTTTTGCCAATCTTTACGCCGTCCCTGTATAGGGTATAATAAGTAGCGCCGGAGACTGGGGTCCATTCAATTCCGATTGCGTTTGCTGTCACGCTCTGGACACTCACCTGGCTCTGGGCATTAGGTACCATCGTAGGGACAGCGATGTCCGTCCTCATGGATGGCAGTTCGGCCTCGTTTGGTACTGCACCTTCATTGGGTTTAGGAAACTCCCAAAATGGTTTTATTAATGTTTTATTTGAACTGGATTTAAGTTCTACAGGAAAAATTTCTGAGTTAATTGATCAATACTGGAATCTTGCATTACCTTTAACGAAACAAAGATGCAAATTTCCACCCTTTATTCCTGTAGAGTCAACAAGAGAATCGCTTGTTGCGTGGTCCTCCTATTGCGAACTATTTAATACGCTGGAAGATACTGAATCGTTTTTAATGATGGAGCAATCTAATGAAGAAGAAATAAAAGTAGATGTTGAGGAAAAAAAGATAGATACACCTTTATCAAAAAAATTAGATATTAAAGAACCATCAGTTTTAGAAAAGAAACTATTGGATTTGTCGGGAAAAGGGCATGGAGTAAGGCTATCCTATGTTAGTTCTCCTTTAGAAGTGACTCTTTCTCCCAAAATGCTTGGGCTTACTGAAAGTGATCAAATTGGAAGCATAAAGCGAACAGTTTCTTACAAGGTAAAATTATTTGATGATGAGATTCAACGTATGCAAGAAAACAGTAGAAAAGGAGTAAGCAAGCTTCTAAATATATTAAGTTATAGTTATGCCGATGGGCAATGGTGGATTCCCAAAAAAGCAGACAAACTACTAAAGAAAAAAATGGATGAATATAAGTCAAATTCTTTACAATTATTAAGTGAAGAAAATTCAGACGGCGTACAGGGATTTTTGGTAAGGAGAAAATCGGATTTATTTAATTCATGTCAAAAGTACTACAAACAGCAATACCCCGATCGTACTTTTACTGATCAACAGATGAATATTGTTTTAAATCACTTGTTTGATAAAGTTTCAGATATATTTGAAAAAGGGGGTCTGCCTCTATTAAATCCATACTCAATTCAACTAGTTTATGATTCATTTTCAGAACACGAAGATGCTTGGGCGAACGTTGCAACTTTCTGAGAAGATGTAGTTACCCGTCCTAGGAAATTGCTCGCAAGTAATATTAATTTGTTTTTAACTAAGAATAGTTTGAATGCTGATGAATATATTGAGGCTATGAATATATTGGATGATAGTATTTGGAAAGTATATAAATTAGGTTCTTATAACATAACTGCAACCGCCAAGCAGAAATTAAATAAAATTAAGGAAATATCGACTTTGAAAGAAACAAATTTGATAAAGTCTGAAAAATATTTAGAGATAATAATAGGGCATAATCAAATTGAAAAAGTGTAGAGAAGTGAAAGTTTTATGAAGAATGGGAAGCCACTGGTATATTACGATATTAGAGGAATGACCAATAGCGATAATTTCTTAGATGAGCTATTAATTGAAGAAGGCATGAAGAAAAAAGCATTAAATTTGTTCAAGATGGTTCCAAATTTTATCGATAATAGGGACTTCAGCGAAATAAAAAAATTAAAAGAAGAAATTGATTTTTTACAACAAAGGATTCAACCTTTACAAGGAAAAATCAACAGCATCCAGCTTCACTGTAATCATATTTTTTTGGAAAGCACAGGCAAGAGAGAATGCAGAAAATGCGGGTTTACTGAAAGTACTTATTATTAATTACTATAAGACAGTGAGCATTTAGAAGGTTTAAATCCCTTTTATTAACTAAAATTACTTGTTGCAAAATCAGGTTTCTTTTATCAATCTGTTATCTAATAATAGGTTAAACAAGGGAGTGTTAAAAAGACAGTACTGGGTACCTTTCCCACTACTGTTTTTTGTTTAAATGTAATGAGTAGAAGGACTAACCAGGTTGTCCTTCTTTCTTTATGGCCTTTGTTCTAATCAGATGTGTAATACTATTCATTTCAAATATAATTTAGTCGGATAAGCTCCGCTAAAACAGGCTATACAACTACTGCTGGTTTCTGCAAGATCTACATCAACCGCCTCCAATAAACCTTCAGTGCTTAAAAACGCTAATGAATCCGCGCCAATTACATCTCCCATTGCTCGTTCATGTTCATGTCTATTAGCAAATAACTCCTCTTTTGTCGGCATATCAATACCATAGAAGCACGGATTTCTTACCATGGGTGAAGTAATTCTGACATGGACTTCCTTAGCACCTGCTTGTCGAATCAGTTCGACTATGCGCTTGCTGGTTGTTCCCCGAACAATGGAATCATCAACAAGTACCACTTTCTTGTCCTCAAGTATTTCTTGAACAGCGCTTAATTTAAGACGCACTGCTAAATCGCGTAATTCCTGTGTTGGCTCAATAAATGATCTGCCGGCATATGGATTTTTGATGATCCCCATTTCATATGGGATTCCTGATTGTTGAGAATAACCAAGTGCCGCAGGAACACTCGATTCAGGAACAGCCAAAACAACGTCAGCTTGTACAGGATGTTCTTTTGCTAATATTTGACCTAACTCTTTTCTAATGGCCAAAACACTTCTTCCCTGAATGACACTATCAGGACGGGCAAAATAAACAAATTCAAAGGAACAAAGGGAGACCTCCCCTTTTACGGCAAAACGCCCTGTTTGGATACCTTTTTCATCAATCAGAAGCCACTCGCCAGGTTCAACGTCCCTCCAAAACGTAGCATTAACGGCATTTAAAGCACAGGTTTCTGAGGCGGTAACGATTGATTCACCAATTTTCCCAAGGCTAAGCGGCCGTAAGCCTTGGCGATCTAAGGCAACCAGCATTTGTTTTTCTGTCATGATCAGCACGGCAAATGAACCGTCAAGTATCTTTAGTACCTCGGGGGCAGCTTGTGAAAAGTATTTTTTACTTGACCGAGCTATGAGGTGAGCAATGATTTCCGTATCCGTTGTAGTCTGAAAAATCGCTCCTTGCTGCTGTAAGACATTTCGTTCAATGTGTGCATTAACTAGATTTCCATTATGAGCAACTGCCAAACCACCTTCGCTGTATTTAAAGACAAGAGGCTGTGCGTTTTGCAGTAAACTCGCTCCGGAAGTGGAATACCTTACATGTCCAATCGCCATATTTCCGGTTAGTCCATCAAGGATATTTCGGGAAAATACTTGTGTAACCAAACCCATTCCCCTGTGATGTCGAAAGGTTTTCCCATCGCTTGCAACAATTCCGGCACTCTCTTGGCCTCGATGCTGAAGAGCATGAAGTCCGTAATAGCTCAAATCGGCGGCCTTAGGGTGATTAAATATCCCAAAAACTCCGCATTTCTCCCGCAATTCTAATTCCATTTTTTCATCCCCCCGTACCAAATCATTCTTTTATTTTGGGGCGAAAGGTGAATTTCTATCCTATTAAATTACTGTTTTCATTGAAAACATTTTTGAACAATGAGGAATTAATAAAGTAAAAAAGGTTGTTGAAGGTTAACCTAAAAGGAATGATACATGACAGCATACCCTGTCGGAATAAAGGAGGAGACCAGTTTGACACCTGTAATAAAACCCGGATCCACTATCGGTATTTTAGGTGGAGGTCAGCTGGGGAGGATGATGACGCTAGCCGGAAGAAATATGGGATATCGCTTTATTACATTAGATCCTACCCCCGATTCCCCATGTGGACAAGCTTCAGACCGCCAGATTGTCGCTTCCTTTTCCGATCTCACTGCTGCAAAGGAATTAGCAAATTCATCAGACGTAATTACATATGAATTTGAAAATGTTAATGCCAACGTTGCAGCTATTTTAGAAACGTCATCCTTGGTGCCTCAAGGAAGTGATCTCCTTAAAATAACTCAAAATCGGAATCGTGAAAAATCAACGTTAGCATCCTACGATGTGCCCGTGGCTCCATTTTTCGTCATCCATTCAGAAGAAGACATTCACAAGGCATATAAGCTTTTTAATCTACCTTTTGTCATGAAAACAACGGAAGGGGGCTACGATGGGAAAGGCCAATGGGTGATCAGAAGTCAAGTAGATATTCCGATGGCAATTGAGACTTGGAAAAAAGCTGAAATGGACATGATCATTGAAAAATTTATACCTTTTAACAAGGAATTATCGGTGATTGTTGCTCGAAGCGTTCAAGGTGAGGTAAAGACATTCCCTGTTTCTGAGAACGTTCATATTAATAATATTCTTCATCAGTCAATCGTACCAGCCAGAATCACGGATGAACAAAAGCTTCAAGCTGAGACCCTTGCATTAATAATTGCCGAATCGTTGCAGGTAGTCGGTCTACTTGCGATTGAAATGTTCTTAACTAACGAGGGTGATATTTTGGTCAATGAATTAGCTCCAAGACCTCATAATTCAGGGCATTATTCGATGGATGCATGTTTTACTTCGCAATTTGAACAGCATATTCGGGCAATCTGCGGACTTCCGCTCGGCGATACGTCCCTTTTAAGCCCGATTATCATGGTAAATATTTTAGGTCAGCATTTGGACAAAGTGACAGAGAAAATTGACCGGCTTCCTCCATCCGCCAAGCTCCATTTATATGGAAAAAAAGAATGCAAAGAGAATAGGAAAATGGGACATATTAATTTTTTGGGAGCAACCCATGAGCAAATTTTTCATCAAATACATGAACTGCAAATTTGGGATTGAATCTCCACATTAGTAAAGGGGACAGGGCATTGGAAAAATTAGAACAGCTTTACGAGGGTAAAGCGAAAAAGGTATTCAAAACATCAGAACCTGAAATCTATTGGATTGAGTATAAAGATGATGCCACTGCTTTTAATGGGGAGAAAAAAGGAGAAATCGCGGGGAAAGGCACGATGAATAACGAGATTAGTTCTATTTTCCTTAGCTTTTTAAAGGAAAAAGGAGTTAACAACCATTTTGTAAAAAAAATTTCGACAACTGAACAGCTTGTTCAACAAGTGGTGATTATCCCAATTGAGGTTGTAGTCCGAAATATAGCCGCAGGGTCCCTCGCCAAGAGATTGGGATGGGAGGAAGGGAAGAAACTCACAAAGCCCATAGTGGAGTATTACTTCAAAAACGATGAACTGAGTGATCCTTTCATAAACAATGATCACATTGATATTCTGGGACTCTGCACGGAGGAAGAATTAGCCATCATTCGCAGTCAAGCGCTGAAAATCAATGACATCCTGAAAGAATTTCTTTTGGGAAAGGATATACTGTTAGTTGATTTTAAATTAGAGTTCGGTAATACACCGGGAGGACAGATTCTATTGGCAGATGAAATTTCTCCCGATACTTGCCGATTCTGGGATGCTCAAACAAAAGAAAAGTTAGATAAAGACCGATTCAGACGAGACCTGGGAAACGTAGAAGGAGCGTATCAAGAAATTTTAAAAAGAATTGGGGGTAGTATCGGTGTTTAAGGCAACTGTATACGTAACATTAAGGGAAAGTGTATTGGACCCGCAAGGAAATGCTGTTCAAGAATCGCTGCATACACTTGGATACGACGAAGTGGGAGATGTAAGAATCGGCAAATACATGGAGCTTGAAATCAATAGTGATGATCAAAAGATGGCAGAGGAACGTGTAAATGAAATGTGCGAAAGGCTTTTAGCCAATACCGTTATAGAAGACTATTATTTTGAGATAAACAAATCGTAAAGAAAGGAGGGAATGAAAGTGAAATTTGCTGTCCTTGTATTTCCTGGCTCAAACTGCGATATAGATATGTATAAAGCTGTTATCGATACAGTGGAACAGCCGGTTGAATATGTATGGCATCTAGAAACAGACTTATCAAAATACGATGCTATTCTGCTTCCGGGGGGATTTTCATATGGGGATTATTTGCGGCCGGGGGCTGTTGCAAGTCTGTCTCCCGTTATGGATGAAGTAAAAAAAGCAGCTGAAGAAGGAAAATTGATTTTGGGCGTTTGTAATGGATTTCAAATCTTAACAGAAGCAGGTCTATTGCCTGGGGCTTTACGCAGAAATCAGCGTTTAAAATTTCATAGTGAAGTGATTCCATTAACAGTTGAAAACAACCAAACACCATTTACCTCAGAATATCTGCATGGTGAAACGATTCGTATTCCGATTGCCCATGGAGATGGGAACTATTATTGTGATCAAGAAACATTGGAACAATTAGAAAGAAACAAGCAAATTGTATTCAGGTACAAAGGGACAAATCCAAATGGTTCCGTTTCTGAAATTGCTGGAGTGATTAATGAAAGAGGAAATGTTTTAGGATTAATGCCTCATCCCGAACGTGCAGTACACAAATGGCTTGGTGGAGATGACGGTAAACGAATGTTTTCATCAATTTTTACTAACTGGAGGAAACAACATGGAACAGCTTAACGAACCAAGCCCGGAGCAAATTTACGAACAAAAAATCTATCGCCAAATGGGATTGACGGATGAAGAGTTTGATAAAGTCATTGAAATACTCGGAAGAAAACCAAATTATACAGAAACGGGTATTTTTAGTGTGATGTGGTCCGAGCATTGCAGCTATAAAAATTCAAAGGTGGTCTTAAAACGATTTCCCACCACCGGTCCGCATGTTTTGCAGGGTCCTGGGGAAGGAGCTGGTATTGTGGATATCGGTGATCACCAAGCGGTTGTTTTTAAAATGGAAAGCCACAATCATCCTTCGGCGATTGAACCTTATCAAGGTGCTGCTACCGGAGTCGGCGGGATCATCCGAGATGTTTTTTCGATGGGAGCCCGCCCGATTGCCCTATTGAATTCACTGCGGTTTGGAGAACTCGATAACCCAAAAACAAAATTTACCTTTGAAAACGTCGTCGCCGGTATTGCCGGATATGGAAACTGTATGGGGATTCCTACTGTTGGCGGGGAGATTTATTTTGATTCATCGTATGAGGGGAATCCCCTTGTAAACGCGATGTGTGTGGGTCTAATAAATCATGATGAAATTCAAAAAGGTGAAGCGAAAGGAATTGGCAACCCTGTCATTTATGTGGGGGCTTCTACTGGCAGAGACGGCATACATGGTGCAACATTCGCTTCGGAGGAATTGAGCGAAAACTCTGAATCCAAACGCCCAGCCGTTCAGGTGGGCGATCCATTTATGGAAAAATTATTGCTGGAAGCAACGCTGGAGTTAATTGCATCCGGCCATGTTGTTGGGATTCAAGATATGGGGGCGGCCGGGTTAACCAGCTCCAGTTCTGAAATGGCAAGTAAAGCGGGAAATGGCATTGAATTGAATCTTGACCTCGTTCCCCAACGCGAAAGAGGAATGAGTGCCTATGAAATGATGCTCTCCGAGTCCCAGGAACGAATGCTGGTGGTATCGAAAAAAGGAAAAGAGGCGGAAGTTAAGAAGATTTTTGATAAATGGGGTCTCCATTCTGCTGTTATTGGAAGAGTTACAGACGATAACCAGCTCCGATTACTGCACAAGAGTGAAGTTGTTGCTGAAATCCCGGTGGATAAGCTTGCTGAAGATGCACCGGTTTATTGTAAGCCATCCAAAGTGGCTCCTTATTATGAACAATATTCATCTTTGGATCCTACTGCAACCATCAAAGAACCGAATGACTACAATTCCATTATCTTGAAACTGATGGCCTCCCCGACAATTGCCAGCAAAGAATGGGTGTATCAGCAGTACGACTATATGGTGAGAACTAATACCGCCGTCATTCCCGGTTCGGATGCCGCGGTGATTGCGATTCGGGGAACCCGGAAAGCTTTGGCAATGACAACGGATTGCAACGGAAGGTATGTCTATCTTGATCCGTATACAGGAGGGGCGATTGCGGTAGCAGAAGCAGCGCGTAATGTCGTTTGTTCCGGTGCAGAGCCACTTGCCATTACCGATAATTTAAACTTTGGCAGCCCGGAAAAACCGGAAATTTTCTGGCAGTTGGAAAAAGCCGCAGATGGGATTAGTGGAGCATGCCGTCAGCTGAATACCCCGGTTATAGGCGGTAACGTCAGTCTTTATAACGAAACAAACGGTGAAGCGATTTTTCCAACACCAACCATTGGAATGGTAGGCTTAATCAAAGATGTTGATCATATCACTACCCAGGAATTTAAAAAAGAAGGCGACATCATCTTTTTAGCTGGAGAAACAAAAACAGAAATTGGCGGTTCCGAATACCAAAAAGCAATGACCGGAAAAACGGAAGGGCGGCCGCCACAAATTGACTTAGAGCTTGAACGAAACATTCAGGTATTTACTCTCAAGGCGATTCAAGAAGGATTGGTTCAGTCTGCCCATGATACAGCGGAAGGCGGGTTAGCTGTAGCATTGGCTGAAAGCTGTATCGGAGGAAATTTGGGAGCAGAAATTCACTTAACTGATGAACTGCGGACAGACTTTTGTCTGTTTAGTGAGTCGCAATCACGCATCATTCTTTCCATTGCCACGGAAAATAAGGACAAGGTAATTGATATGGCAAAACACATGCAGGTACCTTTTAAAAAAATTGGCATCGTGAAAGGGAATGAGCTTTCGATCGAGCATAAGGGAAAAATCGTGATTTCACAGAGAATTACTACTTTGGAGAAAGCCTGGAAAAATGCTATTCCGGAAATAATGCGTGCCGGAAGAATTAAAAAGCTGAACATCCAAGAAATTTCAACAAATTTACCGTAAAGGGAGCTAGTCCAATGAGCGATGCGTACAGGCAAGCCGGAGTGGATATCGATGCCGGAAATGAAGCTGTGGAACGAATGAAGAAACATGTCAAAAAAACGTTTCGACCAGAAGTTTTAACTGGTTTAGGGGGATTTGGAGCACTTTTTAAACCCAATTTAGCCGAGATGGAAGAACCTGTTTTTGTTTCGGGCACGGATGGTGTCGGTACCAAGTTGAAAATTGCCTTTGCCATGGATCAGCATGACACAATTGGAATTGATGCCGTTGCCATGTGTGTGAACGATGTGATCGTTCAAGGGGCTGAGCCCCTTTTTTTCCTTGACTATCTCGCTTGCGGGAAAATCGTTCCTGAAAAAATAGAAGCCATTATAAAAGGGATTGCAGATGGATGTCTTCAGGCCGGCTGTGCCTTAATTGGCGGGGAAACAGCAGAGATGCCAGACATGTACGGAAACGGGGAATACGATATCGCTGGATTTACGGTCGGCATGGTCGATCAAAAGCGGGTAATTGATGGATCGAAAATAAAAGAAGGGCAAGTTCTTATTGGTTTAGCTTCAAGCGGTGTACATAGCAACGGGTTTTCACTTGTCCGGAAAGTCCTTTTGGAGGATGCAAAACTTTCTTTAACAGACTATGTTCCAGAATTAGAGGCTGAATTAGGGGGCGTGCTTCTTGAACCAACAAAAATATATGTAAAATCCATTCTTTCAACGATAAAGAAATTTCCTGTCTATGGTCTGGTGCATGTAACGGGAGGCGGCTTTTATGACAATATTCCACGGATTCTTCCCACAGGTTTACAGGCTGCAATCGAGGCCGGAACGTGGAACGTGCAAAATATTTTTTCGTTCATCCAGCAAGCAGGCAATATCAGTGATTTTGATATGTATCGTACGTTTAATATGGGAATCGGCATGATTTTATTCGTTGATTTGGATGACAAAGAGGCTGTTTTAGACCATCTTCAAAGCTTAGGTGAAGATGCTTCCGTTATTGGAATCGTTGAAAGAGGCACGGAAGAGGTAATTATCAAGAAGGGACATGTATGAAAATAGCTGTTTTTGCTTCAGGAACGGGCAGTAATTTCGCAGCAATCCTAAAATCGATTGAAACCAAACAAATCACAAATGTAGAAATAGTGTTATTGGTTAGTGACAACCCTGAAGCCCTTGCAGTCAAAAAGGCAAAGGAAGCTTTAATCGCAGTTTTTACGTTTAGGGCAAAGGAATATCCAAACAAGCAAGCCTATGAAGAAGAAATTCTTGAAAAATTAACGGAAAGCGGGACGGATTTTATTGTATTAGCAGGATATATGCGACTGCTTGGATCAATATTGCTGCACGCTTTTGAGGGGGAAATTATCAATGTCCATCCTTCTTTGCTGCCTGCTTTTAAAGGAAAAGATGCGATTGGACAAGCGCTGGGATACGGGGTGAAAATCACGGGTATCACGGTGCATTACGTAGATGAGGGGATGGATACAGGTCCTATTATTGCACAGCGGGCCATCATGATCGATCCGAAAGAGACAAGAGATTCTTTAATGAAAAAAATACAAGAGCAGGAGCACCAATTGTTACCTGAAGTTTTACAAGATCTTGTGAATATAGGGGGATATAAATGAGACGAGCCCTAATTAGTGTTTCGGATAAAATGGGAATAGTTGAATTTGCAAAAGAATTAGAGAGACTCGAATTTGAAATCATTTCAACAGGTGGTACAGCGAAATTGTTGGCTGAAGAGGGAGTAAAGGTAACCGGTATTTCTGATGTGACTGGTTTTCCAGAAATCCTGGATGGACGGGTGAAAACCCTTCATCCAAATATCCATAGTGGTCTTTTAGCGATAATGAATAAAGAAGAACATCGAAAGCAAATAGAAGAACTGGGAATTCAGCCGATTGATTTAGTGGTAGTCAATTTATATCCTTTTAAAGAAACCATTTCTAAACCAAATGTTACATATGAAGAAGCGATTGAAAACATTGATATAGGCGGTCCTACAATGCTCCGTTCGGCTGCAAAAAACCATGTGTTTGTAACGGTTGTTGTCGATGCGAAAGATTATCCAATTATTTTAAATGAAATGAAAAATGGTGACGTATCGATCGAAACGAAAAGAAGGTTGGCAGCGAAAGTATTTCGCCATACCGCAGCCTATGATGCTTTGATTTCCGATTATTTAACCAAGCAGGTTGGAGAAGAATGGCCGGATCAGTATACTGTGACATTCGAAAAGGCACAGGATTTGCGTTATGGAGAGAATCCTGATCAAAAAGCAGCTTTTTATCGAAAACCTTTAACCACTGCCGCTTCATTGACCACTGCCGAACAATTGCATGGAAAAGAACTGTCCTATAATAACATTAATGATGCCGATGCAGCATTAGCCCTCGTGAGGGAATTTGACCAACCTGCTGTAGTGGCAGTGAAACACACAAACCCATGTGGAGTCGGTATTGGAAATTCCATCTTTGAGGCTTATCAAAAAGCATACGAATCTGATCCGGTCTCTATTTTTGGCGGTATCATTGCTGCAAATCGTATTATTGATAAACCTACCGCAGAGAAAATGAGAGAATTATTTCTTGAAATTATCATGGCCCCCGATTTCGATCAAGAGGCATTGGAGATTTTAAAGCAAAAGAAAAATCTTCGTTTACTGAAATTTGGTGAATTAGAAAAACAATCACAGCCTGAAGTGAAACTATCTTCCGTTTCGGGCGGATTTTTAATTCAAGAGGAAGATGTGAAACAAATACGTTCTGAGGATCTCCAGGTAGTGACTGAAAGAAAGCCCACTAGAGAAGAAGTGGAACAGCTTCTTTTTGCCTGGAAAATAGTCAAATATGTAAAGTCAAATGCCATTGTATTAACAAAGGATTTCCAAACAATCGGAGTCGGTGCCGGGCAAATGAATCGTGTTGGCTCAGTAAAAATCGCAATCGAACAAGCGGGAGAAAAAGCAAAAGGGGCTTTCCTTGCATCCGATGCATTCTTTCCGATGTCAGATACAGTTGAGGAAGCAGCCAAAGCAGGAATTACAGCCATCATTCAACCAGGTGGATCGATTCGTGATCAAGAATCTATTGAGGCTGCCAATAAACATGGAATCACAATGGTGCTGACAGGGATAAGGCATTTTAAACACTAGGAGGTCAGAGCAAAGTGAAGGTATTCGTTGTAGGGGGAGGCGGCCGTGAACATGCGATTGTTTGGAAATTATCACAAAGCCCCAAAATTGATCAGATTTATTGTGCTCCTGGAAATCCCGGGATTTCGGAATTAGCAGAATGTGTGCCTATTTCTGTTTCCGACATTGAAAAGTTAGCAGATTTTGCAATAAAAGAACAAATTGACATTACTTTTGTTGGTCCGGAAGAGCCTCTCTTAAAAGGAATCGTCAATTATTTTAAACAACAGGGATTAGCGGTATTCGGCCCTTCCAAAGAAGCGGCTATGATTGAGGGAAGTAAAGCATTCGCTAAAGAACTAATGTTGAAGTATCATATTCCAACTGCTAAATATGCTGTATTTACGAACTATCAGGAAGCACTAGCATATGTTCGCCTTGAAGGAGCACCGATTGTGATAAAAGCGGACGGCTTAGCTGCGGGAAAAGGAGTCGTTGTGGCAAAAAACATGAAAGAAGCAGAGGGAGCGCTTCAAAATATAATGGAAGAATCAGTGTTTGGCTCGGCAGGAGCCAGGGTGGTGATCGAGGAATATCTCGAAGGGGAAGAAATGACACTACTTGCTTTCGTAAATGGGACAACAGTAAAGCCGATGGTTCCTGCGCAGGATCATAAGCCGATATTTAACGGTGATCAGGGACCCAACACAGGTGGAATGGGAACTTACGCACCATTACCTCATATTGATGTCTCAATTGTTAATAGGATCATCAGTGAAATAGTCGTGCCGACAGCAAAAGCTCTAGTTGAAGAAGGCTGTCCTTTTGAAGGGATTCTGTATACAGGATTAATGCTGACGAAAGAGGGCCCGAAGGTAATTGAATATAATGCTCGCTTTGGCGATCCTGAAACACAGGTTGTTCTTCCTCTGTTAGAAACGGACTTAGTTGAAATCATAATTTCAAGTCTTTCTAGAGAACTGGAAAATATAGAAGTGAAGTGGAAGGATGCTTCTGCTGTCTGTGTAGTTATGGCATCAGCCGGCTATCCCGGCATATATGAAAGAGGGAAAGAAATTAAGGGATTAGACCTTGTTCATTCTCCTGCTATTGTATTTCATGCCGGTACCTCTAAAAAGAATAGTGAAATTATAACAAATGGAGGCCGTGTCCTTGGGATTACTGCGATTGGTAAAGATCTTAAAGAAGCGAGGGATCTTGCTTATCAATCTGTAGGTAAGATATCTTTTGAAGGTGCCCATTTCAGAACAGATATTGGTTCTAAAGCATTCCATTGAAGGGTTTGAAATGTATCACTAAAAAAGTTTTACTTCTGGGATCAGGTAACTTGGAAAAGAAGTAGTGATTGAAGCTCAGCGGCTTGGAATTGAGACTATAGCAGTAGAACGATATGAATTTGCTCCGACCATGCATGTGGTAGAATGTGGCTGCTAAAATGGAATAACCATTTGAAAAATCATGATCTACAGTTATTTGTAATGCGTACCGTGATGGTGCGCTTATTTTTTATTTCGGGCTTACATTTAATTGACCTTGTTGTCAAAATTAAATATCCAGCTTATACTAATATTAATGGATTTGACAAAGGTACAAGTGACTTTTTTAGAATGATACTAGTGACATTTGCTAATAAGATTTCATCAAATGTTGATTTGGCGGGAAATCATCTTGTTAATGAACATAGTAAATTACCTTAGTGAGGACACCGGGTCTTCAAAACTGCTTGAGACCTGCGTGCCAGGTCTGGTGGGTTCGATTCCCACACAGTCCCGCCATATATCAATACTTCTTAACGTTTTTAATAAATTTATTCCTCCACAGTCTATTAGGGGGTAAGCCCCCAATCAAAATACGCATATAAACACGTAGCGCCTCCTGGTACGATGAATGTATCAATTTAAGGAGGTGCTTTTCATATGCCAGAACAAAAACTTACAATCGTCCCCGTTACATTACATTCCGAAAATAAAGTTTCATATTCATCCACTTCATCAGCACCCTCTTACAATAACGCTTGCACGATCAAAACGGCAAACATAGAAATCTCCTTCAACAACGGCGTGGATGAGCACATTATTCAAACTGTTATGAGGGAGCTGAAACATCTGTGAAATACGACTATACAAGTGT
>NZ_MSLS01000052.1 GCF_001940785.1 Bacillus sp. MRMR6
TATTTCATTTGATAAAGAAGGAGCAGAATTATTGTTTTCGCACCTTTCTCTTCGAGCTGGGAGGAAGTCGACTATTATTACTAGCAATCTGTCATTCTTAAAGTGGCAGGAAATCTTTCACGATCCTGTTTTAACAGCTGCATTGACTGACCGTCTTACTCATAAATCGCATGTAGTAAACATGGTTGGCCCTTCATTCAGGATGAGAGAAACTGAAGAATGGATGAAAGAGAATACCGAAAAAGTGGTGGCTCAAAATTAAATTGCGAAATGGCTCACTTTTCACTTGCGAAATACAAAAGTGAAACATTTGCTATGAAGACCTTCTTCTCTGATATTCAATATGGAAATGKTCTTCATCACTTTTATGAAGACTTTTTTCTCTGATATTCAAACGGAAAAGGTCTTCATCGCTTTTATGAAGACCTTCTTCTCTGATATTCAAAACGGAAAAGGTYYTCATCACTTTTATGAAGACTTTTTTCTCTGATATTCAAACGGAAATGTTCTTCATCACTTTTATGAAGACTTTTTTCKCTGATATTCAAACGGAAAAGGTCTTCAWCRCTTTTATGAATACCTCATAACGGAACCCTTTAGATACCTCACTCACTCGTGAGGTTTTTTTCATTTGTTAGATCCTTCATTAAAAACATTTACTTATATATTTATCAGAAAATTCGAATGTAAAGGGGTCTCTCTTAATAAAGTAATAGTAAATGGGCGTAGTAAGTGCTTTATTCTGAAAAACAAAAAGTTTAATTGGGATAAAGACAAGGAATCATTTGCTTTCTTATTAAAAGGAGGGGTAATATGCTGCATATTGTAGCCTGTATTAAGCAGGTGCCTGACACCAAAATTATTAAGATGAATCCCAAAACAAACACAATGGACAGAAGGACGGCACCGGCCATCTTGAATCCGTATGATGCTCATGCGGTTGAAGAGGCGGTTCGGCTAAAGAACAGATATGGGGGAGTCGTATCCGTTGTGACGATGGGTCCGCCCCCAGCGGTTACCGCGATTAAGAAATGTATTGAAATTGGCGCAGATGAGGGCTATCTGATTACCGACCGACGATTTGCAGGTGCGGATACATTGGCAACAAGCTATGCCGTGACAAAGGCAATTGAAAAAATTGCTAAAACGAAACCAGTAGATTTGATTATTTGCGGAAAAATGTCCATCGACGGAGATACCGGACAAGTCGGACCTGGCATCGCAAGAAGACTCGATATTCCCCCGCTGACCTCTGTTAACAAAGTGGTGGAAATCAATCATGAAGAAGGATATGCCATTGTCCATCGCAAGTTAGAGGACGGACATGAAGTAGTAAGGTCGACATTGCCGTGTTTGTTTTCTGTTGAAAAAACCATTAATGAAGTGCCATACTCTCCGCTTCCTAATATGCTAAAAGCTGCCAGATATCAACCACATATCTGGTCTGTTGATGACTTAGAAGGAGTCGATGTGAAGCAGCTTGGTTTGAAGGGATCGCCTACTATTGTCTCCAAAGTATGGGCTCCGCAAAAACCGGCAGGAGGAAAGTTGCTTGAAGGCAATCCAAGGGAACAAGTGGAACACCTGCTTTCAGTCCTGTTAGAAAAGAAGGAATTGTTTGAAACAAAGGAGGGAGTGTAATTGGATTTCCAAGATTATAAAGGTGTTTGGGTATTCATAGAACAAAAAGAAGGGGTGGTTGCCTCTGTATCTCTTGAACTATTAGGTGCCGGAAGGAAGTTGGCAGACAAACGGGGAGTGGAATTGGCGGGTATTCTAATCGGAGAAAATGTTAAACATTTAACAAAAACCGTCTATGAATTTGGGGCAGATACCGTGTATGTATACGATCAACCTATCTTTAAACATTATCGGACCGAAACCTACATGAAGGCACTGCTCGAATGTACGGAAAAACATAAACCAGAAATTATCCTTTTCGGGGCAACCTCAACGGGAAAGGACTTAGCTAGTGCCGTAGCCACTGATATGCCGACAGGGTTGACAGCGGATACAACAGAGCTGGATGTTGAAGAGGAAACTGGTTTATTATTGGCGAGCAGACCAGCTTTTGGCGGAAATATTATGGCGACGATTCTTTGTAAGAAGTACCGGCCGCAAATGGCAACCGTTCGCGCCAAAGTCATGAAGGCTCTGCCGCCTGAGGCAGGGAGAACAGGCAAGCTGGTTGAAGAAACCATATCCTTGAAAGAAGAAGATATTCGAACAAAAGTGTTGGAAATTGTAAAGGAAACGGTCAAGAAGGTAAGAATTGATGAAGCGGACATCATTGTTGCAGGCGGCAAAGGATTAGGCAGCTTTGAAGGGTTTCAGTTAATACACCAATTGGCGGAAACACTTGGAGGAGCAGTGGGTGGGAGCAGGGATGTGGTAGAAGCAGGCTGGATTGACCATGCCCACCAAGTGGGGCAAACCGGTGTAACGGTAACGCCAAAAATTTATTTTGCGATTGGAATTTCGGGTGCGATTCAACATGTTGTGGGCATGAAAAATTCAGGGTTAATTATTGCCATTAATAAGGACAAAGAAGCCCCAATCTTTCAGAACTGCCATTATGGAATTGTCGGCGATGCCTTTGAGATTGTTCCAATCCTAATTGAACAGTTTAAAGATGCTTTGTCTAGGGAAACGGTAAATAAATGAGTCAAAGTTATGTTGCAGGATTAAGTGTTATAAAGTAAGTGCTATGTGAATCTCTCCATCACCTAAAAGCCTCGAAGTGGATTTTCACTCATGAGGCTTTTGTTTATTCCTTAACTATAAATCAAGATTCTAAATAAAAGATGCCAGAACCTAAGAGACTTAACTGTAATTGGATTTTTAAATATGTATCAATAATAATTTGAGGTTGGTATAATTGTAATTGGGTTTAATCAAAAAACTGTATCCTATCCCAGCAAATTTCCCCTAAGTGAGGTGTTTAATAATGTAAAACACTTAACCAATGAGATATAATGGCTCCGTTACTCCTTAAAATGACCCTCTGCGACTACTCATGAAATAATATTATTTCATAAATGTATTCCCCTTTCAAAACTACAAATTGTCCAGTACTACCATGCAATGAAGCATTTTAACAATTGATATCAGGAAAAGAACAAACACAGGTCAGTAGGAAAGAATGATCTTATAATGAAATTATGGACGGTGAGCGGCATGCAAGAACAAATATTAGATTTGTTAGTAAAAATGAATGATAGGCAGGAAAGAATGGAAGGTAGACTCGAGTCAATAGATGATAGACAGCAAAAAATGGAAGGTAGACTCGAGTCAATAGATGATAGACAGCAAAAAATGGAAGGTAGACTCGAGTCAATAGATGACAGGCAGCAAAAAATGGAAGATAGACTCGAGTCAATAGATGACAGACAGCAAAAAATGGAAGATAGTCTTGGCTTGGTTTATGAAACTGTAAAGCGGATTGAGTCTGCTCAGACTGAAGACGTAATTGGTCTTTTAAAACTCCAGTAAAAGAAGGTGAATTGTGAAGTTGACTATGTTAATAGCAAGTTAACAGAGATGGACAAGAGAATTTATAATCTGGAAAAAACGGTTGAGAGTTAATTAATGGGAGATTCCTAACTCGAAAATTAACGCTAGGTATTACTCTAATTAAATTTTAGAGCCTAATTTTAGTATTAGGCTCCTTTTTTTTGGTTGTAAAATATTACGATTTATTTTTTTAATAAACAATCACTGGCTGATAAACAGTAAGATTATCATAGACAGCCTTCATCATACTAGGAGTGACATTAATACAACCACTTGAGCCATCTGCGATGTAGGCATTGCTTTGCCAGTTGTTGCGCCAACTAGCATCATGAAAACCTTGACCACTGTTTGTAAAAGGTGCCCAATAATCAACTTCAACGGCATAAGGACCTTTTCCAACCGCATTGCCAGTAAGTGTATAGTTTGTTCGTTTAAAGAGGATATACCAAACTCCTGGAGATGTATTTTCCCCTGTAGTCGTTTTTCCGGTTACCACATTCGTTTCTAAAACTAATTCTCCATCTCTGTAAATCCAAATACGCTGCTCTGCAATTGAAACCTCTGCATAGGTATTACCAAGGCCATTGTTTACCGTTGTTTCATAGCCATAGCCTTCATTGCTCCAGCCGTTTCCATATATATTGGAAGCAGTAACGGATGTTTCTCCATTTTCAAAGGCCATAAATATCTGTTCTGTTTCTTTTTCAACATTAAGTGCCCAACCATAGCCTTGGCCTTTGACTGAAATAACCTTTCCTGAGTGAGTGGTAAAGGTAAAGTCTTTACTTAAGGTGGACTGAGCTTCGTTAATTTCAGCAATTTTATTTCTAATATTTTCGATATACGCCTCGTCTACAGTTACAGTCAAATCTTCAGATAAAGTAGCATTTTTTATAAAATCACCAGCCTTTAACGCAAATACTTTATCTTGTACTTTATATTCAACTGTTTGCTGAAGGAACTCTTGCAGCTTTTGCTTTTCGTTTTGTACGATTTCACTATCTTCTTGTACTGCACTGATATGGACGGGATTTAGTCGGATTTCACTGGTATAATCATGTTTTTCGTATTCCTTTAATACTGCTGCAACATCATATTTGGTACCATCGACACCTTCTGAGACAACAATTTCCCCTTGGACTAAAGAGGCATGTGCATGTTTGGGATCTGTTAAATTTTGATTCATTGAAATCAATTTTTGTTCCAATTCAGGCTTCAGAACATCACTTCGATACGGGTCCTGCCCGCTAGGCTTAATGGAATAACTTTTTGTCTTGGAAGTTGGGAAGAATGTCCACTGTTTTTTTAACAATTCCTTGATTTCTGGCAGGTCGTTTTCTGTAAATTGCATCTGTGTATCATTTCCATCTAATATTAATTCATTTCCAACATATACTTCATTTTTTAAATCAATTGTTTGCAGCTTTTTGAGTGCTTTTTCAGCAGATAGTCCGTTAACCTCTACATCATTAATTTTTACATTAGCGTTAAAGTGGGTTGCCTGGTAATAGCTGATTGCTCCTAATATAACAGTGATTATTATAACAATAATTGCTGTTATAAACTTCCAGTTTTTATACCACTTTGTTGGATTTTTATCCGGGTAATACACAACGGAATGTTCTACATTACTATTCAAATTTGCTCCCCCCACCTGTCGGCACCATCCATAGACGATTTTACAGTATTTTACTAATTACACTACCATTCTACTAAAAAGAAAACGTAAAATTTGCCGATATTTGTAGGTTTAATAAATAAATCCGGGAATATGTAACTATTGATTCACCAGGATTTAATCCATTTGTTTGGTTTGATTTTCTCCAAAGGACTTATTCATAACAATTACATAGTACTGAAATATAGGACTTTTTGATTAAAAAGAGTGAAAATTGTAAAAAAAGCAGGATTTTGATGTTGGAAATTGAATAAATATAACAATTGGATTTTCAGTTCGGTCAATTGATTCTTATGGGATAGTAATCATTTTATTCTTCCGAAAAGAGGTATGCGGTATGAACGAGGATTTTTTTGCTGACTATAAAAAGTTTATTGTTACACCGGTCGATGAAAAGAAAAATGGTAAAGAAGCATTTGATCCAAAAAATTACGCTTCACATTATATTCTGACATTGTCTATATTTGATTCGCGTATAACATCCTGGAAAGAAGCTAGTAAATATGAAATTGATGTTGAAAAGAGTATTAAGATGGTTCTAGAGGAATTTAATCTACAGCAATTCGAAAAATACCACCTGGAGTTACTTGAATTAGATCACTCTAAAAACTATTTTGTCTTGGCTCTTTCCTCTAAAACTAAGTTTGAAACAAAGGAAGAAAATGACCGGATATCTTTTATTGTTGATAGGATATTATTAAACCCTTTTTATGTTGGACAAGGATGGTTCAACATAGTGGGTGAAAAAGGAAGGGTAGCCCGTAAGCTCTTTCAATGGTCTAATATGAAGTATGAGATCGGCGCCCAAGATTATTTGAGTAAAGACGGCAAAATTGAAAATATAAGCGAATTTATTCCTAAGAATGAGGAAATAAAGCTGGTGAAAAATCTTTGATTACTATATGAAAGAAAAGATGCAGCCAAAATAAATTGGCTGCATTTTTAAATTTAATTCATAAATCCATATTATAAAAAATAATTAGGATAAGCTTTGAGTAAACGTTCTGTATTTTCATCTACTAGATGAAGATGTTTTGAGATTAATGTTTCAATTTGCTGTTTGTCTTTAGCCTTAACCGCTTGGACGATTTCCTCATGTTGGTGAATGATTTTGGCCCAGTTTACATCCAAACTGAGCATCCTAAAACGATTTAACTGTAAATTTAAGAGCTGCATCCAGTTCCAAACATTCTTTTTATTAGCAATGGTGTAAAAGAATTCATGAAATGCTTCATCATATAGTAAAAAATTTGAGTGGTCCTCTGTTTCTGCATAAACTTTTTGTAATTTAATGATTTTATCTAATTCAGCAAGATCTTTTTCAGTAATAAGCTCACTAGCTTCAATAAAGATAAGTTTCTCAATATTCTCTCTTACAAACTTTGCTTCATAAACTTGTTGTAGGTTAATTTTTGACACATAGGTTCCACTTTGGGGAACAACATGAAACAATCCTTCTTTTTGTAGTCTAATAATAGCTACCCTGACAGGCGATCGTCCAATCGTCAGCTTCTCTTCTAATTCTTTTTCAGAAATTTTTTCTCCGGGGATTAACTCTGTTTTCAAGATCATTTTCTTAATGGTGTCGTAGGCTTGATTTTGGAAATTAATTGCATTTGCCGCCATAGAAATATCCTCTTTTCATATAAACAAAACAATATTGGCTGATTATCATAAACATTATACATACGAACAAACTAACATACAAGTATCCTAGTTATAGCGAAGGGACTATGCATGATGGCTATTTTTTGAAAGGGATTGCATAACAAAAACAGAGGTAGTAGAATACTAATATGTTAGTTTAAAAGTTCGAAATAAAAAATTGTAAAGGATAATGCCTAATGAAGATGTCATTTAGATGGTATGGAAGAGGGAATGATCCTATCCCGTTAGAGTATGTAAAGCAAATTCCTGGAGTTAGCAATATCGTGTGGGCTTTACACCATAAAGCTGCTGGTGAAGAATGGGAATTAGATGAAATAAATGATGAAATCAATTATATTAAAAGCTTTGGATTTAATGGAGACGTAGTGGAAAGTGTAAATGTACACGAAGAGATTAAAACGGGCGGACCTTCAAGAGATTTGTACATCAATCATTACATAAATACAATTAAAAATCTGGGTAGTGTTGGAGTGAAAGTGATTTGCTATAACTTTATGCCAATTTTTGACTGGACTCGAACGGACTTATTTCATCCATTACCTGATGGTTCAACATCACTATTCTTTGAAAAAAATAAATTAGAGGATCTTGATCCATATGATTTGATAAAAATGTTCGAAGAAAACTCGAATAACTTAACCTTACCCGGCTGGGAACCTGAAAGAATTCGTAAAATAAAGGAAATGTTCGAAGTCTATGAGAATATTACTGAGGAGGACCTAAGAGGTAATCTAAAGTACTTTCTTGAGGCGATTATCCCGACTTGTGAAGAAGTGGGCATCAAAATGGCGATCCATCCTGATGATCCGCCGTTTTCCATCTTTAATTTACCGCGTCTTGTAAATAATGAAGAAAATATTGAGAAAATATTAGCATTAGTAAATAGTCAAAGTCACGGATTGACATTTTGTACAGGTTCGTTGGGGGCTGATCCTGATAATAATTTAGTTCAAATGATTCGTCGTTTTCATGAACACATCTACTTCAGCCATCTACGAAACGTAAAGGTTTATGACAATGGGAATTTTGCTGAGGTTTCTCATCGAAGCAGCGATGGAAGTGTTGATATTACTGAAATAATGAAAATACATAATGAACTAAACTACCAAGGCTACATAAGACCCGACCATGGCCGGCATGTATTTGGAGAAGGAGAAAATTGCCGTCCAGGGTATGGACTTTATGACCGAGCTATGGGGATTATGTATCTATATGGCAGCTGGGACATGGCAGAGAAATTCAAAAACAGTAATGGGGGAAATAAATCATATGCTAACGAAAATTCCTGCATTAAAAAATAAAGTGGCAGTTGTAACAGGAGGCGGAGGGATTTTATGCGGCGAAATGGCAGTAGAACTTGCCAGGCAGGGAATGAAGGTTGCTGTCTTAAATAGAACATATGAAAAAGCTGTGAATGTGGTGGAAAGGATAAAAGCATTTAGTGGAGAAGCTATGCCGGTCCAATGTGATGTCGTTAATGCTGAGAGCGTCAAAAGAGCAGAAGAAATGGTCTTCGAAACATATGGAAGATGCGATGTATTAATCAACGGAGCAGGAGGCAATCATCCACAAGGGATTACGTCTAAGGAAATTTTAAGTTTAGAAGACTTAGATGATAAGGAATTGAAAACATTCTTTGATCTAACGGTAGATGGATTTGAGTCGGTTATGAATCTTAATTTTATTGGAACGTTGATCCCCACTCAAATTTTCACGAAAAAGATGGTAGGGAATTCGGGGATCGTCATTAACATCTCATCGATGAGTGCCCCAAGCCCGATGACAAAGGTCCCTGCATACAGTGCCGCAAAGGCGGCTATTAATAATTTCACACAATGGCTGGCTGTGCACCTGGCTGAGTCTGGCATTCGTGTCAATGCTATTGCCCCGGGCTTTTTCCTGACTGAACAGAACCGAAAACTTCTTACAAATGCAGACGGAAGTTTAACAGAAAGAACAGAGAAGATCCTAGCCCATACCCCGATGAGAAGACTTGGAAAACCAGAAGATCTTTTAGGGACGTTGCTTTGGTTGGTGGATGAAAATGCCAGCGGATTTGTCACTGGGATCACCGTTCCAGTGGATGGTGGGTTCATGGCATACTCTGGTGTATAAGGATTTTGGATTCGAAAGGGAGGGTACCAATGGACAGTTGTTTTTATATAAATGGAGCAACAATAATTGATTCTGATTTTAATTCTAAACCGATTTTAAACGCTATAAGAATCTTACAGCGCGATATAAGGAAAAAATGTGTTCATACTGAGATAGTCGATAATCAGATAAAATTGCTAACAGACCATACACTTGATCAAGAGGAATATAGAATAGAAGTTTTATCGGCTAACCGGATGGAAATTAAAGCATCAGATGATTTAGGATTGATATATGCTTTGCTCTATATAAGTGAAGAATTTTTAAAGATCAAGCCGTTTTGGTTTTGGATGGACCAGGAAATTGAGCGAGTGGGTAAGCTTGGAGTTCCATTGCAAACAGTTAAATCGGCAAAAAGGGCTGTGAAATATAGAGGCTGGTTTATTAACGATGAAGTTTTGATCGATTATATGTGTGAGAAAAATCAATCAGATGAATTATGGGATATGGCTTTTGAAGCTTTGCTTAGATGCGGAGCGAATATGGTTATCCCTGGTACAGATCGTAATTCAAGAAAATATCGTGATCAGGCAGCTGCTGCCGGACTTTGGATCACGCATCATCATGCTGAACCTTTGGGGGCTGAATTGTTTACAAGAGAATACCCAAAATTAGAGCCGTCTTACAAGAAATATCCTGACCTATTTTTTGGCTTGTGGGAAAAAGGAATCGTTGAACAAAAAGACAATAAAACGATCTATAATTTAGGGTTTCGCGGCCAGGGGGATTATCCGTTTTGGAATGATGACCCTGAATATGACACACCTGAAAAAAGAGGCACGCTAATCAGCGAACTAATCAATATGCAATATGAGATTGTTAGAAAGTATGTAAAAGATCCTATTTGCTGCACCAATTTATATGGCGAAATCATGGAGCTGTATAATGAAGGCCATATTCAATTAAATCCAGATATCATAAAAATCTGGGCGGATAATGGATATGGCAAAATGGTGTCGCGAAGACAAGGAAGTAATAATATGAGAGTCCCTGCTTTGCCAAGCAGCAAAGGACATCACGGAATCTATTTTCATGTTTCGTTTTATGATTTACAGGCGGCCAATCATATGACGATGCTTCCTAATTCAGTGGAAATGGTTAATCATGAACTGCATCACGCCTTTTCAAAAGGGGTGAGCGATTTCTTGATTGTAAATTGCTCTAATATCCGTCCTCATGTGTTCTATTTGGACGCTGTTCGTAAAATCTGGGAAGGCAGGGACATCGGGAGTGAAGCACATGCACAAGAATTTGCGGCCGAGTATTTTGACGGGGCAGAAGCTATTGCGGAATGTTTTACAGACTATGCCAAGTGTACGGTAAAGTATGGTGAAAATGAAGATGACCATGCCGGTGAACAGTATTATAATTACGGTGTAAGAATACTAACTTCACAATGGATGAAAGATCATCTTCATCATTCGCCGCAATTTGTGTGGGCAGCAGGAAATGTATCGTTGGACAGGCAAATTGATTATCTCAAGAACACTTGCAGTAAAGGTATTGAGGCGTTTACAAATCTTTTTGATAAGTGCAAAGGGATCAGCAACACATTAACCGGGAATCAAAAATTATTGTTTGATTCTACGATTCTTTTACAGACAAAAATCCATTTGTATTGTATCCAGGGTGTAATCGATTTTTGTGAAGCGTATGAAGATTTTGTGGCTGAAAAATATATGAGTGCCTTTTTCAAGGCAGGCATAGCATCTGAAAAGTTTCTAGCAGCCAATATCGAAATGAGAAATAGTGAATATGGCATTTGGGACGGCTTTTACGAAAATGATTGTTTAAGCAATTGTAAGTTCACGGGTTATGTATTAAAAAATCTAATGAGCTATATTCGTGTTATGGGCGAAGGTCCGAGATTTTTCAACTGGCAAAGAGACCTATCCTATTCAGAGGAAGATCGCAGGATTATGTTGCTGACTAACATACGAAATCATATGACAGACGATGAGCTATTTGCTTTGATGAAAGAAAAAGAGAAGAAAACTAAAGTAGAGATTAGTATTACATAGAAATAATAAAAAAATAGTTAGGAAGCGATATGTAATATATTTGCTCCATTAATGAAGGTTACTGTAAAAGGTACCTTCTATTTTTTTGCTAATCATAACCCAAATTGTCTTTATGAACTCTTCTAATAAAGAAGTGAATTTATATTATTCAGAAAAAGATAAAAATTGATATTAATTATGTCAAAAAAGGAAACGTTTTCAAATGGTAACCTCTATATAATAGTGAGTATAAGCCACATAGGGCTCGGTTTATAAAGGTTACTACTTTTGTTGGGACAGTAAAGTACAAAAATCCACACTTTTTAATTAACTGACTAGGGAGAAAATCAACAAACTACTAACAAAGTCAAATAAAAAACTTAAAGGATGTGTTGATCAATTATGTGGCATTTCTTTCCGGAAAATTATATGTGGTCTTATCAGATAGTGAGAATGATAAGCCAGTCCTATTTTGGTGGCGGTGAAGTAAATGAGATCTTAGGTGCTGCCAGCAATATGAAATTAGGAGATTACGAGAGTTTTCATCACGAATGGATGAGACTTGGTAATAAGTCATTATCGACCGCGAATGATGCAATGGATAAAGGTTATAAAGAAACGGCACGTTCAGGCTATTTACGAGCAGCAAATTATTTCCGTACAGCAGAGTTTTTTCTTCAGCCGGATGATCCTAGAAAAGTTCCTACCTATTTAAAAGGAGTAGAATCTTTTAGAAAGGGAGGGGAGCTATTAGCCAATCCACCAAAGGCTGTCAACATTCCTTTTGAACATGCTAGCCTACCAGGTTACTATTTTGAGGCACCAGGACAAAAAAAGGGACCTTTAATGGTGATGTTTGGCGGTTTAGACTCCACTGCCGAAGAATTGTACTATGGACCTGCTCAGCTGTTAAATCAACGGGGTATCTCCCTTTTAGCATTAGACGGTCCAGGGCAAGGTGGCGCATTGCGACTTCATCATATTCATTCACGTCATGATTATAATACTGCAGGGACCTCGGCATATGAGTGGGCCATAGAAAATCTGGATGTTGATCCTGATCGGATCGGAGTAATGGCAGTTTCGATGGGCGGCTACATGGCAGCAAGATGTGCAGCCTTTGAACCAAGGTTTAAAGCATGTGCGATTTGGGGAGCGGTTTATGATTACAATGATGTTTGGTCCAAGCGGCCGGATCACCACCCGCTGGCCAAAATTTTGCAGCATATCTTCGGGGTAGAAGACATGCCTGCAGCAAGAGAAAAGCTCCAACATTATAACTTACGCGGAGTTGCCGAAAAGATCCAAATGCCAACCTACATTGTCCATGGTGAAGATGACCGCCAAAATAATGTCGACAATGCCTATAACGTCTATAACGATTTAACTTGTCCGCGCTGGCTGAAAATTATTCCAATAAGCAGTACGGGTTCTTCCCATTGTCAAGTGGATAATGTCACAGAAACGTATGAGATGTATGACTGGCTGAAAGAACAATTAATGAGTTAATAGAATAATAGATAGCAACAAAAATAGGGTAGGGGAGGTATGTTTAATGGGGAAATTAATGAGTTCTTTTTCCGAAGCAATTGCTGATATGAAAGACAATGCCTCTCTTATTGTTGGCGGGTTTGGGTTATGTGGTATTCCAGAGAGGCTTGATTGAGGCTCTTTGCAAACAGGGAACAAAGGATCTTACCGTCTTTAGCAACAACTGCGGAGTGGATGATTGGGGACTTGGACTCCGTTTGTCTTATAAACAAATCAAAAAAATGGTTTCTTCCTATGTTGGTGAAAATAAAATTTTTGAACAGCAATATCTAAGCGGGGAGCTGGAGGTAGAACTCATCCCTTAAGGTACTCTTGCTGAACGAATGAGAGCTGGCTGTGCCCGGGATCCCAGGATTTTATACTGCAACAGGTGTCGGTACCCCGATTGCAGCAGGGAAAGAAGCAAAGATCTTTAATGGTAAAGAATACCTGCTAGAGGAAGGGATTGTCGGTGATTTTGCGCTTGTAAAAGCATGGAAGGCAGACACTCTTGGAAATCTAGTATACAGAAAAACGAAATCGGGTCTAATCTTTTAGAGATGGTTAAACTTGGTATTTCGTAAAAATCAATAGGAGGGGTTTTTATGTCAAATGTAAAAAAGGTTCTAATCGTTGGAGGAGGCATCGGAGGGCTGGCAACGGCTATTGCTTTGCAAAAAACTGGAATTGAAACAGAGATTGTTGAAAAGCAAAAGGAATGGAATGTTTATGGGGTGGGCATCATCCTTCAATCCAATGCCCTAAGAGCAATTGATGCACTAGGACTTACCGAGGAATTTTTGTCAATGGGAACAACACACTCTGCCTTACACATTCGGGATTCACAGGGGAATATGATTTTTGATGCCCCGATCCATCCATCTGGGGAGTTCAATATGACGGGTGGTATTCCTAGAAGAGATCTACATGAAATATTGCTCCAAGCTGCTATTAAACATGGAACAAAGATTACCATGGGTACTACTGTTGAGATGATTGAAAATGCAGACAGCTTTGTATATGTGAAATTTACCGATGGTACTTCAGGGACATATGACCTTGTGATTGGTGCAGATGGAGTCAGATCGAAGGTTAGAAACATGGTGTTTGGTGAAATTGAACCGACATATGTCGGGCAGGCAGTTTGGCGCTATACCCTTAAGCGGCCTGAGAATCTCGAAAACATTACGATGTATTATGGAAGAAATGCAAAAGCAGGTATTGTCCCTATGACCAAGGAAAGTGCCTATGTCTTTATTGTTACGGCAGAGCCTGGAAACCCATGGAAGCAAGAAGACCAGTTGCATGTTCTTATGCGTGAGGCCTTTGGGGAATTTGGCGGTTTAATTGCAGAACTATGTGAACAAATTACCGATCCAAAAGAAGTGGTGTATCGCCCGCTTGAAACCCTTATTGTCGAGAAACCTTGGTATCGCGACAGGGTATTATTAATCGGGGATTCTGCACATGCGACCGTTCCACATTTAGCACAGGGGGCTGCAATGGCGATTGAGGATGCTCTTGTTTTAGCCGAATTGCTCCAACAAGATGTACCATTAACAGATATTTTGGATGAATTCATGGAAAGGCGTTTTGAACGCTGTAAATTTGTTGTTGAAAATTCAAACACGCTGGTTCAGTGGGAACTCTTACAGTTAGAAGGCAGGCTCCCAAAAGAGAATAACCCGAACGCCATTGTCGCACAAAGTCTTATTAAAATGACAGAGACGATCTAATAAATTTGTTGACCTAAATTAGGGGGCAAAAATCATTCACACAATATTGATAACGCTTACAACCTATATAAGCATTTTAAGGAGGAAGAAATCATGCCAAAAAGAAATCATTTTATTTCACAGTTAGCCCATGTGGAACTTTTAAGTCCAAAGCCTGAAGAGTCGGTTAAGTTTTTTAAGGAAGTTTTGGGCATGGAGGAATCTGGAAGAATCGGACAATCTGTCTATATGCGTGCATGGGGTGAGTTTTTTCACCATAGTTTAAAAATAACAGAGGCAAAAACGAGTGGAATTGGACATATAAGCTGGCGTGCAGAAAGTGATGAAGATTTACTGGATGCTGTTCAATACATCGAGAACATGGGCTGCGGGAAAGGTTGGATTGAAGGAGACTTGGGACATGGAAAGGCCTATCAATATTACTCTCCTGATGGACATTTAGAGGAAATTTTTTGGGAGGTTGAACTTGCTGAGATTCCCGACCATTTGAAGAGTAAATGGAGATCCCGTCCGCAGAAAAATCCAAGCCGTGGTGCGTCGGTAAGACGATTAGACCATGTGACTTTATGGACTAGTGATGTTACGCGTCATCGAAAATTTTATCAAGAGCTAGGCTTTAAATATAACGAAGGAATCGTCATTCCAAATGGAACAGAGGTTGGCTCGATCCTTGCCGTTTCAAGCTTATCACATGAAATTGCCTTATTTGCCGACTTTAAGAAGGAGCATGGACCGCTGAACCATCTATGCTTTGCCGTAGAAAATCGTGATCAAGTGCTTGAGACAGCTGACTATGTTGTAGATAACGGTTATAGGCTGGAGATGAAGCCATTTAAACATGCAGTTGGTGAAGCCTTTACCACTTATGCGATTGAACCAGGAGGTAATCGTATTGAAATCTATGGCGGTTCACCATTGTACTTTGCCCCAGATTACGGTCCTAAGATTTGGAAGGTTGAGGAAAACCCGAATGACGCTTGGGATGAAGTAAATATTTTTGAATCCAAGCAGTTTGATAGTATTAGAGAAAAAGCATAATTTTTGAAGTAATGTAAAGTAAAAAAAGGACGTCTAGGCTGATGTCCTTTCTTAGTTTAATAGAATCGGGGAGATCAGACAATGAAATTTATTACTTTTCGAAATCCGGACGGAGAACAACGCGGTGGCTGGCTGAAAGAAAATGGAGTAGTGGATATGGAACTTGCCTGTCAAGGGGAATTACCCGCTAGCATTCGTGAATTGTTGGAGCGGCAAGAACAGTATATGCCCGTGATCCACTCAATAGATAAAAATGTTTTGCCAACCTATTCAACGGATGAAATTGAGTTGCGGGCACCGCTGCCTACCCCCTGTACATTCCGCGACTTTGTTGCATTTGAAACACATGTAAAAAACGCCTCTTCTACACACGGGAACACGGTTGCCCCAGAATGGTATGAAATACCGATCTTCTATTTTTCAAATCCAAACAGCATGAGGGGTCCTGGTGAAGAGGTAGCTCGGCCCAAAAAGTGTGTGAAACTGGATTATGAATTAGAACTGGCTTGTATCATCGGGAAAGAAGGGAAAAACATTAAAGCAAGTGACGCAGAAGAGTATATTTTCGGCTATACGATTTTAAATGATTGGTCAGCTCGTGATCTGCAGGCAAAAGAAATGAAGGTGCTGCTTGGACCGGCCAAGGGAAAAGATTTTGCCACTTCAATAGGTCCTTGGATTGTCACGAAAGATGAATTAAATAAATACAAAATCGGTGACAAATTCGATTTGGAGATGACAGCAAAAATAAACGGAGAAGTATGGTCCCATGGGAATTTTAAAGATATTTACTATTCATTTGGACAAATGATTGAGCGTGCTTCAGAGGACGTTACATTGTATCCCGGTGATATAATTGGCTCTGGCACCGTTGGGTTTGGATGTATTTTAGAACTGGGAACAGAAGAGTACCGCTGGCTTGAGCCCGGAGATGTAGTAGAATTGGAGATTACTGGCCTTGGGGTATTAAAAAATAAAATTGTCTAGAATCGGAGGATAGTTATGTCTAAAATAATAGATTTAAGTGTTTCCATAGAAGAAGAGTTAAAAGATCCACTTCCATTTACAATTCGCTATGAAACGCATGAAGAAGGTGCCGAGTTTGGTGCGAAGCTGGTAGGTGTTACACCAGACGATTTTCCAGATAGAAAGGGACTTGCCGGGGAGTTTCTGACCTTGACCAGTCATGCTGGTACGCATGTCGATGCACCTTGGCATTATTGGCCTACTTCTGAAGGGAAACCTTCAAGGACAATAGATGAGCTGCCGCTCGAATGGTTCTTTAACGATGGGGTTGTTCTAGACTTTACCGATAAGCCTACAGGATATGCAATTACCATTTCAGACCTGAAGGAAAAATTAGAGAATATAGATTACCAGTTAAAGCCGTTTGATATCGTGATGATTCGCTGTGATGCAGATAAAAAGAGATATGAGCCCAACTATAGTGAGATCCATGTTGGGGTTTCAGCTGAAGCCACCCTATGGCTGATCGATCAAGGCATCAAGGTGATGGGGACAGACGGATGGGGGTGGGACACTCCACTTGGGATACAAGCCGCAGATTATAAAGAAAATCCGCGTCCGGGTGTACTTTGGGCTGCCCATTATGCCGGTAGAGAAAAAGAATATTGTCAGATTGAAAAACTAGCAAACTTGGATCAATTACCGCCCTATGGTTTTAAGGTAAGTGTTTTTCCTGTAAAAATTAAAGGTGGAAGCGGCGGCTGGACGCGTGCTGTAGCGATTATCGATTGAATCAATAGCTGCCCTTTATCAAATACTTTGTCAATTGAAAAATTCTCTTACGCGGTATATAAAAAGAACCCAACACGATTAAAGTGTACCCGTTGTAAAGGACATTTTTAAAAAAGACCTAGGCAGTTTTAATAAGATGATTTCTGTATTGAACAGGGGTCATCTTATTTAAGTTCCATTGGTATCTGTAGTTATTGTAGTAAATCATATATTGCTTAATTTCACGCTTTAGTTCATCTAAACTCGTACATGGCTTAAAATAGGATTCGTCCTTAAAATGGCCAAAGAATGATTCCTGCGGAGCGTTATCCCAACAGTTTCCTCGTCTTGACATTGATTGACGCAATCCAAGTTTCTTCACTAACTTTTGAAAGTC
>NZ_MSLS01000053.1 GCF_001940785.1 Bacillus sp. MRMR6
GTTCTTCCCTAACAACAGAACTTTACGACCCGAAGGCCTTCATCGTTCACGCGGCGTTGCTCCGTCAGACTTTCGTCCATTGCGGAAGATTCCCTACTGCTGCCTCCCGTAGGAGTCTGGGCCGTGTCTCAGTCCCAGTGTGGCCGATCACCCTCTCAGGTCGGCTACGCATCGTCGCCTTGGTGAGCCGTTACCTCACCAACTAGCTAATGCGCCGCGGGCCCATCTGTAAGTGTCAGCGAGAAGCCGACTTTCAGCTTTTCCTCATGAGAGGAAAGGGATTATCCGGTATTAGCATCGGTTTCCCGATGTTATCCCAGTCTTACAGGCAGGTTGCCCACGTGTTACTCACCCGTCCGCCGCTAACCAAGAGGTGCAAGCACCTCAGGATTCGCTCGACTTGCATGTATTAGGCACGCCGCCAGCGTTCGTCCTGAGCCAGGATCAAACTCTCCATGAAAGTTGATATAGCTCATTTGTTACGTTGGCTTCATTTCAATCAAGAAACGAAAAATATTATTTGTTGACATTTTTGTTTGTTTAGTTTTCAAAGATCAATTTTTACCTCATCACCCAAAAGCGACTTTATTAATATATCATTAACCACCGTCCATGTCAACAACTTTTTAAAATAAGATAAGTTGCTTGCGACGACTTTTCATATATTACATTAGATTAATAGATTGGTCAATAGTATTTTCAAAAAAAATTAACCGCTGTTATCCAGCGGCAATAAATCACAGTATCCATGTTTGAATAGCAACTAACGCAAATAACCCTGGAATCCCTAGAAAACCCGAAACGGCTGATGTAGCAAAATTGATTGGAACATGAATCCCTACACTATTACCTGCCGCATTCAGGAAGAACAAAAATAACGCCCCAATCAATAATTTAATAACAGCTTGGCCAACAAACCTTACTGGTTTAAAAGGAGCTCCAAAGAATAACATCATCAAAATTAGACCGCCTAGTATAGAAATAACAACAATTGGTTCCAAAAAAGCTATCCCCCTTAAGGTCCTTTTTAATTACAAGTTATGTACAAGTTATTAAAAATAGACCTATCGGGATAGCTTTTCTTTACCTATTTATTCTTACATTTCGATGTTTTGCTTCTTTTAATAGAAAAAAGTATTTTACTTCTGCAATTTTTGTCTGACAGATTGCTTCTTCCGAGGGATCAAAACTTCTATCTAATAATTGCTTTTGATTTTGCCAATGATCTTTATGTTCACTTAACTGCATTAAGAGCTTTTCATCAAACTCTTTTCGCAGCCATCCTTTACGGCGAAAAAACATAGCTAATTCCCCCGATTTATAATTCTCTGCGGCCTTCTATCGCTTTTGATAAAGTTACTTCATCAGCATATTCAAGATCCCCGCCTACAGGAAGGCCATGGGCAATTCTAGTTGTCTTAATTCCTGAAGGTTTTAACAAACGTGAAATATACATTGCGGTAGCCTCTCCCTCAATATTGGGATTAGTAGCTAATATTACCTCTTGTACTGTTTCGTCCTGGAGACGTTTTAATAAGTCAGGAATATTTATATCCTCAGGACCTATTCCATCCATCGGAGAGATTGCCCCGTGCAAGACATGATACAGCCCATTAAATTCCTTCATCTTTTCCATAGCTATTACGTCTTTTGGATCTTGAACTACACATACAATACTTTTGTCTCTTCGTACATCCTCGCAAATATAACATGGGTCTTGATCCGTTATATGTCCACAGACGGAGCAATAGGTTAAGTTCCGTTTTGCATTAACTAACGCTTTTGCAAAATCAAGAACAGTATCCTCCTTCATACTTAAAATAAAAAAAGCCAGACGAGCGGCAGTTTTTGGGCCGATACCTGGCAACTTCATAAAGCTATCAATTAGCTTAGAGATTGGTTCAGGATAATGCATTTTTCAGTCATCTCCTCGAAAAACATAAGCGCCTTTGTCAGGGCGACAGTTGCTTGGGTCCGCCTATAAACGGCAGGACCCAAGCGACCTCGAAGACCTAGGCACTGGAGCCCACCTTACTAAAATGGAAGATTCATTCCTTTTGTAAATTGGCCCATCGTATTGTTTGTTAACTCTTCTACCTTTTTAAGGGCATCATTTGTTGCAGCTAGCACTAAATCTTGAAGCATTTCTACATCGTCAGGATCTACTGCTTCAGGTTTAATGATTACATCTACTACTTCTTTATGACCAGTAACCACAACAGTCACCATACCGCCGCCTGCTGTACCTTCAATTTTTTGCTGTCCTAATTCTTCTTGTGCCTCTGCCATCTTCTTTTGCATTTTCTGCATTTGTTTCATCATATTTTGCATATTTCCCATACCACCACGCATCATTCATTACCTCCAATAATTAGTCAATAATTTCTACAAACTCAGCACCAAACAAACTTTTTGCCTCAGCAATATGCGGTTCTTCCTCTGGCTGAGATCCTGAAACTTCTCCGCTATCTGTTTGGCTGCTATTTAAAAAGCTTTCTCGAATGGTTAGCCACTGGTCTTCAGGTACACCTAATACTGCATACCTGTTACCAGTTAGTTCTTGCAGGGCCTGTGTAACAGTTTCAACAAAACGACTGTTATCCATTGCCATCTGGCAGTGAATTTCATGCTTGAATTTTAAAATAAATGCATTTGCCGAAGCCGCAGCTGGCTCAGCTTCATTTAATAGGGCTGCATGCGATTTCATTAGTCTAGCTCTCATTTCGCCCCATTTGCCTTTAAGCTTATTCAAATCATTTTTTGTTGCACTCTTTAATACTTCGTTTATCTTTCCGACCTGAGGCTGGAAGCCCTTCCTTGATGTCCTTTGAGCAGGCTTCCCAGCAGGTGCCGCGGTTTCTTGTGAAATGGCAACGCCTGTTACCTTTAATTGCTGGAGTTCTTGCTCAAGCTGGTCAACTTTTGCAAGCAATTGAGATATTTGTTCTGACGAGGCCTGCTCACCTTGTTTGCTTTCAATTTGACACAACTTAACGATCGCTACCTCTAAAAAGATCCTTGGATGGTTTGTCCAACGCATTTCCTGCTGTGTTTTATTCAGTAAATCAATTAACTGGTAAATTTGTTCATAAGGAACGAATTCAGAAATAGTTCGGAACTCTTCATCGAGCATAACTCTTTCTAATGACTCTTCAAGATTTGGTGCCGTTTTATAAAGCAACATGTCACGATAATATAATATGAAATCCTCTATAAAACGCGCAGGATCTTTCCCATGAAATAAGAGTTCTCCCAAAGCTTCTAAACCGCTGGCTACGTCCTTTTCTTGAACAGACCTTGCGAGCTTATTCAAAAACCCCATTGAAACGGACCCTGTTACAGTCAGAGCATCTTCAACCGTTACTCGTTCCTGGCTAAAGGAGATTGCCTGATCTAAAAGACTTAAGGCATCCCGCATCCCGCCTTCTGCAGCTCGGGCAATTAACTGCAATGCTACGTCATCACAAGTCACGCCCGTTTCATCGACGATTAACTTCATTCGATTAACCATCGATTGTGCTGTAATACGTCTGAAATCAAAACGCTGACACCGTGAGATAATCGTTAATGGTATCTTATGAGGCTCTGTCGTGGCTAATATGAAGATGACATGCTTAGGCGGTTCCTCCAAGGTTTTTAACAAGGCATTAAATGCACTGATCGACAGCATATGTACTTCATCAATGATATAGACCTTGTAGTTAACAGCCGTTGGAGCAAATTTCACCTTATCCAAGACATCTCTCATTTCCTCTACACGAGAATTGGAAGCTGCGTCAAACTCTAACACATCTGATATTGTCCCATTCGTAATACCCTTACAAGAATCACATTCATTACATGGCTCCGAAACCGGTGATCTTTCACAATTGACTGCTTTTGCTAAAATTTTCGCAGCACTTGTTTTCCCCGTTCCTCTGGGCCCATTAAATAGATAGGCATGAGAGATTTTTTGTTGAAGCAGGGCGTTCTGCAATGTTTTGGTTACATGTTCTTGTCCTACTACATCAAAAAACTGCTGAGGACGCCAAACACGATATAAAGCTTGATATGCCAAAAACAACAGCCCCCTTCAATATTTCATCCTTCTTATTATAACGTATCATTTTCTATTTTCCAAAGTGTATTCTCAGGTAATACGAAAAAACTCATCTCCAGTGGAGATGAGTTGATTTCTAATATAAACTGCCGTGCACCTTCCGTCGACTGACGCCCATAGGCGCTGCTTAAGCAGTTAGCTCGGCCCAGGCAACCCTGCGGCACATGGGAGCTTCCACTTAATGCTGCTTCCTTCCGGACCTGACATGGTTCATGGATTCCCATTGCGCAGGACCCGGGCGTCAACACCACTTACTTAAGCCGGACCCTACAGGACGTGCAGCCTCAGGAAGGGATTCAGCCTCGCTAGAGCGGATTGCGAGTACAGGGCACCGCTACCTCCCCGCCTAGCACGGCAAAGTTGATACCAAATGGTAGTGCGTCTATCTGACGCTTTTTTAGTATACTAATAATCCATGAAAAAATCAATTGTTATTGTTTGTAAATTATTGTAAATTGTTTTTCCTTTGTAATTTCCTTCTCTCTCGAAGATTACGGAAAAAGTTTGATAACAATTGTCCGCATTCCTCTGCTAACACTCCGCTCGTCACTTCACTTTGATGATTAAACCTTTCATCCTGCAATAAATTCATAAATGTCCCGGCACAGCCCCCTTTAGGGTCTGCTGCACCATAAACAACTCTTTTTACTCTTGATAATATAATTGCACCGGAACACATTGGACAGGGCTCTAGGGTGACATACATTGTCGCATTTTCAAGCCGCCAAGACCCTACTGCCTTACAGGCACGGTCAATTGCAATTAGCTCCGCGTGTGCTACTGCTGTTTGCTCTGTTTCCCTTAGATTATGTGCCCTTGAGATGATTTTTCCATCCAATACAATGACTGCTCCGATTGGTACCTCGGCAAATTCTTCAGCTTTCCTTGCTTCCTTAATTGCTTCTTTCATATAGTATTCATCTTGATTTAGTTCAAACATTAATTTAGACCGCCTGCCTTATTTAAGTAGTTAACTTATAAAAAATAGTAATTATTCATCATCAATCTCTACTCTCTCTCATAAAATGGATGTAGCGTATTTTAGGGGGGAAGAAAAATGCAGATTCATGTTGTTCAGCGGAATGAATCATTAACCACCATTGCAAGAGCTTATCAAACAACTGTTAATGATATTGTAGAAGCAAATGATATCCCCAATCCAAATAATCTAGTCGTTGGTCAAGCAATGGTAATACCCATAGTCGGTAGCTTCTATTATGTACAGTCTGGTGACAGTTTATGGTCTATTTCACAAAAAGTAGGAATACCCTACCAACAATTAGCCGAAATCAATCAGCTTCAGACAAATCAGCCTCTTCGTGTTGGCTTGCGTCTTTATATACCGCAAAGGCCCAAAACTAGAGCAGAATTCAATGCCTATGTCGAGCCTCGTGGCACAACCGTTGCACCTGCCTTAGAAGAAAGTGCACGTGAAGCCGCACCATACTTAACCTACTTAGCACCCTTTAGCTTTCATGCTCTTCGTGATGGCTCTTTAAGGGAGCCGCCATTAAATAATCTTCCGGCAATTGCTAGAGCTAATCAGAATACTCTTATGATGGTAGTAGATAATCAAGAAGAAGATCAGTTTAGTGATGAATTAGGCCGCATCTTATTAAATGATATTACGATTCAGGACCGCTTCTTAAACAACATTGTCACTACTGCAAAGAAATATGGTTTTAAAGATATTCATTTTGACTTTGAATTTTTACGTCCTGCAGATCGTGAAGCCTATAATACCTTCTTAAGAAAAGCTAAGGCTAGATTTCAAGCTGAAGGCTGGTTAATGTCAACCGCTCTTGCTCCAAAAACAAGTGCGACTCAAAAAGGTGAATGGTACGAAGCACATGATTATCGGGCACATGGTGAAATTGCAGACTTTGTCGTGATTATGACTTACGAATGGGGCTATAGCGGAGGACCCGCTATGGCAGTATCCCCTATAGATCAAGTTCGCAGAGTAGTTGAATATGCCCTAACCGAAATGCCCGCTAATAAAATTATGATGGGGCAGAATCTATACGGATATGATTGGACACTTCCATTTGTTCAAGGATCAGTAGCAAAAGCTGTGAGCCCTCAGCAAGCGATTGAGATAGCAGCTGCTAACAATGTAGCGATTCAATATAATACAAAAGCACAAGCTCCCTTCTTTACCTATACAGATGCAGAAGGCAAGCAGCATGAAGTATGGTTCGAAGATGCCCGTTCCATTCAAGCGAAGTTTAATTTAGTGAAAGAGCTCAATCTTAGAGGAATGAGTTACTGGAAGCTTGGTTTGGCTTTCCCTCAAAATTGGCTTCTTATTGTCGATAATTTTGATGTGGTAAAACGTTCATAAAATGGACTTCCATCAGTGGGGGATAAAAATTTACATCTAAAAACTGCCGTAATTCGGCAGTTTTTTCGTATATTCGACATGAAATTTATTTCTTCTATAATTTCCATATCCCTTCCTGTGAAAGATTATGATAAAATAATCTTTGTGTCAATCAAGGGAGCTGAAAATTGGCTCTTAACTGGACAACTTTCACTAAAAACGTATATCAGTTTCTACTGGATCACATAGAAATTGCAGGCAGTGGAGAAGGAGGACATGCAATGGGGGAAATACCCTTTATTACCGTTGAAGGGCCAATTGGTGTAGGCAAGACATCTCTCGCAAAAGCCATTTCTGAGCATTTCAATTTTGCGTTATTAAGAGAGATCGTAGATGAAAATCCATTTTTGGGGAAGTTTTATGACAATATTGAGGAATGGAGTTTCCAAACGGAAATGTTTTTTCTCTGCAATCGCTATAAGCAATTAGGGGATATTAATAGTCAGTATTTAAGTAAAAATAAGTCTGTAGTTGCTGACTATCATGTTTTTAAAAACTTAATCTTTGCACAACGGACATTAAGTTCTGATGAGTACAAAAAGTACTATGAAATTTATCAAATTCTGACAAAAGATATGCCGAGGCCTAATGTCATTATTTATCTAAATGCAAGTCTTGATACGCTGTTAGATAGAATAAAAATCAGAGGACGAGAAGTAGAAAAAAACATCAGTCCCTTATATTTAGAGCAATTATCAATTGATTATGAACAAGCCATAACGAGCTTTGAACATACACATCCTGAGATACCTGTTCTCCGTTTTAACGGCGACGAACTAGATTTTGTAAAAAATGGAGCAGATTTAGAATATATAATTGAAAAACTTACACGATCGTTAAAGAATAACAGCACGACAAACATAAAGTAAACTCGCCGATTGGCAAGCCTAGGGCGTAGACAGAGGCGTAGTTGTACTTATGCGTAATAGTAGTATAAAATTTCTGCGAAATTTTATACTTACTATCAGCCGAGATAAGAATTGGGGGATGTTAGTGAGTATCGTTATTGGTGGTATGATTGGTTTAGGTAAAACAAGTGTGGCAGATACATTAAATACCCACTTTCGCAGTAAAGGAATAGAGAGTAAAGTTTTTTATGAAGCGGTTGATGATAATCCAATCCTTCCTCTTTATTATGAATTAACACCTGAAGAGTTAGATGCTAAAAGAATTCCGTTTTTATTACAGTTATTCTTCTTAAATAAACGTTTTAAAACAGTAAAGGACTGTGTAAGCTGGAAAGAACCAATTTACACCATTCAGGACCGTTCAATCTATGAAGATTGGTACTTTGCATACGTTAATAAAAACCTCGGAAGAATCTCAGATCTTGAGTTTAAAATTTATGAGGACCTTGTTGAGAACATGATGGAAGAGTTAAATGAACTACCAAAGAAAGCTCCGGACCTAATGGTTTATCTTAAGGGTTCATTTGATACTGTTATTGATCGAATTATGGCACGAGGCAGAAGCTTTGAAATCAATCCTGAATTAAAGGAATATTATTTCGAAGTGTGGAAGGGTTATGATGATTGGGTAATCAATCATTATAATGCTAGCGAGGTATTGATCATTGATATGGACCATACAGATGTCGTGAAGCGAAAAGAGGATGCTGTCCGAGTTTGCCATGAGGTTGATGAAAGATTAGCTGAAATACTAAATTTGACTAAAGCACATATTGGCTAAGCCAGTATGTGTTTTTTATTAGAAAAGCGAATCTCCGTTTAACGAGCATATGGCATGGAGCGCTTCGACTGGAATAAAGGAATCACAGAGAGCGGAGCAATCGGATATTGACAGTGAAAGAGCAAAGGACATTAGCCTTTGGGCGCTGTAGCTGGACAAGTATAAAAGAATAAAAAAAATCCACTACAATTGCTTGTAGTGGATTTTATCTCCAGGTTTTATGCGCGATAGTTCATTGTTTTTAAAATAGATGGCGGAGGAAGAGGGATTCGAACCCCCGCGCGGTGTAACCCGCCTGTCGGTTTTCAAGACCGATCCCTTCAGCCGGACTTGGGTATTCCTCCGTATCAACAAAAAATAATATATCAAAAAACAATAACCATGTCAACATATTAAAAACATTTTTTTCAGGACAGAGCTTAGTCTGCCCTGAAAAGCAGGTTGATTATTCTGGTCTAATAGACTCTCGGTTTCCCATATATGGACGCAGAGCCTTTGGAATAGCTACACTGCCATCTGCTTGCTGATAATTTTCTAGGATAGCTGCTACCGTTCTTCCAAGAGCAAGCCCAGAGCCATTAAGTGTGTGGACATGCTCTGGCTTTGCTTTTAGATCACGTCGGAAACGAATATTTGCACGGCGTGCTTGGAAGGCTTCAAAATTACTGCAAGAAGAAATCTCACGGTATGTACCATAGCTAGGAATCCAAACTTCAATATCGTACTTTTTAGCAGCAGTGAACCCAAGGTCCCCTGTACACATACTTAATACACGGTATGGCAATTCAAGCAGCTGTAAAACCTTCTCTGCGTCCTTCGTTAGCTTTTCAAGTTCCTCATAAGAATCTTCCGGCTTAACAAATTTCACTAATTCAACTTTATTAAACTGATGCTGACGAATCAAGCCTCTTGTGTCACGCCCTGCAGATCCTGCTTCAGAGCGGAAACATGCGCTGTAAGCCGCAAAGCGTATTGGAAGTTCATTCCCAGATAATATTTCATCTCGGTGTAGATTGGTGACAGGCACCTCAGCAGTTGGAATTAAGAAGTAATCTTCACCTTCAATTAAAAACGCATCCTCTTCAAATTTTGGCAGCTGGCCAGTTCCAGTCATGCTCGCACGGTTCACCATATACGGCGGCAGAATCTCTTTATAGCCATGCTCATCAACATGAAGATCAAGCATAAAGTTCATTAGGGCACGCTCGAGGCGAGCTCCAAGCCCCTTATAAAATACGAAACGGCTGCCGGTAACCTTGCCCGCACGTTCAAAATCAAGAATACCTAAGTGATCCGCAACGTCCCAGTGCGGCTTTGCTTCGAATTCGAAGGCGCGTACCTCGCCCCATTTTCTAATCTCCACATTATCATCTTCTGATTCACCAATCGGAACACTATCATGTGGGATGTTCGGAATGCTTAATAACAACAATTCAAGTGTTTCCTCTACTTCGCGGAGCTCATCATCTAAAACTTTAATTTGTTCCCCTACTTCACGCATTTCTAAAATTAAATGATCAGCATTTGCTTTTTCACGCTTAAGTACAGCAACTTGTTGAGAAACCTCATTTCGTTTACTTTTTAATTGTTCTGCTTCAACAATTAAGTCGCGGCGGCGTTGATCAAGATCTTCAAATTTACCAAGGTCTGTTAAATCCTCTCCGCGATGCTGAAGCTTTTTCTTTACTTCTGCAAAATTGGTTCTTAATACTTTAATATCAAGCACTGTTTACATCTCCTTTTCCATAAAAATAGGCTGTGTTAATGGATACTGTTGATTTTAGAACCTGTTGATTGGAGTGAAAGGCGCTTGACTCATCGAAAATGAAAATCACATTTTCTTCGTGCGATGTTTCGCTACCGTAGCCTTCCTTGTCCTACGGGATGTACGAGCTGAGTGAGACCCCACAGGTGCGAAGCTGTAATAGGCTCACGGGCGAGCCCGCGGAAAGCATAGCGCCTGTAGCGTAAATCAACAGCCTAGTTTAACACAGCCTAAAAATAAAAAAACTCCCGCCCCTGAAAAACAGGGACGAGAGTTACCCGCGTTACCACCCTGGTTGACAGATATAGTCTGTCCACCTTGAAAAAAATTAACGGTTTTGACCCGAAAGTACTTACTGACCCTAAAAGGCGTTCCATACCTTACTCGAGGAGGGATTCACAAGCTTCAAACACCGATTTCCACCACCCATCGGCTCTCTTTAGTATGAATTTCTTGTTACTATTTCCTCTCATAGCTTTAACAATATTATTTGCTTATTAATTTACTATAATTTTTTACCTAATGCAACCAAATTATACAAGCTGCTTTGCTTTTGATTCTTTCACCATTTTAATGAAGTAGGCGGTAAGGTCATGACTATCTGTTAACTCCGGATGAAAGGAGCAGCCTAAAAACTGTCCTTCCCGTGCCGCAACGATGCGGTCGTTGTGCTTTGAAAGAACTTCCACTTCTGCTCCAGCTTCAACAATATGCGGTGCACGAATAAATACAGCAGGGAAGTTTTCAGCTACGTCTTTGATATCGAGGTCAGCCTCGAAGCTATCAACCTGCCGTCCAAAGGAATTGCGTTCGACCGTAATGTCCATCACACCAATATGTGGTTCATGTCCATTAAGGTTTTTTGCCAAGAGAATAAGCCCTGCACATGTGCCGAACATCGGCTTTCCTTCACTTGCAAATTCTTTAAGTGCATCCATAAAATCATATTTATCGATTAAGCGGCGCATGGCAGTACTTTCTCCGCCAGGCAGAATGAGCCCATCTACTTCCTTTAATTCTTCTTTTCGTTTAATGGCTATTCCTTCTGCACCACATGCTTCCACAGACTTTATATGTTCACGGACTGCACCTTGTAAGGCTAGTACACCTACTTTAACCATATAAATGCCCCTTTTCTTTCTGTCTAGCTCCGAGCACCATCGCCTAGTGGGCTTCCCTCTCCTCACCTCGATAAGTCAACATCGAAGCGCAAAAAACGCGCTTCGTGTTTCCTTTATCTCATTCGGAGCGGTCCAGCCCATACGGCGATAACCGGGTGCTCTCCGCTTTTCTTTCTTCTAGCTCCGAGCACCCATCGGCTTGGGTCATAAGCCAATCCGTCCAGAAGGTTAAAGAGCAACCTTCTAGCCGTCTCGTCTTATGCCTGTCTCCGATAACCAGGTGCTCTCCGCTTTTCTTTCTACCAGCCACGCTCTTGCATGCGTGCTTCTGGAGCTAGTGATGAGATTTCGATACCTTTCATTGGCGTACCAAGGTTTTTAGAAAGCTCAACAATTAGCTTGTAGTCTTTGTAATGAGTAGTAGCTTCAACAATAGCTCTTGCAAACTTTGCAGGATTTTCTGACTTGAAAATACCAGATCCTACAAATACTCCATCAGCTCCTAACTCCATCATTAAGGCTGCATCTGCCGGAGTTGCCACACCACCAGCGGCGAAGTTCACGACTGGAAGACGGCCGAGACGCTTGATTTCAAGAAGTAATTCGAAAGGTGCACCTAGTAACTTCGCTTCAGTCATCAGTTCATCTTCATTCATCCCTACGACTTTGCGAACCTGTCCATTCACCTTGCGGATATGACGGACTGCTTCAACGATATTACCTGTTCCAGGCTCTCCTTTTGTACGAAGCATTGAAGCTCCTTCACCAATCCTGCGGGCAGCCTCGCCAAGGTCACGACAGCCGCAAACAAATGGAACTGTGAAGTCTTTTTTATAAAGATGATATTCTTCATCTGCTGGAGTTAATACTTCACTCTCATCAATATAATCTACGCCCATAGCTTCAAGTATACGAGCCTCAACAATATGGCCAATTCTCGCCTTTGCCATGACTGGGATTGAAACCGCATTAAGTACCTCTTCCATTATTCTAGGGTCTGCCATTCTAGCAACCCCACCAGCTGCACGGATATCTGAAGGTACACGCTCTAATGCCATTACGGCTACTGCACCAGCCTCTTCAGCAATTTTTGCCTGTTCCGCATTGATGACATCCATAATGACGCCACCCTTTTGCATTTCTGCCATACCTCTTTTTACACGATCCGTACCTGTTTTCATTTCAAATCCCCCTTTATTTTTATTTTAGTAATTTTCAAATAATGGTAGTTATATGTAGGAAATTTTTAGTTATTCAATCGGAATTCGATTGTTTCCATAAAGACATTAAAGCAACAAAAAAGGATTCCTGTCAAGCCAGGAATCCTCTGTTAAATATTTCCTATCTACTTAAAACCAACCTTTAACCGTTGAAGAAACACCGCTCCAAAGGTCTCCAAAGAAGCCGCCAATTCCTCTCATCATTAAGACAAACCAGTTTGATTTCTCTACATCTTCTGCAGCAATCACATCTACTTGGATGCTCTTTTGCCCTTCATCATTAACAAAGCTTAGTTTATCTCCTGTTTTAGATTCAATTGTTAAATAGCCAACTTTATCACCTTTTTTAACAGGGGCTGTCAATTCGCCATTTTTATTGATTTTATCTTTATCTAAAACAAGCACAGGCTGATAATTTTCTTTCTCACCTGCAGCTACTACTAGATTAATTGCTGATTCAGTGTGAATTTTCACCTTATCTTCTTTTCCTTTTAAGACAGGAAGAGTTTTATTTCCTTTAACTTGATAATTCTTCGGAATAATTTCTTCTAAAGAAAAATTACTGAAGGCATAATCCATCATTCTACGTGTTTCATCAAAACGAGCTTTATAGCTTCCGTTGCCATTAGAATCCTTTGCATTTTGAACAACTGTGATATATCTCTTACCATCACGTAAGGCCGTTCCAGCAAAACAGTATCCCGCAAAATCGGTAGTTCCTGTTTTAAGCCCGTCCATTCCTTCATAGCCATAAACTAGACTTGGAAGCATCCAATTCCAGTTTTCCATTTTGATTTCGTCATCTGTGCCCTCTCTAAAATTCTTTTTAGGGGTGCTGGCTGTAGTTAGAACATCCGGAAAATCTGTAATCAAATGTAAGGCTAGTCCAGCAACACTTCGCGCAGACATTACATTTTCATCACTAGCCTCTGTCCCTTGCGGGTGTTGGCCTTGATAATCTTTATTGTTTAAACCAGTCGAGTTAACAAACTTATAATCCTTTAAACCTAGTTCTGCTGCTTTATCATTCATCATCTTCACAAAATTTGTTTCTGAACCGGCAATGACTTCTGCAAGTGCAATCGTTGCGGCGTTAGCAGAATAGATCACCATTGCTTCATATAATTCCTGAACTGTATATTTACCGTCTGCTCTTAATGGTACATTCGAAAGAGCTCGATTTTGCGAAATTTTATAAACAAGCTCACTAACGGAATATTCTTGATCCCACTTAACATCACCGTTTTTTATTGCCTCTAGGAAAATATATTCTGACATCATTTTGGTCATACTTGCAATTCCTAGTACACTATCAGCATCTTTTTCATATAAAACTTTGCCTGTTTCGGCATCTATCAAAATTGCTCCGTCAGCATTCACATTTAATGCTGCCTCTGCCTCGGCTCTATTAAAGCCAGTAAAAAGGCTAAAAAACATAATCACTGCCAACGAACTGGCAAATAGCTTTCGATAAAAATGTTTGTTCACTGTTATGCCCTCCAACGAATTATTACACCTTGGTTATTTTAACATAACTAGGCAGCAAATCATAGACAGAGGAAATACCTATCTTTTTCTATTAAAATAAATAACAAAAACAGAGGGAAAATGATTCCCTCTGCCATACCTGTACTATAGTGAGTAGTTTGGAGCTTCCTTTGTGATTTGAACATCATGAGGATGACTCTCTCTTAAACCTGCACCTGTCATTTTAATAAATTGCGCATTATTTCTTAAATCGTCCAAATTCGCAGTACCGCAGTATCCCATCCCTGAACGGATTCCGCCAATAAGCTGATAAATTGTGTCTGCTAGAGGGCCCTTATATGGGATCCTGCCTTCAATACCTTCTGGGACAAACTTTTTATTGTCTTCTTGGAAGTAGCGGTCCTTAGATCCTTTTTCCATCGCAGCTACTGAGCCCATTCCACGATAAACCTTAAAGCGGCGGCCTTGGAAAATTTCTGTTTCACCTGGGCTCTCCGAAACACCTGCTAATAAACTTCCGAGCATAACTGCATGTCCGCCTGCTGCTAGGGCTTTGACGATATCACCAGAGTATTTTATCCCTCCGTCTGCAATAATCGCCTTACCATGCTTACGAGCCTCTGTAGCACAGTCATACACGGCTGTGATTTGAGGTACTCCGACACCTGCAACAACTCTGGTTGTACAAATTGACCCTGGACCAATACCTACCTTTACAATATCTGCCCCTGCCTCAATCAAATCTTTCGTTGCCTCGGCTGTTGCAACATTACCAGCTATGATCGTAATGTCAGGGTTAGCACTTCTAATATCCTTGACTGTATCTAGAACACCTTTAGAATGTCCATGGGCTGTGTCGATAACAATGACATCTACATTAGCCTTAACGAGCATATCAACCCGCTTCATTGTGTCTGCCGTAACACCAACAGCTGCACCTGCTAATAACCTGCCTTGTTTATCCTTTGCTGAGTTCGGAAATTCAATTACTTTTTCAATATCTTTAATCGTAATTAGGCCTTTTAGGACTCCTCTTTCATCAACAAGCGGCAATTTTTCTATTTTATATTTCTGAAGTATTTTTTCTGCCTCTTTTAAGGTAGTTCCAACTGGTGCCGTAACTAGGTTCTCTTTTGTCATGACATCTGAGATCTTGTAGGAATAGTCTTGAATAAATCTTAAATCACGATTGGTTATTATTCCAACTAACCTTTGCTCATCTAAATTATTTACAATCGGAACACCTGAGATTCGGTATTTTCCCATTAAATGTTCTGCATCATAAACTTGATGTTCGGGAGTTAAGTAGAACGGATCAGTAATAACACCACTTTCAGACCTTTTTACCTTTTCAACTTGCTCTGCTTGCTGCTCGATTGTCATATTTTTATGAATAACTCCTAATCCGCCTTGGCGGGCCATTGAAATTGCCATCTCTGCTTCTGTTACAGTGTCCATCCCAGCTGCAATAATAGGAATGTTTAATTTTACCTTAGGGGATAATTCCACTTGAAGACTTACATCACGCGGTAAAACTTCTGACTTACCCGGAATTAATAATACATCATCAAACGTTAATCCTTCTTTTGCAAACTTACTCTCCCACATTTTTATGGCCTCCAGGAAAAATTTTTTAATTGTAGATTATCAATTGGACAAAATACTGTCAAGGAAGATGTTTTTATTTAACTTTTCTGAAAAAGGAGATTTTAACTTGGCTATTCAATTTAAGGGCTGGGATAGCTATACCTGCTTCTTCTCTGCAGAGTATTCCCAAGCCTATTTAAAAAACAAATACACTAAATTAAATATTGATCAAGCTGAACAAAAAAGTTATGAAAATTGCTATCCATTTTTATATTATCTTGAACATGGGCAAATTTATTATGAACAGGCGGAAAAGGCACCGTTAATTTTAAAACCCATCCTCCTTTTCTATGGCCTTGCACATTTAATTAAAGCGTGCGTTTTGACCGTTGATCCAGCATATCCTGAAACAACCTCTGTCCTTGCACATGGAGTATCAACAAGAAAAAGAAAAAAGCAAAATTACCAATTTTTTCAAGATGAGGTTAAAATCCAAAAAAATGGACTCTTCCCATTTATCTCTGAAAAGCTGTTTCACATGAAACAACTAGAAGGAGAAAAAGTTATTATGGAAGATTTATTAAGACAGATTCCTGAATTAAATGGTCTATTCTCTCTACAAGAGGGAGCTAGCACTTTTACCCAAATATATACTCAAGATGGGCAAATGGTAATACCCGAAAACATTTTAGACCAGTATCATATGACTGAAAGCAGATTTAAGGAATTTTTAATCTCTAGATCGAACAGCCAGATTGAGTTTTCTGAAGAAGGATTAGTATTTACATTTAACGGAACTCCCTTTAATGCGAGTTCACCGTTGAAATATGATTTAGAAAAACATAGCTATGTTCTTCCACTGAAAAAAGGTGATTTATTATTATATCCTGAACTGTTAATACATTATTTACTATTGTATAACTTGAGCATGATTGCCCGTTATGAAACAGAATGGTGGAGCGAGTTGACCAAAATGATGCCTAATAGGGACTACCCTTTTATTTATTCTTTTTTGTTGAATACTCTTCAAAAGGGGCCATTTCTTATTTATGAGTATTTGATGGGAGAATAACTATTTATTATCACAAGATCAATGATAAATTACTTGTTATAGGGAAATAGTGTTCAAAGTCGACACCTATAACAGCTTTAAGTAACCTGTTCGGAACAATTGTTAAACAAAGAGGTTACTTATCGACGCTCTTAGTGACCTCTTTTACACATATCTCTGGCAAAGCGGTCACTAATAACCTAGCTACGTTACTCAACTGAAAAAAAAGACAACCCTATTAAGGATTGTCTTTTCATTTGCCTGGCAACGTCCTACTCTCACAGGGGCGCCTGCCCCAACTACCATCGGCGCTGAGAAGCTTAACTTCCGTGTTCGGTATGGGAACGGGTGTGACCTTCTCGCCTTAATTACCAGACTATTTTAGTTTGAGGTTTCATTCCCTCAAAACTAGATAATGTAGAAGAAGTTTTGTAAAACCGAGTTCACCTTACTCATATTGCTATGTTTTGTCCAGCTTTGGCTCCTAACTCTTCTGTCGTTTCGGTCCGTCTCTACAAATCCAAAGTGAAGGATTTGTAGTGCCGSCCCTCCAACGCCTCTCAGAGTTGAACAGTCGCCTACGCTTTTCTATTTGGTTAAGTCCTCGAACGATTAGTATCAGTCAGCTCCACACGTCACCGCGCTTCCACCTCTGACCTATCAACCTGATCATCTTTCAGGGTTCTTACTAGCTTGCGCTATGGGAAATCTCATCTTGAGGGGGGCTTCATGCTTAGATGCTTTCAGCACTTA
>NZ_MSLS01000054.1 GCF_001940785.1 Bacillus sp. MRMR6
CGAATTGGTGGCACGGCATTGCGACCGTTATCCAGACAATATTTATCTTTTAATTCTTCAATTATGAATGAAAAGTCGACTAGTTCTTTAATTTGGCGAAGCATATTATCTTTTGGAACAATGAGATCATAAATTCCTATATATGGGCTAAGATTGAATGAATCTTGAAAGGAAATCATTTCGGTACCACCTTTAAAGTCTTGTTACCTTAATTATAAAATAAAAAGCAGTTGAAGGGTTGATAAAATCAACCTTCAACTGCCTCAAAACAAAGGACTTTTTCAGTGCCCTCCGCTTAAGCGCCTAGGAGGCTCCCCGGACCTCCTTAAGGTGCGCGAAGTACCTGGAAGCACAAATAAGCAGTAAACTTTATCACAGCTAAAATAAAGAAGAGGCTGCCATATAAAATGGCAGCCTTGTTTTATTTATTTGATCCTGGTTTATCGTTGTATCCAGCTGCAAAGATTGCTGCTAAAAATGTGATCATGACTAAAATAACTAAGAATAAACTCATGTTATGTAAAGCCTCCTTCAAGAACTTATTTATTCAATATATAGACATATCTATTTTTATTATAGCTTATCTAAAAAAAATGAAAAGGGCAATATTTTTCATTACAAGTTAGAAAGGTAATTTTCCTAAGTTTGAAATTGACTTTTACCTTAAATGGCATCTCCTCGCTCTTTATTTAACTTTTCACCTTTTAGATTTAAAAAAAGATAGACACTAAAATCCTATGTTACGCATGTTCAAGTTCTTAGGTGCATAGATTATATTAATCGTCTCTGACAATGCCACAGGGGGAGGGTATTAATGGATATTCTAAAAAAGATTGAGATGTTTCGAGAAGAGGAAGAAAAACTTCGTTGGGAAGGGTCATTTGCTGATTATTTATTGTTATTAAGAGAGAAGCCATGGGTAGCACAATCTGCACATTCTCGAGTTTATAATATGATCAAAGACGCTGGTATTGAGCAAGTAAAGGGGACGAAGCAATATAATTTCTTTAGCGATCAATTATTTGGTCTAGAGGAGTCTCTAGAAAGGCTCGTCGAAGAATATTTCCACCCGGCTGCAAAAAGGCTGGATGTCAGAAAACGAATTTTACTATTAATGGGTCCAGTTAGTGGCGGGAAATCAACACTGGTGACGATGTTAAAACGAGGTTTAGAAGCTTATTCCCACACGGACCGCGGCTCGGTATTTGCTATTAAGGGATGTCCGATGCATGAAGATCCACTTCATTTAATCCCGCATCACCTAAGGGGAGATTTTTATAGTGAATATGGGATAAGAATTGAGGGAAATCTTTCACCATTAAATATGATGCGTCTAGAGAAGGAATATGGTGGAAGAATAGAAGATGTTTTAGTTGAAAGAATCTTTTTCTCCGAGGACAAACGAACTGGTATCGGTACTTTTAGTCCATCTGATCCTAAATCACAGGATATTGCAGATTTAACAGGAAGCATAGACTTCTCAACAATTGCTGAATTTGGTTCAGAATCAGATCCACGGGCATACCGTTTTGATGGTGAGCTTAATAAAGCAAATCGTGGAATGATGGAATTCCAGGAGATGTTAAAATGTGATGAGAAATTCTTGTGGCATCTATTGTCTTTAACTCAGGAAGGAAATTTCAAGGCAGGGCGATTTGCATTAATTAGTGCTGATGAACTAATCGTAGCACACACAAATGAAACAGAGTATCGTTCGTTTATTTCCAATAAGAAAAATGAAGCGCTACATTCAAGGATTATTGTTATGCCTATCCCATATAATTTAAAGGTTTCGCAAGAAGAAAGAATTTATGGAAAAATGATTCGCGAAAGTGATGTTTCAGATGTGCATATCGCTCCGCATACGTTAAGGGTGGCAGCGATGTTTACCATCTTAACTAGGCTTAAGGAGCCAAAAAAAGGCGATATTGACTTAGTAAAGAAGATGCGTCTTTATAATGGTGAGACTGTCGAAGGGTTTAATGCGGTTGATGTAGATGAATTAAAGAAGGAATATCCAGACGAAGGTATGAGTGGAATTGATCCCCGATATGTGATTAACAGGATTTCATCGACAATTATTCGAAAAGAAGTACCAGCTATTAATGCTTTAGATGTCTTACGATCACTGAAGGATGGCTTGGATCAACATCCATCGATAACTGCGGAGCTGCGTGAACGATATATGAATTATATCTCAATCGCTCGTAAGGAATACGATAACCTTGCGAAGAAGGAAGTACAAAAGGCATTTGTTTATTCTTATGAAGAGTCTGCTAAGACTTTAATGGATAACTATCTTGATAATGTTGAAGCATATTGTAACAAAGCAAAACTTCGTGATCCACTGACAGGAGAAGAAATTAGTCCAGATGAAAAGCTGATGAGATCAATTGAAGAGCAAATTGGAATCTCTGAAAATGCTAAAAAAGCATTCAGGGAGGAAGTCTTAATTAGAATATCGGCATTTGCTAGGAAGGGTAAAAGGTTTGATTACAACTCACATGACAGGCTGCGTGAAGCAATTCAAAAGAAATTATTTGCGGACTTAAAGGATGTCGTGAAGATTACTACATCTTCAAAAACACCTGATGAACAGCAATTAAAGAAAATTAATGATGTTGTGGCCAGATTGATTGATGAGCATGGTTATAACTCAACATCTGCAAATGAGTTATTACGGTATGTTGGAAGTTTATTAAACAGGTAGGTAAAGACGACTGGCAGAAGGAATCTGCCAGTCTGTTTTTTTCACCAGTCGTGAGTTATAATCATTATTTGAAAGAAATCATTCGCACATAGACTCGTCCAATTTTCAGTAGGAAGCCTAATTGTCTAAATTATTTGTAAATTATTTGCGGCTTCTGCATAGGATAAAGTAATAAACATTTCATCTACAATTTTACACTCGGGTTATTGTATGTTCGTAATTTTAATTGGTGACTTTGGATGAAAAATTCATAAGGAGGGGTTTACATTGTCAGTTAACAACCATCAGTTTGTCATTTCAAGAGAAGATTGGTCCCTCCACCGTAAAGGCCACGATGACCAGCAACGACACCAGGAAAAAGTCCAAGAGGCGATTCGAAACAATCTTCCAGATTTAATTACAGAAGAAAGTATCATTATGTCTAACGGTCGAGATGTGGTAAAAATTCCGATTCGTTCATTGGACGAATATAAAATTCGTTATAACTATGACAAAAACAAACACGTGGGCCAAGGTGACGGTGACAGCCAAGTTGGTGATGTAGTTGCCCGAGATGGATCTAGTGCTCAAAAAGGTCCAGGCAAAGGGCAGGGGGCAGGGGACCAGGCTGGAGAAGATTATTTCGAGGCTGAGGTTTCTTTAATGGAGTTAGAGGAAGCTTTGTTTAAACAATTAGAGCTGCCTAATTTAAAAAGAAAAGAAGAGCAGGAACACCTAGTTGAGAACATTGAATTTAATGATATTCGTAAAACTGGGCTTATGGGAAATATCGATAAGAAAAGGACTATGATGTCAGCATTTAAGCGAAATGCAATGAGCGGTAAGCCATCGTTCCATCCAATCTATAAGGATGACTTGAAGTTTAAGACATGGAATGAAGTGGTGAAACCAGATTCAAAAGCAGTTGTGATTGCGATGATGGATACAAGCGGTTCGATGGGAATATGGGAAAAGTACATGGCCAGAAGCTTTTTCTTCTGGATGACGCGCTTCCTACGTACTAAATATGAGACAGTTGAAATTGAATTTATTGCTCACCATACAGAAGCTAAGGTAGTATCTGAGGAGGATTTCTTCTCAAAAGGTGAAAGTGGTGGAACTATCTGTTCATCTGCTTACCGTAAAGCTTTAGAGATTATTGACACTAAATATAATCCACGTAAGTTCAACATCTATCCATTCCACTTTTCTGACGGTGATAATTTAACATCTGATAATGCCCGCTGCGTCAAGCTTGTTGAGGAACTAATGAAGGTATCTAACATGTTTGGTTACGGCGAGGTAAATCAATACAATCGTCATTCTACCTTAATGTCAGCATATAAAAACATTAAGGATGAGCAATTCCGCTATTATATTCTCAAGCAAAAAGCAGATGTATTCCACGCAATGAGAAGCTTTTTCGAAAAAGAAGAAAATAAGCTGTATGCATAGAAAATCTTGCTTGATTGGTGGAAACGACAATCAAGCAAGATTTTTTTTGAGAAAATCAACAAATGTAAGTTTGTTGGCGGGGGGTTATGATTCTTTGTAGGCTTTTATGGATGTAATGGTAGGAAAACTAATATGAAAGGTTGTTCCTACACCTACCTCGCTTTGGACTCTGATTGAGCCGTCCATTGCGCGGACTAGGCTAAAAACCACCATCATTCCTAATCCTGTCCCCTTAGAGCCTTTTGTTGAATAGTAGGGTTCTCCAAGGCGTTCTAATTGTTCTTTACTCATGCCAACACCGGTATCTGTCACTCTAATGGTGACATTATCCTGGCTGAAATCTGTTTCTATATAGAGGTGCCCGCCATTTGGCATAGACTCTACTGCATTCTTAAGAATATTGATAAAGCATTGACGGAACCTTTGGCGATCACCCCTTATAAAACCAATCACTGAAAAATCGGTAATAATTTCAACAGAATGTTGATTGGCCATTGGCTGTAGAATATTAATAATTTGTTTTAATTCATTTTTTACATTAAGTTCTTCAATTGAAACGAGAGATGGTTTGGCAAAGGTTAAGTAATCCTGAATAACTCGTTCAGCCGAGTTAAGTTCTTCTTTTACAATTGATAGGTATTCTCTACGTTTATTTCTTGGAAGGTAATCATCCTGTAGCAATTGGACAAACCCGCTGGCTGCTGTAAGTGGATTACGAATTTCATGTGAAATGGCGGCTCCCATTTGTTCAACGGCCTTCAATTTCTCCACTTTTATTAACTGTTGCTGCATTTCCATACTTCTTTTAAAGAATTCAATACAATAGGCAATAATTCCAATTCCTAGCGGCGGAATGACAATATAGGCAAACCATGCATCCAGCCACATACGCTTGGTATTAATGAGTTCCATTCCGCTCACGGTCAGGATTCCTAGAATCATACCTAATAAAATGGCAAATGGAATACGCTTGGATGAACTTTGTTTATAAAACCAAGGGTATAGATTGATCATGATGATTCCTAATGGTACATATAGAATCATGGTTTCAATTAAACCTAAATCTAAACCATAGAAGCCTCTGATTATCAACATCGAAATGATAACAATTGGGCCTATACCTAGATAGAGGCCGCCGATCACAATCGGAATAATCCGTAAATCATATCGGGCGTAAGGTACAGGGTTGTATGAGAATTGTATACAAAACCAAATTAAAAGGATAAAAAAAACAATTATAACCGTTTTGGACATAGACAGCTTTTTGCTTTGATCAAGCCAAATCATACAAAAGAATAGCAAAATAATTAATACTGAGAGATTCAAGAACAGGTGTTTAGTAATTTCCATTCATCTTTCACCGTCCAAAAATGCGCTGATAGGAAAATTTTACAGTTAAATAAACCTATATACAACAAAATTCTCTATCTATTTACAAAAAAACCATCTATCACTGACTTTTTTAAAAAATGAATATAATAGTCAACTTTTAAAGCTCCGCTTGACAAGAAAAAAATTTCAGGGACTACTGCTAATTAGAATAATTCAAAGGGTACCCGAAAAGTATAAAGGAGAGTACAAATGAAGGAGGAAGAAATGAGATTAACACACAGGTTCATTTTATTAAGCATACCGGTAATCTGTACACCTCTCCTGGCCGCAGCCCATGTAAAATGGTTCACAGAGGTAACTCCCGAAAAGGAAACAATTGAAAATATCATATCCCCCTTTTTTATGACTATTTCTATACTTATTGCACTACTTCTAGCTGTGCTTCCACAGCTTTTGCCAATCGTTGATAACCTGGGAATTACTAAGAGAATTGACCGTTTCCTAGATGGCTATCGCATTTCTTCACGATACCTTCTGAAATATGGAACGGCAATTGCCTTAATTATTCAAGTTTGGTCAGGTACAGTTTTTGCTCCAGAGTTTGCGATTCCAAATCAAACAGTCAGGATTGCATTGTGGTTAGCCATTCTACTCTTATTAATTCCCGTACATTATGCTACAAAGGCAGGGGCGTTTGTTTTACTTGGCTTATTTATCTATCAATTAGCAGAGTCAGGATTATTTCATATGCTTGATTATGGCTTTTACTTGGCTATTATTGGCGTTTTATTAGTAGGAAAAACCAAGCTTTCTGATTGGGGGTTTCCATTTCTATATTTAGGTACAGGATTATCTCTTTGCTGGGTTGCAGCTGAAAAATGGGTGTATCCGGCAATGAGCATGGATATTATCGTGCAGCATAGTGTTCCTACATTTGGATTTCCGCCAGAATCCTTTGTGGTAATTGCAGCATTCATTGAATTTGTTGTAGGTTACTTACTAATTGTTGGTATCCTAAATCGGCTTCTAGCATTTGTTCTGACACTCATTTTTATCTCAACAACCATGCTGTTTGGCTATGTAGAAGTGATTGGCCACTTCATGATACACATAGTGCTAATCATTTTTATTATAGAAGGGGTATCGTTTTACCAGCCGCCCATTAAAATACACAATACAAGGATTTCGCAGGTGATTTTTGTATTCCTAAATTTCATTTTCACACTCGCAACCTTCTTGTTAATCTACTACCGTTTTGCATAGACTCAAGAAAAAAAGCATCCCTGAGGATGCTCAGGTTACCGAGAAACTCTCGTTATCCATTATTTTTTTATGTTTTAACTATATACTGTGTTAACTTTTTAAACAGGGTCTGTTGCGTTCCAGGCACTTCGCTTTCCGCGGGCGTGTCGGTGAGCCTCCTCGGAGCTAACGCTCCTGCGGGGTCTCCCCTGCCCCGTACTCCCGCAGGAGTCTGCGTGCCTGGAACGAAAATCAACATAGAGTTTTATCAAAGTATTTTAATCAAAAAATAGATAATAGAAATATGTTGGTGTAAAAAATGTTTATACCAAAAGAGTCTAATGAAAGGGAATATGAATTTGTTTGTATCGATGATTGGAAACTGATGACGATCTTCTCGTTTGATTGATAAATTTATTGATTTTCGTTTCTTCTTGAATAGTTCGATTCTCTTTACAGTGATGATAATAGACGTCCAATTGATCCTCTTATTCTTTATAAAGTTTGTAACACGACTTGTATGGGAGGAGCACAAAGAAAAGGTTAGGTTAAATAGCTTATCTAATTCGGGGAAAATGCTTTATAAATTTAGTAAGGAAATGATTGAGCGAAGCTTCGCAGACTCGAAGGAGTTACATGGGCTTAGCTATTGCCGTTTACGTGGATAGAAGAAGGTAAGTGAACAAGCCCCCATACGGCACATGCCAAAATATAAAAAATTGCAACACTCTTAGCCAGGTCGAAAAAAGTGTGTTGCAATTCAATAAGTTGGTTTCCCCTGTTGATTGGAGCGCAGGGCACTCGACTCCTGCGGGATATAGAGGTCACTGGACTGGGAGACCCCGCAGGTGCGAAAGCACCGAGGAGGCTCCAGGACCTGCACGCGGAAAGCGAGTGCCCGGAGCGGAAACCAACAGGCCCATTTGCATGAACAATCCCTTTCTCGACAATCTGAGCATCCCTGAGGATGCTTTTACTATAAATACTAAACTGGAGCAGCGATGCCTTTTGCTAATTCTTTTGCTGCTAGTCTAGCTCTTTCTTTTGCATCTGCCAGCAATTCAGGAACTCTTTGTGGATATAAATCAAAGCCTTCAGCCACAACTGTATCCATTACTTCAATACCAAGGAAGCGAAGGGCTATTTTTAAATAACGGTCGCCGGATTCCATTTCTTCTAATGGGGTACCTGTATATTGTCCACCGCGTGTTTGAATGTGAATCGCCTTTTTCCCTTTTAAAAGCCCCTTAGGTCCATTAGCTGTGTGGGCAAATGTTTTCCCTGAGATAAAAAGGTTATCTAAGAAAGCTTTTAAGATCGCAGGTGAATTTAAGTTCCACATTGGAGACACAAATACATAGTAGTCATATTGAATAAACTCGTCCGCCAGAGCGTGCATCTTGAGGATTTTTTCTCTTTCCACCTCAGAGAGTTGATCAAGTGTGTAACCATAACCCGCTAATTTCCCACGTGCAAAGACAAGATCAGCATCCATATGTGCTATATCAAAAGAGAATAAATCGATTTTGGAAATGTCAACGTCAGAACGCTCCTGTTGAAAAGAATCAAGAAAGGCCTCACCAATCTGCATTCCTTTAGACTTTTCTATCCCTTTAGGGTTTGCACTAATATATAATAATTTCTCCATAAGAGTCACTTCCTATCATTTGAAATGCTATTCTTTCCCCTATTATAAAGAAATATACCTTGCCTAACTTTGAAAAATAGGTGAATTTCTTGAACATTAAGTGACAAAAAAACCTTTCACTTAGAGAAAAAGTGAAAGGTGAAAAATTTAAAAGCCAACGCTAAAGTCATCAGGATCAGGTCCTACGCGTTCATTTTTATTTAAGGCAGAGATTTTCTCCATGTCTTCTACTGTAAGCTCAAAATCAAAGATGGAAGCATTTTCGATGATTCTGCTTTCTTTAACTGATTTTGGAATGGTCACGACTCCGTTTTGTAAGTCCCAACGCAGAATAATTTGGGCCGCTGATTTATTGTGCTTTACGGCAATGCTATTGATTACAGGGTTAGATAATAGCTCTCCTTGCTTTAAAGGCGACCATGCCTCCAATTGAATGCCCTGTTTTTTACAGTAATCCAATAATTCTACTTGAGTTAAATGGGGGTGATACTCGACCTGATTAATCATTGGCTTTATTTCCGCCTGGCTGATTAGGTTTTCTAAATGATGAACCTTGAAGTTACTTACCCCAATTGCCCGTACACGGCCATCCTTGTATAGTTTTTCGAGGGCTTTCCATGTATCAATATACTTATCCTTACCAGGCCAGTGGATTAGGTATAAATCCAGGTAATCGAGTCCAAGCTTATTCAGGCTGGTTTCAAAGGCTTGTAGTGTAGATTCGTAGCCTTGATCAGCATTCCAGACTTTTGTGGTAATAAATAACTCTTCACGAGGGACACCAGAATCTTTAATTCCCTGTCCTACTCCTTCTTCATTTTTGTAAACGGCTGCTGTATCAATACTTATATAGCCATTTTGGAGAGCTGCTTTTACTGAACTAACGACTTCTTCTCCTTCCTGGACTTTAAAAACTCCAAGCCCGAGCCATGGCATTTTTACACCGTTATGTAATAAAGTACAATCCTGTAAACTAGTTGACATATGAAAAACCTCCTTAATCTTCTTAAGCAATTTTATTTTCTCATATCCTATGGTTTTTATCCTTCAAAAAGATTCTTTTATAATAATATCTTGGACAATCAGGAGTATACTAGTTTTATAGGTATGCAAATACATACACATAAAGGATTTGAAAAAAATGCTCGGATTATTAATTGTACTAATTCTAGTTTTATTTTTGCCCTTTACTGTCAAAAAAGTTGAGCACAATTTAGAGATTTTCTTATTTATCATGGGAGTAATGGCCGCAAGCATGAGCGGAATAATGGATCGTGAGTTAATAGAAAAAGCACTGGTTGATCCGTTAAAGATAACTGCTGCAGTCCTGATTGCTGGATTAATTTGTAAGTGGCTACAGGAACCACTCGAGAATCTTATTCTTTCACTCACTAATGTTCTATCACCAAGAGTATTTTGTGCCATTACCGTCATTATTTTAGGACTAGCTTCAAGTATTATTACGGCCATTATCGCGGCAATTATATTGGTTATCATTATTAACACACTGCCGCTTGACCGGCAATCAGAAATTCGCTTTACCATATTAGCCTGTTTTTCAATTGGGCTGGGTGCTGCACTAACCCCTATTGGGGAGCCTTTATCTACTGTAACAGTCAGTAAACTAAATGAAGATTTCTTTTATCTATTAAGCTTAATTGGTTCTAAAATCATACCTGCCATTCTAGTCTATGGAGCAGTGACGTTTTTCTTAGTCAACCCGCGTAACAGGAAAAATAGCAGCTTAGAATCTGTAAACAAAGTAGAATCTTACCCGGAGATTATGTTTCGATCTTTTAAGATATACTTGTTTGTCATGGGATTAACTTTCCTTGGAGCTGGATTTGAGCCTTTAATAAATGAGTATATCCTTGGACTGCAGCCCATTTTGTTATATTGGATTAATATGATTTCCGCTGTTTTAGATAATGCCACACTTGCGGCTGCTGAAATTAGTCCTGCCATGAGTGAGGAGACCATCCGCGCCATTTTACTAGGTTTGCTCATTAGTGGAGGTATGCTGATTCCAGGGAATATCCCCAATATCATTGCCGCAGGGAAATTGAACATTACGAGTAAAGAATGGGCCCAATTTGGTGTACCAGTCGGTCTCATCACCATGACAGCCTATTTTATTTTGTTATTTATCCTCTCCTAAAACCACGCCAAAAAGTACCGAGTGTTAACCCGGTACTTTTTGGCGTCCAATTGATTTATAAACCTAATTTATTTATAAAATCCACAGTCTCTTGGTGTTCAGATTTTATTAACTTAAGCAGTTTCTTATCGCTGGTTACGAGGGAAGTTCCATTTTCATCGGCAATAGCTTTTGTAAATGAGTTGCTTTTCTTCACCACCCACTTATCAGTGCCCCATTCTAAACGAAGGTCAATGATTCCTAGCCGGCTTCCAAACGATCCCGCCATTACAACCGGTTTTCCATTAATCGTTCCCGATTCGATATTGGTATGCGGCAGTTTTTTAAAGACTGTCCCTGGAAATACACTGTGGGAATGTCCTGCTAAAATAACATCAATTTCAGGAATCTGACTAAGATAATAGACCGCATTTTCTGTTTCAGGATGGTAGGGTTCACTATCGATGCCTGTATGTGCCAAAACAATAATTAAATCGGCTCCTTCTGCTCTCATCTGCGGGATCAATTCCGTTACCGCATCTACCATTGGTCTTGCAAAGACCTTTCCCTCAAGGTTTGCCTTATCCCATCTCATAATTTGCGGGGGCATGACTCCAATCACCCCAACATTCAAAGTACGTGTTGTTCCTTCTTGTGAGACTACTTGTCTTTTTAAAATAACATACGGCTTAAAATATGGCTTGTTCGTTTTTACCGAGTAAACATTTGCATTAACAACAGGCATCTTAGCTCCTTTTAACACTTTATTTAAAAACTTAAGGCCATAATTAAACTCATGGTTTCCGATTGCAATGGCATCATAATTTAAATAATTAAAGGCTCTATACACCGGATGAGTTTTCCCTTTGCTGATTCCTCTAATCCTTGCTAAATACTCTCCAAGCGGGTTTCCTTTTAAATGGTCGCCATCATCAAATAGCAGTGAATTTTCCACTTCATTCCTTGCTTGATGGATTAGTCCTGCTGTTTTAACAAGCCCGATTTTGTTATCAATTTTAGATTGATAGTAGTCATAATTCATTAATGAGGCGTGCAGGTCGGTTGTTTCTAAAATTCGCAAGTCAACCACATTTCTAGCGGGAGTTGGATTCGCTTCTGCATGGTAGTTGGCAGGACGGATTTGACAAATTAGTGTGACAATGATGAATAGCAGAAGACTCTTTTTTATAAGCACTTTTTTCACCTCCAAGCTTATGGAATCCTAATTTTATTTGTAGTATTTGTCATTAAATAAAGTTGATACATGAGAGAAAAGTTCCGTTGACTGTAACATTGGTCAAATCGGATTTACGATTGTCTATTCTATAATTAAGAGAGAGATATTGGTAATTTTAAGCTGCAACAAACTTGAGATATAGGCTTTATGGGGAAAAATGTATAAAGTTCAAAGGGAGGTATTTTATTGAGAGAAAATAAAAGTCTAACAATTCTTTCAGGTCATTTTGGGTGTGGAAAGACTGAAATTGCCATCAATTTAGCACTAAAGGAAAAGCAAAACCATGACAAAGTAGCCATTAATGATTTAGATATCATCAATCCCTATTTTCGTTCGAGAGATGCTGCAGCCCTTTTTCATGATGATATTATTAGGTGCATTCTTAGAGTTAAAAAAGGTGGTATCAGTAGAATCGGTAATTGAGTCACTAAGGAAAGTCCTAGCACCTGAAAAACACCATTTAATTGAGCTTAATAAGCTGGCTTTAAAAAAAGGGGCTTCCCTTGTTAAGGTACCAGCAGTTTAACTTGGTAACTGAAAAACGAGCAATACGCAAAAAGTATTTAATCTTATCAAGGACCAGCTGACCAGGCTGGTTCTTTTATTTAAGTCACTTTAGCTTGAAAAGAAGCTTGAATTAAAGGTACAATAATAAAAAATGTTCATTAGTGATTTTACAAATGTAAAAGATTATGAGTGAAAAAGAAAATAACAATGGGTGATAACTGTGGACCAAGAAAAGTTATATAAGGTAATTGAAGCTGCAAAACTATATTATTTATTGGATTATAATCAAAACGAAATTGCTAAGGTTTTGGGAGTTTCACGTCCTACAGTCTCACGGCTGTTACAACAAGCAAAGGCAGATGGCATTGTTCAAATTAATATAATGGATCCTACAGAAAACGTTGTAGCGCTTGCAAGTCAGTTAGAGAAGAAGTTCAATCTAAAGAAAGCAATTGTTGCCTCTATTCCACAATTTGAAAACCATATAATCAAGAATTACCTAGGAGAAAAAGCGGCTAACTATCTTCATGAAATTGTGAAGGAACAGGATGTTATTGGTGTAACGTGGGGGACGACATTATATCATATAGCAATTGAATTAAAGCAGAAATTCGTGAAGGATGTTAAGGTTGTTCAATTAAAAGGCGGGGTCAGCCATTCAGAAACAAACACGTATGCATCTGAAATTTTATATTTATTTGGGAAAGCATATAATACAACACCCCATCACCTCCCTCTCCCAGCCATTGTTGACCATGTTGTCGTCAAACAAGCTATGGAGGCAGACCGACACATAAAAAGGATACTAGAATTAGGGAAACAAGCGAATATTGCTTTGTTTACAATTGGGACGGTTAAAACGGATTCTCTACTTTTCCAAATGGGCTATTTTACGGAAAGCGACCAAGAATCCTTATATGAAAAAGCCGTTGGTGATATCTGTTCACGTTTCTTTGATAAAAATGGTGATATCTGCAATGAAAGTTTGAATGAAAGAACGTTGGGAGTTAATCTCAATGACTTACGCCAAAAAGAATATTCAGTTCTTGTTGCAGGCGGCCCAAATAAAATTGAAGGTATTTATGGTGCACTAAAAGGTCAGTATGCGAATGTCTTAATTACAGATCAATTTACAGCACAATTTTTACTAGATAAACAAGAGTGAAAAAACAGCAGCTATTTGCTGTTTTTTTGTCCTTCGTGTGAAAAACAATAAAAATATTTTACATTTGTTCAAATGACTATTTACAAATGTTCGTAGTTTTTGTATAGTTACATTGTGATAGATAAATGGATTAAACAAATAGATAATAATTATTCAAAAACAGGGAGGACCTCGTAATGACACAAAATATCGTGAACATGATTGATCATACATTATTGAAAGCAGATGCAAGAAAAGAAGAGATTGTTAAGTTAGTAGAAGAAGCAAAGGAATATAAGTTTGCATCTGTATGTGTAAACCCAACATGGGTAAAAACAGCGGCGGATATGCTTGCAGATACTCCAGAAGTTAAGGTATGTACTGTAATTGGATTTCCGTTAGGTGCATCTACACCTGAAACAAAAGCTTTTGAAACGAAAAATGCTATTGAAAATGGTGCAACTGAAATTGATATGGTGATTAATATTGCAGCCCTTAAAGATCAACAGAATGTTCTAGTTGAGCAGGATATTCGTGCGGTTGTAGAGGCAGCAAAAGGTAAAGCTTTAGTAAAGGTGATCATCGAAACCTGCCTTCTAACAAGAGAAGAGAAAGTTAGAGCATGTGAACTTTCCGTAAAAGCTGGGGCAGATTTTGTAAAAACTTCAACAGGATTCTCGAGCGGTGGAGCAACTGTTGAAGATATTCGCTTAATGCGTTTGACTGTTGGACCTGAGATAGGTGTAAAAGCTTCTGGCGGTGTTCGAAGCCGTGAGGATGCAGTAGCAATGGTGGAGGCTGGGGCTTCTAGAATTGGTGCTAGCTCTGGGGTTTCAATCAGTAAAGGTGAACTATCTACTAGTAATTATTAATCATTATAATAAGATATGAGGGAAAAGATATGAAAGAAATAGTATTAGCATTATTGGCAGGACTAATTGTTGGGATTCTTTTTAAATTTATGAAGCTCCCTTTACCTGCACCACCCGTTTTTTCAGCAGTTGTCGGTGTTTTCGGTGTTTATTTTGGAGGTTTAGTCGCTGAGTGGATCTCTAAAATCATTCAGCATTAAACATTCTGGGAGAGTGAATAATAATGGAAGAGAAAGTGCTAATTAAAGAAGCAATTAAAGCAAGAGAGCTTGCATACGTTCCTTATTCTAATTTTCAAGTAGGTGCTGCCCTTTTATCAGTTGATGGTCAGGTATTTCATGGTTGTAATATTGAAAATGCATCATATGGAATGACAAATTGTGCGGAACGTACGGCTTTGTTTAAAGCATACTCAGAAGGTGTAACTAAATTTACTTCTCTGACAGTGGTTGGTGATACGGAAAAGCCAATCTCACCATGTGGTGCTTGCCGTCAAGTCATTTCGGAGCTTTGTGATCCAGATATGGAAGTAGTGCTTACGAACTTAAAGGGCGATGTTCAAAGAATGAAGGTTAGGGATCTTCTTCCTGGTGCGTTTTCTCCTAATGATTTAAAATAAGCTGAGGTGGGATGAAAAGTCCCATCTCTTTTTTTGTTTCAAAACTACAGAGGTGATGAAAATGGAAAAGACTATCGGGTTTATCGGTGCCGGAAAAATGGCTCAAGCTATGATCGAAGGAATATTAAATTCCAATCTAATCGGACCTGAGAATATCCTGGCAAGTGCGGCAACAGAGAAAACAAGGAACAGCATTAATCAAAAGTATAACCTTCATGTCACTCCTTTTAACAAGGAGGTTGCAAAATTTGCTGATATTCTCATAATTGCTGTGAAGCCCTCTATTCATAAAGAGATTATTGCAGAGATTAGAAATGATATGAATGCAAACAGTATCGTTGTAACCATTGCGGCTGGTATTACATTAGCAGACGTGGAAAAATTATTTGGTTACCCGGTAAAGGTTGTTCGAACGATGCCGAATACCCCTGCATTAGTTGGGGAAGGAATGACGGTCTTGTGCCCGAATCATTATATTTCCGAAACAGAAGTTGAAAATGTTGAACAGCTTCTTAATACCTTTGGCAAATCAGAACGCCTGCCAGAGGAATTAATGGATGCAGTTCCTGCTATAAGCGGGTCTTCGCCTGCATATGTTTATATGTTGATTGAAGCTCTGGCAGATGGAGGAGTCCGCCAGGGGATTCCAAGAGACCAAGCCTACCGATTGGGAGCACAAGCGGTTTTAGGAGCAGCTAGGATGGTCTTAGAAACAGAAAAACATCCAGGAGAATTGAAGGATCATGTTTGTACACCTGGAGGAGCGACGATTGAAGCGGTATCGGTACTGGAGGAAAAACGATTTCGCGGCGCTATCCTATCCGCAATGGACAGCTGTACAAAAAAAGTTAAATCCCTACTAGATGTTTCAAAACAGTGATCTGGAATAAAGAAAAGGATGGAGCAATGTAAATTGCCCATCCTTTTTAGTTTGGCTGTGTTAAACTAGGCTGTTGATTTGCACTCCAGGCGCTATGCTTTCCGCGGGCTCGCCCGTGAGCCTCCTCGGTCGTTCCGACCTGCGGGGTCTCACTCAGCTCGTACATCCCGCTGGAGTCAAGCGCCTTCCACTCCAATCAACAGGTTCTTAAACCAACAGTATCCTTTGACACAGCCTTAAGTTTGGCTGTGTTAAACTAGGCTGTTGATTTGCACTCCAGGCGCTATGCTTTCCGCGGGCTCGCCCGTGAGCCTCCTCGGTCGTTTCGAGAGGGCACTGAAAAAGTCCTTTGTTTTGAGGCAGTTGAAGGTTGATTTTATCAACCCTTCAACTGCTTTTTATTTTATAATTAAGGTAACAAGACTTTAAAGGTGGTACCGAAATGATTTCCTTTCAAGATTCATTTAATCTTAGCCCATATATAGGAATTTATGATCTCATTGTTCCAAAAGATAATATGCTTCGCCAAATTAAAAAACTAGTCGACTTTTCATTCATAATTGAAGAATTAAAAGATAAATATTGTCTGGATAACGGTCGCAATGCCGTGCCACCAATTCGAATGTT
>NZ_MSLS01000055.1 GCF_001940785.1 Bacillus sp. MRMR6
CTAGTTGTGCCTTTGATGATTTTTAAGCAGAAGATCATAGCGCAAAATTTTTGATTGCCAGAGAAGAATGAAGTCGCGGCCCTCGCTAATGAACTAAAATATGGTAACCCCACCAAAAATAAATTTTTATTCGTTGAAGGATTTTTTCAATTTACGTCGTATTGGGGATTCAATCCGATACCTATTTTTCATACATTTTTATACAAGTGTTCGCAACTATTATACAGTATATTTAATTAAACTTCATTTAAATTTTCTTTTAGAGCCATCGCGTAGCGATTTCGTTCTTCTCCTGCTTCCAAAAAAGCAGGAAAACCGTCCCCGTGTCACCCTCAATCAATCATTTAATCCCTTACCGTTAAGAATTTGTTGCATATATTTTGCAACTCTTGACTCTCGTGTTTTAGATTGTTTAGGTTGTGAAAAATGGAGAAGGTATGCTCTTTGCCGCCCTGGCGTCAATACTTCAAAAGCAGTTTTCAAGGCAGGAACTTCATCGAATTTATTCTGAAGTTCTTCTGGAATGATGTATTCTGTAGTCTCTTTAAATTTAACTTCCAAACCGGCTTTTTCAACTTCAATGGCTTCACTTATATAGGCTTTCAAGATGGTTTCCTTTTCTGTTATTTCTTGAATTGTGGTGAACCGAATCTGGCGCTGTGCCTGGGAATTCTCCCCTGGTTTGATTAGAACACCATTCGGGTCATTTAATAAGGCACCTTTAAAAAACATAAGAGCACAATATTCTTTAAATCCCTGCATGATCGCTATATTACGGTTCTCAAAAGTGTAGCAAGGGGTACGCCACTTCAATTCTTCTGTAAGCTTACAGTCAAGAAGGATCTCTCTCAACTGCACAAATTCTTCTTTCCACTTTTCTTCTTTATTTATAAATTCATCCACCTTAGAATTCAGGTTAAGAGTTGTCATCAAGGAGCACTCCTCTATCATTTTTCAATCAGGTAACACTTATCGAACTAAAAACCTACCAGTAAATTCCTAAAAACTAGGATCCTTCGTCATGCTGCACAATCTGAATTAGGTTGCCGCATGTATCGTCGAAAACGGCTATGGTGACTTCGCCCATCTTTGTCGGCTCCATCGTAAACTTCACACCAAGTTCCACTAATCGTTTGTACTCTTTATGAATATCTGAAACGCCAAACATGGTTGCTGGAATACCTTCTGCAGAAATCTTCTTTTGATATTCCTTTGCGGCAGGATGCTCATTTGGTTCAAGTAACAGTTCAGTACCGTCCTGGGCATCGGGAGAGACAAGCGTTATCCACCTGAATTTCCCCATGGGAACATCATGCTTTTTTACAAATCCCAGCTTTTCTGAATAAAACTCCAGTGCCTTGTCTTGATCTTGTACGAATAGACTGGTAACAATGATATTCATCATGTTTTTCCTCCTTTAATATTGATCACATTGGTGCTTGCTAAAAATCTGACTCTAAGCAGCAAGCCCCCTATAGTCGTCAGAAGTTTTATAAAAAAACTACTCGATCCATCCTTTCAGCAAATTTTTAAGTGGTTCGTTGTTGAATTTAATGACTCGATATTTTCCCTTCCGTTTTGATAGCACGAGTCCTGCACCTTCCAAAACAGAAAGATGCTTCGCGATCGCTTGTCTCGAAATGGAAAGATTGTACTTCATAATGAGACGCACCGTAAGTTCATACAACGTCAGCTCGTTGCGTTCGGATAGTTCGTCTAATATAAGCCTCCGAGTCGAGTCGCCAAGTGCTTTGAATATAGCGTCTTTGTCCCAATTCATATATCGAGTATATGCAACTCTACGGTTGCTTGTCAAGCATACGCAACTGTATGGTTGCGTATAAAGGAACCACATCATGAAATCTAACAAGTTAATACTAATAACAAAAAGTGCATTGATCCTCATTAGATCAACCCACTAGTTAACTTGTTTGTTTTTTTACTTTAGCATATGGCATAAATTTGGTTATGGCCTCTTCTCAGCTAGCCACCCTATTAGTAAAACGCAGTAGAACCGTCCCCGTGTCACCTTATTTATTACCAACACCGCTTTCGACAATTTTCGCTTCTTTTTTATTAAACAAAAGCCTATATTTAAGGGAAAACGCGAATTTTAATCAAACGTTTGATTAGCAGCAAGAAGACTAATCAATCGTTTGAATAAATGCAGGCCAAACCCTTTTGTTGAACGAATTCATGCTAGTTTTCTGGAGCAATATTTGTCGAGGAACGGTTACAGCCTTTGAGCTATTTCTCCAAAATACATATATAAAAACTAGTATTCTATATAAATGGACACGTTTTGATACTAATCAAACGTTTGTGTAAATCGGTAAAAATGAAGGTGAATAAAGAGATCTGGCTCAAAAGAAGGTAGAAATTTGTCGTTGACGCAACATGGTCAAAACCATGTTATTAACTCATTTTTGTTAACTTTTCTATTGAATCATCTTTTCCATGATAAAATCAGTTTGTTCTTCATCTCCCATATAAAAAGCGTGGGCTCCCGTTTGAACAAATCCCATTTTCCGGTAGAAAGCCAGTGCATTTTCATTTTTTTCCCATACGCCTAGCCAGATTTTCTTTTTGTTATGTTCTGTCGCCATTTCCATCGCTTTATTAAACAGATATTTACCAAGCCCATGTTTTTGAAATTGGGTCCTTATATAAATCCTCTCGATTTCAAGTGATTCGTCGCCCATTTCTTCAGACTGTGCATCATCGATATTGACCTTTAGATAGCCAGCGACTTCATCATTAAAATAAACAAAAAAGAATTTCGAAGAATTATTGGTTAATTCTTTTTCTAATTGTGGTAAGTTAAATGCCTTTTCCATATATGCCTTCATATTTTCGGGTGAATTCTGATGCTTAAATGTGTCATTAAATGTTTCAACACTTATTTCTTGAAGTTTATGTAAATCTTCAACGGTACACTTTTTTATTTTTATAGCCATTTAATTTATCGCTCCTTTTTAACTCAATAAATTCTCTTGTTTCCCTTTTTTACAAATTCCCAGTCTTTTTCGATATTTTTTCTTACTCTTTGAAGAAGATTGACCATAGTTTCTACTTCTCTTTTAGAAAATCCCTCTAATGCAACGGTATTGGAATATTCATTTTCTCTTTTAATAAAAGGATAAACATTCTTCCCTTTCTCTGTTGGAAAAAGCTTTTTTATTTTTTTGTTATGCAGATCGTCTTTCTTTTCAATAAAGCCATTCATTTCAAGTTTTTTTATCGCACGAGCCGCTGTTGTTCGATCTACTTTTATCATCTCAGCTAACTTTTCTTGAATCATTCCCGGGTATTCACAAATTCGCACAAGGTACAAATACTGCCCCTTTGTAAGGTCATATTCCTTAAATTCGATGTTACTTATAGAATCTAATGCCCTTGCAATCATTCCAATTTCACGAAGAATATCCTTCATAACAAACTCCTTTTTGTTGCAAATGCAACAATACAGTATATATAAATCTTACCCTAAATTTATTGCATTTGCAACACAGGGACGGTTCTACTGATTCCTTCGTTTAACGAAGGAATCAGTAGAACCGTCCCTGTGTCTATACTTTTATTCTTCTTCTAACCATTGTTTCACTTTCTGATCCATCTCTTTTTGTAGGTCCTTTATATTGCCACTATCTTGTTGTGCTAGTTTCACATATTTTTTGGGGAACATCTTTTTTAGAGAGGACTGATACAAACTTCCATCCTCGGGTTCTATGTATTCGATAACAGAATATGTATCTACTTTTTTCTCTAAGCGAATTACTGCTGGTAAAGAGTGTCCTGATTGGTTTTCTAATCCAGTGGACTTATTAAAGCCGCCATAGTAAGACCACATATAGACACTAATCACGCCATTTACATTACTCGTACCATATACTTTATGAACCTCAAATTGCTTGTCTGTATCATAGTAGGAAGCAGCGTATTTATTAACGATATAATTCGAGATGACCTCGTCCATCTCTTGTGTTACATGTTTATCACCATCTGTCAGTTTAACTCCATTGCCCGTACAACCTGTAAGGAATACTGCTACAAATGATAAAAAAATAACCAAATTGAGCACAAACTTCATATGAACTCCCTCCCATATATATATGTCTAAGCAGTAGAACCGTCCCTTTGTCACAACTCTAATTGTGAAATGAATTTTTCAAAGTTGCTTTCGTTTTGCCAAAGTGTTCCCCAAACATCATCATTTTTTACTAATATTCCCATAAACCATATTCTTCTCAGGGTGACAAACTTACTTACCTCTTTAAGGTCTTTGTCACTTATGGTTTTTTGACTCAAATAACCATTCAGGAATGCGTCCCAGCATGGATTCTCTAAATGAGAATAGTTCTGCTTTAAATTCCACAAAAATACCGAGACATCATAAAGACGATAACCAAAACCACAACAATCGAAGTCAAAAACCTCTAGATTTTGGCCGGAAACATGCATATTAAAATTATGAAAATCGCCGTGACAAAAACCATAATCAAGATGGATATTTGCTCGTAAATCGGTCTTTAAATTTGCTACGATCGTTCTGAAAACAGCAACTTTATCACTACAATGATCTCGCAAAAAAGGTATTATGAAAGCTGCTGGCTCATCTAACAAGTGGGTGAGGTTCAATTCAACATTTCTTTGATGGTTTGACGTGAAGGAATCTGTTGCTTTATGAAGGCTACCTAATGCTTTTCCGATCAGATCACAGTTTTGCTCATTAATTTCAGGCCTATCTCCTTTACTATAATCAAACAAAACTCCGTACCTGGTACCTTCCGGTGCAGGAATTTCAGATAACCATTGCCCATCTTTTCTGATCAAAGGTTTTGATACAGCGACACCATGTTCTGAAGCATATTTTATGGCATCCAGTTCAAATAGAATGTCCGACTTTTCTCTCCAACCTTTTCTATATACACGAAATATATAGTTGTTATGTTCAGTAACTACTAAATATGTATCATTTAATCCTCTTGTTAAAAATGAACAACGAATGATTTTTCCAATGTCAAAGGAATTCGAGAAAAACTCAACTGTTTTATTTGAAAGCAATGAATGTCTTACCTCTGAAAAATGCATATGTTCCTCCGTCTCATTTTTTCTATTACTTTTTCTATCCTTTATTCCATTAATTCACATCGTCTCCGTGTCACCTCATTTAGTAGCTGCCATATATTGTTCATACCATTCTTTTCCCGATGACCATTCATTTACTGGGTCTTTTTTGCCTAAAATTATTGAACACGCAGCTGCCATTATGTACTCTTCCAATCCATCTTCATTGCTTTTGGCAAACTTGTTTAAAAAATGGGTAAGAGCGATTTTCTTTTGTTCAACAATATTATTAAACTCACTTTCGTGACCCTTAATATAATCATTAGGATTTGAAGACAATTTGCTTACCTCACTTGAAGATACGATTTTCTCCAAGTCTCTTTCAACTTGTTGAATAATATCCATTTCTTTTTCCGCAGAAGTACAAGCAGTTAATAAAAGTAACATAAAAAGAAAAAATAGATTTCTCAACAAAAACCACTCCTTATTTACTTAATTCTATTTTTCATTATCAAAATCACTATCTAAAAATGACTTTCTATCATTTTTATCCCCATTTTCCTTCTCGATAAACTGACCAACCAGAGATTTGTTAATACCATCCTTAACTGCCGTTGAAACAACTAAATACAGAATAAATAAACCAATAATCCAAAGAATAATAGAAAAGAGCAATGAACCGAGAACCATTATATCCCTCCTAAATCACCATCTGACACCTATATTTTACCATAAAGAGGAAGCACAGGGACGGTTCTACTGCTTCCAAAGAAGCAGTAGAACCGTCCCTGTGTCTCCTTCACTTTATACTACTAGATATAAACATCGAGGCATCTTGATTCATAAAGATACGATTTCCGTGATAGAATGTCTTGATTTCAGTGGAGGTAAATCCAACTTCGGATAGTACTTTTTTCAGTTCTTCCTGCGAGAAACCGTTATGAACTTTCGGGTGATTGACTTGATTGTTTCTGTCAAAATCAATAATAACTAGCTTGCCGCCGTGAGTTAAAATATTGAACAATTCTTGTAAAATTTTATTAGTATCCTGAATATGAAGAAGGACGAGTGACAGTAAAATGATGTCTGCCTTAAGTTCAGGAGTTTCTTGAGTAAAATCGGAATAAAGTACGTTTGCGTTGGTCATTCCTTTATGAGAAATTTTCGCTTTCGCAACCTCCAACATTTGTTCAGATGAATCTACCAACAAAATAGAATCAACTAGATCAGATAATTCTAAACTAACAAGACCCGTACCACTTCCATAGTCGATTAATGATTTTAATTTACTATTGTGCAATTCTGCTCTTACTTCCTTCACGATCACTCTAGCTAATTCCATTCTTTCTTCTGTATCATATCTTTTTGCCATCTGTTCAAAAACGTTATTTTCCATAGTCCATATTCCACTCCCTATTTATTAAAAAATGAAAGCTACATGGGGACGGTTCTCTTGCTTCATTCACCTATATAAAATTTACATACTTCCCCTAACTTTGCGTGTAACACTCTATTCATTAACAGAATGACAATGAACATCACGAACACCCCGTTACTTGAAACGGGATAACTAACTATCGATTTATGTTAAAATAACAAGTGTACAAAATTTGTTCTCTACGGGTGGTTTCACATTGAACTTAATCGAGAAGTTATATACTCTTATTATTTTCTTAGCAGTAGTACTAGGTATGAGTATAGGACAAGTAGAACTAATACGTGCGAATGCGGAAAGATTTATTATTCCTTTATTAGTAGCTATGTTATATATTACTTTCTTACAAATTCCTATTGAGGAAATAAAGAACGCTTTTAAAAACATCAAGTTTACATATACTTCAGTCGTGATAAACTTTGTCTGGACACCGATCCTAGCATGGCTGCTAGCTATGGTATTTTTAGGGGAGAATCCAGCATTGTATATTGGATTTATTATGTTGATGGTCACCCCATGTACGGATTGGTACTTAGTCTTTACAGGGATTGCGAAAGGAAATGTTGCACTATCAACGGCTATCTTACCTCTAAACTTAATCTTACAAGTCATTTTGCTGCCGTTTTATCTTCTTATTTTTGGCGGAACGACAGGAGTTATCGAGCTGTCTTTTTTGATGGAAAGTATTTTAATGGTTTTATTCATACCGCTAGTTTTAGCTTTTCTAACAAAAATGTTCTTGAAAAACAAGCAACAGTTAAGAGACAACCATATATCCAATCTTAGCGTGTTACCCATTATTTTTCTAAGCCTTGCCATTGTTTCGATGTTTGCTTCGCAAGGGCAATTATTGTTTGATAATCTAGATTTAATGTGGAAAATAACATTACCTATCCTTTTATTTTTTATTGTGAATTTCATCTTCGGTCAAAGGGTTGGACAGTTTATGAAATTCCCAATCTCTGACAGAACCAGTTTAAGCTTAACCACTTTAGCAAGAAATTCACCAATCGCTCTAGCAATTGCTATGACCGCATTCCCAGACCAACCATTAATCGCCTTAACATTAGTTATAGGTCCACTATTGGAACTACCTATACTGGCAATCATCACTCAACTTTTATTGAAAATACACCGGGACGGTTCTACTGCTTCCTTAAGGAAGCAGTAGAACCGTCCCCATGTAACTCTACTTACGGATTATCTTTATTTCTTTAATAGGAAAATAAACAATGTTTGTGGTTCCTATTACCTTTTCCATTGGAATAGCCCCAATATGACGACTGTCCGTACTACCTCGCCTATTATCACCCATAACGAACAAATGTCCCTCTGGAACTACATCACTACCCACAGGAGTTTCTCTTAATGTAAACGAACCCGTTAAAAGTCCATTCACCATTTCTTGTTTAAATTCGTCTAAATATGGTTCATCGTAAGGTGTTCCATTTATATACAATGTATCATCTTTATACTCAATACGGTCTCCAGGTAATCCAATCACACGTTTTATGTAATCTTTACCGTCCGGTGCGTGAAAAACAACGATTTCAAACCTTTTCGGTTCACCTATTTTGGTGACAATCATTCGATCTTCTTCATGCAAAGTAGGTTCCATGGAATAGCCTTCAACTACAATTGGAGTAAATAAAAAGGTACGGATACTAAAGGCTAAAATAATGGCAATAAAGAGTACCTTAATCCACTCCCAAATCTCATTTTTGTCTTTTGCCGTTGCCATTTACTTTCATCCTCTCGCAGTTAAATATATTCTCTCACCTGTTACCCGTTAGAAACAGTCCTAAAAAATGTCTCATATTCCTTCAAATAATTATAGCACTTGGGAATCTACTTTTAGGGATATAATTCCATAAAGAGCCAAATTCTTCTCTTTTTCTACCCTTTCCCGTTAGAAATCCTGTAGATAGCTAATTCTCAACTTTGAAAAAAATTAGGTCCCCGAGTCACTCATTCTAGTTGAAATTCAATTGATTTTGCTTGATACATTTTGTCACGATATTCATAAGTGATGATAATGCTGCCTACAAAAGCCCCAGGAGAAAACTGTGGGTGCAGTATAGCAAATAGTTTATTATTTTTTACTTCATATTTAATAATGCTGCCAAAGTTAATTTCATCAAATAGTGTTCCAGGAAGAAGGTTTAATTCCTTTACATTAATGACATAGCGTTTCTTTCCAATCGTGATCTCTGCTTTGCTAGGATTTAGTCTTGATTTTATGTTTTGATTCACGATCCTCATTGGATGGTCAACTAGCACTTCGCCAAACCGATTAGTATCTATATGAAAAACATTTACTTCTTGGTCTAAAGCACCAGTACCGTAGCCTTTCGTTAAGATGATGATTAATTCTTTCTTTTCATCTTCGGTGATGTCTTCATAATAAATTTGCGGGGCGTATGTAGGATTAGTAGCGTTCATCCAATAAGGTCTTGAAAAAACACTTCCCTTAAAATCAATTTTGAAGTCGTAATATAAACCATCCATTTCCTTGGCATAAATCGTTATATGATCTTGATCAGATTTTGCTATCACCGTATATCCTGGAATAGTTGCTCCTACTTTATGAGGAGCAATCACAAAAAGAATCGCTATAATCGAAATGATGAATCTTTTCATTGGCAACACCTCATTTTAGTGTTCCCAACCTTGTTTTGTAATTCAACTAAACCGGTATTCTAATAAAAAAAACGCTGCTTCTTAGCTGAGAGAGTGACGCGGGGACGGTTCTACTGCTTCCTTAAGAAGCAGTAGAACCGTCCCCGCGTCACCTTTTCATACAACTTATTTCACTTATGCCCCTCCCTGTTAGTAGAAGAAGGTTTGGTCAGTATGTAATAATATAATCCCTCTTTTGGAATGATAAATTTATGTCATAATATTTTTCTGAAAAGGATGTTTTCTCATTGAGTGAACAAGAAATTCTCCAAACTATATATGATTTAAAAGAAAAAGTTAGTGATTTAAGGATTGAGCATTGGTTTAAATACTCAAATTGGGAAACCTGGTATTTCTGGTTTAATATCATGTCAATTATCATCCCATTAGCGATTCTTTACTTTAAAATAGATAGAAAACGGTTATTTGAGATATGTTTTTTTGGTTTCATCGTACATGTCACTTGGTCTAATATTGACAGCATATTGTCATCAAATAATTACTTAATACACCCTCATGGGTTCACTCACTTTTTGCCCATAGGAATAACGGTAACAGCTGTCGTCCTACCTGTATTTTTTATGCTCTTGTATCAATACTGCACAAATAGAGGGAAGAACTTCTATCTATATACTATAATCCTTTCGGCATTATTTGCTTATGGCTTTGGTTATTGGTCAAAAACAGTCGAGCTATTAATAATGTACAAAGGCATGAAATTAACCCACATATTTGTCATAGATATTGCAGTTGCATACTTTGCATTCTGGGTAACTAAATTATTTATTAAAATAAAAAATACCACATTAAAAAAACCATAGGGACGGTTATCTTGCTTCCTTCGCTATTGCATAGGCTAAATAAAAGAAAAAGTGATTTTTATTAAAATTTCATAATACGACATAAATCTAAAAAATCCTTCTTGTAATTAAAAAAAAGTTTAAGAAATGTCACATCTTAGACACGAATAAAAACTCAAGGACCAAGGACCGCGACTTCATTCTTCTCGGGCAATCAATAATTTTGCGATTAGCGCTTGCTCATTATCTAGAACTAAGGCACCACTGGCTGAAAAACCGCTAGTTGTGCCTTTTTTCGTGCAAAACCTCCGATTGTCCCCTATTAGAACCGTCCCTGTGTCACTCTTGAAAACACTTTACCGTAATTTTAACTTAGTCCATTCCTCTTCAGGAATGTCTCTATGCTTGTACTCGGAAACGTTAATTTCGCTTCCTCTTATTCGGAAGGTGATTGTTTCTTCCCCATATGGCGGATTATGGGGGCCTACAAATGTTTGGACTTGAACGGTTACATAATAAGCATTGTCAGACTCTTCTTTTTTGATTTTAAGAATTTTCTCGTCTCCTCTGTACCAAAGCTTTGGTTGATAATACTCTTCTACCGCTTTACCAATTGGATCAATTAACCGCTCAATCAACACGTCTTTTAAAAGTGTTTTAGGTACAGGTATTCTGTCTATTTTCTTTCTTTCAATATCAGTAATTTCCCACATTCCATCCGGTCTTTTATGAACCTGATAAAGAACATTGGTCCCATCCTTTTTCCAGAGGTGCACATAGCCTCTATTTCCTTTGGTATATAAACGAGGTTCATCGACCCACTCTTGCTCCAATTGAATAACCCATAAGTACAATTGCATCAATGGTGTTATTTTATTTCCTAATTGATTAAGAGTAGCTAATGAGTCATAGGTATACCCCGTTAAATCTATATCAAATTCTTTATGGAGATTCCTAATTTGTTGATCTGAAGCGTGCACAGTTACAGGTACCATAAGACATAAAATAATTATAATAACTATATTTAACTTCATAACATCACCTCTATGATATTTTGTGATATTTAAGGTTTTATTATGATACCACCAACCTTCCCCTTAGCGAAAAAAACACTGCAGCGATTAACATCTTTAATCCTGCCCCCGAAATCGAATAAGACTCCGTTAGGTAAAGATTTTTCACATAAACAGACCTAAGGTGAACAAATTATAATATGAGGAGGTGTCAAAGTTGAGAAGAAAAGATTTTCCGTATTACTTCTTAATGGTAACTACTGTAATTGGGATGGTTTTATTACCATTCGCCATTGTAAAACGATCATTTAAAGATTGGATTATTGTCTACCTTGTAACTTTTATTGGTAATTTTTTCTCAGATAGATATTTAGTAACAAAGGGATATTTGAAATACCCTAAAAAACTTTTTCCAAAGTATAAAATCCACCTCCCATTTGATTTTATTCAATACCCTTTAATGCTGCTTTACTATAATCAGTGGACATTGAATAGCAAACCCGTTGGAATTTTTTTAAAACTTTTCCCTTTTGTAATAACACAAACCATCATAGAGACAATTGCATCAAAGAAAACCAACCTTATCAAATGGAAAAAAGGATGGAGTTGGTATCACTCACTAATAAGTCTTATGTTAAAAATGTTAATTTGCAGAGCGATCATTGCAGTGATTAGAATAATAAACAATAGAAAAATTTCAGTAAGGTAACATGGGAACGTCCGTCCACTATGTTCACAATTTTAGTCTAATGGAAAGCTTTTTGGAGGGGATCTTATGAAGGAAACCAATCATACTATTGAATTGACATCAGCGGAAATAGCAAATCTTTGGACTCAATACATTAACGATTCTCTAGCCATTTGTATTCTTACCCATACTATTGAAAAGGCTAAAGACCAAGATATTATGGAAGTTTTTGAATATTCCCTTGGTCTGGCAGAATCCCATATCGAAAAAATCACAGGGTTTTTTAATCAAGCTAACTTTCCTATTCCAAAGGGATTCTCAGTAGAGGAAGATGTTAATCTACAGGCCCCTTCGCTGTTTACGGATGCATTTATGTTGGACTACCTACACGTTCTTACATTAATTGGATTGACAGGATATGCTGGCGCCGTTGCAACTTCAAGTAGAGAAGACCAAATAGATTACTTTATCAAATGCAACATTGAAACAATGGAATTACATAGACGAATCGTATCTGTAATGCTAAACAAAGGGCTGTACAGTAAGCCATCTAGGATTAATACACCGACTCAAATTAATTTTGTTGATCACCAGCGTTATTTAACAGGGTGGTTTGGGAAGAAACGCCCTTTTAACGTTATGGAAATGAGCGGTATGCATTTTAACATGAAAAAAGACGGAGCGAAGATTGTATTAGAAATAGGTTTCGGACAAGTATGCCATACAAAAGAAATTCAACAGTATTTCGAAAGAGGAAAAAAAATCTGTAAAAACCATTTTGGTGTATTCAGCAATATGTTAACGAAGGGAGAATTGTCTTCCCCAAAATTATGGATTTCTGAAGTTACAAATTCCACCATTTCCCCTTTTTCAGATAAATTAATGTTGTATCATATTGTCACATTAGTTTCAGCCGCGCTTGGATATTATGGTGCTGGTTTATCCGTTTCTCAAAGAAGAGACCTTACTATTGAATACGCTAAATTTATGGCGGACGTAGGTTTATATGTGGAGGATGGAGCAGAACTATTAATAAAATACGGGTGGCTAGAACAACCACCATTAGCGGTCGACCGAGAGAATTTGGCAAACAATAAAAAGTAATTGTCAATTTTTAAAATTTTTATCTTATATTCTGAAAAGGGGGTACAAAATGAAAAAACAAAACATCTTATTTAACCTTGACGATACATTAGCACACTGTAATAAATATTTTAACTTAGTGATAAACGAGTTCGCTGGCCAAATGACGGCGTGGTTTCACTCGATTCCAGAGGAAGAAATAAAACAGAAGCAGCTTCAACTTGATGTTGCGGCAATTAGTGAGCACGGTCTAAAGTCCGATCGGTTTCCCGAATCATTTGTTGGCACTTATAAATACTATTGCGACATAACTGGAAGGGAAAAGAATAGCGATGAAATCCACTATTTAAGAGAGCTGGGTTTTAAGGTGTTCGAGATTCCTGTTGAACCTATTCAGCACATGAATGAGACGCTAGAACGTTTAAAAGAAGAAGGACATGAATTATATTTGCACACAGGAGGAGACGAGGCGAATCAACGCAGAAAAATTTCTCAGTTAGAATTGACTACATTTTTTGAACATCGCATTTTTATTTCGGAACATAAAGATACTACCGCTCTATCTGATATTTTAAAAACCATTAAGGCTGACCCTCAAGTAACATGGATGGTCGGAAATTCATTAAGAACGGATATCGTCCCAGCACTGGAAATGGATATCCATGCAATCTATATCCCCGCAGAAAGTGAATGGCAATATAACATGGTTGAAGTTAACGTTGAGCATAGTAGTGCTTTTATAACAGTAGATTCACTTCAAGAAGTGCCTGACGTAATTGATAAACGTATCCAAGATCAAGTAATGTAAGTGAGAATAATTTAAAATGGCCTCCAATGGCCTCTATAAAAACAAAAAAAGCGCAGGGACGGTTCTACTGCTTCCATATGGAAGCAGTAGAACCGTCCCTGCGCTTTTGCGTCACTTCCACCATGTTGAAACAGGAATGGACAACCTTCCATCTAATTGAACTGTTTCACCGATTTGTGGAGCGATGAGGTTCACATTATTTTTATTTGCCGCTTCTAATGCTCTTTCCATCGGTTCAGTCCAGCCATGATTCGCAAGGGTAAAGGCCCCCCAATGCATTAACATCATATTCTTGCCTTTTACATCTATATTAGCCTGTACAGATTCTTCCGGAAACATATGAGCCCAAGCCCAACGTTTATCATATTGGCCGCCTTCTATTAATGTGATATCAAAAGGTCCATATTTTTCGCCAATTTCCTTAAAATGTCCATCATAGCCGCCATCTCCACTGGTATAGAAACGGGTTTGTTTTCCAAGAATGACCCAACCGCCCCAAAGTGTGGTATTTCGATTAAAAAGCCCTCTTCCAGAGAAATGTTTGGATGGCGTTAATGCCACGGTTAAGCCTTGGAAATCCGTTTCATCCCACCAATTTAGTTCTGTAATATTTTCTTTTGCCACACCCCAACCGATCAAATGATTGCTTACACCATAAGGAACGAAGAAATGACCGACCTTGCTCTTCAGCCTTTTTATTGATTGATAATCCAAGTGATCGTAATGGTCATGCGTAATAAGGACAGCATCAATAGGAGGCATTTCTTCAATCATATCCAACAGATCCTCACTGTAGCGTTTAGGTCCTACAAAGGAAACGGGTGAAGCGATCGGGCCTAGCATGGGATCAATGAGAATCTTTTTATGATCGATACTAAGTAAAAAAGCAGAATGCCCAAACCAGGTTAGACTATCTTCTTTACTATTAATTTTGGTCCAATCAATCTCAGAAACAGGAAGTTGAACTGCAGGCTTTCGCTCTTTACCACCTGAATTAGAGTCCTTAAACGTAGAGGAGCTCCTAGCTGCACTCGTGTTTATCTTTGTTGATGCCTGATAGACAAATTTTCCATTATCATAATTATTAAACGTACGATATACCTCTTTTTGTTCGTTACTTGGGTTACCGCCAAAAACCGGATGTAAGTTTATTAACATTGAAATGCCAATCCCTAATACAACGATTAAAACCAATAAATAAATCATTATTTTCTTTATAATTCCTTTCTTAGCCTTTGGTGCAACAGGACTGTTCATTTTTTGTGTTGTAGTAAGTCCTTCTGAACTCGGCATTTTATGTCCCCCTTTTATTGCTCACGATTCTATAATAGAGCAATTCCTTCGTTTGCTCAAAGTATTAAGAAATTACACAAACCTTGAGTCAATTGGAAAACCATGATCCCGTTCTTCTCAAAGTTTACTTAGTCCTTCCACATTAAAAAGGAGTACGAAAATACTTAGGGGACTAAAATTCGGATTAAAAAAGGAGAAAAGACATTATTTCTCTGTCTTTTTCTCCCTCCATGTAATCGGTCTTTCTTATTTAATTGTACGCCTGTAGAATATGAAACTTATATTTTATGCTCTTAAAAGAAAGGCTGTGTTTAAAGATGAATGTTGATTTTGAACGATTTTTGCGAAATCTGCGAGACTCCTGCGGGATTACGGGTCTGGGGAGACCCCGCAGGCGCTTTAGCGAGGGCACTGAAGAACTTCCGTTTTTTATATTTTATAAATAAGGAAAAGACATTATGGATGAAAAAAGACAAAAAAAGCAACTTCCTACCGAAATTCGAAGGAAAGTTGCTTATACCTCTGCCTATTTCCTATTCTTTTTCATTAAGAAGTTTTATTATCCGTTTGAGATTGACAGCGAATATGGTTGTGGCTCCTTGAATTTCCATACCAAATAAACCCGAGGATTTGGCTGTTTCAAAACCGTGCCCATGCTTGAGTTCACTATTTTTTGCTTCAATTTTATAGCGGTTTTTT
>NZ_MSLS01000056.1 GCF_001940785.1 Bacillus sp. MRMR6
AAAATGAGCTAGTTGTGCCTTTGATGATTTTTAAGCAGAAGATCATAGCGCAAAATTTTTGATTGCCAGAGAAGAATGAAGTCGCGGCCCTCGCTAATGAACTAAAATATGGTAACCCCACCAAAAATAAATTTTTATTCGTTGAAGGATTTTTTCAATTTACGTCGTATTGGGGATTCAATCCGATACCTATTTTTCATACATTTTTATACAAGTGTTCGCAACTATTATACAGTATATTTAATTAAACTTCATTTAAATTTTCTTTTAGAGCCATCGCGTAGCGATTTCGTTCTTCTCGTGCTTCCTTCACAAATTTATTTAGACATGCCATACATAATCAATTATTAACTTTTAAACTATTTTCTCTATGCTTTAACTCAATACTTATTTAATAAATTAATCTTGCGTTCTACTAAAAAGGGAATGTATTCATGAACGAGCAAGGGAATTTTGTAATGGGGATCGTTCGTTTGGGGTACATCTCTTAGTGTTCGATTATGGATTACTTAGATCGGTTGGGTAGAACTCCTCTTCACATAGTCACCCTATCTTCAATCATCACAACACAAAAAGCGTAAGTGAGATCACCTTCCTCACTTACGCTTTTCTATTTCTACTCCGTCCTAACTTTCATAAAGCTCAATAGGCAGCCCATCAGGATCAGCAAAGAAGGTGAACTTCCTCTCGGTAAATGGGTCAATTCGTACCGTTTCAACTTCTACCCCGTTATCGATTAAATGCTGAACCGCCTCATCCATGTCCTCTACGGCAAACGCCAAATGCCTTAAACCCGACGCCTCGGGATAGCTTGGCCGTGCGGGTGGATTCGGGAATGAAAACAACTCAATTTGGTAATCTCCATTCACTTCAAGATCGAGCTTATAAGAATCTCTTTCCTCCCGATACACTTCGCGAACAATAGTGAGTCCTAATACCCGCACATAAAAGTCCTTTGACCGTTCATAATCGGAACAAATAACGGCAATATGATGTATTTTCATTAATTTCATCATCGAGATCTCACATCTTTCTTTCCATTAATTATGTGAAACAATAATCTCACAACAACCATCTATTTCAAATCCACCAAACCCGACAGGAATCATCTAAATTTTAACGTTGATTTTCCTCTTCATAAGCCAGCTGTGCCAGCATTAATGATCCTGTAATCCCAGCATTGTCTCCTAAACCAGGCCGAACAATATACTCAGACAGCTCTGGTAAAACAACATAATCGTTTAGAAGCTCCGCTAAATAGTTATATAGATGAGAAAAAACTTGTTTTTGGTTCATCACTCCCCCGCCAAGAATGATCTTTTTCGGAGAGAGAATCAAGATATACTGCATGAGAGCTTGTGCCAGATAATAGCCTTCCATCTCCCACACTTCCGCGCGAGCAACAAGCTGGTCGCCTTTTGCTCCCCAGCGTGCTTCAATTGCCGGACCGGCAGCCAGGCCTTCTAGGCAATCGTTGTGATACGGGCACTTTCCTTGAAACAAATCATCCGGGTGACGTCTTACCAAAATATGCCCCATCTCAGGATGAGACAACCCTTGAAGCAATTTCCCATGAACGACAGCACCGGCTCCAATTCCTGTACCCACCGTGATGTACAAGCAGCTATCCAGTCCTTTCGCCGCACCAAAGCCAGCTTCGCCTAAGGCTGCCGCATTCACATCGGTATTAAAGCCAATCGGAACAGAAAAAGCCTCCTTCATTTCATAGACGATCGGATAGTCTTTCCAAGCCGTCTTGGGTGTCGAAGTAATCGATCCATAAGTAGGGCTCTCCCGATTCACATCAATTGGTCCGAACGAACCAATCCCAATTGCTTTCACAGGATTCTTCTTAAAGAACTCTATCACCTTCCCCATCGTTTCTTCTGGTACCGTAGTAGGGATAGAGATCTTTTCACTAATATTTCCAAACTCATCCCCAACCGCACAAACAAACTTTGTTCCACCCGCCTCAATTGCTCCTAACATTCACTTTACCTCCTATTCCAAATAGGTCCTTCCTCTAATACTATTACATTTACATAAACGTCCTAATTAAGCTTAATAAAAATATAGGCATATCGCTAGTTTTTCTACAAAATCCGGAGGTATTCCTCTTTTTTCTACCAAATTACTTTATGAACATGTTCTATTCCGCCAAAAAGAGCAACCAATGATTCAAGACCTCCAACCGTTTACACTCCATATTCCCTATACGCCTTTCGACAACCTTCTCCTCTCAAAAATAGCTAGAATCGCCAGGATCATAGAAAGTTGTCACGGGGACGGTTCTACCGCTTCCTCAAGGAAGCAGTAGAACCGTCCCCGCGTCACTCAATCTTTAGGTAAAAACTTACTATTTTGTATTTATTAACCTAGCAATTATTGCTATAGTTAGAAAGTAGATTTGATAGGACAAAAGTAGCACTAAATGGTTAGACTCGTTGCATAATATTAATTCGTGGATGGTGAATAATTTGAATCAAGGGATCGTTAGAGTTCCAATGAGAAAGTCGTTGTTTATTCTTGGGCTTGTGGTATGTCTTCCTTTAGGGGTATGGGGTTTATATTTCTCTCTCTTTGAGGACTTATCAAGTGAACACATGGGAGGGACCAAAAATATCTTTAGTATTATTCTAAATTTCCTTCCGGCAAATATCGTCTTATTCTGTATAGCGGTTATTTCTTTGCTTGCTTCGTATTACCTATTTAAGAAATTGAAAGAAGGCAAGGACGCAGTTATTATCTCTCCTCAAGGGATTATTGTAAATGTCGCTATGTCAAAGACAGGTCTCATTCCTTGGAGAGATATAAAAGATATTGAAATGATTCAGTCTGGTAGACAGAAGAATCTTGCGCTTATTTTATTGGATCCGGACTCTTTTATTAGGCGTCAAAGTCTTAGAGTCCGTTTCTTCCTCTGGCTAAATAAATTAACGGGAGACAATTATCCCATTCTATTTTCTTCAACCAGCGTAAAGATGAAGCTTCCTGAATTACAAAGATTAATCCAGGACTATCATCACCGATACAAAAGAGCCATATAAATTCCAACCGCTCGGGTTCATTGTTTCAAAAAGTAGCGCTGATGGCTGTTTTGCTTTTGATTTTAAATATGATAAGGGGGGTTGAACAAAAAGAATGAAATATTATTATTTTACATTGTTAATTCTAGTATTAGGACTATCAGCTTGTAGTCCAAATACTAATTTTGAATTGTATGAAGGGAAATCTTTAAGAATAGCAGTAATTGGAGAACCGCCGGAAGTGAAAGAAGAACAAGTAAGGTTCGATGCAGTTTCCTTCGATGAAATAACAAGTGAAGGAATAGGTTCTTATGATGCAGTACTTATTACAGAAGAAAACCTTAATAAAGCTGCTGAAAGCCAGTATGCAGAAGTATACTTAAATTCAACCATTCCCTTCTTTTTTATTTCAACTAAAAGTCATATTCCTTTTACTTTAAAGGATACAGTTTACGATAATACTTGGAATTGGACTGCTGGTGATTATTATGCCGTTGGTGTTCTTACTTCACAAGAAGATGACGCATTAAAAAGTTGGGGATATGGTTTATATAACGATAAAAAGACAGATGAGCATATAGAAGAGGTGTATTCAAGAATTTTCAAGACAATTGATGAACTAAATCTTTAGAAGATAAAAGAGCATAACCCGTATGCTCTATTTTTTATTGCCATTTTCCCGTTTCACCCTTATTTGGTTAAAACGCAGTAGAACCGTCCCTGTGCCTACCCTAGCAATCTTCGACAAAACCCGGGGCGTGACTGTGACCACCCACTAAGTGATCCGCCCCCATTTTTATATGACCCGCTTCAACCGATTCACTGCTTCCTTAATTTGTTCGCTTTTAATACTAGCGAATCCTAGGACTAGCTGAATTCTCCCTTTTGTTTCATTCTCTCCTTCTAATATAAATCTTCTAATCGTATAAATCTCTATTCGCTCTTTCTTTGCTCTCTCTTCAATTTCTTGATATCCCTTATCTGTCTTGAATTCCGCCAAAAAATGCAGGCCGGCGGGTACATTTGTTATTTTAATGTTATCACCGAATCGGCTCTCAAGCTCTTTAATAAGCTCTTTCCGTTTCATATTATAATGATTGCTCATCTTTTTTATATGCTTGGCATATTCACCACTGTCGATAAAATAACTTAAAGCCAATAGATCAAGCGTATTGCTCCCGTGGATCCAATTTGAGTATTTTTGGCGATAGCCCCTTAACATCTCAGGAGGAAGAACCATATAACTCATTCGAAAACTAGGAAGAAGAGTTTTTGAGAATGTTCCTACATAGATGACACTTTGATTCCGGTCTAAACTATGTAAAGACGGGATATTGTCTGTTCCATATTTAAACTCACTATCATAATCATCCTCCACAATATAGCGGTCCTTAGACATCGAAGCCCAATTAAGCAGTTCAATTCTCCGTGAAATCGGCATGATGGTCCCATTTGGAAATTGGTGGGACGGCGTGATGAATAAAAAGTTCGGGTTCAGTTTTTGAACCTCTTTTACATCTATTCCCTGTTCATCTAGGTTAACGGTGAAAGTGTCAATATTAATCCCCTTTAATAATTTATAAATCCGCGCATAACCAGGATTCTCAACCGCCGCCTTTATGTTTTCGGGTTGGGTGGCCACCAGTTGTTGGATAAGAGGTTGTGTTCCCGTCCCAATCACGATTTGTTCAGGCTCACAGATTACCCCCCTGGATAAAGAAACCATAATGGCGATACTTTTTCTTACGAGGTAAGGACCTTGGGGATGGGGTATTTTAGCAAGATCCTGCTGATGGTGTTTTATGGATTTCTGAATACACTTCACCCACTTATGATATGGAAACATCGTGCTATCGGTCGAAATATGGGATAACGAAATCCATCCATCCTTCGTTTCAGGCTGCTCCTTTAGGTCCTGTGGAAAACCGTGCTTTTTGTTGGGTTGTAGACTGATAAATTGAGTGATATCCTCAACAAAATATCCCTTTCGTTCGACCGTATAGATATATCCTTCTTCAAGTAATTGCCCATAGGCGTTAGCTACTGCATTAATGCTCACGTTTAAATCTTCAGCTAATTCCCGTTTGGAAGGTAACTTATAATGAGTGGAAAATTCCCCATCCAAGATCAGTTTTATAAAATTGTTATAGATTTGTTGATAAATATGAATTGAGCCCTTATTTTTATCAATATGAAAGTAATTCACTTGAATCGCTCCTAATCTGGTACCTAAGTTTATTCATTTCTGGTTCTTTTCATTATACCAATAAGTTGTCATAATAATCTATATATTCAGCATACTGAAGGAGAGGATACATATGATGTCGACCAAAGAATTACAAGTGAAAAGAGAAAAGTACATCCCTAAGGGGGTTAGTAATGGTAATTTGAACATTGCCTATACAGCTTCAGGTGCAACAATTGTTGATTTAGATCAACGAGAGTGGATTGACTTTGCGGGTGCAATTGGAACGTTAAATGTCGGGCATAGTCACCCAACAGTTACCGCAGCCGTCAAAAGCCAAGTAGACAAGTTCTTACATCCTGGTTTTAATGTCATGATGTACGAAGGATACATTAACCTTGCAGAAAAGTTATGTGAGATTACCCCAGGGGATTTTGAAAAACAAGCTTTACTTTTAAATTCTGGTGCAGAAGCCGTTGAAAATGCGATTAAAGTGTCACGAAAATATACTGGCCGCCAAGCGGTTGTGTCCTTTGTCCGTGGATTTCATGGGAGAACTAACTTAACAATGGGTATGACAAGCAAGGTCAAACCATATAAGTTCGGCTTTGGACCCTTCGCACCTGAAATTTATCAAGCACCTTATCCTTATTTGTATCAAAAACCAGCTCAATTAACGGATGAAGAATATACAGATTTGATGATTGAGAGGTTTAAAGAATTCTTTGTTGCTACAGTTGCTCCTGAGACAGTTGCCTGTGTAGTGATGGAACCTGTTCAAGGAGAGGGCGGCTTTGTCATTCCTCCGAAGAAGTTCGTGAGCTTTGTTCGAGACTTCTGTACTGAACATGGGATTGTGTTTGTTGCCGATGAAATTCAAACTGGATTCGGCCGGACCGGCAAGATGTTTGCCATGGAACATTTCGATGTAGCAGCTGATTTAACAACGGTTTCGAAATCGCTAGCAGCAGGGCTCCCATTAAGTGGCGTTGTAGGTAAAAAGGAAATTTTAAATGCAGCAAGCCCAGGCGAGCTGGGTGGAACCTATGCCGGTAGCCCAGTGGCATGTGCCGCGGCGTTAGCAGTTATCGATGTGATTAACGAGGAAAACCTGCTAGCAAGATCAGAAGCAATTGGTCAAAAAATCGAGAACAAACTGATGGATTTACAAGAGCAACATGAATTTATCGGGGAGATTCGTCGTCTTGGCTCAATGGTAGCGATGGAAATCGTCGACAATCCGTTGAATAAAGCCCCAAATAAACAGAAAACAAGTGAGATTACGAAATACGCCAATGAAAATGGATTGTTACTTCTTTCCGCCGGTCTAAATAGTAATGTTATCCGCTTCTTAACCCCGTTAGTCATTACAGATCAAGAGCTTGACAGAGGGTTAGCGATTTTGGATGACGCCCTTCAACAAAGTTATGCGAAAATTGAGCAATAAGAGAGGTGTTAAAGATCATGCCAAATACATTAAAGGTCACAAATCCGGCTACCGGGGAACTCATTAAGGAAGTAAATATAGACACGGAAGAGCAGATACAACAAGCGTTAAAAGATGGCCATGAAGCGTTTAAAACATGGTCGAAAGTAAATGCCCACGAACGTTCGCGATTATTAAAACGTTGGTCGCAATTGATTCAAGAAGAAAAGGAAGAGATTGCAAAAGTAATGACATTAGAAAGTGGGAAACCCATTCAGGAATCCCTTGGAGAAGTCGATTATGCAACCAGTTATATTGATTGGTATGCAGAGGAAGCTAAGCGCATCTATGGACGAACCATACCTTCAAACAACGAGTCCAAACGCTTAATGGTAACTCGCCAGCCAGTCGGATTGGTAGCTGCAATCACTCCTTGGAACTTCCCGGCTGCAATGATGACAAGAAAGGCAGCGCCAGCATTGGCTGCTGGATGTACGTTTATCGTAAAGCCAGCAGAGGATACTCCATTAACAACGATTAAGTTGATTCAACTTGCGCACGAGGCGGGAATTCCAGAAGCAGTCGTCCAATGTGTAAATGGCTATGGCTGTGAAGTGGGGAAAATTTTTACCGATAGTAAGGATGTCAGAAAAATCACCTTCACAGGGTCGACCCCTGTAGGGAAACTTCTGATAAAAAATAGCGCGGATAGCGTGAAGCATCTGTCAATGGAATTAGGGGGTCATGCTCCCTTAATTATTGCGGAGGATGCCAATCTTGATGTAGCGGTCGCCCAAACCGTTGCTTCAAAATTCCGAAATGCTGGGCAAACCTGTATTTGTGTAAACCGGGTACTCGTCCATGAAAACATCGTCGATGAGTTTTCTGCCAAGCTTGCAGCGGCAGTAGCCAAATTGAAAGTTGGCAATGGTCTTGAAAAGGACACACAAGTAGGTCCTGTCATTAATAGCAAAGGCTTCGATAAAATTGTGACTCAAATAAATGACGCCATCGACAAGGGGGCAGAACTACTTTATGGGAATCAGTTTGATGCCAATAAAGAAAAGGGATATTTCTTTGTCCATCCAACGGTTCTTAAAAATGTAAAGGAAGATATGATGATTATGCAGGAGGAAACCTTTGGTCCAGTGGTGCCGATTACCTCTTTTAAGAATCTTGAAGAAGCAGTGGCAATCGCAAATGGTACACCATATGGTTTGGCCGCTTACTTTTTCACCAATGATTATCGTACCGGAAACTATTTACACGAACACTTAGACTTCGGAATTATTGGATGGAATGATGGAGCGCCTTCAGCAGCTCATGCGCCATTTGGCGGAATGAAAGAAAGTGGAATAGGACGCGAAGGTGGCATTGAAGGAATGGAACCTTATTTAGAAACGAAGTATCTGTCAATTGGCGGGTTATAAGCTAATAAAGAATGTTATATGAGCCAGTAAACCTATTAAAGGGGAGATTTGATGGGAAAGTTAAAAGTGGCTTTAGCCCAATTGGTTTGTGAAGATGGGCAACTTGAAGGAAACCTCAGGCGCATGGATCAGGTGATTGACGAGTTTGGAAGCTCACATGACCTAATCTTGTTTCCTGAGACCTATACAATGGGATTCCCAGCTAGAGAAGTTTGCCGCTCATTAGCTCAAAGCTTGGATGGACCAGTTGTAAAGCATTTAGAACAAAAAGCAAGAGAAGTAAATACAACATTTGTAACCGGTTTATATGAAAGGGACGGTGAACATGTATACAATACAACCGTTTTAGTAGGACCGAGTGGTTTAATGCTTTCGTATCGGAAAACACATCTTTGGGTAGGTGAATCTGCAAGAGTTGAAGCCGGCAACATGTTTCGTAGTTGCTCTTGGCGGGATACTAAATTGGGGTTACTCATTTGTTATGACATTGAATTTCCAGAAACAGCACGAAGCGTGGCAAGTTTAGGGGCTGAATTATTGCTCGTAACAGATGGGAATATGCACCCGTATGGACCTGTCCATCGGATTGCGGTTCAAGCACGCGCCCAAGAAAATCAAATATTTGTAGCGATGGCCAACCGAGTTGGCGAAGATGATTATTCAAATCACTATGTTGGCGGCAGTATGATTGCTGACCCTTATGGACAAATTGTTCTAGAGGCAAGTACTGATAAAGAGGAAGTTCTTTCTGCTACCATTGATTTAGCAATGGTTCAAAAAAGTAGACAGCTCTATCACTATCTCAATGAGCGAAGATTGGACCACATGAGTCAAAAAATAAAGGAAACTTCTAATGGAATCGTAGAAATGAAAATTAATAGTTAAAAGTTTGAAAGAAACCTATGCCTATGAGTCTTTTATTAATATCATTTGAAGGGAAAATGAACAATGATAAAACGCTTATTTTAATAATATTAGGGGAGGATTTTATATGAACAACACTAGTGGATCGTTGAATCGAACACTTACTTTAATTCCAGTAACCTTATTTGGGATCGCCTACATGACACCTGTAGTTGTTTTTACGACTTTTGGAGTTTTGTCTGAGGTGACGAAAGGCTTAATTGTAACTGCATATCTAATTACCATCATTGCCATGTTATTTACTGCCTATAGCTATTGTCAAATGATTAAAGCCTTTCCCGTTGCCGGATCAGCCTATACCTATACGCGAAAAGCCATTGGATCACATCTAGGATTCATGGTCGGCTGGGCACTGTTATTAGACTATATGTTTTTACCGATGGCCATCTGTGTACTAACCGCCTATACATTATCTGCTGCTATCCCTGCCTTGCCTTTTTGGGCAGCGGTATTACTATTCATCGTACCACCAACCCTAATCAATATTTTAGGTATTAAAGTTGCTACGAGATTGAACTTTTGGTTAATGATGTTCCAATTCCTAGTAATTGTCTTATTTATTGGGTTAAGTATCAATGCATTGCTTGGTGGGGACGGTCCATCATTTTCACTGAATCCGTTATTTACTCCTGAAATATCAACGCCTATCATCCTTGCTGGGGCTGCCATAGCGGTTTACTCTTTCTTAGGTTTTGATGCTATTTCCACCCTAGCAGAAGAAACAATCGAACCCCAGAAAACCATTCCAAGGGCGACTATGCTTTCAGTCCTAGTCTGTGGTGGTATTTTTATAGTAGTTTCCTACCTCGCTCAATTAATCCATCCAAGTTACCAATTTAATGATGTTAATTCGGGTGGTTATGAAGTTATACGTATGGTTGGTGGGAGTTTATTTGAGTCAATCTTTATTGCAGGTCTTATTGTCAGTTCATTTGCCTCAGCACTTTCTGCTCAAGCAAGTGCTGGCCGAATTTTATATGTAATGGGTCGTGATTCCGTTCTCCCTAAGAAGATTTTCGGTTATGTTCATCCTAAATATAAAACACCTTTATTTAACATATTGATCGTAGGGGTTATTTCACTTCTCGCTCTTGGACTTGACGTGGCAACTTCAACCTCTTTTATAAATTTCGGGGCCTTTACTGCTTTTGCTTTTGTTAATCTTTCTGTAATTAGTTATTACTTTATAAAAGGCAATAAACGATCTCCTAAAGGCACATTTTTATACTTGGTTATGCCTCTTATCGGGGCTGGGGTTAATGTTTGGCTCTGGACGAATTTAGATAAAAATGCACTAATGTTTGGGGGTCTGTGGGCCGTATGTGGGTTTATCTATTTATTATTTCTAACCAAAATGTTCAAAAAACGCCCACCAGAGATGCGGCTAGATAATTCTGAAAATAGTTTATATTCATAACATTAAAAAATAGGATGACGCATTAAAAAGTTGGGGATATGGTTTATATAACGATAAAAAGACAGATGAGCATATAGAAGAGGTGTATTCAAGAATCTTCAAGACAATTGATGAACTAAATCTTTAGAAGATAAAAGAGCATAACCCGTATGCTCTATTTTTTATTGCCATTTTCCCGTTTCACCCTTATTTGGTTAAAACGCAGTAGAACCGTCCCCGCGTCACCCCTATCACTAACGACTAACTAAAAAAAAATGGATTATTATAAAAAAACTCTTACTCCCTTACTATTCCATTATGTTATAATTAGTGTAAAATTACACTAATTGAGTCGAGGTAGAGAAAATGATGAAATTATATAGAAGGTTTAGTTTTTGGCTTCCCATTTTGTCTATTTTCATATGCTTTTTTAACCTATTAGGCTTTGATGATAAAAACTTACTGTTATTCATTACGAGTCCACCGTTTTGGTTAACTGAAACACATTGGTTCGTCGTGAACTTTATGCATCCTTCAGAAATTCCCTTGGGTATCATCTATGTATTGGCAATATTATTTTGGTTTCTAATAGGTATGATATTAGATAAAATCATCAAAATATTTTTAAACAAAGGAAATGCTAGGCATTAACACTTGTAATAGTCTTGTTCAATTACCGGATACTTTTGTGAATGTTGGTTTTGGAGAATAAATTAGATCATGTATTCTTACACCGTGAGGTGCAGGAATACATGACCTTTTCTCGTCTTATCTACCATATGGTTAACTGCAGTAGAACCGTCCCTGTGCCTACCCCTAGATTGATGCCCTTACAAAGAAACGAACTAATCTCTTCATCCAATGATGGCAGCAGGATCACTAGATTTTTATTTAGGTTATTCAAGGTTCACCATTCTAAAACACTCTTCGTATCGATAACTGTTGCAAATTCATCACTTAGACTAACCAAAGCCGATTGATGTATTTCCTCCGCTTTGTACAAATTTCCATCAAAACTAATTCGATCAAAGGTCGCTGTTGCATCTGAAACAATGAACGGTATGAACCCTAGATTCTTGGCCATTCTTGTGGTGGTGGAAACACAATGGTCCGTTGTTAGACCGACAATGACAAGTGTATCAATCTCAGATTCTCTTAAATATTGTTCAAGATTCGTCCCGATAAAGGCACTGTTTACATTTTTTGTGATTACCTTTTCATCTGAAAGTGGTGCAACAATCTCTTTAATATCCCGGCCAGGATGATGGGGTAAGGAAGGATTACTTATGTGCATAATATGGATCACCGGGCGATTCAGCATTCTCCACCTTTTTAACAAAAGGGCCATATTCTCTTCTGCGTCAGGATTATTTCTTCTTCCATGGCCAGGGTCATCAAAATATTTCTGAACATCTATTAAAAGTAATGCTGTATGATCTGAAATTTTCATGTAAAATCCTCCTAAGTTCATTTGAAAGGCTATTTTGACGGTCATCTAAAATTATTCATGAAACCCCATTAGGCTAATGCGTCAAATTCCTCAACGGTACTTCTGAAAGTACCTTTTCAGGTTTAACCGTTAAATTCCAGGTGCATGTCAGTTCCTCTCGTGTTCCGACCGTAACGAGTTCAATTGATCCGTCGGCTTCATCTCTGCTCCACCCCAACATATCTGTAAACACACTGGCTTCCACTGCTTCAAATCCATTCGGTAATAGTAAACATAGTTTTTTCATTCGCTTCAGCTCCTTTATAAAGATTATATGTTATAATTATCCATTAATAAAATTGAAATAACTGAATATAATGTTTAGAAATTCTGATGACAACCTGAAAGAATGGAGGGATACAATTTGGAAATCCGCCAATTGCAAACGTTTAAAACCGTCGCCGACTTAAATAGCTTTACAAAGGCTGCTCAAACCCTTCAGTATTCACAAGCTTCCATCACTTCTCATATTCAGCAGCTCGAAGAACAAATTGGCCTTCCCTTATTTGATCGTTTGGGAAAGCAAATTCAATTAACGATGGCCGGTCAGGAGCTCTATCAATATGTAATAGAACTGCTAGCGGTGTACTCGAAAATCCAACACATTTCGTCCGACACCCTGACGATGAAGGGTGAAATCCGGATTGGTGCAGCAGAATCAATAACCGTATACAAACTTGGTTCAGTGATATCCAAGTATAGAAAGATCTATCCGGATGTTACTTTTTCGCTCATTAATGACGATTGTCTTCCACTGAGAGAGAGACTTCATACGGGGGAGATCGATATTGCGATTACACTAGAACCAAAGGTACATGATCCGTATTTAATAACAGAGGTCTGGTCAGAGGAACCATTAGTCTTTATCGGGGAAAAAAACCACACTTTCAAAACGATTGAAGAAGCAAATGGAGAATGTATTATCTTTAGTCCTAAAAAATGCGCCTTAAGGCAATTTTTTGAAACCTATTTAATTAGAAATGGGATAAGCACTTATAACCATTTGGAGTTTACGAGTATGGAAGCCATTAAACAATGTGTTATGAGCGGATTAGGAATCAGTTTACTCCCCTATCTAAGTGTAGAAGCATTATTACGAGAAGAAAAAATGAAGGTGATCGAGTCATCCTCTGAACATCAAACGTTCTATGCACAAATCTCCCATCATAAAAACAAATGGCTGTCGAAAGCGCATCTCAAGTTTATAGAAATGGTTTTAGGAGATAGATGAAATACTGTTAAATCCACTAAAAATATAGTTAAAATATTCGAGCTTTCTAATAGCCAACACCATGCGGGTTCTTCAAACGAGAGTATTCCTATTAACTAATTTACTAGTGTTGAGGAGGAATATGTCAGGAATCGTAGCATTTTTGATCAATACCTAACCCATACTCATCATTTACATTCTTTTGCTCAAGACGGACCTGATGAAAAGGAAAATATGATTGTAGTTCGTGTTCTTTTATCTTGAAACGGAGCACCTATGATTTTAGAAAAATAAATTTGTTGGCTTAATTAGAAATTGACTCTTATTTCAGTGCTTGCCGAAATAGTTAAATGTGAAGCCTATTAATCAGGCCATGTATTCCTGTACTGTGAGGTGCAAGAATACATGACCTTTTCTCTTCTAATCTATCATATTAGTTAAGTATAATATAACCGGCCCCACGTCACTATCTCATTAAATCTTTAAATAATCCTCTGTATTTCTACACTTCGGAAACCCACTACACCCATAAAATTCGCCCCGTTTACCCTTTTTTAACACCATTAGGCTGCCACACTTACTGCATGTTAAACCATGATTGCTAGATACGGATGGAACAGTCTTTGCAATGACAGGACTTTGACTAGTCCCACTTAAAACAAGGATATAATCAATTAACTCATCGCGATTCACGAGCAAAACATCGCCATTAGAAGCCAGTTCTCTTGCTGCTTTTGTAAAATAGCTATTGGAAACAACCCACGCTTCATCAGCTTTATAATAAGATCTGGCCCCCATTACTTCTTGAACAGCTTTTATCCCTACATCCTTTGAATACCGCTTTGCTTGAACAACAACCTTCTTCCCGTCCTTCTTTAGCAATAGATCTGCCCCATAGTCACCACTCGCACTCGTTACTTCTACTGCATAGCCTCTACACAGATAAAGTTCCTTTAAATAATACTCAAACCGAATGCCATCCATCGAATCAATTTCCGTGATTCCAGATTTCCTTAATCGAGCCTTTTCCTTTTTATTTCTTAACACAAAGAGACCAATCATGACAATTATTGTGATGATGACAATCGTTCCTGTCACATAAATGTTCCTGCTAAAATAATACGATATAAATGCAATGATTAGGATAATTGCTTGTAACCCTTGTTCTAGTTCTCGTTGCTGTTTTTTTGTTCTCCTTTTACCCAAAAAGCCACTCCCCCCATTTATACTACATTCTGGAAATATACCATTTTAACTCATCTACATTCCCATTCTACTATTTTTCACCAATTTTATCCTCACCATTTTCGACAAAGTCCGGGTAAATTCATCATAACTAATTGCTTGATTAAATGTGGCTGCAAAGCCGGCATGGAGATCTACACAGGGATCTAAACAGGGATCTACACAGGGACGGTTCTTAAAGCGGACAATCGGAAGTTTTGCGCGTAAAAAGGCACAACTAGCGTTAATGAGCTAGTTGTGCCTTTGATGATTTTTAAGCAGAAGATCATAGCGCAAAATTTTTGATTGCCAGAGAAGAATGAAGTCGCGGCCCTCGCTAATGAACTAAAATATGGTAACCCCACCAAAAATAAATTTTTATTCGTTGAAGGATTTTTTCAATTTACGTCGTATTGGGGATTCAATCCGATACCTATTTTTCATACATTTTTATACAAGTGTTCGCAACTATTATAC
>NZ_MSLS01000057.1 GCF_001940785.1 Bacillus sp. MRMR6
CTTAATGTATATGGCAATGGACCAAAGAGAGGCTAACCTTTTCTTTCATTTAATTAACCATCTATATGAACGAAGTTCAATTATCTTGACCTCAAATAAAGGCCCAGAAGAATGGGGTGAATTAATGGGAGATCAAGGCATTACTACAGCTATATTGGACCGTTTACTACATAGGGTAGAAGTTATACAGCTTAATGATAATGACAGTTATAGAATTAAGCATCGTGCAACCATTTTCGATATGGAAAGTGTTCAAAATTAATTAGCAAAAAGTGTTCAAAACTACTTGACGGTTACACAAGTAAACTAAATAATATAAGTTCATAAAAAAGAAATTTAAAATAATGCATTTTAGCTACACCTCTTATCTAAAATGTAACCCAATCCTTATTGAACTAACCTGGCCGTAAGCACAATAAGAAAAAAAGCCACCAAATGGCAGCTGGATTCTCAACTCTTGCACCCGTTAATTTAATAATAAAATCTTCTCTGTGACACCCATTCTTTCGCTTTATCGGCTATTTCATTAACGAACTGCTGCTTTCCATCTTGATACTTGTGATGGTCGTAAGGAAACTGTTTCGCTAAGTTTATTTTCAACTCTCCATACTTTTTGGCTTCAGAAGGGTTCTTTATCAAGTATTCTTTAAAATCTAAGTGAGTTTTAATTTGTTCACTTCCGACTTTAAAGATATGTAAATGATGTGTTCTATTATCTTTTCCTTTAGTAAAATATCTTCTTCCAGAAATCCCATTTTCACCTCTCGGTTCATACCCTAATGCCCGCATTTCATCATTGAATAAATCAACTTTTTGAATATTCTTAACAACAATCAAAATATCTATTATCGGCTTTGCGTAACCTATTGTTGGTATAGAGGTACTTCCAATATGAAAAATATTAATTAATTCATCTTTAAATACTTCTTTTAATATTTCCTCTTYTTTCCTGTATGATTTTTCCCAGTCTTCAGTCCAAGGAAGTATTTTGGTTGTTCTCAAAAGAATCCCCCCTTTTTTAATTTATTCACTTATATTCTATAACCTTTTTGTGCTTCTTGTTAAGCAATTCTCACCCGTTAGCCATCCATGAATCGCCAAAAACCGGCTCTTCACCACAAAGAATGAAAATGTATTGAATCCGTCCATACTTGTTCTAAGGCTGGGAGAGGAAGGTCGATGAACTATGGTGCCATAGAGAGAGCCCATCCGTTAGTCTGACTCCAACGACCACGGTGCACCACAAACTGTCGCTCCCTTACGGGAAGCACTCATGGTAGATTAATCCTAATTCTGATTGTTGCACCAGCCCCCAATTTTCAAGCCTAGAAAGGAAGATTTTCAATGGATGTAATCATTGAAAGAGCATGTGGTTTGGATGTCCATAAGGACAATATCACTGCTTGTATTTTGACTTCAAAAGGAAAGGAGATTCAAACATTTTCTACTAAAACAGTTTTTCTATTAAAGTTATTGGACTGGATCAAAGAGAATAATTGTACGCACGTAGCTATGGAAAGCACCAGTGTTTATTGGAAACCTATTGTTAACTTATTAGAGTCCGAAGGAATCGAGTTTTTAGTAGTGAACGCCCAACACATGAAGGCTCTTCCCGGACGCAAAACGGATGTTAAGGATGCGGAATGGATTGCCCAACTTCTTCGCCATGGACTACTTAAAGCTAGTTTCATACCAGATCGGAACCAACGAGAACTGCGGGAACTTGTTCGCTATCGCCGTAGTATCATTGAAGAACGCGCCAGACAACACAATCGGATTCAAAAGGTTTTAGAAGGAGCCAATATCAAACTAGGCTCTGTTGTATCTGACATTATGGGCGTTTCATCAAAGGATATGCTTCGAGCAATCGCAGATGGTGAGGATGATCCTGAAAAACTAGCAAACTTCGCTCGACGTACAATGAAGAAGAAAAAAGAAGAACTTGAATTGGCTCTTCAAGGCTATGTTAACCCACACCAACGTCTAATGTTGAAAACCATATTAACTCACATTGATTTTCTAAGTGAGCAAATTGAAATGTTGGATCAAGAGATAGCTCAAAGAGTAAGTTCTTATCAGGAAGATATAGAACGACTCGATTCCATTCCTGGTATCGCCACAAGAATGGCTGAACAAATCTTAGCCGAAATTGGGACGGATGTAGGAAATCAATTCCCCACTGCCGCTCATCTATGTTCATGGGCTGCCTTGGTCCCTGGACACAATGAGAGCGCAGGTAAAAGGAAATCTAGCAGATCTAAAAAGGGAAATAAGTATTTAAGATCTGCATTAACAGAAGCAGCTCAATCAGTAAGAGGGTCAAAAAACTATCTGGGTGCACTGTATAGACGGACAGCTGGTCGAAAAGGAAAGAAAAAGGCAGCCATTGTAGTCGCCCATGCGATGTTGCGAATCGCATATTACCTTCTAACACGAAAAGAAATGTATGTTGACTTAGGTGAAGATTATTTCGATAAACAAAAACAAGTTTCTATTGTACGCCATTCAGTTCGAAGACTAGAAAACTTAGGTTACACTGTGACAATTACCGAAGCATCCTAATCCATTATTCATAGTCCATAAACACCCTTATCAGGCGCTCCGCTCTTTTTTAAAAAATGATTGAGCTGCGTCTATTTAAGTATTGCCATTTTCCGGATCTCACAGAAGTTAATTTTCATGGTAGTTCAAGAAAAAAGCCGGTTGGATTGGTAGCCGATCTTTAAGAAAAGCACCCGTTAGCTTAAGTACATTCCTTCACAAAAGGATTATATTCCAAAGTGTATCATGTATTTATTTTCCTCTTTAGCCTTTATTATTTTAGAAGCTAACTGATTAAGTTCAGCAGAATTTTTATATATCGTTGAAGATATAACCACTTCATAAAACAATGATAAAGATTCAGGTGGAATAATTGTAATTCCCCAGTAAGCTAACCCAAACTCTGGGCGTTCTAGCGAATGAAAGTAGGGTCTCATAATAGATAAATGCTCATTTAAGTGATTAATAATTTCATCATCAACAGAAATACAATTATATTTTTGTGGTTCATAACCAATATTTCTTTTCACATTTTCAATATTATCAATTATTCCAAATTCATGAACAGGCATTATTATCGACCTCCCGATACACATAGTATGATGCTTATTGCACTAAATTGAATTATTTAGTCCAATAATAAAAGCCGCCAAGATGGCAGCTGTACTTCAATAAGAAAATGATTAACCAAACCGTAAAATAGTATTAAGCATTGTAGGCTTGTTTTTTTCAAAGGCTTGGATTAGTTGCTTTCCGAATAAAGTAATCGTCTCCTCCCAGGGGTGACCTAAAAAGCCCCAGTTAAAGTCTTTTTGTATAAAGAAGTAATAATCCCCATCAGGGAGAATAGGGATTATCCACTCATTTAATTCGTATCTTGGAAAGTCTTAAAAGGGATTAACCCAATAACAAGGATGTTGCCAGTCTAAAGCATAAAAATATTCTTTATCATTTGTTAATTCTTGGAAGGCAAACAATGATTTCTCTTCAAGGTCTTTATAAATCTCTTCATATTTATCTAACTTTCCTGACCAATTTAGATAAGCTGATATATCATATGTAATGAATGGACTTGGCACAATAAACGACGGGAGTTTAGAAATGCTTGGTTTGAATTGAAATTCATTTATTACATTTTTCCATACAGCATCCTCTTCTGATTCAGACAGTTCAATCCAATTATTAATATTAATCCCTCCAAAAACACCCTTCTTTATAAGGATAATTATACCATTCTTTCTTCAACTAAACTGCCCGATATATACAGTATGAACTTCTACCGTATTCAACGTAAGTAATGATACAAAAATGACCCAATTTCTATCTTTGCTTACACATTATATACAGGTATTTTTTATAGTATTCAACGTATTCAAAGATATGGAAGTAAACATGTCTTAACAGGGGGAGGATACGCCCTTGAAGTTTAGTGTGGAAGTGTACTCCTTCCACACTAAACTTCAAGGCTAGTAAGCGAAAGCGCGGTAGGGATGAAAGATAGACTAGTTGCCTGATGAGGGGGCTGCTTAATCCCAGGATTAATAGTTCCCAAAGAAGTATCTGAAAAATGAAATACTATTGATTCAACATCAGGATGAGAAATAGATCTTCTTGTTATTTCATCATTCAGTCTGAAAGAATAATAAGTCTTTCCATCAGTAGTAACTTCCTTTTTAAAAATGTGTACTTTATCAGCAATATGTTCAATTTTCCTTGCAGTTTCTCCTTCTAACTCTATACCAACAATCGGGACTTCTTCTCCAAAATCTAACATTATATCATCGTTTTCTGGAAGTTCTTCCGTATAAGCAATTTTATATTTAGATGGTTCACTAAAGTAAATATAGCCCATCTCTGCATCCTTATCATAAGTAATCTGATTTCCTATGTAGCCCATAAGATCAATCCTCCAAAGCTTATTCTTGTTCTCGTTCTATGCCAAAATTATATCATTTTCTTGTTCAACTCCCCGTTAGCACAATAAGAAAATGCGACACTTCCGTTATTGAAGTATCGCACCCGTTCGTAACAAACTTGAGAGCAGCAGGTCACTAATATTTAACGAATGTGGTAACGCTTCGTTTTGATGCAATAGTTCGTCTTGAAAGCTCTTCTTTCCATTTCTTTGAGTCTAATTGATATTCACCGTATTGATCTTTGTAAGTTTTTTTAAAGATATTAATTGTTCTGGACTCTTCTGGATAATTATCTGATAAGGGATAACCCAGTCGTCCTTCCTCAAATATATATAGTTCTACAACGTCCCCTATTTCCATAAATGAATCCAAGAATGTAATAAATTCAATATCTTCACCTCCAAGTTCATAAACATAAGGGAGGGTAAACGGCAAACTTTCCTTATACGCTTCACCATTTAGAAATGGATAATTATTTTCACTTGTGTGATATTCAGGAATAGGTTTTAATGTAGCGATAAAATAATGAGCTGTCATTGAAAAATCCCCTTCATCAATACAATATTCTGATTAAGCAACCCATCATAAGTATAACCTTGAATAATATCAATGTTAATATTCACCTAACGTCTTCTTCAACCTGCTTCATTAGCACAAGAAGCGACTGCTCTTATTGAGCAATCGCACCCGTTAGCTAAATACCTATTCATATTTATTTCATTTAACCTCTTATATTGTGCCCTTATTTTAATGTCATTCCCCATTCTCTTTCCCAACTACGTAATAAAACATATCGCTGTATTCCCTTTGTATTCAAAAGAGCGTTGCGTGCATGAATAAATGCATCTTCTTTCCGATTCTCTTTAATCAAAAGTTCTGTTGTTAATGCTTCCCTCATCCACATTTTCGGATTTTGTTTAATATATGACCGAGCACCTTCAAAATCATTAATCAAAATCGAACGGGCTGCTTGGTAATAGAGCGTAAACGCTGACTTTCTCATACCGCTTAACAACTTTTCCATTTCTTCTGTTCGTTGGTGAAAATAGGCATGAATTAATTGGTGCTGTTTCTTTATACTAGGCAGGTGAAAACCTTGATTGATTTTTCTAATGGACTCGTCTACATCTTTTTCAATTCCATTAGCAAGCCCATAATAAAATCTGTAAAAAGGATTTTTTTTATTTTTTAAAAGAATTTGTTCTATTTTTTCCACATCACCTATTCCCCAATATAATCGGAATATCGGAAATACAAGGAAGTATGCAACAATGATAATGACGAAAAAGGAAACAAGAGGTTCAGGAAAGTCTAAAAAACCCCCAATAAAGGAAATTACGAATCCAAAAATCATCGCATATACAAATGATAACCAATTCATTTTTTTCTCCTTTTATTTTGTCTTTTCTAACTAAACTGCCCGTTAGCTGAACAAGAAAAAAGCAACCCCGTTCTTCAACTATTGCACTCGTTAGCCATCCATGCAGCGCAAAATCAGCGCTGCACCACAGAGAATGAAAATAGTCCCAGCAGTCTATACTGTTTTAATGCTGGCGAAGAAGGTCTTTGAACTATGGTGCCTTTGAGCCCATCCGTTAGTCTGACTCCAACGACCACGGTGTACCACCGACTGTCGCGCCCTTTAGGGGTAGCACTCATGGGAGATTAATCCTTTTTCTGGTTGTTGCGCCAGCTTTAACTGATTTCATTTTAAGTAGAAAGATTTCACAAGTCGATTTATCAGCCAATCTTATATACATTCCTTCAAGAGGCTCAGCCTTTTTTAAAAATTGGTTTTTCTGGGTCTATTTTTTTATGCCCTTTTTCAATTTTTATTTTCATGGGAGTTCAGTAAGAAATGATTTTAATACTCAACTATATGTAGCCATTGACCATCAGGACCAAAGGTTATGTGAGGGATTTTATTTGATTCAAATATTTTATAAATATCAATATTTTTCTTGTTTATGTTATTTAAATGTTGGGATACATCGAATTCTGAAAAGACTAAAAATCCTATCGTTGAAGACCGTAAATAAAATTCATATATATATTGTTTTGTCCTATCCTTTACAAATCCTAAAAACCCTATGGTTCTTGGGAAAATGCGTTTCAAAGGGAATGGAATCTTATTTATTAAAATAAAATCATTTGACAGTTCATTGAATAGTTCTTTATCCCATTCAGGAATAATTGCATAAATATAACAGTCTTGCTTATAAATGCTATTGATTATACCAACAAACTCCTGTTCATCAATTTCCTCATCAAGCAATATTTCCCTTACCTTCGGAACGCTTTCCACTCAAATCACCCCTTTGTAATTATACAATTAGATTGGAGCGTTTTCCTTCTTCCACTAACCTGCCCCGTTAGCTGAAGAAAGACTAGCGATTATCCAACATTTTATTTAGTTTAATTAACGCTTCGTTTACTTCTTTTCTTAGTTGTTGTTCAGAAATTTCAAAGGCAGTTTCTTGACCTGGAAGACACTCGTGCCAGTAACAGTCTGCTGCCTCAAATACCCCATTTAGAATCTCAAATTGAGTCTTATACATTCGGTCATTCCATTCATTAAACTTTCTCAGATATTGTGTCTGAAATTCATCGGCTGACATTTTTTCATCAAGGAATTTCTCCATTAATTCTTTATATTTTTTTTCTAACATTTTTACCTCCTCTTCATAGACCAGTGACATAAATTACAACGAGTATAGCATTTTTTCGTTAAATTTACCTGTTCCATAGCAAGAAAAAGGACCGCCGCAGCGACCGTCATCTTTAACCATTGCACCCTATAGTTTAAGTGCAATTCTTCACAATCCTCAATATTCTTTAAAATTTAATATCCACTGGAAAGTAAAAAACCAACTTTAAACATCTGAGTTGGTTTTTTACTTGTGTGGATAACCAGGGGGATAGTAGTATGGTGGAACTTTAAGCCACCCTCGTTTACGCATTAGTGTTTTTAAAGTTGCCCCAAACATGACCCATTCTAAAAAAAATTTAGTCCATATTATACCCACATCATTACGAACTGCATCAGCTTGCCCTTTAGCACATCCTTGTGAACATGTTACTAACTTAAAAGCTGCACCATTTGTAATTTCTTCATCCGTAAACTTAACCCCTAAAGGAACTCCATATGGGTCTGAATTTGGTTTTGATGATGTAACGTCTGGTAAAGGAATCCCTTCCTTTTTCATAAATGTACTTAATCTTTTTACATGTGATTCACATATTTTAATTAAATCCGTTAGCATTTCTTTGACTTCATCATCAGTAGTTGTGTTTATTCCGATTTCCTCGTAACGAATAAATTCTTCTACCAAAGTTAAATACTTCCAACAGTCTCCAACTTCAATCACATGCAAGGGAGATTTAGGTTCATTTGTAGAATCGAATGATATTTTTAGCATGTTAAATATGGCTTCAAATGGATTAGGCATTTTTTTTGCCTCCTTATTCTTTTATGATTTCCTTGTATGATGAAAAAATGTAAAACATGTTTAATTAACTGACCGTTAGTTCAAAAAGAAAAGGGATTGCCGCAGCAGTCCCAATCTTAAACTCTTGCTACCCGTTACTTTAAGTGTACTCCTTCACAATCAGGAGGAGATTTTATTATGAATCCAGTCATTGGTCTGGATGTTTCAAAAGGTGAAAGTCAGGTTCAAGCATTTTTAGATAAAGGCAAACCATATCGTAAGAGCTTTAGTATCAAACACAATACTGAAGGTTTAGGTAGTTTATTAGAGTTCCTTCAAGATGTAGAGAGTTCAGCTGGTGGTCATCAACCTTCGGTCGTTTTGGAATCAACTGGACACTACCATTTTCCAGTAATTCAATTTCTTGAGGAGAAAAATTATGTTTATATTGTTGTTAATCCTCTAATCTCACATAGAGCCAAGAGTTCAAGTTTGCGGAAGGTAAAAACAGATGCAGTTGATGCTTATCACCTTTGCGAGCTGTTTTATAAAGAGGAGTTAGAGCCTTATAAAAAACGTGGTATACAACTCTTAAACCTTCGTAATCTAACGAGACAACAGGAAAGTATTGCAGAAATATCAGCAAAAACGAAGATACAGCTCCACTCTCTAATAGACCAGGTATTTCCTGAGTATAGGGGTGTTTTTGGAAGCTTGTATTCGAAAGTATCATTGCTTACTCTACTCGCATTTCCAACTTCTGAAGCTGTCCTGAGTGTGAATGAAAAAGAATTAGCTGAGAAAATCACTTCGCTATGTAAAAGTCGATCTGATATATGGGCAGGCGAAAGAGCACAGAAATTAAGAGAAGCAGCCCTTCGTAACCCGTTTCAAAACAACTTATACCATAGTCATATTTTCAACCTTGAAATGTTAGTTAAGATTGTTCTTCAATACCAAGAGCATCTATCTAAGATTGAGGATGAAATAGATGCTCTCGCTAAAGAAATTGAAGAATATGAAATCCTCCAATCTATCCCTGGAATCGGAGAAAAAATCGCTGCAACGATTATTTCTGAAATTGGGGAGATAGATCCGTTTAATGGTGCCAAGAAGTTAGTTGCATTCGCTGGAATAGATCCTAGTGTATACTCTTCTGGAAAGTTTACTGCATCCGTAAATCGAATTACCAAACGTGGCTCATGTAGACTTCGCCATGCCCTGTATATGGCTGTTCAAAGTGGTATTCGGGATGCCCGTAAAAAGAAGACGACTGATGAGATCATTCCACGGAATAGAAGACTACGAGAATTTTACGATAAGAAACGAGAAGAAGGAAAACCCTTCAGAGTAGCGATCATTGCCTGTGCAAATAAGCTCTTACATTGGATATACGCATTATTAAAAAGCAGATCTACTTTCCAAGATATAGAATAAAAACTATATCTAACTAAATACAACAAAACCTTCCAAAAAGAGCATAACGGAAGGTTATTTGGCATGAACATTTTTAGTATACCATGAGGTTATTAAACTTTTTATTGAAAAATGTTGACAAACTATTAGCTGGTTTACTTGAAGAAGAGAACCTTTTACCTTTCAGCCCAGTGTCCTTAAAAATAATCACCGTTTATAATACGGAACGCACTTTTCTAAAAGTAATTGGAATCCGTAAATTATAAAAGAAAAACTAAAATAGGTTAGGAAAATATGCTTAGCTTTAAAATTTACTAACTTATATACCTTTAATTTTTGAAACACATAATTTAACGGATAAGCAAGAAGGAAATCCATTACAAAATTAATTCCAATAAATTGCTTAAATTTCCCAAATGTGAGATGAAAAATCCACAAAGTCCCTGCAAAGAATGAACCAAATACATAAACGAAATCATTAAGGACTTTGGTTGTCTTGTTCCCCTTAACAACCCAAAATTTATATGGTATTGATAAAGCACAGACACTTAAAACAAGTACGGATGTAAAGATAGTAACCGGTAAATATTTATAAAATGACTTTTTGGGTAAAAAAATAAGCGAACTACCAGAAATTAAGAGCAATCCTAACCGAATTAATGCAGGAACCATTTTTACACCCCTTTCCTCAAATTATTATTTGTAATACATGTCAATTTATTCAATTAGTTTCCCTATCATAAATGCAGTATTTTCTGGAACTAACCTTCTTCGTTAGCACAAGAAGAAAGCTGCCATAATGACAGCTTGAACATTAACTCTTGCAACCGTTTTGTGGAACAAGAACATCTTTCTAAAGTGCAAGTGATTTTATTCGTACTTTTTAATCCACTTTTTTAACAGGAATGCCATTAAATGAGGGGCAATTCTTGCTGGAAAAAGATATACCCAATAGCTCCCTTTTACTTTTAAGATATTTATTTTATTAAAAAAAGAGTCGCTGATTAAAGTTATTAAAATGGGGAGAATCCTTTTCCATTTTTTCTTCTGCTCCAAAAAATAAGTTGTTATAAGGGTCTCAACAACGGTGTAAATCTTTACAAAAGTGTAGTGATAATACCAAGGCTGTGTAGTAAATACTACAGGTTGATATTTGAACTTTTTAAACACAGAAAGTAAAAATAACAAATTCATATAAGTTACATGAAACACATTGTTTAAAGTCAGTTTTAAAATTAATTTGTTCCCGTTCCTAATACCGTTATACCAAGCATCACTTATAAAAAAATAGCTAAAAATTAGTATTGAAGTATAAGTTGTACGCCACCAATTATTTTTGTATATATTTAATTTTAAAAACCACCTCTCAATTAATGCAAAATAAATAGTAAACAATAACTTTATGCTCCATCCTAAGTCAAAAGTTGAAATAAAAATTGCAGCCGAGGGAACAAATAACCCTTGAGACAAAACAGAGCCAAATGAATTATCTTGTTCTTTGTTTTTTAGAATGTTTGTTTTATATTTATATGCTTTCAATATATACAGTGGATATTCAAAATGAAAAGTTAATCCAACTATAGATAAAAATGTGAGGAAAATCTCTCTTCTGTTTTTCTTTTTACAAAAAACATAAAACAACAGAAAGCTATGTAAAAAAATAAGTCCTAAATAATAAAATTTGTTACTGTGATTATTTTTCTTAAACACAATCGTCCCCTTTGTTGAATACAAAATTTATATAAAAATATGCCCAATTTATTAGGGCAATATGAATTTTAATCAAAATCTTAATTGTAAACCTGCCTCATTAGTTTGAGTGAATCTTTTTACAAAGTCACCTGAAAATGAACTATTTTATGCACAGTATTAGCCTACTACACATCTAATGGAAGCATGAGAACCGTCCCCATGTACTTTGTTAAATCCTGAAGATATAGGCAAATAAATAACCCCTACCTCTCCTTGCTAGGAAAGATAGGAGTTACCTCAATAGCGTGTTTTGGTTATTTATTTTTTTCCACAACATTTTTTATATTTTTTCCCGCTGCCACAAGGACATGGATCATTACGGCCGACCTTCGTTTCGTTTCGAACAGGAGCTAGTGAGAGAGCATTCTCCGTTTTGCTTCCATTTCTAAAGTCTAACTCCCTTTCCAAAGCCACTTGTCTCCAATCATCTAGTTCAGGATGCTCTAATCCTAAAATCGAAAAGTAGCTATAGACAGTCTGTTCAATATCAACAAGACCAGAAGAATATTCCAGCTTCATATGTTCTTTCATTTCAGGTAGTGCCTCTTCTGAAAGCTGATGACAAAGTGCTTCGATTAGGATATCTTGATGATTGAGTTCTTTTGCAGACCGATATGCTTCTCTTAATACCTCGACCGCAAAGTCTGATTTAATGTTTTCAACAATTGAAGCGGCATAAATAATAGAATGATCTTTCTTAAGATAAGGAGCCACTTCCTTTACCACCTCATCCGATTGGAAACGGGTTAAGGTTGCTGATACTTCTTCTAACAAATTGTCGTCATCGCTTTCCAATAAGCTAACCACTAAGGGGATATATCTTTCCAGTTTTAGCAAACCAATCATATAGACTGTTAAAATTCCATTAAAAGAAAAGCAATTATCCTCTAACTCCTCTTTTAGCACTAGGTTAATTTCATCCTCTGTCACCCAGCCCTTTTTAACCAGACAGGCAGCAATTTTTTTGGCTTTTATGTAGAAATCCTGTTGTTTAGAACCTGGCCGCTCAAGATCATTCAATACCTGTCCATATTCCGAGTAAACCTCTTCTTCCTTCCCATGTAACAACCGTTCATAGAGGGACCACGTTTCCTTTGATAGATATTTATGGAGCTCTTCCTTATATTTCAGTGCAAGTTCCGGTTCAATCCGGTGGACCAAATTCACTGCTAAATGACGTTTGGTAGCCTCCATTAAAGGAATATTCTTTATTAATATCTTAACAGCTTCTTCATTGAAGGTTTGATTTTCAACATAGATGAAGATGGATAGTTGTTTGTCCTCGTTTCTAAATGCTTCTTTTACTAGTTCATTGGTCCATTCTTCTGGAACATGCGGATAATCGTGCAGGGCATGTATCACTACATCTTGGATTAAAATATCATCACTAATCAAATGCGGTTTAATCTTTTCTAAAAATGTCATTAACTATTCCTCACATTCTTCATATTACCATCATCTTGATTTTACTTTATTGCCGTCTCAAAGTAAAAAACGATACGATTCAGGTGAAATAGCTTTAATGCAAGGCATTCTATACAAAAACATACTATTTTTAGGAAAAAAGCTTCAGTCCCCCGCCCGTTTTAAGCACTACCGTCGTGGGGGACTGGCCCTATAGCAGCTTTTTTCGCAAAATAAAAACACCTACAAACATTGATATGTCAACATTTGTGGGTGTCTTACCGTTTCTTAAGTGAACCTAATTTTACTTAGAGATAATTGAAACTATTATATTTTATACCCACTGAATAGACCCAAACTCACCATGTGGATGGTTTTGTAATTTATATTTTTTATACTCATCGTTTAATTTCGACAGTGGCAGCTCATAAAGCTTTTGATCTTCTTTAAGAAATACGTTTAAAAATACTAATTTATTGATAAGTTTTTGTCGCTTTTTTTCATCATTATTATATCTCATCAGAGCCACTCCTTTAGAATTTCAGACACCTTCGGAAAAAATACTACTCAATATCCGTATGATTAATTTATTTATTAATTAGCTTATTTGTATTATAAACTTATTATTCCTACCTGTAAAGTATGAATTAAAAATTCCAGCTGCCCGAATGCCGTGAAATGGAGAAAGATTGATAACTTATTTCCGAATTTAAACGATAAATAAAGAAAAAAGGTAAATCTTCCTTATAAATTGGGAAGATTTAACTTCAATATGATAAAGTAATTTTTTTATTGTGTTTTGTGCTTTCGTTCCTACGGCTATCTACAAACAAGAACCCTCTAAAATATAAAAAGAACTTTACTATTGGAAAGTAAAGTTCTTATAAATTATTCTAATGTACTATTCGTCCCTTGAATGGATGAGCTAGAAATCCCTAAGTAACTCTAATTCTCCCAATTCTCCTATTTGGATTACGGATTTTTATAGTTGTTGCTCTTTGGGACATAGGATTACCCGGAAATGATATGAGGCCGGCCTTAAATAGGACATATCCGATAAAGGTAGTAAGGATCGTACTTCCGATTAGAAACCAGATGAATCTTCTGCCAACATTACGTAACATGTTTTCACCTCTTTAAGCTCTCATTGATGATACATATGATGAAAACATCCTTTATATGTCATGTCGACTCTGCCTTCCTTCCTGCCCGAGATACTGAAAAAAGTGCCATGCAGCCCCTCCAAATCATTTCAAGGTACAGGAATGAGTTCATCGGGTCAGTCCCCCACTTCTGTAAAACTTTACAGTGCCGGAGGACTGACACCAAACTACACGAGAAAAGAATTTCGGATATCAAATAGAACAGTCATAATCACTTCCTATTTTAGGAAAGCTAAACAGTAACAATTATACTTGTTCTCCATAAAGGGTGATAAACATGCATGAAAAGATCTCATTACAAACAGAGGATCTTATCCGACTGATCAATCATATGGATGTAGCAGTGTGGATTATCAATATCCAAAACAGTAAGGCCTTTTTCTCAGAAGGTTTTAGTAAGATATTTGGCCGATCTCCGGAGGAATTTTACTTAGACGAGGGGCTATGGGAAAAGACTATACATCCGGAAGATATATCAGTTGTTCAAAAACGGAAATCAGAAAAACAAAAGGGAGAAGTTACCATTGATGAGTATCGGATTATTACTCCAAAAGGAGATGTTCGTTGGGTACAAGATCGCGGCATTCCTTACCAAGATAAAGATGGGAAAAGTATCTATATTGGAATCATCTTAGACATTACGGAACGAAAAGTGACCGATGAGAAAATTATATACTTAGCCTATCACGATGATTTAACCGGCTTACCAAATCGTAAGTTTTTCAATGAGCATCTCGCCACGACGATCAAGAAGGCTTCATTGAACGATAAACTCACCCTCCTCTTTATTGATTTAGATCAGTTTAAATATGTGAATGATTCACTTGGCCACAATATTGGTGATCAGCTACTAAATGAAGTAGGGAAACGAATCAGAAATTGCGTACGTAATAAAGACATGGTAGCCCGCCATGCTGGGGATGAGTTTATTATATTATTAGAAAATGTTTCTAAGCATGAGAGTGACGATATCGCAGATAGAATACTTTCCTCACTGGCGGCTCCCTTTTTCATAAAAGAACATGAAATTTTCATCAGTGCTAGTATTGGTATTAGCATCTATCCAACGGACGGCCGTGACTCTGCAACCTTAATAAAAAATGCGGATGTGGCTATGTACAATGCTAAGGATTACGGTAAAAATAATTATAAATACTATTCCTTAGACATTGAAAACTCAAATCATCGCAAAATTTCTATTATCAATGGCCTACATAAAGCACTTGAAAATAAAGAATTTGAGTTATATTATCAACCGAAAATCATCACCTCCTCTCAGTCAGTCTATGGAGTAGAAGCATTATTAAGATGGAATCATCCGAAACATGGACCGATTTCACCTGCAGAGTTTATTCCTATAGCTGAAGAAACGGGAATGATTATTCCAATAGGGGAATGGGTTTTGCAGGAGGCTTGTAAGAATTACAAGGAGTGGGAATTACAAGGTATAGCCCCTCAATCTTTGTGTATCAATCTCTCACCAAGACAGCTCAGGGACCCCCAACTACTAAATAAAATTAAGCTCATTCTAGAAGAACATCATTTTATAGCTCAACATTTAGAAATAGAAATTACGGAAAGTGTGGCGATCGATAACTTCGAAGACACTATTTCAAAACTAAATCAGATCAGGGAAACTGGGATTAAAGTAGCATTGGATGATTTCGGAACAGGCTACTCCTCCCTCAATTATTTAAGACAATTCCCTATTGATGCTTTGAAAATTGATCGTACCTTCATCAATGAGGTTATGGTAAATTCGCAAACAGCCGCTATTGTAAAATCAATCATCAGCATTGCCCATAGTTTACAGCTGCCCGTCATTGCGGAAGGAGTGGAAACAGAAGAACAATTCAACTTCCTTTACGATTTAGACTGCGACTTTCTTCAAGGCTACTTCATTAGCCCACCTGTACCCATGTCTAAAATAGAAGATATTCTCAGAAAAAATACAAGCCCTAGATAGTTGCATAGGGACGGTTCTTAAAGCGGACAATCGGAAGTTTTGCGCGTAAAAAGGCACAACTAGCGTTAATGAGCTAGTTGTGCCTTTGATGATTTTTATGCAGAAGATCATAGCGCAAAATTTTTGATTGCCAGAGAAGAATGAAGTCGCGGCCCTCGCTAATGAACTAAAATATGGTAACCCCACCAAAAATAAATTTTTATTCGTTGAAGGATTTTTTCAATTTACGTCGTATTGGGAATTCAATCCGATACCTATTTTTCATACATTTTTATACAAGTGTTCGCAACTATTATACAGTATAT
>NZ_MSLS01000058.1 GCF_001940785.1 Bacillus sp. MRMR6
CGTTCTTAAAGTCTGATGGAAAGAACATTGATGTATTGTATGCCCATAACGACGATATGGCAATCGGAGCCATCCAAGCAATTGAAGAATACGGCTTAGTACCAGGTAAAGACATTACCATCATCGGTGTTGATGCAGTAAAAGGTGCATTTGAAGCAATGGCAGCTGGAAAAATGAACGTGACAGTGGAATGTAACCCAATGTTTGGACCGCAAATGGTTGATTTGATTGAAGCATACTTAGCTGGTGAAGAAATTCCGAAGCGTGTAGCTGTAGAGGAAAGCATTTACACAATGGATCAAGCTGAAGAGCTTCTTCCAACACGTGAATATTAAGAGAGTAATTCTTGTTCGAGATTAATAGCTATTGCATTAGCAATAGCTTTGGTTTTCGAATGGTGAATATTATTAAAACTAATTAATGAGGAGATTAATAATGAAATTAAGGAAAAGATTCTCGATATTTTTAATAACCTTAATGATCTTTAACACTTTATCAGGAATATTTCCACAGTCGTTTTTGGCTGAAGAACCTGCCACTCCTGAATTAATTCTCCATTATGATATGAAATCGAATGTGAAAAATGGAAATCAGACAATTATAAAGGATGTTTCCGGAAGTGATAAAGCATTTGATGGGGAATTTAAGAATCCTGATAATGGTCAATTAATGCATAACAATGAGGTTGGATATGTTTCTTTTAATGGTGGAAGCTCAACTTCAAATAGTGGGTATATTGAAATACCTAAAGCAGAAGATGGAACAGATTTATTAAATGGTTTACAAGATGTAACCGTTTCGGCTCTTGTAAATTGGAATAATGACGGTGTAAATCGTTGGATTTTTGGTTTAGGAACTGTGACGAATGATGCTGAGTATGGTAATAAGTATTTCTTCGTTACACCGCGTCATGGTGCTAGAAATGTTGCAGCAACAGGGATTTCATCAGCCGGATGGAGAAATGAATCCCTTATCAGCGGAACAGCGACAATGAAAGCGGACTCTTGGGAAGTTGCAACGGTTGTTTTCTCAGGAACAAATAATACAATCACCTTGTATGTAAATGGAAACCAGGCGGCAACAGGTTCAGCAGGCGGGAAAAAATTATCGGAAATTATAGACCCAGCCGCAGGTTTTTCTGGTTTAATCGGAAAATCGATCTTTAAAAATGACGACTCTTTTAAAGGCATGGTAGGAGATTTCCGTGTGTATAATGGTGCCATGTCAAATGCACAGGTTACAGCTTTATACACAGAAACATCCAATAAAATAGAAAATATCAATCAACTCGTTATCAATGATGCACAAGAATCATTGGATGTTTCTCACTATTTAAATAGTGAAGATAAAAGTACAGAGGAAGTTACAAAGGATATTGCACTCCCAACGACAGGTAAGCATGGAGCAGCTATTACGTGGACTTCAAGTAACACAAATGTCATCACAAATGACGGTAAAGTTACACGTACTGATTTAACGGAGGAAAATGTGGAAGTGGAGTTAACTGCCAACTTATCTTATGGTGGCAGTACAGCACAGAAAATATTTACAGTAACGGTTTTAAAGGAGTTTACCGATGAGGATAAGGTAGCACAAGATGCAGCTAACTTAATTCTTGAAAATACAGATAATGTAAAAGGAAATATCAGTCTTCCAGTTACAGGTAAGAATGGAAGTACTATTACTTGGGAATCTTCAAATCCAGAAATTATTAAAGGTTCTGCTCAAGCTGCCCAAGATCCTAAAAAGCTTGGCTGGATAACAAGACCTGAAGCAGATACAAATGTAACACTAACAGCTACTATAGCTAATGGAAACGCTGAAACAACAAAGGAATTTAACTTAACAGTTAAAAAAGACCCAGGTGAATTAGAGTATGATGCCTATTTCTTCTCTTATTTCACAGGAGAATATGAAGGCGGAGAGGAAATTTCCTTTGCTACTGCCGAAGATCCATTGAAATGGCGTGCATTAAATAATGGAAAATCCATTATTCAATCGAATATGGGTGAAAAAGGATTAAGAGATCCATTTATCATTCGTTCTCCGGAAGGCGATAAATTTTATATGCTGGCTACTGACTTGAAAATGGGTGAGAGCACCAATTTCGACCAAGTTCAAATAACAGGAAGCCATTACATGATGATTTGGGAATCCGATGACCTTGTAAACTGGAGCGAGCAACGGATGGTAGAAGTGGCTCCTAAAACGGGTGGTAACACGTGGGCACCTGAAGCCATTTATAATGAAAAAACAGGTGAATATGTTGTATTCTGGGCGTCTTCAATGAAAGACTCAGAAACATACGGAAGTTTCCCTAATGGAAGACCAGCAGGACAGTACAATGTTATGTATTATGCAACTACTAGGGATTTTATCACTTTTTCAGAACCAAAAGTATTTATCGATGAGGGCTTTCCTACAATCGATACAAGCTTTGTAGAAGATAATGGTACATTTTATCGATTTACAAAATCAGAAGTTAACTACAGAGTATATTACGAAAAAACAACAGATATTTTTTATGATAAAGACGGAATCGCTGAAAATGGGTTCCAATATGATGTCATTCCTAGGACAAAAAGTGGTAACAGTGGTTTAATTGGACATCTAGGTAACAATGAAGGTCAAACAATATTTAAAGATATCCATGAGGATAAATGGTATATGTTCTTAGATTCTTGGCCATATCATGTTCGTTGGTCGACAAATTTAGAGGATGGAACACAGTTTGTAAATAATTTATTGCCAACTAATGAATATGCACTGCCGCCAGGACCACGTCATGGTACAGTCATTCCGATTACTCGTGCGGAATATAATGCACTTCAGGAAAAATATGGTATAGTTGCACCAGAACCTTCAGAGGCACCGGTTGTTCATTATACATTTGATGATAATGATATGGATGGAACAACCGTTAAAGATGTCTCAAATAACGGATTTGATGCGAAATTAGTTGGCGGTTCAACTATTAATACTGAGGATACAATTGCAAATTCAACAGGATCAGTAGAATTAGATGGAAGTACGGGTTATGTAGAGCTTCCTGAAAATTTAATAAAAGACCTTAACCTTGAAAGTATGACAATGTCTACATGGGTTAATGTTGGACAAAATCAAGCAAATCAGCGGATTTTTGATTTTGCATCTGATACAGGCAGAATTGTCAATCGTAATACGATGTATTTAAGTACCCAAGGTGATTCTGGGAACTTAGAGTTCGCAATCGTTACTCCTTTCACTGAAAAGTTTGGAAATCAAACAACTCCTTTAGGAAGCGGTTATAAATATGCCGTGAGGGCTCCAAGGCTATCTACTTCTAGCTGGCAGCATGTAGCTGTGACAATTGAAGGCTATGATGCAGTAGTATATGTAAATGGGGAAGAAGTGGCAAGAAGCTCGACTTATAACGTTGAACCTAGAATGCTGTTAGAAACGACAATGAACTACTTAGGTAAGTCTATCAATAGCAGCCACAGCTTATTTAAAGGTAAGTTTGATGACTTTAGAATTTATAATCGTGCATTAAATGCTGATGAAGTTTCTGCTTTAGCAGATGAAGAAACTACAGTTCCTCCAGTTGAAGAACCAGAAGGAACAAACCTAATCCTTGATTATGATATGAACAAAATTGATGGAACGAAGGTTGTGGATAATACTGGTAATTTTGAAGGAAAGCTTGTAAATCCTGAAAATGCTGTTTTAATTATGGGGGAAGAAGCTGGAGTGATCAACTTTAAGGGCGGTTCTACAAGCTCTTATATTGAAATGCCGCAAGGTGTGTTAAATGATTTAGAAAGTGTTACAGTGTCGTCCCTTGTAAATTGGAATGGTACAAATGAGGCCGAATGGATTTATGCATTAGGTCAAGATAGTAATAAATATTTATTTACTACACCAAAACGAAATTCAGGAGACCGTTCTGCTCGAGTAGGACTTGGAATTACAAGCTGGAGTAATGAAGCAAGTGCAAATGCAACAACCGGTTCATTAAAGGCGAATGAATGGAAGCTAGTCACAACTGTTATGTCAGGTGAAGATCAGACGCTGAAATTGTACATTGACGGTGTTGAGGTTGCTTCTGGATCTACAAAGGGATATACATTAGCGGAAATTAACAATGTGAATGGAAGAAGTGGATTTATTGGACGCTCATTCTATTCAGGTGACCCTTACTTCGGTGGAATGATTGCTGATTTTGAAATTTATGATGGTGCATTATCGGCAGAAGAAGTAAGTGAATTAAAGGAAAAAGCAGATGAAAAAATTGCTGGTATGGAGGATTTACTTCTTCAAGATGCTAGTAAACAATTAAACTATGATGCTTTTATTAAGAACAATGTTAACAAAGATGAAATTACTTCAGATTTATCATTCCCAGAGGTTGGTCCAAATGGTACGAGCATTACTTGGGAATCACAAAATCAAGACATTATTACAAATGAAGGTAAAGTATCTAGACCTTCTTTTGAAGATGGTGACAAAACAGTAACGATCACAGCGACAATTACAGATGGAACAAATAGTGTAACAAAAGAGTTTATAGTTACTGTATTAAAGAAACCTCATGATTCGGTTTCAGTTAAATTAGATGCAGCTGAATTGAAGGTTCACAATATCCGTGATGTTCGTGGAAACTTAACATTGCCTGTAACAGGTGAAAACGGTTCAACGATTACATGGAAATCAAGTGATCCTGCCATGATTACTCCTACCGGTGAGGTAACTCGTCCTGCACAAGGTGAAGGTGATAAAACGGTTAGATTGACCGCAACTATTACCCTAAATGATGCAACAGTTACAAAAGCATTCTTAGCTCATGTTAAGGAAATGCCGAAGGAAGAAGAATATGAAGGATATGTATTCAGTTACTTTACAGGTGAAGGAACTGCAAATGGGGAACAGATCTATTTCTCATTAAGTGAAGGTAATGACCCGCTTAATTGGCAGGAGCTAAACAATGGACAACCAGCGATTACTTCTGAATTAGGTGAAAAGGGCCTAAGAGATCCATTTATTATTCGCTCTCCTGAAGGAGATAAGTTCTATTTAATTGCAACAGACTTGAAAATTAATGGGAATTGGAACTGGGATCGAGCACAAAGACAAGGCAGCAGATCAATTATGGTTTGGGAGTCAAATGACTTAGTGAATTGGTCTGAACAAAGAATGGCAGAGGTTGCACCGCCAGAAGCAGGTAATACGTGGGCTCCGGAGATTTTCTATGATGATACAACAGGAGAGTATATTGTTTTTTGGGCTTCCAAACTGTATGACAATGAGGAACATACTGGCGGGACTTATAACAAAATGATGTACAGTAAAACAAGAGATTTCTACACATTTACTGAACCAGAAGTATATATCGATTTAGGATACTCTGTCATTGATACAACGATGATTCAACATGACGGAAAAGTGTATCGTTTATCAAAGGATGAGAGAAACAATACGACTTCTTCACCTAACGGAAAATTCATTTTCCAAGAGGTGGGTGATTCGGTTCTTGATCCTAACTTCGAGCTTATTAAAGAGGGTATTGGTAAAGGCTCAATAGGTGCAGGAGAAGGACCAACGATCTTTAAATCAAATACGGAAGAAAAATGGTACATGTTTATTGATGAATTTGGCGGAAGAGGCTATGTTCCTTTTGAAACAACAGATCTAGATTCTGGTGAGTGGACAATGGTAACAGAATATGACTTACCTGCACACCCTCGTCATGGAACTATACTGCCTGTTACACAATCTGAATATGAGGCTTTATTTGCGAACGTACCAGCAGTCAAAGAGCCTGCTGCTGAACAAAAGGCAACAAATGTTACCCTTAATCAAGAAACATTAGAATTAGAAGTTGGAAAAGAAGGTCAGCTTGCTGCTACTGTAACTCCTGATGATGCAGTTAATAAAGAAGTCGTTTGGTCAAGTAGTAATGAGGAAATCGCGACTGTTGATGAAACTGGGAAAGTAACAGCATTGAAGGAAGGCAATGCAACGATAAGTGTATCCACAGTTACTGGCGGTTATATGGCCTTTGCAGAAGTAGTTGTTACTAAAGCAACAGACAACGAAACACCAGGAGAAGACAACGAAACACCAGGAGAAGACAACGAAACACCAGGAGAAGACAACGAAACACCAGGAGAAGACAACGAAACACCAGGAGAAGACAACGAAACACCAGGAGAAGACAACGAAACACCAGGGGAAGACAACGAAACACCAGGAGAAGACAACGAAACTTCAGGAAAAGGTAAAGAATTACCTAACACAGCTACTAATCTTTATAACTACTTAATGATTGGTATGATTTTACTAGCGGTAGGTGGAGTTAGTTTACTAGTAGCTAAAAGAAGAAAGATGAATTTGTAGTATCTTTAGGGAGGAATCAAAAGGCTTTTTACTGCCTTTTGATTCCCCACTTTCTATTGTAAAAGATAAGAATCTCTACTTCCTTAAGTTGTACAATTAAAAATTACAAAGACTCTCGTATGTATCAACCCAAAGTGCTCCTTTCAACTCCTAAGAAATAATATAACCTCCAAGAAAAGCCTAGAATTCAACATTTATACCATGTTTACTAGTATTGTTTTATGCCCTATCATTCAACAGTTAATCAAAGTTAGTTCTTATCATTTAGGGCGGTGTTGCCTGTAAAAAGATAACATTCTATCAATTTTAGTAACGAATCGTACACTTTTGTAACTAGTTATTCATTAAACTTAGCCAAGGAGGAAAAGCAACTATGAGGGGGAAGAAATATTTATCCGTATTTTTAACGTTATTAATGTTACTATCACTACTCCCATTACAAGTAATGCAAGCGGAGGAAAGTACGAATACGGAAAACAGCTTAATTGCTCATTATGATATGACGAAAGCAGATGGTAAATTAATAGATGTGTCGAACAATGGATTCAATGCTGAGCTTGTTGGCTTTCAAGAAGGAGACTTTTTAGAGGAAGAAAGCGACACGATTCTGAACTTTACAGGAAATAAGTATAAATTTGTAAAATTACCAAAGGGAATTATTAATGATGAAACATTTACCATTGAAACAAAATTTAGTACATCAACAAGTGCTAATCATTGGCTTTACTCAATTGGGACAAAGGAAAATGTATGGCCGAATGTAAATAATTATATCTTTTTCAATCCAAAGCAAGGGAATGGAACGGCTCGTTTTGGAATTAAAGATGCTTCACGGGAACTATTATTCCAAAATGCAACCATTCAGTCAGGTGAATATAATACGTTAACAGCAGTATTTAAAGAAGGAGAAATTACCCTATATCTAAATGGTCAACAGGTTGGAACATTACCACATACATATAAGGTAATGGAGATTCTTGCAGCAGGAACAGATCCTGCTGCAGATTTTATTGGATATATTGGTAAATCATTGTATACACCAGATCCAGCATTTACTGGAAAATTAGCAGATTTCAAAGTATACAACTATTCAAGATCAGCAGAGGAAATAAAACAAAGCTATTTACAATCAGCCGATGTTTTACTGGTGCATTATGACATGACAACAGCTGATGGGAAGTTAACAGATGTAACTGAAAATGGATTTGACGCTGAATATGCTGGGTTTGGTGATGGAGATTTCCAAGAGGACCAAAACGACACGATTCTGAACTTTACAGGAGATAAGTCTAAATTTGTAAAATTACCAAAGGGACTTATTGATGATGAAACATTTACAATCGAAACAAAGTTTAGCACAACAGCAAGTGCTAATCATTGGCTTTACACCCTTGGGACAAAGGAAAGTGTATGGCCGAATGTAAATAATTATATCTTTTTAAATCCAAAGCAAGGGAATGGAACGGCTCGTTTCGGGATTAAAGATTCTTCAAAGGAACTATTATTCCAAAATGCAACCATACAGTCAGGCGAATATAATACATTCACAGCAACATTTAAAGAAGGAGAAATTATCCTTTATTTAAATGGACAACAGGTTGGAACATTACCACATACGTATAAGGTAATGGAGATTCTTGCAGCAGGGACAGATCCTGCAGCAGATTTTATTGGATATATTGGTAAATCGTTGTATACACCAGATCCAGCATTCACTGGAAAATTAGCAGATTTTAAAGTGTATAACTATACATTATCGGAAAAAGAGGTAAGATTGAACGGTGGTTTACCTGAATTAACCGATGAGCAGATTTTCCAAAATGCAGTCGATAACCTATCAATTCCAAATGCAAATGATGTTCGTGGTCACGTTACGTTACCTGCAGGTAATGAAGATGGTGTAACCATTACTTGGGAATCATCAGATCCTTCCATCGTTACTGACGAAGCAACTGGGCCTAATGGAGAAATTCCAGCAGGTTTTGTAACAAGACAGGATGCGGATACCCAAGTGACGTTAACAGCAGCCATTTCTTATAAAGAAATGAGCGATACGAAGGAAATACTGCTTACTGTAAAAGCAAAACCAGAAGAGAAAGTGTATGATGCGTATTTAATGACGTACTTTACTGGCGAGAGTTCAACAGGAGAGCAAATCTATTTTGCAAGCAGTGAAGATGGATTAAATTGGGAAGATTTAAATCAAGGTTCTCCGGTGTTAACGTCTGATATAGGCGAGAAAGGTGTTCGTGACCCTTACATTTTACGCTCTCCAGAAGGGGACAAGTTCTATCAAATAGCCACTGATTTAAGAATCGCAAGTGGTAAAGGTTGGGGTGCAGCACAAAATGCAGGTAGTAAATCAATCATTATTTGGGAATCAACGGATTTAGTTAACTGGTCAGAACCACGAATGGCTGAAGTTGGTTTACTAAATGCTGGATGTGTATGGGCGCCAGAAGCAGTTTATGATGAAAAGACTGGTGAATATATAGTATTTTGGGCATCTAGACTAATAGATGAAAATGGAAATCTTAGCTATCAAGATGTTTATTATTCAAAAACTAGAGACTTTTATACTTTTACAGAACCTAAAATCTTTATCGATCGTCCTGGAAATACACATATTATTGATACGACGATCATTGAACATAACGGTACGTATTATCGTTACTCAGCTGATGGTCAAATCACAATTGAAAAAACAGATTCACTACTAGGTAATTGGTCAGAGGTTGGCTCATTTACTTGGAGTGAAATAAGAGGGAACGCTGTAGAAGGACCGTTAATCTTTAAATTTAATGAGCGAGATGAATGGAATTTAATGGTCGACCAATATTCAACAGGCCAAGGATATCTACCATTAATTTTATCTGATCTTTCAGTCGATGAATTTGAAATAGGATCTGGCTCATTAGGGTCTAATAGAAAGAGACATGGGGCTGTCCTAAACATTACACAAGAAGAGTATGAAGCTATTAAGCTGAAGTGGACAGAGGTTGTTGAGACACCTGCAGAAGAAGAGCAGCAAGAACCTGTACTTGAGTATAATTTCGATGAAACAAGTACAAACAGTAGCATTCAAGACCATTCCGGAAATGGAAATACTGGAACTTTGAATGGTAATGCAACTTATGTAACTGATCAAGAGAAAGACTCAAAAGTATTATATTTAGATGGAACGAATAATACATTTACAGCTTTCCCAACAGGGTTCTTTGATGGAAGAGATACAGTTACGATTTCAATGGATATAAAAGCAGAAACAGTAACAGGAAACTTCTTTACCTTTGCTATTGGAACGAATACAGATAAGTATATGTTCTTAAGAACTCGTGATACTGAAGTTCGTAATGCGATTACGCAAGGAAGCTGGGCAAGCGAGCAAGAAGTTAAATCTAGTACACCATCTATTAAGAGCAAATGGATGAATATTAATCTAGTCATTACACCTACAAGCATGAAGATGTATAAAGATGGTATTCTTTTAGCTGAGAATAACAATGTATCTGTAACAATGACTGACCTAGGTGCAGACTTACTAGCTTACTTAGGAAAATCATTCTATTCAGGAGATGCATATTTCAAAGGATATTTTGACAATGTAAAAGTATTTAATCGAGCTCTATCGGAAGAAGAAATTCAAGAGATGTCACTTCCGTCTACAGGTATTGCAAAGTTTGAATTATCTGGTCAAAAGGGTCAAACAATCATTGATAATGAAGCAAAAACAGTTACAGTTGGGTTCAAAGGGAAAGGCATCGATCTAACTGAATTAGCACCAACTATTTCTGTACTGTCTACTTCAACAGTAAGCCCTGCTTCAGGTGAAGAGCAAGACTTTACAAATCCTGTTACATATACAGTGACAGATAAGGATGGAAAAACGCAAGAATGGACAGTAAATGTCGTAGTTAATCCAACGGCAACATTACCAGGACTTTATGCTGATCCACAGATTTTTGTACATGGAGATACTTTCTATTTGTATCCGACAACAGACGGTTTTCCTGGGTGGTCTGGTACTCAATTTAAAGCATTTTCGTCGAAAGATTTAATTAATTGGGAGGATCATGGGGTTATTATTGATCTTGCTACTGATGATGTAGAATGGGCAACGGGTAATGCCTGGGCTCCAGGTTTTGCTGAAAAGGATGGGTACTTCTACCATTACTTCTCTGCTAACCAACAGATTGGGGTAGCAAAGTCATCATCACCAGTCGATGGATTTGAAGATGCACTTGGTGAACCATTAATCCCTAAAGGGAAATATTCAGGACAAGCAATAGACCCATATGTGTTTACAGATGAAGATGGTCAATCATATTTTTATTGGGGTAATGGAAGTTTATGGGGTGCTAAATTAAATGACGATATGATTTCGCTAGCACAGGAACCAGTAAACATGACTCAGCCAAACTTTAGAGAGGGTGCTGTAGTATTTAAGCGTAATAATCTTTATTACTTAATGTGGTCTGAAGATGACACAAGAAGTGAGAACTATCAGGTAGCTTATGCTACAGGAACATCTCCAATGGGACCTTGGACGAAGAAGGGTGTTATTTTAAGCAAAGATTTAAGTCTTGGCATAAAAGCAACAGGGCATCACTCTGTGTTAAATGTTCCAAATACAGATGATTACTATATTGTTTATCACCGATTTGCAATGCCTGATGGTAATGGAACTAATCGTGAAGTGATGATCGATAAAATGGAGTTTAACGAAGATGGTACAATTAAAAAAGTAGTACCAACATTAACGGGTATTACGGAACCAGTATATGTACCTACAGACGAAACACCAGGAGAAGATAACGAAACACCAGGAGAAGATAACGAGACACCAGGTGAAGATAACGAGATACCGGGTGAAGACAACGAAACACCAGGAGAAGATAACGAGACACCGGGTGAAGATAACGAAATACCAGGAGAAGATAACGATACTCCTAAAGGTGGGGAAAACGAGCTTCCGAATACATCCACAAATCTATATAACTATCTAATGTTAGGTATGATTTTACTAGCAGTGGGTGGAGCAGCTTTAGTAATTGCTAGAAAAAGAAACTTAAATTAGTATCGTTTCGTTTAAAAGCTCGCTTAAGCAAGTTATATAAACAGATTCCCTCTTGGAAAGGCAGTACACCCCGTACTGTCGACCAAGAGGGTTTTATTTTGCGTGCAAATTTAAACAAAAACAAATACTATCATTTCACCAAAGTTATAGAAGAAATAGTAGAATTGTGTTTGTACTTGTTAAAATAAAAGAGATATGTCAAAAAAAATACAATTTCTAATAAAGAAATTATAGTTTTTGTGATTTTATAGGTCCAAAGTTGCAAAATATATTGCATTTTTTTCGAAAGTTATTCCATTCACTCTAAACTGAAAACGCTTTAAAATAAGTGTATACCAATTCACGGAATTGAGTGAAAATTTGTTTGGATTGGAAAAAGGGAGGATTCATTATGCGGAAATTGTTTAATGGGAAAATGTTCTTATTAGTAGTCATGTCACTCATGCTGTTTTTAGCTGCATGCGGCTCAACTGGAACAGGAGGAAAAACAGATGACGCGAAAAGCGGATCTGGCGGTTCAAAGGATAGTGAGAAATTAGTCATAGGATTTTCTCAGGTTGGTGCAGAAAGTGAATGGAGAACAGCGAACACAAAATCCATGCAAGAAGCAATTAAAGCAGCTGGCCATGAATTAAAATTCTCTGACGCTCAACAAAAACAAGAAAATCAAATTAAAGCAATTCGTTCATTTATCGCACAAAAGGTAGATGCCATCGTATTCTCTCCAGTTGTTGAAACAGGATTTGAAACGGTTCTACAGGAAGCAAAGGATGCAGGAATTCC
>NZ_MSLS01000059.1 GCF_001940785.1 Bacillus sp. MRMR6
TTAATGTATATGGCAATGGACCAAAGAGAGGCTAACCTTTTCTTTCATTTAATTAACCATCTATATGAACGAAGTTCAATTATCTTGACCTCAAATAAAGGCCCAGAAGAATGGGGTGAATTAATGGGAGATCAAGGCATTACTACAGCTATATTGGACCGTTTACTACATAGGGTAGAAGTTATACAGCTTAATGATAATGACAGTTATAGAATTAAGCATCGTGCAACCATTTTCGATATGGAAAGTGTTCAAAATTAATTAGCAAAAAGTGTTCAAAACTACTTGACGGTTACAGGGTGTTAATCCCAATCAATGCACTTAATTCAAAATCTGTTTTAGGAAGAACTTTCTTTACAGATGAACAAAGAATAAAGGTTAGGTATTTTAATACGGTATTGTTGGCGTTAATAATGAGCTTTTCTTTTGCATATTTTAATCTTGTGATAAAAGGTAATACCACCACGGGTTTAGAATTCGAAAATTCAGATATAACTTCTGCAATAGTCTCAGGGTTATCGGTTTTCATAGTATCTCTCCTGATAATATCACCTTTGATGAGATGGATTGACAATTTCTTTATAAAGAAACACATAAAATATAAAGTTTATTTATCTCATGAAGAATCCTTTTATATTATCAGAATGCATGATAAGGAAACTTGTATATGTTCCAAAAATGCTAATGCTGAATTTTCTGGGCACGGGGAGTATACACTTATTTCAATGCAAGAGATCTTGGGAAAGAAACTAGTAGAAGAGACAATTTCAAAACCTCCGAGCACAGTTTGGTCCAAAATCTTTGACTTGTAGAAAATCATTTTCACTTAATGCCCAATGCTTGTAGATGATTGCTAGATTTCTTCGGAATTGTGTAGAGCAACAATTCTACTATGTGTAGCAAAGAATGGTCACAGTGACGCCCCGGTATTTGTCGAAGATTGATAGGTTAGTTGTGCAGTAATTAGTTTGTTTTGGTTAGATGATTTCGCGGTTCCAATATTAGTTCGGTGACCATGAGTGCTGGGATGAAAAAGGTATTTCCGTGTTAAAACGTGCTTATGAGCTATGCCTGATAACCAAGTGCATCGATATTCGTATTAAATACGGTCACAGTGCATTGCGACCCAAAAGTAGACATTATTATTCAGGATTAATAGATTAAATTATGAGGTCAGACCCCCGCTCCATAAACTCTTGGTCACAGTGACGTCCCGAAATTTGTCGAGGAAGAATAGGTGGACAACCCTCATCAAGGACCATTGCAATTGCAATGATACTTCCTTTTTGGAACCTCATGAGGGGCTATTCAAACCTAATTTAAAGTTCCTCTTCAGCTAATTAGCGACTAAGTTTGGTACTTCATAATCTGGAATTATGCCAATAACCATAGGATACTCTATGTTATTAAAAGGAGTAGCCAAGCCTAAACAGATAAACATTTTATTAATTTGTGTAGTTGGAATATTATTTGTACTAATTAGTTTTTCCCACCGAATATCCTTAAGTTTATAATCGCCATTTGCTGTGTAGGGATTTCTTAGGTCATATTTTTGATGGTTAAATAATATATTAATTCGAGTTTCCCCATAATTATCTCCATTTGTGAAATTGAAGGAATTTATTTCAATAATGCATAGACTACGCCGAGCTTGTCCAGAAATGGTATTTTGAAAGGCTTGAAAACTTTCTGCATTCTTAGTAAGAAAACTTATTAATTTGTTAATTTGTAAGTGTTTTACCTTTTGGATCGTGTTTGTAATGAAGTCTTCCGTGTGGTTGGGGAATCTAAATCTGTCAGGTTGATAACCGGCTATTTTAATTATATCTCCGATTTGAACCATTTCCCCATCAAAAGTAATCTGATTAGCACACCAGAATCTATCGCTATCTTGCGGATATATTGTAGGAGTTGGGACTGGTCTTATCCATTTTCCTTCCTTTGTCATACCAGCAATACAGTACTTACCGAAAGCCTTTGTAACTGCCAATAACTCTTGGTCACAGTGACGCCCCGGAATTTGTCGAAGATTGATAGAGTGTTAGATTGTAAGAATGTGATAAATAGAAACTGAATATTTTGAGGGTAGTTGGTTGTCTCTCTTCTTTCTGTTATAGGAAAGGAGGTGATAATTATGGAAACATTTCTTGAAATTCTACGAGAAGTTCTGAAGGGAATAATGCGTGAATTAAGTGCATATTTCTTTCGGAAAACTGTTCTAGAAAAAAAGAAAACCACCCCGCCGTCGCAAGCAAAAGGGTGGTTCTCATAAACACTAAACATTGACAACCACCACCCTGACGGTAGAGGTTGCAGGGAGAAGTGTTAGTGCACTTCTCTTTTTCATTATATACGATTATTATATAGCTTATAACAATTGATATCAACTCATGAAAATGGATGCACAGGCACCTTAGGATTGTCACAGTGACGCCCCGATAGGAGTGGTTAATCAATTACCTCAGAATGAATGTTTAGCCTCTATTAAAAGGACCCCCACTTAAGAATTTGAGTTCTAACGGGTGGTTTCCATGCTGCACTCACCATAGTTTGAAGGTGACAAATTTCTACCCATTTTTATAGTAAAATCCTTTATTCATCTTAATTGTTCACTTTTTACACAATCGTTTGATTAGTATCAAAACGTGTCACTTAGTACAGATAGCTAGTTTTTATCTATTCTTATAGGAAATGCTAGTCGAAGACTATGACCGTTCCTCGACAAAAGTTGCTCCAAAAAACTAGCATGAGTTCGTTTTTCAAAAGGGTTTTGCTTATTTTTAATCAAACGATTATGTAATGTTTTTTTCGTTAATCAAACGATTGATTGAATTGATGACAAATGCTGTTATAAAGGCGTTTGTTGAAGGTGAGTGAAGCGAAAGTAGTCGAAAGGTGTGTGGGTAATAAATCTGAGAAACAGGGTGCTCCATCCAAACACTCAGGTAGACAGTAATAAGGTCATACCCGGTCAGTAAATTTTCCATACTCTTTATTAAACTCTAACTCAATTGTCCCAATCGGCCCGTTGCGCTGTTTGGCGAGAATGATTTCAATTTTATTAGGTTGTTTGCTGTTTTTATGGTAATAATCATCGCGGTAGAGGAAGGCGATCATGTCGGCGTCCTGCTCGATTTGGCCGCTTTCACGGAGGTCGGAAAGCATCGGGCGTTTATCCTGTCTGGCCTCGACTCCCCGGCTTAACTGCGAGAGGGCAATGACACTCACCTCTAATTCCCGTGCCAGCTTCTTTAAAAAGCGGCTGATTTCACTGGTTTCTGCCTGGCGATTTCCTTTGTGCTTGATGTCTCCATCGATGAGCTGTAGATAATCGATGACGACGAGCAACCGTGCTTGCTCACCATACTTTTTCCTTAACTTTCGCACTTTCGAATAAATATAGTTTACATCCATGCCGGCTTTATCGAAAATGTGCAGTTGACTGTCTGCAATCCTTCTAAGTGCGTTCGAATATTTGCTCCAATCTTCCTCTGAAAAAGAACGATAGGGATTCCTTAGTTTGACAGAGCTGATTTCTTCGCAAATACCCGCGGAGCGTTTTAGCAATTGTATTTTGGACATTTCTAGCGAGAAGATGATGCTGACATCTTGTAAGCATGGTTTAGTGCAAGATTAAGGGCAAAGGCCGTCTTTCCCATGCTTGGACGTGCACCGATGATGGTCAGGTCAGATTCTTGGAATCCGCCGGTCAGCTTATCGAGCTTCTTAAAGTCGCTGGGATAACCAGGGATGTCACCTTGGTCAGATTCCCCCTCACTATATAAATCGATTAAACAGGAGTGAATGTCACCAAGCTCCTCCGATTCTGATTGCTGGTCTTCAAGCTCCAATAATTGTTGAATCCCTTCACTCACTACCTGTTCAATGTCGCCATCTCTTGCCTTTTCACTGAAATTCATCGCATAGGCTAGGGCTTTTCGGCGTTTATCATGGCTGAGGACGGCTTCTTCATATGTGCGGAAGTTGGCGATTGAAGGGACTCTTCCAGCGAGTTGAACGATATACGTAATGCCTCCAAGATTACAAATTTGTTCAGCGCCAATTTCATCAAGAATGGTGATTAGGTCAATCGGTTTTCCCTTCTTAGTTAATGACTGGATGACCATGTACAGTCTCCTTAAGACGGGGGAGGAGAGTTGTTCTGGTTGGACCCGGCAATCCTGAGCAAGTTCATTGTCTAAAAAGAAGGATCCGACAAAGGCCTCTTCCACAGCTTGACTGTTTACTCCGTAGTTTTCCATCTTACTCCTCCCTCTGAATGCCAAGCAGCTTTCGTATTTTAGACTGCTCTGCTTGAATTACTTCTTGATTTGCTGGCTGATGGTGGTCGTTGAGCTTGTATCCGTCTCCACCATGTCAGGCACCGCACGTGATGGTTGATCTGATGTCGAAGTCAGATGGCAAATTTTCGGAGGAAAGCTGGAATGGGTGACAAAGGTTAGTAGATTGCTATGCAAGCTTTCGTAAGAGAAATCGATTAATGCCTCATGCCAGCTATCAATTTTTTCCTGGGTGACTTCAAACTGTTCATAATACAGGGAGATTTGTCCGAGCAATGCGTATGTCTCGTGTTTAGTCTTCAAGGTTAAACGCCTCCGCTGACAAGATTCTTTTTCCAGGCTGCTGATTGAGATATGATTCAAATTTGGTTCCGAACAGGGTTTCAGGACGGAGGAATTTATTCCATTTAGGATCCTGCAGCCATTCGGCTGATTTTAGATCGATTACCTTTTTAAAATCTTTCAGTGTAAAGCCTTCGGTGAATCTGGCTTGAATGAGTTCTTTTGTTTTTCGGGATTCGGGTTTGAATCTTTTGTTGGTTTTTTGGTTTAGGTATTGGATGATGTCGGCACACGGCATAGTGTTTTTCTCTGTAGTAATCTCTGTAGTACTCTCTGGTATTGCTTGGTTCAAACTGAGCAGCTCTGGTGTTGATTCTGAGACTTCAGATGGGTCAGGTTGAGACGAGGATAGCTCATACCTTTGCTCGATTTTCGGTAGTTCTTGATAATTGATTGTGTACCATTTTGTTTTATCCAGTTTCATAGCATTCCAGTTGTCAGATACGACAACCCCAAGTTTTTCTAACGAGTGAAACGTCCGCTTAATCGTACTAATGGACCAAAAGGGGAACTGCTCCTGCCAAGCCTCATAGGTGTTGTATACCCACTTTTTGTTTTCGATGTTGTGCTTACTCGTTCCTAGCCAATAATGTAATTGCTGAAGAACCACGGCTTCATTCAATCCAATTTTCACAGCCAATGATGGAACAATCATTAATGGGGCTTCATTAATTAATAGCTTACTCATTTGAATCACTCCTTTTTCGATTGAAACAACGTGGGCTCGGGGGATGGTACCCTCGAACGGCTCATCGTGCCCTCACCTTCTATATAGGGAAAAAGGGGTGAAAAAGTTAGGGTCGGTGGAGATTTTTTTGCGTAACGTGTGGGTGGGATGGTGGCGCAGGAAGGGTTCTAGTGCATTTATTGAAGTATTTTAAGAAGTAAAAAGGTCATGTATGCTTGCACCTTTCGGTGCGAGTGTACATGACCTGATTTGACTCTTGCGGGTAGCTACCCACTAAACCGTGGGATTTGGAAGTGGGGTTAGATCCCCTTGCTCCGCTAAAGGCTTGCAGTCACTAAAAGGTACTTCACATCTGGTCTATGCTTGACCTAGCTCTGTTTTTGGTGTCAATAAGAGGCAAATTTTGAAGAGTCTCACTTTGTGAACTCATGTCTAACTATAATCAACTACTAAGAAATCAAACGAACTGTTGGCTCATACGATAGCCGTTTGTATAAGACTCCAAATTTAAAAACGAGACAACAATCCCCTGTCTCGTTATTTTTCTATTAATTTTTGTATGTTGCCATTCTCAAACCTTATAACAACCAGTTTACGTTCATTTGACGAAATATATATGTACATATCATCTTTCGCTACGATTTGACCACTTAAATTATTGTTTAATATATTTAAAGATGGTTGAGTGTTTCCTGTTACTTTTAGTACTTCACCAATGTATGAACCAGTTGAAAATACCATCGTTGCAACAATGGGGAATAATACTGAAATGGCTAAACTACCTAGCAAAGAAAAATAAACTAAAAAATGCTCTTTAGTTAACGTCTTTTTATTAGTTTTTTCATTGTTCGTATACTGATCATTTTCCTTTTTTAACTTTATTTTTCTAAAAATGAGATTACCTATTAAAATAGTAATAAACACAATAAAAATCACTGCAACAATTAAATTTAAATCTGTACTAAATATAGATATAGCATCACCAGTAAAAAATGAAATTCCTAAAATTAAACCATATTTATTCTTATTATCATTAAATTTATTAAGTACAAAGTATATTAGTATGGAAAATAGTAAAATTATTAACCCACTAATTAGCTTTGTCAATGATGAGGACATTCCATCTAAACAGTTCCAGTAATAAATTAATAATAAAACAAAATATGACATAGTAATGGCTGCAATGATTAAACCATAATTATTGAAAAAAGATTTTCCAAAAGAATAACCTATAATTAAAACCATCGCTGTAACAAATGGACCAAACCAAATAGCAAATACCTTAACGAAATAGCTGAACTCCATATAGCTTTGTGACAATAGTATCAATATTAAACTGATATTCAGTCCGAAAAAAAACAAAAGAAATACAAAAAAAGAAGGTAGTTTCGGGAGTAATTTATTTTTGAAAATTTGTGAAAATGCCCAGAAGAATATTGTAACGCTTATGAATACGACACCAACAAGAATACATGTAAAGTAATTAAATGGAACATAATTGATTACCATTTCTATTAAAGATTGTTCAGATCCACCGAAGAAAAGTCCATATAATAATAGATAGCCTATTATGAAGATTAAATTAGGTACTCCCACTATCCATATGGCAATTCTTATTATTGTCGTCAAATCAACGCCTTTTCTAAATATGATTTCTTTATACTTATTAATCCATTCTTCTAATGGTTTTTTTTCATTAACTTGATCCACTTATGCTTCTCCTTTTTATGTTACTTACCATTAGGATTCTACCATTTAAAACCATTCCGTAAAAGGGAAATTAAGCGATATCAGTAAAGATTAAGTATGGAGGTCTTTTAACTTTGGATTTGTCTAAGGTTGAAAGGCTTTTGCTTTATTGTAGTGAAAGTGTAGAAAATACTGAATATGAAGTTGGTTGGTTAGTATTCCTATTTGCGGAAAACCCGTGTAAAGTTTTGGAGGGAGTATTTTGCCGGTCGTAGTACTTAATGGTTATTCTATGACAGTTAGCACATGGTATTAGTGCGATTCTTAAAATGATGATGAATTTCTTTCCATTTTTATAAAAAAACCTCTTTATTCATCTTAATCATCTGAGTTTTACTCAATCGTTTAATTAGTATCAAAACAAGTCAATTTTTGTAGGTACCTAGTTTTTATTTATTTGTCTAGTAGAAGTACATTGAGGCCGTGACAGTTCCTCGACAAAACTAGATCAAAAAAACTAGTTCGTTTAATAAAAAGCGTTGTTCTGGATTTAAACAGACGTTTGGTTAAAGTTTTTTTCTAATCAAACGTTTTATTTGAATTGAATATTTTCCATGATCATGGTGATTGTTATTAATTAGTTGGGAAAATAGGTAAAGTTTATATTGGCATACAACACATAGGATATTTAGTATTCTTAGGAAAAGTCGGATGAGGCTTCATTATGCGATAATATAAAGATAGGCAATTATAGGGGGATTTTATCTATGACTAACTACGTTATCAGGGAATATCATGAAATCATTAATATAGAAGAAGCTTTTTTTGCTTATCAAAAGGCACGTTTAAATATATATCGTTTAAGAGAAATTGATAACTATGTAGACAGCAAGGGTTATAATACAGAAGTTGGATGGAGATATTGGAAGTCAAAGATAGACCTTCGTAATAAAGAATTTAATAAGTTAGAAACTATATTAGGGGTAAAAAGGATAAAGAGTGTGGAAAGTGTTACTAAACGTACTTCCAATAATGTTTCTGATATAAAAGATATTGTTGAATTAATAAAAAAATATCTTATACTCAACTATAAGATTGAAAAAACTGTACTATCCATACTACGTTTTTTGCTTTCAATTATAAAGGACAAATACAACCATGCTTTGTCTGTTCTAGGGGAATTCTATAAGGGGTATGCTAGACATTTACGTGAAACAAAAATCAACAATTTAGACATCAAACTAAATCAGGTTTCTACTGATGATGATAAAATTGTTACTTATGAAATTAGGACAAAAGAAGCAAGGTTTAAGAGGGTGTTAAATTTATTCACTGATGAACAGCTTATGATTAAAATTAGAGATAACGAAGCCCTTATATTAAAAGAATATAATCAATTGGATCGCTATGAAAAGCTCTTGTCTACAACGATTTCTAATAATATGGACATAATTGATAGTCTTGAAAATGCAAAAAAAGAACAGTTTAATAAAAAGGGTAATCTGTTTAATTGGGTTATAGCATTTGCTGCTTTTTTATTTGCAATTTATACTGCTTTAACAACCACAATTACTATTCTTCAGAACGAGGGATATAGTTTAAAGGAAATTTTCTTAATGATTTTATTGATATTAAAATATTCGGTATTTTAATGTAGGGCATGATTTGATTTGGTGAAAAATATTTCAATCTCATTAGTAATAAATAAATTAGTTTTTAGTGGAGATTTTCCTCAAGAGGATATAGTGTTTAAAGAATGGACGTTCCAATCTAATACAATAAATAAATCTAACTTAGAGACATTGTACATATCAGTATTTCCAATAGAAATGGGTTGGACCTCCTATGATATTGAAGTTACTCCATTTAATATTAGGGTATCCTTAATGCCTACATTTTTTGTTGATAAACTTCAGACTGAACTTCCTGAAGAAGAAAGAGAAATTCTTATTAATATAAGTGAGAAAATTGCACTATTTGTAAAAGAACATAAAGTTGAACTTCCAGCTTCGATACCAAATGATAAGAGACTTTTTAAAGACTCGAAAACAATTGTATACAGAGAATGTATTTGGTAACGTAAAAGTGAGCCACCATATTAATTGAAAACTGAGCCACTTTTGATAGACAATTAACCCTAATGACATATTAGGGGGATATCAGGAGTGATCACGTTGGACCAGAAACAGAAAATAATTAAAATGTACATGGAGGGTAAAAGTAAACGGGGTATTGCAAAAATTACAAAAAAATCAAGGAACACAGTAGCTAAGTACATTCGTGAGTTTGAGGAAAGTAAACTAGAGGATGTGCGAAAGTTACCCATACCAGAAAGTGTAATGAGTCCGCCAACTTATAAGAAA
>NZ_MSLS01000060.1 GCF_001940785.1 Bacillus sp. MRMR6
GGAATTCCTGCATCCTTTGCTTCCTGTAGAACCGTTTCAAATCCTGTTTCAAGGAATTCCTGCATCCTTTGCTTCCTGTAGAACCGTTTCAAATCCTGTTTCAACAACTGGAGAGAATACGATGGCATCTACCTTTTGTGCGATAAATGAACGAATTGCTTTAATTTGATTTTCTTGTTTTTGTTGAGCGTCAGAGAATTTTAATTCATGGCCAGCTGCTTTAATTGCTTCTTGCATGGATTTTGTGTTCGCTGTTCTCCATTCACTTTCTGCACCAACCTGAGAAAATCCTATGACTAATTTCTCACTATCCTTTGAACCGCCAGATCCGCTTTTCGCGTCATCTGTTTGTCCTCCCGTTCCAGTTGGGCCGCAGGCAGCTAATAGCAACATGAGTGACATTAGTAAAAATAATAGCGTTTTTCCTTTTAGTAGATTTTTCATCATATAAACCTCCCTTTTCCAATTCTCTGATATATTTGTTTATTCTGTGAACTGGTATAGTTTTATTCTAAAGCGTTTTCACATTAGAATGAATGGAATAACTTTCGAAAAAAATGCAATATATTTTGCAATTACCAATTTCTCTATCTACAAAAACTATAAATTTTTTAATAAAATTGTATTATTTTTATAGGTATGATTGATTGCTATTTTTAGTTGCAATACTATAAAGCGTGGAACAAAATAAGAAAAGCCTGTAGAAAGCCAAATATATGACTTTGTCTACAAGCTGGGGAATTATATAACTTATTATGATATAGATCCGTTCTTCGCTTTTCTAGAATTTTTTTTAAGAAACAAACCAGAAATTAATAATAGAAAACCTAGCACTAAATAATTGTATATAGAAGTTTCACTATTTGGCAATTCATGCCCTTTAGTTGTTTCGTTGTCTTCTACTGGTGTTTGGGTATCTTCACCTTCTTCTGGTGTTTGTGGATCTTCGTCTGGAGTTTCATTGTCGTCTATAGGTTCTATAACCTCAACTCCAACTCCTGGAATATTTTTCAATATGTCCACTAATCCCATTTTTATTATTAATAGTATCTAATGTAAAGCCATTAGTTGAACCTGTCGCAACAAGCTCACCATCCACATAAGTTTCAAGCGTTTGTTCTGGTCCATTGATGACTGTAGTAACTAATTTCCATTCCTTAGCAGGCAATTTTTTAGTCGCAGCATAGGTTTCATTTCTCCATCCATTTGTAGCGATTCCAAAGTGATCCATCGCACCGCCAACATCGGATGGGGTATAGTACATGTAATGTGTATCACTTTGACCTAACCCATAAATCCATTGTGCACCTCCTGTTCCATCCCAACTTACAAGAGCTGAAACTGTAACACTTTCTAATCCATCCAATACCCCCTGAGGAATTTCAATATATGAACACGTCGTCCCACCCGTAAAGTTTAAAACCTTAGTATCCTGATTAGAAAGTAACTCGGCACCATTTGGATTTACTAACCTGCCATCAAAATTACCCGCACTGTCAGAAACTGTAGTACCATTAACATCACTCATATCATAATCTAATATTTTTTGAACGTTTGTAGCAGCAAAAACATTAGTCAGATTCGTGCTTGCCGGTGCCGTAGCAAGCCGAGGGCTATGCTGGATACAACTGGTAAAATTTTTTTCCAATACTTTTCACAGTAATCCTCCAATAATATATTATTTCAACTAAAGACTAGTAATATAAATCTAGCCTTCAATCTAAAAATGAAATTGAAGGCTAGATTATTTTATCGAGAATATAAAACTGAATTTAAAACTTTTATTAATTCAATTTCTTTCTTCTACCTATTGCAATGGAAACTCCACCGATTGCTAGTAAAATCATTCCAACCAGTAAATAGTTGTATAGATTTGTAGCTGTATCAGGTAATTCATTGTTTTCTCCAGGCGATTCATTGTTCTCACCTGGCGTTTGTGGATCTTCTTCTCCTGGCGTTTGTGGATTCTCATCTCCTGGTGTTTGTGGATCTTCTTCTCCTGGTGTTTGTGGATCTTCTTCTCCTGGTGCTTCACTTGGAACAAATACACCATATGTTGAGAAATGTGGAACACTTAAAGTAATGGTTTGATTTTCTGTATTTAGTTCTCCACCACGGTGTTCCCATTTTCCTGTAGTTTCATTGAAGTAGTAGATTGCTACTTTATCAGAATCTGCTTCTTCGTTATAGCCCATTACTAATGTGTATTCGCCAATTGGATTAGATAAACCTTCCGGGAATTCGAATGTAAATGTGAAACTGTCACCCACAGGTGTAAGACCGTCATGGTTCGTTTCTTCAACATTCATTGCTACTACTTTCACCTTCGTACCAGCAGGTAAATCTGATGGCATTGTGACTTGTACTTTCGTATCTTTCACTGTGTAGGTCTTACCAGCTGACACTTCCACTGCATTCGCATTTTCAGATGGATCAAGCGTAAGGTCTTCTGGTTCTTCTCCTGGTGTTTCGTTATCTTCACCTGATTTTTCACTGAAAATAAATGTGGCTCTCTCCTTCTCAGCTTCAGACTGTGGTGTGGCTACTCCTAACGAATTATCCTCATTTTGAATCATAAATAATTGATCATCTTCATAAGCTTGGAGTGACTTTTCACCACTGTTAGAAAGACCAGAAACAACTCTAAAGGTTGCTTGTTCTTTAAATTCCTGTGTGCCGTCATTCTTTTTGAGTACAATATTCGAACCTTGTCTCGTTAAATAATAGCCTGGCCTATTTTCAGCTTGGATCGAGATATATTTTTCACCATTGTTAGCCAAGCCAGGAGCAATAAACCATTGATTGTCATATGAATCTTCTACAAGAGAATCTACAATTATGCTTCCATTCTGGTGATAAACATAATTATCATCACCGCTTGCTTGAATCCATTGAGGTTCAGCATAAATTCCTGAAGCAGTTGGTATCATTTTCTGAATGGTTCCATCAGGGTTGTAATGCAATTCTTCTATAGCTACCGAGCGTCGATAATCGCCACCAGTAGGTAGAGCAGCTGTATGGTAAACGAAATACGATTTATTGTTGAACTCAAGTATAGCCGGGTGATTAGTGCCCGTACCCTCAGTTGCATCCATGAGTTCACCTGCATATGTCCATGGTCCACTAGGGCTGTCACTCACGGCATACACAATATCTTCAGGCCAATTCGACGCAAAGGTTAAATAATATTTATCCTCATATTTATGCAGCCAAGGAGCCTCTGTAAAGGAACCTGGCATTCCATCAATGTCGACCCTTTGAATCTCACCATCTAGTTCAATCATATTATCCTTTAATTTGGCGTAGTATAAATAGGTATTTCCCCAATATAAATACGCTTGTCCGTCATCATCAATAAATACGGTTGGGTCGATGTTATTCCATCGCCATCCTCCCATATTCGGTGGTGTTTCCGTCATACTACTAGTAACTAAAGGTTTACCTAATGCATCCTTCCAGCCCTTAATAGGGTTATCGGAAACAGCTACTGCAATATTATAGCTTGTTTCAGCAGGGTTAAATACAGTTGTGTACCAATAAAACTTCCCATCTCTTTCTATTGCCTGAGCAGCCCAAGCAGAATCGGCAGTCGCCCAAGTAAACATATTTGATGGGAACGAACCTTCAAGGGTCCAGTTTTCTAGGTCTGACGTGGAATAAATATCCCATTCTGGCATCACATAATAATTATTGTCCACTGCTGCCGAATCATGACCTGTATACAAATATACTTTGCCGTCATGGACTAAGGTAGCTGGGTCTGCACTAAATCTGTCTTTAATCACAGGATTACCTGAATAAGGATTTGCAGTTCCCGGATCGTCTCCATTTTTTGATACAACGGTTACAGTAAACTTTTTCGAAGCTTGGTAACCATTTAAAGTTAGTGTTGCAGTTAATCTTACAATTTGTTCTTCATCACTTAAAGTAACAACTCCAGTATTTGAAACTGCATTTTCATTACTAGACTGCCATGTGATCGTTGAACCGTTACTTCCCACTACAGGTAGTGTTAAATTACTTGAAACCGCTAAAGTATCTCCTAAGCTTAAAGCGTTTTTATCATTTTGAACTAACATCTGATCAATTGACTCATTATATAGAGTTGATACATTTGTATCGTCTAACGCTTCACCATAAATTCGTAAATCCTGGAAGGAACCAGCGAACGTTTGGTCAGATAAATAATTTGAACGTCCGATATATGCGTCTAATCCCGTTCCAAAGTCTCTCGTTGTTCTCGTTTTGCTAACAGTTCCAATCTTCACACCATTGATATATCCAGTTACAGAAGAAGGTGTAATAACTGTTGTATAATGTGTCCATTTCCCTTTGTTTGTTGTTGTATTTGTTGATACAACGCCAACTTCAGTATTCCAAGGCGCATTACTGTTCACAGAATTTGTAAATACTGATTTAAAGTTCCCGCTTGGGTTAGTTGGATTAAACAACCAATAATTCTCAGGTACCCTATTTGTATTAGCGGGTGTACCGAAAAATAATGCTGAATTATTTCCACTATTCGTATTACTTTTCAGCCATGTAGAAATAGTTATGCTATCTTGATTATCAAACAATCCATCAGGTAACTTTACATAATTCGTATTACTATCAGTACCACCAGGTAATGTCAATCCATCACTATAGGTAATATCCCCTACAGCAGTTCCGTGTTTTTCATTCCCGGAGACATCTTTAACATCTGCTGCTAAAGGATAGTGTGCTAAAAGATGCTCATCAATTACTGTTCCCGGATCTTCATTATCGTCATTTCCAGTTCCTCGATTAATCACCGTTTTAACCTGCTCAGTTGTTAATGCACGATTATATACACGAACATTATCAAATGAACCTTTGAAGTATGGATCATTGTAAAATGCTTTTCCTAAATATGCCTTCAGGTCGGCACCCATTGTAGACAGGTTTGCAATTAACTCTGTGTTTTCACCAACAAGTTCACCGTCTTTATAAAGCTTCATTGTACTGTGATTGCCATCCCCGTTACGCTCTAGCACAATCCCAACATTTGTCCAAGTATTTTTGATAGAACTGCTAAGAGGATCAACAATTGTTTGTTCTTTTGTATTAGATTTAACCGTTAACGCAGAATACAATTCATTTGCTCGAGTACGCAAGAACAAGTATTTCTGTGTATTTTGTCCAATCCCAAACGTAAAGAAGAATTGATTATCCATTTCTGATTTGATATCCATGAAAATGGATACATGATCTTTACCATCAAAATAACCTTGAGGGAATTCTAAATACGGGCTATTCGTACCAGCATTTCCTCCATTTAAATACAATACTTGACCTTCTTCTTCATCGTTTGTATATGTTGATCCATTATGAACAGTACCATTATTTTGAGCACCGGAAGTTCCTGTATTTTCAACAGTATTACCGTGTAATTCTTCATCGAATTTATACTCTAAATCAGGTACAATTTCATTTCCTGAGTCAGGGGTAACAGGTTCTACGAGATCTTGTCCCCATTTTTCCATAATTGCATCATACTCTTTTTGAGTAACCGGAATGATACTTCCGTGTTTTGCCCCTGTCGGCATTCTGAACTCTGTATTTGCTAATTTTCTAAAGTTTCCTGTAGCTAAATCTTCAGCATTTTTAGCAATTAATGGAAAGAAACCTGCTCCTGAATTCGGCCAAGCATATCCATCTAGCATCAGAATCCATTTTTCTACTCCATTTAACTTGAAGATTCCAGGCCCTTCTACGCCACCTTGTTCACCGACTTTTTCTTTTACTAGCTTATAATCACCTAAAACAGAATTACTTTTCTCTAAAAGTACGGTAATATCTTGTTCTTTTTTTGTGAAACGATAATATATTCCATCATGTTCAATCATCGACGTATCAATGAAAGTTTCTGAAGCAGTGCGATCTTTAAAAATTTGTGGTTCAGTAAATGTCCAGAAGTCACGAGTTTTTGCATAATACATACGGTGACCTTCTCCATTTACATTTGACGCCCAATACACGACATACTCTCCAGTAGCAGGATCATAAATCGTTTCTGGAGCCCATAAATTCCCTGCTCCTTCAGGAGCAATTTGAATCATTCTTTGGTCAGACCAATTAACTAAATCATCTGATTCCCAAACCATAATGGATTTACTTCCATTATTAGCATATTCACCCCATTGACCTGCATTTGCATCTAGGTCCGTAGCAATCAAATAAAATTTATCACCTTCTGGTGCTCGAACAACATATGAGTCACGTACACCTTTTGTTCCTAGAGTAGTTTCTAAAATAGGTTCGTTATTGTTCATGTCATCCCAGAAAAGTCCATCCTTACTTGATGCAAGATGAATTTGTTGACTTTCACCATTTCCATATAGGTCCGCTCGAAAATAAGTATAGATATATCCCGTAAGATCATCTAATTGAACTGCCTTATTAACGACTGTATTAAAAACCTTTTTACTAACATCTCCGTTAACTTCAAGTTCTGCTGTTAATGTAACATTTTGAACAGTAGTTTGACGTGTTACAAAACCTGCTGGAACATCTCCATGCTCTCCTGTTGCCTCATCTGTAATAACTTCAGGATTTGAAGAAGTCCAATTGATTTTTACTTGTTGTCCATCTACATCAATTTCTGTTGGTAATGTTATATTTCCACGAATATTCTTTTCATTTGGAATAACTAACTTTGATTTCGCCTCTAATAAAAGCTCATTTTCTGCTAGAAGGGTTATAGTAAACTTTTTCACAGCTTGGTAATCTTCTAGAGTAAGTGTTGCAGTTAATGTTACAATCTGCTCTTCACTAGTTCGAGTTACAACTCCAGTATTTGATATCGCATTTTCATTGCTAGACTGCCATGATATAGTTGAACCGTTACTTCCCGCGACTGGTAAGATTATATCTTCAGAAACTGCAGTAGTATCCCCTAAGCTTAGGTTCTTCATATCGTCGTTAAGTGCCATCTGATTAGATGCCTCATTAAAAATAGCTAATACATTTGTCTCGTCATATGCTTCACCATAGATACGTAAATCTTGAAATGAACCTGCAAACGTTTGGTCATTTAAGTAATTCGATCTCCCGATAAAAGCATTTAATCCAGTTCCAAAGTCACTTGTCTTTCTCACTTTACTGACAGTTTCGATCTTCACCCCATTAATGTAACCTGTAACAGAGTTAGGTGTAATAACTGTCGTATAATGTGTCCATTTTCCTTTATTTGCAGTTGTGTTTGCGGATGTCACGCCCACTTCAGTGCTCCAAGGTGCACTGTCGTTTAAAGAATTGGTGAATACCGATTTAAAATTCCCATCTGGATTGGTAGGATTAAATAACCAATAATTCGATGGAAGTCCATTTGAATTTGCTGGTGTACCAAAAAACAATGCAGCATAATTTCCACTATTTGTATTACTTTTCACCCAAGTAGAAATTGTCAAACTATCTTGATTATCAAATATGCCATCTGGTAACTTTACATGATTGCTGTTACTATTTGTTCCACCAGGTAAAGTTAAACCATCTCCATAAGGAATATCCCCAACGGCAGTTCCATGCTTTTCATTACCTGAGACATCTTTAACATCTTCTATTAAAGGATAGTGTGCTAAAAGATGATCGTTACTAACTGATGTAGTTACAATCTCCGCAGAAATGCCTGTTCCAGAAAACAGACTGCTCCACAGAAGAACTACAATAAGTGTTAATGATTTTATCCTTTTGTAATTAATCATGCTTTAATCTCCTTATTTTTTTCAATTCCTTTTGAACCACGACTATTTTCTTGCAGGTCACTTTTTCCATTGGTTCAAGAGATTAATAATTTTCAAGAAATTAAAGAAAAATCACTAAATATCAAACCTTCCATTTAACATTTGTGACTTTTCTTTAAGTTATTTATTAATACTCACGTGTTGGAAGAAGCTCTTTCGCTTGATCCATTGTGTAAATGCTTTCTTCTACTGCTACTCGTTTCGGAATTTCTTCACCAGCTAAGTAGGCTTCAATCAAATCAACCATTTGCGGTCCAAACATTGGGTTACATTCCACTGTCACGTTCATTTTTCCAGCGGCCATTGCTTCAAATGCACCTTTTACTGCGTCAACACCGATGATAGTAATGTCTTTTCCTGGTACTAAGCCGTATTCTTCAATTGCCTGGATGGCTCCGATTGCCATATCGTCGTTATGGGCATATAATACATCAATGTTCTTTCCATCAGACTTTAAGAACGCTTCCATAACCTCTTTGCCTTTTGCACGGGTGAAGTCACCTGTTTGTGATTTGATAATTTTAAAGTTCGGGTGATCCTTTAGTACTTCTTCAAAGCCTTCTTTACGGTCAATCGCAGGTGCTGATCCTACAGTACCTTGGAGCTCAACGATATTTACATCGCCTTCTGCATCCGCCAACTCTTCAACTAACCAATTTCCAGCTTTTCTTCCTTCTTCAACGAAGTCTGAWCCTAAGAAAGTTACCCAAAGTGAATCATCTTGGATATCAACCGCACGGTCTGAAAGGAATACCGGAATTCCTGCATCCTTTGCTTCCTGTAGAACCGTTTCAAATCCTGTTTCAACAACTGGAGAGAATACGATGGCATCTACCTTTTGTGCGATAAATGAACGAATTGCTTTAATTTGATTTTCTTGTTTTTGTTGAGCGTCAGAGAATTTTAATTCATGGCCAGCTGCTTTAATTGCTTCTTGCATGGATTTTGTGTTCGCTGTTCTCCATTCACTTTCTGCACCAACCTGAGAAAATCCTATGACT
>NZ_MSLS01000007.1 GCF_001940785.1 Bacillus sp. MRMR6
TTATAAAATTATTATTAAATTAAAATTATTATTATTTAATATTGATTTTTAAGATATTTATTTTATAATTTAGGTAGTTCCAAACAAATAGTTATGAGGTGATCTGATGCACACCGCTACCGTGTAGGTGCTAATCATAATCAGCTGCCGATTAACAGACCAAAAGTAGAAGTAAACAACTATCAGCGTGATGGTCAAATGCGTGCGGACGACAATGGCGGCCGTTCAGTGTATTATGAGCCAAATAGCTATGACGGTCCAAAAGAGGCACAAGAAGCGAAAACTACTACTTTCACAGTAATGGGTATAGCAGAAAGTGTTGCTTATGATCATAATGATCACTACACACAAGCCGGTGACCTTTATCGTTTAATGGATGAAGAAGAGCGTACTCGTTTAGTAGAAACCATTGTTGGTGCCATGAAGCCTGTTGTAAGAGATGATATTAAGCTTCGTCAAATTCAGCACTTCTATAAAGCAGATGCAGAATATGGTGAGAGAATCGCAAACGGTTTAGGTCTAGCAATAGCTCTAGAAGTTAAATAATAGATTAGTAGTAGAAGGTTGTTCAAATTTGAACAGTCTTTTAATTTTTTGACTTTTTATACAATAGAGTAATTGTAATAAATTTACAGTTGTTGGAAAGGATTATAGGTATAATGGTGTGGAGGAGCCGGGCCCGTTGATCAATTTAAATATTATTTATACTTTAATTTTTATTTTTGCTGCAATAAAGTGGGGCGATTGGAGAAATTGGAAGCACTATTATCCGACTTTTTTATTTTGGATTGTTGTGGATCTTTTGTACCAATTTTTATTTTTTCAGTATAGCATGTGGGAATATGTTCCAGTTGGCAGTGACAAAGCATGGGCTAAGCATACTCATATTACCTTATTGATTATGTTAATAAAGTATCCAGCTACACTAATAATCTTCCTCGGTCATTTACCAGGAACTAATGTGAAAAGATTCATTTATATTCTATTTTGGACCTTTTTATATGTGGCAATTGAAAAAATCGACTTAATTTTAGGTGGGATTATGCATAAACATGGCTGGAACCTATGGTGGTCGAGCTTATTTAGCCTAGTGATGTTTACAACTTTAGCTATTCACTATAAAAGGCCGCTTATTGCTTGGGTTATTTCAGTTCTTTTTTCTATATTTTTATGGAATATATTCAATATCTCGCAAAGTATTTTAAAATAAGAATAATTAAAGGAATTTTTAAGATAGAGTTCGAATATTTAAATTATAGAGGAAAAGGGGGAAGTTCAGATGGGAATAAAAGTAATCGAAAAACAGGAAATGAAGGTGGTCGGTATTTCATGGAATGGTCCATATTCGGAATTAAACGAAATTCCAAAGCTTTTTAATAGAATGGATTCCCGCCTTGGTGAAGTGTGTTTTCAGACGGGTGAATCAATCATGGTTGCTCCCTTACACATTCGGGAAACAGAGCTGACCTACTATGTAACCGCACCTGTAGATAGAATCGAAAATATCCCAGAGGGAATGGTTGGTTTTTCGATTCCTAAGAGGAACTATGTTGTTGCTACCCATGTAGGGAAGTTAGAGGAAGTAGAAAGTACTTACTCTCGCATTTTTGAATGGATGAAAGATTACGGGTATGAAGTGGACGAGCAAGCTTTGAGTTTACAAATATATAACCAAGAGCATAAAGAGGAAAATGCTGCAGGAAAGTTACATTTTGAGGTTCTTTTACCTATTAAATGTTATAAATACTAATTATCTCAATAAAATTTGACATATTGTTAGACGTGATTACAAATTATTGCTATCATTAGGTAATAATAAAATGAATATGTTCCTTCGGGGTCAGGTGAAATTCCTAACCGGCGGTGATGAAGCTTATGCTTCTTAGTCCGTGACCCGGTTAACCTATGGTTAAGCGGTGGATCTGGTGAAACTCCAGGGCCGACAGTTAAAGTCTGGATGGGAGAAGGAAAAAAAGTACGGTTATAAAAAAGGGATAAGTTTACCCTTTTTTAAGCCCTAATTTCTTATTGCCTTTAAAGGACCCTGAAGCGATTGTCTCTTCAGGGTCCTTTTTTATCTCCTTTTAAGGGTATTTATTTCGCTCGGTACATATTACATGAATGTTGCTTCAAAATTAACTAGTGGATCAGGTAGGCATTTATATTCTGATTACTGAGAACCTAAGTAAGGAGACCAGATAGATATGTTTACGGGTATTATTGAAGAAATTGGGTTGGTCGCAAATATCCAGCGAACGAGTGAAAGTTTTGTTCTAACAATTGAGGCCAGTAAGCTCCTTGAAGATGTGCATCTCGGTGACAGTATTGCTGTGAACGGGGTATGTCTTACCGTTACAACATTTTCGAATAAGCAGTTTACCGTAGATGTAATGCCTGAAACAGTGAAAGCGACGAGCTTGAAGAGTGTAAAACGGGGTTCAAAGGTGAATCTAGAAAGAGCGATGGCGGCAGGCGGCAGGTTTGGCGGGCATTTCGTATCTGGCCATATTGACGGAACTGGCACGATCAAAAGTAAAAAACATCATGAAAATGCGGTTTATTATGAAATTGAGGCAGACGAAGAACTGCTCAAGTATGTCATTCTAAAGGGATCTATAGCTGTTGATGGGACAAGCTTGACGGTGTTTGGTGTGACAGAAAATAGCTTTACTCTTTCACTGATTCCGCACACTCTATCAGAGACGGTATTAGGGTTTAAAGGTCCAGGTGAAATTGTTAACCTTGAGAGTGACATGATTGGGAAATATGTAGGTCATTTTATAAACGGTCTTGCTGCCGGTAATTCAAATAAAAAAGGTCCTGCAGGCATCACGGCTCAATTTTTAGAAGAGAACGGGTTTGCATGAATAGTAAATATCTAATAAGAAGGGGAGTTGTGTTATGTTTGACTCTATAGAAGAAGCAATCGCTGACTTGAAGGCAGGAAAGGTAATAATMGTCTGTGATGATGAGGATAGAGAAAATGAAGGAGATTTTCTTGCGTTAGCAGAAAAAGCAACTCCTGATGTGATTAACTTGATGGCTACTCATGGAAAAGGGTTAATCTGTGTACCCATCGAGGCTGAGTTGGCAAGAAAGTTAGATTTGATTCCGATGGTAACAAAAAATACCGACCCGCATGGTACAGCCTTTACGGTTAGTATCGATCATAAGTTTTCAACAACAGGAATTTCTGCATTTGAAAGGTCCGCAACAGTATTAAGTATGATTGACCCTGAGTCAAAACCATCTGATTTCAAAAGACCGGGACATATTTTTCCTTTAGTTGCTAAAAAAGGCGGGGTTTTAAGGCGAACAGGACACACGGAAGCAGCTGTTGATTTTGCTAAACTTTGTGATTCACAGCCTGCTGGAGTAATTTGTGAAATTATGAATGATGACGGAACCATGGCGCGTGTTCCTCAGCTGAGAAAGATTGCGGATGAGTTGAACATGAAGTTGGTTACGATAAAGGACTTAATTGAATATCGCAATCGAAAGGACAATTTAGTTAAACGAGAAGTTGAGATTCAATTACCAACAGAATTTGGAGACTTTAGAGCCATTGGCTATTCAAATCTTATCGATGAAAAGGAACATGTGGCAATTGTAAAAGGGGAAATTAATCCAGAAGAACCGATCCTCGTCAGAGTACATTCTGAATGTTTGACGGGTGATGTTTTTGGTTCATACCGTTGTGACTGTGGTCCACAGCTCCATGCTGCCCTAAGTCAAATTGAGCAAGAGGGAAGCGGGGTACTTTTGTACATGCGTCAAGAAGGCCGAGGCATTGGGCTTTTGAACAAAATGAGAGCGTATAAGCTTCAAGAACAAGGTTTTGATACGGTCGAGGCGAATGAGCAGCTTGGGTTTAAGGCTGATTTAAGAGAGTATGGAATTGGTGCGCAAATTCTAAAAGACCTAGGTATTAAAAAAATGCGATTGCTAACCAATAACCCGCGTAAAATCAAAGGTCTCAAAGGATATGACCTAGAGGTAATTGACCGGGTAGCTCTGCAAATGGAGATGAGGAAGGAAAATGCAAACTATTTAAAAACAAAGCAAGACAAGCTGGGTCATTTATTTCATTTTTAATATGTTGACTGGAACGAAAATCAAAAACAAGAACTATAAATTATTATTGGAGGAAACTATCATGGGAAATCTTTTCGAAGGAAATTTAGTTGGAACAGGATTAAGGGTCGGAATCGTGGTTGGACGTTTTAATGAGTTTATTACAAGTAAATTATTGGGCGGTGCTCAGGATGCTCTAAAACGACACGGAGTAAGTGATGACGATGTAGACATCGCTTGGGTTCCGGGTGCATTTGAGATTCCTTTAATCGCTCAAAAAATGGCTTTAAGTAAAAAGTATGATGCCGTTATTACCCTTGGAACGGTGATTCGCGGTTCAACTCCACATTTTGATTATGTCTGTAATGAAGCAGCTAAGGGAGTTTCTGCTATAGCATTGTCCAGCGGTATTCCTGTTATTTTTGGTGTTTTAACTACCGACTCAATTGAACAAGCCATTGAGAGGGCAGGTACGAAGGCTGGAAACAAGGGCTGGGATGCTGCCAATTCAGCGATTGAAATGGCTAATCTTTGCAGAAACCTAGAGCAATAATCCGTACATTTTAAAGGAGACATGCAGTTTTTGTATGTCTTCTTTGGCTAATAGGAAAGTATAAGAAAAACTAAGGCACTCGCCTTCAGGACTTGGCGAGTGCCGAGTTTTTCTAATAAAATCTATATACAAATATAAAAGTTTTCTACTATAATGGACATACCATAAAAAATAGAATACTTAAAACAGGTGCTAAGTGTTTTGTACTTAGCTTAATAGGGAAGTTGGTAAAAAGCCAACGCGGTCCCGCCACTGTAAATGTGAGCAACCTATAAAAAGTCACTGTCAAATGACGGGAAGACATAGGAAGCAATGAGCATGAGCCAGGAAACCTGCCTGTTTTTGACACCAACAGCCTACGCGGATAGGAGAGTGTTAAGACTATAAATGCATTTACTGCGTTTACTTAACATAGATAACTCCTCCTCCTACATAGGGGGATTTTTTTATGGGGACTTTTTTAAACAAGAGAGAGGGAGAAACAGACATGATGAGTAAACAAAAAAAAATCTGGTTGGTACTGCTCCTAGTAGTCAGTATGCTTACAAGTGGTTTCCAAGCACCGGTATTGGCAGCAGAGCAATCGGCCGGGAGCACCGTTAAGGTAATAGGAGCCGACGAGGGCATTCCACTTCAAACTGAAACCGTGGTAGAGTTAACAGGGAGTGAAAATGCAACTGAGGCATTGATTAAAGCAGTTGGGGAAGAAAATGTTGAATTTTCAGACACAGCATATGGAAGAATGCTGAATGGTATAAAAGGATTAAAGGCAGAGGGTACCCATTTCTGGGCATTCTATATTAACGGAATAATGGCTCAGGTTGGAGCCGACTCCTACAAGGTAAAGCAAGGAGACAAATTAAGCTTTAGGTATACCGATTGGACGAAGCCAGCGGAGAATACAGCCTCTTTGAAAGTTTTGGATAAAGCTGATCAGACTTTAAATGATTCACCAGAGATAACGTTTTTTGACAATCCTACGGCATTCGACCTGCTGTTTGTTACGTTAGGGTCGGATAAGGTCGAATATCTTGATACACAGTACGGGAAAATGATTACCAGTGTTAACGGGATTGCAGCAGAAGGAACCTATTTTTGGGCATTCTATGTTAACGGCCAATCTGCGACTGTTGGAGCGGACAGCTACCAGCTTCAGGCTGGTGATGAAATTAGCTTTAAGTACCAATCATGGGAAGATGCTCCAGCGGATGATGACAATGATAACGGAACAACCCCTCCAACTGAAGGGACAGTTTCTGAAGCAGAACTAAATCAGTCTGTAGAAGCAGCCACACAATACGTATTAAGCCATGAGATCACTGAGTGGGAAGCAGTTGCTCTAAGGGGAGCAGGAAAAACGATTCCGTCTAATTACCTTGAAAAAGTAAAATCCATTATAAAAGAAAGACAAGGAAATTTCTCACGTATTACAGACACGGAGAGATATGTTCTTGGAATTCTTGCTGCCGGAGCTGATCCTACAAATATTGAAGGATATAACCTAGTTGATAGTATTTACAACGGTAATGTAACAAAACAAGGCTTAAATGGAGTAGCCTACGCACTTTTAGCTTTAGATAGTGCTAATTTTGAGCTTCCAGCTTCAGCTAAATGGTCAAGGGAAGGTCTTGTGAATTATTTACTTGAAAGGCAAAATGCAGATGGCGGCTGGGCATGGGATGGCAGTGCAACCAGTGACATCGATACCACTGGGATGGTGTTAACAGCCTTAGCTCCATATAAGAAACAGTCAGAGGTCTTAGAAAAGGTTGAAGTGGCAGTACAATATTTAGCAGATAAGTATAGTAAGGCGAAAATTGATAACAGTTCCACGGCCTCCCAGGTCATCATTGCCCTTTCAGCACTCGGAATTGATAGCAATGGTTCTTTATTTAGAAAAGATGACATCAGCTTACTTCATTACTTAATAAGCTTTCAAAATGCAGATGGCGGCTTTGATTGGCAGGGTGGAGATGTTAGTGATGTATTCTCTACTCAGCAAGGGATTCAGGCGGTAGTTGCCTATCAGTTATTTAATCTAGGCAAAGGTTCACTTTATCATTTACCAGTGATTGCCCAAGAACCAGTAACAGATGATCCAGTTATCGAAAAACCCGAAACTGATAAACCAATTACTGAGTCTCCAGTAGTAGAGAAAACAACTGAACAACCTAATACAAACAGTCATAAACTTCCAAATACAGCAACAGAACATTACAACCTTCTAGTAGCAGGTGGATTATTGATGCTAATCGGTAGTTTATATTTCTTTATGCAAAGACGCAGGAAAGCTTAATCGTTTTTCCTTGAAATCAAATACCCTCCTGTGAAATACAGGAGGGTAACAGAGGAGGAAAAGTTTGTGCGGCAATATTTAAAGTTAGCAACCTTACTTTCGATATTATTTCTCACTTTTAGTATAGCCGGCTGTGGTACAAGTGCAGAATCTACTAAAGATACTAAGCCAGTAGAAGATCCGATTGAAGTGGTAAAGGAAGTTACCAACGAGTCGAAAACCGTTGATGAACAAGATCAAGTTTCAGAGGAAACACCTAATGCGGATACTTCAGCGGCGGAAGAATCCGAACAGCCAAATACAGCAACAACCCAAAGTAATCAAAAAACATCTACTAACGGCTCAAGCGGTTCAAATAATTCTGGGACCACCACTAGTAAAAGTTCAACTGCTTCTACAACAACAACAACGAAACCTGCTCAACCAAGTAATTCGCAGCCAGCAGCAGGTACAACTTCAACTCCTCCTACAACTACACCCGTAGAGGAACAAAAGCCTGTTGCAACAGTTACAATCTCAATCGTTGGTCCAAAAGATCGTGGAACGATATTAGGCGCAACGAAGATGACGATGCAAGAAGGGGATACTATACTAACTATTCTTTCACAGGCAGCAAAAAAACATAATATCCAGATTGAAACCCGCGGCAGCGGATCTACTGCATATGTCGAAGGTATTGATCATATTTACGAGTTTGATTACGGTATGAAAAGTGGCTGGGTATTCTCTCACAATGGCGCTAGTATTACAAAAAGTATAGGGGTTATTCATGTAAAAGACGGTGACCGGATTGAATGCTACTATACTGAATAGTTTATTGGAGGAGAAGTAATGGAAAATCGATTGGAACGATTCCATCCGCTTGTCCCTTTTCTCTATTATGGAGGCTCAATTTCCATATTCCTGCTCTTTCTACATCCGGTCTTTTTACCCCTTGGGTTTATACTAATTTTAATAATCAACTATATGCAGGATCGTTTAAATGGAATTAGGACCTGGTTGTTTTTAATGCTGACAACCGTCGTTCTCATCATGGTCATGAACCCTCTATTTAATGAACGAGGAAGGCATCTTTTATTTGAGATTGCAAACCACAAAATTACGCTTGAAGCAGTTATTTATGGTGGAATGAACGCACTGAGCATAGTCGGTGTTATGGCTGTTTTTATCTCCTATAATCTAATTATGACACCTAATAAGTTATTATTTTTATTTGCAAAGTTCCTGCCTCAGTTTGCCGTTCTTCTGATGCTGACATTAAGATTTATTCCCTTAATGCGAAGGAGACTGGAAGAAATCATGATGGTCCAACAGAGTAAAGGATTATCGGTTATACATGGGCCTTGGAGCGCAAAGCTTAAAAATGGAATGTTATATGTCCAAGCATTGTTAACGTATTCCTTAGAAGAAGCCATTCAAACAGCTGACAGTATTAAGGCTAGAGGGTATGGAGTTGGACACCGGACTTCTTATGAATATTTTAAAATTAGAAATGCAGATAGTACAGCGATTATTTTTCTTTCCATTCTTTTATTAACAATCGTATTTGCGAGATTATCTGGATACGGCTTTTTAAGCATATATCCGGTAATGGAGTCTTGGCAGTTAGCCTGGCAAGATATGGTTACCCTTATGTTTTATTTGCTTTTCTTAAGCTTCCCACTTCTAGTTGAAATAGGTGAAATGCTCCGATGGCGTTTATCAAAATAAATCAATTCAATTTTACTTATCCAGACCGGTCAGAACCCGCCATTAGGAACCTTTCTTTTTCGATTGAAAAAGGTCAATTTGTCGTTCTTTTTGGGGCATCGGGATCGGGGAAGAGTACTTTATTAAAATGTTTAAAAAGAGAAATACAGCCGCATGGTAAGCGTGCAGGTGACATAATCATCAATGGTCTGGATGTTAACAATTCAAGTGGATTATCGAATGAAATTGGTTTTGTTTTTCAAGATCCTGAAAACCAAGTAGTAGCTGATGATGTATTGCATGAAATTGTTTTTGGATTAGAAAATATCGGTTTGACTCCTAATGAAATGAGAAGCAGAGTGGCAGAAATGGTTCACTTTTTTGGGGTAGAGCCCTTGCTTCATAGGAAAACCCATGAGCTTTCCGGTGGGAAAAAACAGCAAATTAACCTGGCTTCTGTTTTGGTTATGCAGCCTGACATCTTATTGTTAGATGAACCAACGGCACAGTTAGATCCTGTAAATACTAGAGAATTTTTCGATATCCTTAAAAGATTAAATGATGAATTTGGTATGACCATTATTATTGCCGAACACCGGCTTGAAGAGGTTTTCACCTTAGCAGATAAAATTGTCATGCTCGATAAGGGTGAAGTCCAATTCGAAGGAACTCCTGAAGAAGTTCTTGTGGATGTTTGGAATACTAAGAACAAAGCGTATGTTCCTAGTATACCATCACTGTTTTTCAGTATGGGTGGCAAGGGAAAGCTGCCGCTAACTGTAAAACAAGGGCGGGATTGGACTGAACAGCAAACGCTTATATTTAAAAAAGAAACAGAAAAACATCCGGTGACATTAGGGAAGGAATGGATTAAAGCGAAAAATCTTTTTTTTCGCTATGATCGGAAAACGGAATATGTCTTGAAAGACTTGGATTTCTCACTTAAAAAAGGAGAGTTTTTTGCTTTATTAGGTGGGAACGGTTCTGGGAAATCGACTTTATTAAAGCTAATAGCTGGGTTGGTAAAGCCTGAACAAGGAAAGTTGCTTTATAATGGAATATTTACCAATACAAAGAAAACCAACGAAATCGCAAAAGTGGTTGGTTACTTACCGCAGAATCCAAAGTTATTTTTTATTCAAGATACTGTAGAAAAAGAAATCCAAGAAACGATGCTAAAGTGGGGAATTCACGACAAAAGTGAAGTCAGTCAACTAATCGAAGAGCTGGGCATTTCGCATGTATTGTCTAGGCATCCCTATGATTTAAGTGGCGGTGAGCTGCAGAAAGCAGCTTTGGCATGCCTTTTAATCAGAAAGCCACAACTTCTTTTACTAGATGAACCCACAAAAGGACTCGATCCAATCTCAAAGGAAAGCTTTTCGATGATCGTCAATAAGTTAAATGGAGAAGGCATTACCATTCTAATGTCAACCCATGATATTGAATTCGCTGCTAAATACGCTACAAAATGCGGTATGATGTTCCAAGGGAATATTACCTCGCAAGGAGACCCTGATACATTTTTTAATGGAAATTTCTTTTATTCAACCATGATCCAGCGGTTATTCCGCCATGTGCCAGGATCCTCACTGACTACTGTTGAGGAGGTACTAAAGCAATGTACACCAGCAGCCGGAAGGTAACAATGATTGTTCTCATAATGGCTGCCGTTCTTCTACTTGCGGCTGGTTTTTGGTGGGATGAGCAATACCTGTGGTTAAGCATAGGGATGACGATTATTGCTGGACTAATGTTTTTAAATCGTTTTGAAGGTCGAAAAGTGGAACCTCGGGAGTTGGTCCTGCTGGCTGTCCTAGCTTCGATTGCTGCAGTAGTTCGTATCCCATTTGCAAGTATACCAAGCGTGCAGCCAACCACCTTTGTGATCATGATGTCAGGATATGTGTTTGGTGCTGAAAGTGGATTGATGATAGGAACTGTAGCCGCTCTCGCCTCGAATATGATCTTAGGACAAGGTCCGTGGACACCATGGCAAATGCTCGCTTGGGGTTTAGTTGGGTTAAGCGCAGGAATTCTGCGTAATACAAATTTTATGAAAGCAAAATGGGGGAAAATCGTTTTTGGAGTTGTATGGGGGTTCCTATTCGGCTGGATCATGAATCTTTGGGGGTTGCTAGCATTTACCCAATCAGGAACAGTAGTCACAACTGAGACACTTTTACTTTATTTTGCAGGAAGTGCAATATTTGATTCAATGCATTCGGCATCCAACGTCTTCTTTCTATTATTATTTGGGAACATGTGGGTAAAAACCTTAACAAGATTCAAACGGAAATATGGTCTGCTCGAATAACTGAAAAAGGTCAGGCAGATGCACTGCGTGACCTTTTCATATGAATAACAAAACTTTCTTTTAATTATCTCCCAAACTCTGCAATTTTTTTACAAAAATATCAATACCTTCCCCAATTGCATCGAAAGTTTTCCCAATTGCTTCCTTCCAAACAGGCGCTTGTTCGTTAATTTTTTCGCCAATCTTTTGCGCATTTTCATTTAGTTCCTTAGTAATTTTCTCTGCCTGCTCTTTAAATTCGACTCTTGCCTGTCCTTTGCCGGCTAATTGGTCATTCACAGATACCACATCAAAGCTCATCTTTGGCCAGTGTGGGAGGGATGTCTTCATGATTTCTTTGAAAATCGGGACGACATTACCGGAACTGTTGCTTGGTAAATAATGCTGACGGTCGGTTTGATCATAGCCAATCCAAATGGCTCCGACCAGATTAGCTGTATAGCCCACCATCCATTGATCCTTTGTTCCACTAATGTCTGCGTAGGGCAGCTGGGTTGAACCTGTTTTCCCTGCTAACTGGACTTCGGGTATTTGAGTCTTCTTACCTGTACCAGTTTCGACAACATTAAGGAGCATAGAAGTGATATCGTCTGCCACGTCCCTAGATGTAACCTTCGTTGTCTTTGCTTCTCGCTCTGCAATCACATTTCCAGTGGGTCCGACAATTTTTGTGATTAAATGGCTGTCGCTTTGCTTTCCGCCATTTGCAAAGGCAGAGAAGGCATTTGCCAGTTGAAGCGGAGAAATCCCTTTGTTCATCCCGCCTAGAGCAAGTGCCAGGTGCCGATCTTCCTTTTCAACTGGAATGCCGAATCGCTTGAGAGAATCAATTCCCTTTTCAATGCCCATCTCGTTTAACAGCCAAACGGCAGGAATATTCAAGGACTCCTCTAATGCCTTATACATAGGGACTTTGCCCTGGTAGGTTCTTGAAAAGTTCTCCGGTTTATAGTCACCGAATGTGGTGGATTCGTCCACTAATTCAGAAGTATACATATAACCCGCTTCAAGTGCCGGAGTGTAAACAACTAGAGGTTTAATCGTTGAGCCAGGCTGTGCGCGCAGCTGTGTTGCACGGTTGAAGCCTCGAAAAACATGCTCGCCACGTCCGCCAACTAAGGCCAATACACCTCCAGAAGCAGGATCCATCAGAACGGAACCACTTTGGACGATTTCTCCACCCATTCCTTTAGGAAATAATGCGTTATTGCTGTACACCTTCTCAAGACCTGCCTGTAGGTTTTGGTCAAGTTCGGTGTATATCCGATAGCCTCTTGTTAGGATTTCTTCCTGAGTTAAGCCATATTTGGAGATTGCTTCATTTAAAACCGCATCGACATAATAAGGGTATGTTCGTTCAACTACACTGCCTGTCCCAGCATTCAGCTTGATTTCTTCCTCTTTGGCAGCTGTGTACTCCTCGTCCGTTATCATCCCGTGTTCCTTCATTTTCCCTAAGACCACATTTCTGCGCTTTATCGATAAGTCATAGTTTTTGGTTGGATCAAGGTAATTTGGAGATTGGAGCAAGCCTGCAAGCAATGCAGCTTCACTGATGGTCACATCTGTAATCGGTTTATTAAAATATTTCTTTGAGGCACTGCCGATTCCCCATGCCCCGCTGCCAAAATAAACTTGATTTAAGTACATTTGCAGAATTTCGTCTTTTTTATAGACTTTTTCAATTTTCACGGCTAAAAATAACTCTTCTGCCTTCCGTGTATATGTTTGTTCAGGAGAGAGTAGGGCATTTTTTGCAAGCTGCTGTGTAAGTGTACTGCCGCCTCCCGTTATTCGTCCTGCGAATATATTACGAAAGAAGGCACGTGCTATTCCCTTTATATCAAAACCACCATGCTCATAAAAGCGCTCATCTTCTATGGCAACAACTGCGTTCGGGACGTATTTTGGCAGCTTGTCAACGGTCACACCCTGTGTCCGGTTGGTAGCGACATTGCTGGCGATTTCTTCCTTTCGGTCATATATAACGGTAGGCTGACTGAGACCTTCTTTTAGAGACTGAACATTCGCCTGTGTCGCAAGCCAGCCGAAGTACACGATGGTTGCTAATACGATGACCAGAATGATTAATAAAAAAATTTGTGTGAGATGCTTCTTTTTCCAAAATAAGACAAGCTTCTCCCAATAGGGCTTTAATTTCTCCATACTAACTCCTTTCAGCAAAAGGGTCCTGCAACCATTATAAATTTTCCAGGGTATAAAGAACAAATTTTAACGTTTTTACTTTTTTGTAAAAATTTATTTTTCAGTGATTTTTGTGGACAACCATTTTCTACCGTTAGCATATGTTAGTTACTAGAAAGAATTAATCTTTTTGGCAAAGGAGATGATGATAAGATGATCAACTGGAAAGTTCGTTTTCAAAATCGCAATTGGGTAATCGCATTTGTTGCACAGTTGTTTATAGTTGCTCAAATGCTGCTAGGCGGTCTAAATTCTTTAGGTATAACAGATTTTCAGCTTTCAGATGCGATACAAGAGTCAATTCTGCTCTTCATAAATGCAATCTTTATTTTGTTATCCATGCTAGGTCTTGTACAGGACCCAACGACTAAGGGGATTCGAGATAGTGAACGGGCGATGAGATATACAAAACCAAATTAACGATAAGGCGGAATACTTGAAAAATTAGAAAAATATATTCATACTAAGGATAGAAATAGGAAAATTCTAGGATATTTTATACTAACCAACTAACATACTACGAATTTACTCATTCTTGGTTACACTTTCGAATAGGGTTCTATATCCAGTTGGAAAGGGGAACTTATTATGTGGTTTTGGATTGCAGGTTGTACTGGTATTTATTTAATTTTCATTATTTTTGAGGAACTGAATTATTTCTTCTGGAATCGATATGTTTATGGTCCAAAACAAGTACTGAGGAAGAAATGGATTCGTAGAATAGTAAGAGGTTACTATTTTACAAAGAAATATATCGATAGAAATACCCAACAACACTCATCAAATTATAAAAAGATGAGCTCGCTATAATGCGGGCTCATCTTTTTAATGGTCAGAATCTTCTTCAACCGAAGCGGAGGCATTTTTCTTTTTTAAGACGGAAAAGTAAGAACGAATAACAACTGACAAAGTAAAGAGAATGACCACGATGTATTCCCCAGGCTCCATTACTCGAAAAGGGTTGGTAGCTTTTTGAAAGACCTCTGAAAGGCTTGTACCCATCAATAAATCAAGGGCTATAATAAGAAAAATTAGTGAAACAGCTAATAAGCCAGTAACCATCAAAATTTTCAACACCAGCACCCTCACACTCGTATTTCCTTTTTATTGTTCCGACCAATTCGCCGAATATACAAAAACCTCCCTTAGATTCATTAATCAGTAAATTTTGGATAAACTAAGTTATCTTGGATATTCTAACCATGATATTAAATGGTAATGATCTTTCGCTAGTGAGGTGATCCCAAGTGTCGATATTATCAAAAATTCTTAAGAAGAATAAAAAGAAAAAAGGGCAGAATGATAATTTTCGTCAAAAGCAAGATCCACAAAAACCAGAAGATTTATCCATACTTAGGGATTATCAGCAGAATATCTCAAGAGTAAAAGAAGAATTTGGCGGTAGTACCGATATTGTCATACGGGAATTTAAAGTCGGCAGTCATAAAGGTGCTACTGTTTATGTGGATGGCTTAGCGGACAGCAAAGTCATTAGTGATTTTATATTAGAAACTTCTATGGAAAAAGCTGAAATGAATGAGCCAATTGATTTTTTTCAGTTCATGATTGATCAGACAGTGGCGATTGGGAGTATTAATACGATTACCAACTGGAATCAAGTTTACGATACTGTGCTATCTGGTGATACTGTCATCTTTTTAGATGGCTTTAATAAAGCGATCTCGGGTGAAACAAAGGGGTGGGAAAAGAGGGCCGTCAGTGAACCCACTACACAATTGGCCATCAGAGGCCCGAAGGATTCCTTTACAGAAACTTTTAGGACCAATACAGCTCTCATTCGGAGAAGAATAAAAAGTCCCAACCTCTGGCTAGAGTCCATGAAAATTGGTACCGTGACTCAAACAGATATAGGAATTATGTATATTAAAGGAATTGCAAATGAAAAAATTGTAAAAGAGATAAAAGAGCGGTTAAATCGAATCGAAATTGATGGCATCTTAGAATCTGGTTATATCGAGCAGTTAATTGAAGATCAAACTTGGACCGCATTCCCAACAATATACCATTCTGAACGGCCAGATGTTGTAGCATCACAGCTGTTAGAGGGGCGAATTGCCATCGTAGTGGATGGTACCCCATTTGTTCTGACAGCACCAGCCGTTTTTATTCAATTTTTTCAAGCCCCTGACGATTATTATTCACGCTTCGATATATCAACAGGGATTCGTCTTTTAAGGATTCTAGCCTTTTTTATTGCCCTTATTGGACCAGCTTTGTATATTGCTGCCACAACCTTTCATCAAGAGATGATTCCAACACAGATGGCGATAGCAATTGCGGCCCAACGGGAAAATGTCCCTTTTCCAGCGTTTGTGGAGGCACTCATAATGGAGGTAACCTTTGAAATTCTAAGAGAGGCAGGCTTAAGGCTCCCTCGTGCCGTCGGTCAGGCCGTATCCATTGTGGGTGCCCTTGTTATTGGACAGGCGGCAGTTCAAGCGGGCTTTGTTTCTCCGGTAATGGTCATCGTTGTTTCAATTACCGCCATTGCTAACTTTTCTACACCGACCTTTGCGATGGCGATTGCAGCAAGATTAATTCGCTTTGTGCTGATGGGATTATCTACTTTTTTAGGGTTTTATGGAATTATGCTGGGGTTAATTTTTATGACCCTTCATTTATGTGGACTTAGATCTTTTGGGATACCCTATATGTCCCCTTTAGCACCTTTCAATTGGAAGAACCAACAAGATGTCTTTGTTCGTTTTCCTATTTGGGCGTTTAAAAGTAGACCTCCTTTAATAGCTAAGGGCAATACGATTATGTCTGGGGAAAATCAAAAACCAGACCCGCCAAAAGAATCCCAAATTGAGAAACAAAATCCTACAAAAGGTGATCAGTAGTGAGGAAAATAAAATGGTTCTTGACTGTACTTATTTTGCAAGTACCGATTCTAAGTGGCTGCTGGAATCAACAAGAATTAACTGACTTAGCGTTTGTCATGGGAATCGGAATTGACAAAGGTTCGGAAGATTATAAATACGAAGTAACCTTTCAAGTAGTAATTCCAGGTAATGTTGCTACTGGAAATGAAGGCGGTGGCAGCGGAGGCGGAATACCGGTTGTAATTTCAAAAAGTGAGGGGGACACTTTAACTGAAGCCGCACGGAAAGCTACTAAGTCTATTTCACGCCGCCTCTATTATGCGCATTCAAATTTAGTCGTTATCGGTGAGGATCTTGCAAAAGAAGATATTCTTGATACGTTAGATGCACTTGAACGAGATCCTGAATTTAGAACTACCTCACAAGTTATTATTGGCAGAGATTCAAAGGCTGAAGAAATATTAACGACCTTAACCAATATAGATAAACTGCCAGTTGAAAAAATTACAAAAGGGCTAAAAGGAACTGAAAAAAGGCTAGGTGAAAATATCCAAGTATCAGTGGATGACTTAATTAGTGCGATAGTTAGTAAAGGCAAAGAACCCTTAATATCGGGTTATAAAGTATTTGGAAAGAAAGAAAAAGGAAAGACAAATGAAAATCTTGAAACAACGGCACCGCCCGCAAGATTAGATGTTGATGGTATGGCCATTATAAAAGATGGAAAGTTAATTGGATGGTTAGATAATGAAAATGCAAGAGGTGCCGTCTGGGTATTGGATAAGGTGGAATCAACAGGAATCAACATCGATTGGAATGGTAAAAAGAACGCGGTTAATGTGATACCAATTCGTTCAAAAACAAAAGTTTCTACGGCAGTTAAAAATGGGGAGCCCCGAATAACGGTTTTTGTCGAAGAAGAAGGAAATTTAAGTGAGGCCAATACCGCAATTGATCTTATGGATCAAAAAGTCATTATGAAGTTAGAAAAAAAAGTAGAAGAAAAAATAAAAATGCAAGTGGAAGGCGCAATCAAAGAAGCTCAAAAACAAAAAAGTGATGTATTTGGCTTTGGAGAAAAAGTTCATCGAGCAGATCCAAAGTATTGGAAAAAGGTCCAAGATGAGTGGAATGAACATTTCGCAGAAATTGAAACAGAGGTTAAGGTAGACTTCCATTACCGCCGTTCTGGTATACGAACGAATCCTTTTTGGTCTGACCTATAAAAAACTCTATTCAGGGGGATGGTGAAACAAACCGATGGTAAAAGTAAATGCGGGTCAGCTATTTGTTCTAGTTGTGCTGTTTGAGATGGGCAGTGCAATTCTTGTTGGTTTAGGAAACTCTGTAAAACAAGATGCCTGGATTGCCATTCTCTTAGGCATGGCAGGAGGTGTGCTACTTTTTTTAGTTTATCATCGTCTGTTTCAGTTCTATCCAGACCTTCCCCTTACAAGTTATACCCAAAAAATCATGGGTAAATTGATCGGCAGATGTATTAGCTTCATGTATATTATCTATTTTATGTACAGTGCCTCAAGGGTGCTTCGTGACTTTGGCGAACTGCTCACAACCACGATATACTCTCATACACCACTTTTTATTATGAATACCCTCATGATTATCACGCTTATTTATGGTATTCAAAAGGGGTTTGAGGTGCTTGCAAGAACGGGGGAGCTCTTTTTTGCAATTATTTATTTGCTGGCGATTGTTGGTATTTTATTGATAACTTTTTCTGGATTAATTCACCTTGAGAATTTACTGCCCATTCTCGAGAACGGCTGGATGCCGGTTATTAAATTGACACTAGTACAGACGGTCACCTTCCCTTTTGGTGAAATGATTGTTTTTACGATGTTTCTTCCCTTGTTAAATGAACCCAAAAAAGCAAGATCAATCTGTATATTTGGTATTGTTCTCAGTGGAATAAATATAGCGATTACAAGTGCAATCAATGTCACGACATTGGGTGGAGACCTTTTTGCCCGCTCACCGTACCCGCTGTTATCAACCATTAGTAAAATTGAAATGGCTGATTTTATTGAACGGCTCGATATATTTTTCATGCTCTATCTAATTATTGGCGGTTTTTTTAAAATCGCATTGTATTATTACGCAGCAGTTGCGGGAATTGCAGATATTTTCAAATTTGAGGACCATCGCAGAATTGGAACACCAGTCGGTTTACTCATCCTATTTGCTTCTGTTACAATTGCAGCAAACTATACCGAACATATCAATGAAGGGCTGAAGGTGGTTACGATTTACTTGCATTGGCCCTTTCAAATCATCATTCCTTGTTTACTTTTGGTGATTGCGTTTATTCGCAATCGTAAGATAAAAACCTCCCAACAAAAAGACAGTTCTTCACAAGTATAAGCTTAATATAAAAACTGCCTTGACCAGGATAGTCAGTGGCAGTTTTTTAAGATTCTAGGCTAAAACTTTAGATTGCAATAGACTTGCTTGGGACTTTGGAAGTGAAATACTAACGGTTGTCCCTTGATTGATTTCACTGTCAAACCTTATGGTTCCTTCATGAGACTGAACAATTTTGGAGCTCACCGTCAAGCCAAGGCCTGTTCCTTTTTCCTTAGAAGAGTAGAAGGGTTCTCCAATCTTTTCAAGGCGGTCCTTCGATATACCACAGCCGTTATCCTTGATGGTAATAAATATATTATCCTCAATTTGTTCGAGGGCAATGCTAACTGTGCCACTATTATTTGTTGCTTCAATAGCGTTTTTAATAATGTTAATAAACAATTGTTTTAGTTGGTTTGGTTCGCATTCAATTAGTAAATCCTTCTTAGGGAGGTTTACGTTTATTTGGACATTGTGTAGACTTGCCTCTACACCGAGTAGTGATATGACATCATTTAATAGTTTTTGAATGTTCGTTGTGGTGAATTTAATATGTTGGGGCTTAGCCAGTAATAATAATTCACCAACAATGTAATTAATCCGGTTTAATTCATCTAACATGATTTGATAGTAATTCTGATGTTGATCATCTTCCTTTTGTAAAAGCTGAACAAACCCTTTTAAGGAGGTCAGTGGGTTCCGGATTTCGTGTGCAACGCTCGCAGATAACTCTCCAACTACCGAAAGCTTTTCGGTTCTGCGGAGACGATCTTCAGCTTCCCTTAATTCGGTTATATCCCGTCCTATAACGACTAATCCTTCTCTATTTCCTTCTTCGTCAAACAGGGGAATCTTGATTGTATTAAAGGTCTTAGATGTACCATCAGGAAGTGGGACCACTTCTTCACAGTGTGTTACTTTCCCTGTTTTCCAAGTTTCCTCGTCAGATATCACACAATTTCTCAGTGCATCGGCATAAAATTCTGTATACTCAGCTAATTCTGCATCCGTTTTACCGCGATAGTCGACTTTTTCTAGCTGAAATAACTTTAAGCCAAAATCGTTAGACTGAATCCACCGGCCCTCTCCGTCTTTAAAATTTACAAAATCGATCATAGAGTTAATTAAGGTTGATAACCGCTTCTCTTCTTCTTTTGTGCTATCTAATTCTTCCTTTTTCAAAAAGAAAAAATAAATGATACTGCCTGTTACAAGGATATAAAAAATCTCCTTCGACCTCTCGAAATAATGGGTGTATTCGGAAGAGATATAATAAACAGCTACATAATTACTCACATAAATCCAAATAAAGCTACTAACAAAGTACAGGAATAGGATGTTCTTTTTCTTCAAGGAAATTCTCCTGTTCTGATAAGATATATCTTCCATTTTACTAGAATTTTTAGAAGAATGAAATGCCTTATAGCTGGGAATCTTTGTAGCTTTATAAAAAAAGAAAAAACGGCTAATGATAGAATTTAGTAAATATTAAGAATAAGGTTACAAATCGGTAACATTTAGCTAATGAATTGTTTACCCGATTGTAACCCTTTATTTTTGAAAAAAAAGTATGATTTGAAGGAGGATAATCATCCACACTACAATCTATAAGAACTCGTTTTGATGAAACAACAAATTTAAAAACGAGGAGAGGTCCAAATTGGAAGCTATTTTTAATGAATTATATAAAAAATATCACAACGACCTGTTTAATTTTCTGTTTTATATGATACAGAGCCGGGAACAAGCAGAGGACCTGGTCCAAGAGGTATATATACGCGTATTAAAATCATACCAGAACTTTAACGGTGACAGCAGTGAAAAGACCTGGTTATTTGCCATTGCCCGCAACGTAGCGATTGATCACTTTCGAAAACAAAAGGGCTGGAAACAAAAAATGATTACTAAATGGGAATTAGTTGATTTACCAATAAAGGATGATTCACCGCAGCCAGATGAAGTGGTGTTTCATTTAGAAGAAAAACTATTAGTGTATAAGTGTCTTGAGAAGTGTTCTATTGACCAAAGAAGTGTCATTCTACTCCGCTTTATCCAAGAGCTTTCGATTATTGAAACAGCTAAAGTGCTTGGCTGGAAGGAAAGTAAAGTAAAAACTACCCAGCACCGTGCAATCAAACATTTAAAAAATCTAATGAATGAAGTGATTCAGAAAGAAATGGCTGGCTGAATCGATAGTCCCTTACTGTTTACATATTTCCTGCAGGAAAAACTTTTCTAAGTTATAGTGGAGATGTAAAATAATAGAAGGAACCTATTATGATTAATTGTGAGGGTAATAGAATGAAGGATGGGATAATTTTAGTGGTGGAGGATGAGGTGCCAATTCGCAAGTTGATTGGTTTCAACCTTCAAAGATCCAATTTTGATGTAATGGAAGCGGAGAATGGGGAGGAAGCAATTAGGCTTGTTCATGCCCACTCTCCTTCACTCGTTTTGTTAGATTTAATGTTACCTGATACCGATGGATTTGAAATCTGTACAAAGCTAAGAGAAACCCACCCTGAATTGCCAATTGTAATTGTTTCTGCCAGGGGGCAGGATATGGAAAAGATTATGGGTCTTGAGCTGGGTGCTGATGACTATATTGTAAAGCCTTTTAACCCTTTAGAACTGGTAGCAAGGATTCGTTCTGTACTCCGCAGGACCAGTCAGACTTCCCCAAAACTGCCCCCAAGTACGGTGGAAACAGGTCCATTTGTATTAGATTTAAAGACGCAGCGCCTATATAAAACGGGTGTAGTAATAAAATTAACCGCCAGAGAATTTCAGTTAGTAAAGTTATTTTTTGAACGATTAAATGAACCAATTACACGAGATCAACTTTTAGATGGAATCTGGGGAATTAATTATTTTGGAGATCCAAAAACGGTTGATGTTCATATTCGAAGATTACGCGAAAAAATAGAAGAAGATCCGTCTAATCCACAATTTTTAATCACCATCTGGGGTTTTGGTTATTGCTTTCAGGGAAGTGCGAAAAAGGAATGAAGAAGGGCATTAAGCGGAGGGTTGTATGGAGCTATTTACTCTTAATTATCTTTAGTGTTGCCCTATTTGAAGCTATGATTCTATCTTCTTTAAGATTGTATTACATGGATGGTGTGAAACAAACATTACGCGACCAAGGCACCATGTTCTCTTCCTTTTATGAACAAGAGATTATTGACGATAAGCTGAAGGTGGATGCGGAAAAGATGCTCAACCACTATCGGTTTATCATTGAGGCACAAGTACAGCTTGTAAGTGATAAGGGAATGATTTTAGCAAATACACATGAAACTACGGAGCATGATGTTTCAAAATATGAAGATGTAAAAGCAGCTTTAAATGGTATGACAGGATATTTAGACACAATGTTAAATGATGAGCGAATATTAGTGGTTACGCAGCCGCTTAAACGAGGTAATACTATCATTGGTGCCATCAGATTTACCACTTCTCTTGTCCAGGTAAATAAGGTATTCACTCAAAATACTTTATTATTATTATCCTTTGGTGGAATTGTTATTTTAGCCGCGGCAATTATCAGCTTCTTTTTAGCAAATACGATTACTAAACCTGTTAGTGTCATTACCATGGCAGCGGAACAAATGGCTTCAGGAAAACTTTCAACCAGAATACCGAAAGAAAAGGACGATGAAATGGGCAAACTGGCGGATACCTTGAATTTCATGGCAAAAGAAATCGAACGGCATGAGCAACTGAAAAATGAATTTATTGCCTCTATATCCCATGAACTACGGACTCCTTTAACGTCGATAAAGGGATGGGCAATTACCTTACATTCAATGTCTGAAGATCAGTTTTATCATGAGGGTCTTGATATAATTTCAAATGAAAGCGACCGACTTAATGACTTGTTAAATGAGTTACTAGATTTTTCAAGTCTTTCCTCTGGCAAACTGCCCTTAGTCTTTAAACAAATTAATTTATCATCCTTAGTAAAACAGGTTGTTCAGCAACTAGAGCCAAGAGGGATAAGGCAGGGAGTTAAATTTACCACATTAATAGGAGAATCAATTAAGTTAGCGGTCGATCAAAACCGGCTCAAACAGGTATTAATGAATCTACTAGACAACGCCCTTAAATTTACACCAAGCGGTGGTGAGATTACAATTAAGCTGGATAAGGATGAGCAGAATGCCATCTTGCATATTGTGGATACAGGAATAGGCATTTCTGATGAAGAGTTAAAGCTAGTGAAAGGAAAATTTTACAAAGGGAATTCTCATGCATCAGGCAGTGGATTAGGGTTGGCGATTGTTGATGAAATTGTGCAAGCTCATTACGGTCACTTCACCATGAAAAGTCAAGAGGGTGTTGGAACTACCATTGAAATCCGACTTCCATTCGTTCATTTAGAGGTGAAGAAATGAGAAAAATAGCAGTTTACATTCTATCAATCATATGTTTACTTACAGGCTGCAACTTATTTACAGACCCAGAAAGTTTAATACAGCCGCCTAAGGAGGCCAAGGCCAAAGACCAAGATGAGGACTTGCTGTCAATCGCTAGAAGAAATCTGCCAAAAGGAACTGAGTTATTTGTCCCTAATGGACCAGTCGGTACTGAGTCAGTCATTAGTGTCGACCTTGATGATGACGAGCAGGATGAAGTCCTTGTTCTATACAAGTCGACCATACATCAAAATCAGGTTGGGGCATTTGTTTTAAAAGAAACTAAGAATGGTTGGGACAAGGTATTTGCGAAGAATGGTCCGGGTTCGGTAATCAGTTGGGCAAGTGCATCAGATGTTACAGGAGATGGCAGAAAAGAGATTTTAATTGGATGGCAGCTGACAACCTCCTCAGAAAATACACTTGAAATCTTTCATTGGAACAAGGGAAAATTAACTAGTTTAAGAGAGTTGAGTTACAACGAGTTAGAGGCAGTTCAATTTGACAATGACCCAAAGACACGGCTTGCGATATGGAAACGGGATATGGCCGATGTCTATAAAATTGATTTGTTAGGTTGGAATGGAGATGCCTTTGTTACAGATCGAACCTATTACCCAGCATATTTTCAAAAGGTAATTGCATATTACCAGAAAAGGACGTCAGAGGTGCCGGATGCTGCTTATTACTGGTATTATTTAGCAGATGCCTATCTGAAGGCGAATCAAAATGAATTGGCACTGGAGGCAATTGAAAAAGGTCTAAAAACTAAGTCAATGGTACCAACGAAGGATTTCTTTGAACAATTAAAAAAACTGGCAAAAAATAACCAGAATACTCTTGGGCAAACGAAAGAAACAAACATAAGGTTTACTAGTTTAGAAGATGAATTGGTGATAAAAAGGGTAACGAAAGCGGCCCAGCAATACTGGTATGTGACGAGTGGCGGCAAAATGCCTGATGGTATTGTTAATATCGTCAACATAAATAATAATGAATACCGATATTTAGGAACTGACTTAGACACGAATGCTAAAATGCAAAATTATTTATCCCGTTCTTATACAATGGATGCGATTCAGGGCTTTTTAAGAAGAGTGAAAATCTTTGAGTACTTTGGAAAATTAGTTCAGCCAAATGCGGATGGCGGTTCGATTTTAAACTACGAATTAGCTGAAATTGTCCAAAAAAAAGACAAGGGCAATGAAAAAGAATTTGACATTAAAGTTCCATTAGGAAACAGTCTATCCTATGAAGTGGTTCACATAAGCTTTCAAAAAACAGAAAACGGCTGGCGCATCTTTTCAGAACCAGGAACATTTTAAAATGCAGAAGCAGAAGGTCACTCATACCTAGCTGCTTCTTACATTCTTTTATATAAAATTGATAAAAAGGCGAATGATAAGGAAAAAAATTGAGTTGATGAAAATAATCGACGAAATGACCCAAAGGATAAAGGTAAGGAATTCTCTTAAACTGCTCTCTTTAATAAGATATTTCTTTAACATTACCTTCCCTGCTTTCATTCAATATGGCTATAAGACTATCGTATATGAAATAACAAAAGCATTTGTATCAAAACAGTTAAAAATGATTACAAAAAGGTAAAAAGGGGATGTATCTTACAGAAAAATTTTTCTCTAAGGGTAGATTCTGTTAAAATGGAAATGGAAACCAAAAACAGAAAGCGCAAAATCTTTTATAAATGTCTTGTTTTATCTGAAAGTTCAGAATAAAATAAAACTAAACATACTAACCGGTAGGTATGTTATTGAGCTGTGGTGCATATTCTGTTGTAGCGGAAAGAATACTAGAAATCTAGTTTAGAAACGGAGTGGATGGTATGTATTTGCGACTTACAGATGAACAAAAAATGGTGCAAAAAACAATTAGAAGATTCGTAGAGAAGGAATTGATTCCACTAGAAAATGATGTGCTTAGAAACGAAAGAGAAGGCAAACCAAGTCTTCCAGAGGGGAAGTTAAAGGACCTACAATTAAAGGCAAAGGAAGCTGGCTTTTGGGGCATCAATACACCAGAGGAATATGGCGGGGCAGATCTAGGACAAATGATGATGGCTATTGTTTTTATGGAAATTTCAAAAACCTTTGTACCGTTTACCTTTGGCGGGTCAGCAGATATTATTTTATATCGTGCAAACGAAGAACAAAAGAAAAAGTATTTACTTCCCACTATCAATGGGGAGAAAAAGTCTTGCTTTGCGATGACCGAGCCTGGTGCTGGATCAGATACAAGAAACATAAAGATGACAGCTGTAAAAGATGGCAATGAATGGGTACTTAATGGAGAAAAGACCTTTATTACTGGTGGTAACGAAGCAGATTTCGTAATGGCTATCGCGATAACCGATAAAGACCTGCATCAATCAACAAATGGACGTGAAGGAGTTACCTGTTTTATAGTAGACCGTGAAATGGGCTGGAAATCAGAGTATATACATACAATGGGAGAGTGGGGACCAGCTGGATTAGTATTCGATCATGTTCGTGTACCTGAGGAAAACATCCTTGGTGAGCTGCATAAGGGTTATAATTTAGGGCTAGAGTGGATCGGCTTTGCCCGCTGGGTGGTTGGTGCGAGAGCAGTTGGGGCTGCAGAACGATTACTACAAATGGCAATAGATTATTCCAAAGAAAGAATTACCTTTGGTCAGCCAATTGCTGAAAGACAGGCGATTCAATGGCAAATCGCTGATTCCGCAGTAGAAATCGAAGCCGCTAGATGGCTCGTATTGAATGCTGCTTTCACACTTGACCAGGGTGAGGATAATAGACATGCTGCTTCAATTGCAAAATTGTACGGTGCCAATATAGGAAATAATGTAGTGGACCGTGTCTTGCAAATTCATGGCGGAATGGGATACACAAGGGAATTACCAATCGAGCGCTGGTACCGTGAAGCAAGGCTATGGAGAATTTATGATGGTACTGATGAAATTCAGCGTATGATTATTGCTCGTAACTTAATAAAAGGGCATGTGAAAGTTGGTCAGTGGTAGTTATTTATTTTTAAATGTAAGCGCTACCCTGGCTATTATTACTAGATTATTAATTTGTAGGAGGAATGTTTAGAATGGCAGGTAGATTTGAGGGAAGAGTAGCCTTTGTTACTGGAGGGTGTCGCGGAATTGGCAAGGGAATTGTTGAACTTTTTGCCGCGGAAGGCGCGAAAGTAGCCTTGATAGACCTAAATGAAGAAGCACTAGTGGAAACAACGAACGAGTTAAAAGAGAAAGGATATGATGTATTCTCAAAGCTTGCAAATGTTGTGGATCCAGAGCAGGTGGAAGTGGCAATGAAGGAGGCCAATGAAACATTTGGATCAATTGACATCCTAGTAAACAATGCAGGTGTCATTCGCGATAATCTCCTCTTTAAGATGTCAGATTTAGATTGGCAGACGGTTATGGATGTCCATTTAAAAGGTTCGTTTAATGCTGCCCGTGCGGCACAGAAATATATGGTCGAGAATAAATATGGCCGAATTGTTAATATTAGTTCTACTTCTGCTCTTGGAAACCGCGGCCAAGCCAACTATGCAGCTGCAAAAGCTGGCTTGCAGGGATTTACTAAGACCCTCGCTATTGAATTAGGAAGATATGGAATTACAGCGAATTCTGTTGCTCCAGGATTCATCGAAACAGAGATGACGAAGGAAACAGCCGCTAGAATTGGCATTTCCTTTGAGCAGTTAATTCAAGCAAGCGTCGCTCATATTCCGGTAGGCAGAAGCGGTAAGCCTGCTGATATTGCAAATGCTGTTGCTTTCTTTGCGGATGAAAAGTCTTCCTTTGTTAATGGTCAGGTTATTTATGTGGCTGGCGGACCCAAAAATTAATTGTAAAGCGAGGCGAAAATAAATTGTATAGCGATCAAATTGGTAAAAGGTCAAACAAAGTAAAAAACTTGGTTGAACGAGGAGCCGTTAAGAAGTTTGCTGAATCAATTGGTGATCTCCATCCTATTTACTTTGATGAGGAAACTGGAAGACGATCAAGATATAAATCAAATATTGCACCGCCAACTTTTCCGCGCGTTTTTGACTATGGAGAAATCGAGGGTTTAAACCTACCTCCCAAAGGGTTAATCCACGGAGAGCAAACTTACCATTATGAGCGTCCGTTGCTAGTAGGTGAAGAAATCCGCTGTTACTCAGTTGTAGAAAATTATACAGAAAAAAAAGGAAGTCAGGGTACAATGGGTATCCTTGTCGTACAAAGCTATGGTGAGAGCTTGGAAGGAAAAACCATATTTACTTCAAAACAGACAGTTATTATTACGGAAGCTGTTAGGAAGGTGATGGTAAAATGACGACGATGGAACAATTGCAAGTAGGCGAGGCTCTTAACGAGATACAGCTTGAACCAGTCTCACGGATGGATTTGATTAAATATTCAGGTGCTTCAGGTGATTTTAATCCGATCCATACAATCGACGATGAGGCTAAGAAGGCAGGATTACCGGGAATTATTGCCCATGGTATGTGGACGATGGGAAATCTAGCAAAACTGTTTACCCCTTATTATGAGGAAGGGTTTATTCAGGATTACAGCATTCGTTTTAAGGGTATGGTCTTTTTGAATGATGTGGTGACATTAACAGCAACCTTAAAGGATGTAAACGACAATAAACTCCGCTTTCAAGTTCAGGCTGTTAACCAAAACGGCAACGAAGTTCTAAAAGGCGATGTAGTGTATACACAATATTAACAAACATCGGCCCAGCCTTAAGAGAATATTCTTTGGCTGGGTTTATTTCTATGGCGAATGTTTACAAAAATTATCTGGTTATTCGACAAATTATTATGGAGGTCTGATTAGAATGACAGCAAAAATGGTGTTGAGTTATGCGCCGCCGGTATTTTCAAATGTGGAAGAAGAGAGGCTTCATCTAAAACAGAAATTAGCAGGTGCGTTCCGGCTTTTTTCCAAGTTTGGCTTTGACGAAGGAGTGGCCGGTCATATTACCGCCCGGGATCCAGAGAAAAAGGATCATTTCTGGGTAAATCCATTTGGAATGCATTTTAGCCAGATTAAAGCCTCAGACTTAATCCTCTGTAATCACGAAGGGAATGTGGTCGAAGGCAATTACCCCGTTAATCGTGCTGCTTTTGCTATTCATTCACAGGTCCATGCCGCAAGACCGGATGTCATTGCTGCTGCCCATGCACACTCGGTTTACGGTAAGTCGTGGTCTTCATTAGGAAGGCTCCTTGATCCTATTACTCAGGATGCATGTGCTTTTTATAACGACCACTCCTTGTTTGATGATTTTACTGGTGTCGTGTTAGATATCGAAGAAGGAAAGCGGATTGGCAAAGCACTTGGACACCGTAAGGCTTGTATTTTACGGAATCATGGTTTATTGACAGTGGGTAAATCGGTTGATGAAGCAGTATGGTGGTTTATTACAATGGAACGTTCATGCCAAGCACAGTTACTTGCAGAGTCCGCCGGGACACCCATCATCATTGATGATGGAAATGCTGCAGCCACGTATGAGGCAGTGGGAACAACGGAGGCTGGCTGGTTCCAATTTCAGCCGTTATGGAACCGCATAGTCAAGGAACAGGCTGATCTGCTAGATTAGTGAGAACATTCCTGAAAGGATGATTTATCATCTTTTCAGTGATACATAAAAACGGCTGGAGGGAAACGAATGAAGATTGCGGTCGCAGGTACCGGAGCGGTCGGTGGTTATTTTGGTGCCTATTTGCATAAGGCAGGTAATGAAGTCGTTTTTTTAGCCCGAGGAAATAATCTTAAGCTTTTAAAAGATAAGGGACTAACGGTACAAGCTGAGACTGAGAGGTTCCATGTTACAGCCGAGTTTACCGATCGTGCTGAAGACCTTTCGGATATTGATTTATTGTTGTTTTGTGTGAAATCAACGGCTACAGCAGAAGTAGCTGAAAATCTAAAGCCATTTCTAAAAGAAGCTTGCCTAATCATGACTTTGCAAAACGGGGTCGATAACGAGGAAATATTGTCAGACACTTTTGGAAGAGACAGGATTTTATCGGCCGCAACCTATATTCAAGCAAATGTTAAAAAAGCAGGTGTTGTCGAACAAATTGGTATGGCTCCAAGATTAGTAATTGGAGCATTATCTGAAGGATTCACTGATAAAGTGAATGAAATCACCACGATCTTTAATGACGCAAAGATTGACACATTTCCTTCTGCTAACGTGTTAGAAGTAAAGTGGAAAAAGCTTCTCTGGAACATTACGTTTAACCCTTTAACTGCTTTGATAGAAGAAAACGTCGGTGCTATTTTTGAACATCAAGGTTTAAGGAATATTGCGATAAAAATGTGTCAGGAGGCCATTATGGTTGCTAGAACACTAGGGTATAACATCGAGGAAGATTTCTACTTAACCATCCTAGAACAAGGACAATTTGCTAGAAATCATAAAACCTCCATGCTGCAGGATAAGTTAAACGGAAAGAAAATGGAGCTTGAGTCGATTTGTGGATATTTAGTCAAAAAAGGAAAATCAGTGAAGGTTGACACGCCTGTGATTAAAACGATTTATTCTCTTTTATCCTTTCAAGACCTGAAAAATAGATGAAAAGCGAGGTGTTCATTTTGAATTTTGAATTGGATGACGACATCCTCTTTTTAAAAAGAAATGTTCGCAACTTTATACAAACAGAGGTAGAAGCAGTTGCCATGCAAATAGAAGAAGAAAACAGAATTCCGGAAAGAATTATTAATCTATCAAAGGAAATGGGGCTTTTTGGCTTAAGTATTCCGGAGAAATATGGCGGTCTAGGAATCGGAATGGTCGGGAAATGCGCCCTTTACGAAGAGATTGGCCAAACTCATAATGGTTATACGACATTAATTGGTGCCCATACCGGTATTGGTACAGTTGGGATTGTGGAGATGGGAAATGAGGAACAAAAGAACAAGTACCTTCCTCTCATGGCAAGTGGTGAAAGAATTGGGGCGTTTGCTTTAACAGAGCCAGAAGCGGGCTCGAATGCGGCAAATTTGAAGACAACTGCCGTCCGTAAAGGTGATAAATATATCTTAAATGGCTTAAAGCACTATATTACCAATGCTGTTGAAGCGAGTGTATTTACAGTTATGGCAGTTACTGATCCTTCAAAGGGAGCGAAGGGTATAACTTCGTTTATCGTCGAAAAGGATTATCCAGGTTTTCAAGTAGGTGCTGTTGAGAAAAAAATGGGATTAAGAGGGTCAAATTCAGCAGAGCTCATTTTTGAAAACTGTGAGGTGCCTGTCGAGAATGTCCTTGGCACCGAAGGCCAGGGCTATGTGAATGCTTTGAAAATTCTGGCAAATGGCCGAGCAGGTCTGGCTTCGAGGAATCTTGGTTCGTGTCAAAAGCTGTTAGATATGTCAGTCAGGCACGCTAAGGAACGGATTCAGTTTGGTACACCGATTATAAAGCACCAAGCAGTTGGTCATATGCTATCCGAGATGGCGGTAGAGATTGAGGCTCTGCGCTCCTTTACATACCGAGTAGCTTGGATGGTCGATCAAGGGATGAAGGTTATTAAAGAAGCGGCTATGCTAAAGCTATATGGGTCAGAAGTGTATAACCGGATAGCAGATAAAGCAGTACAAGTTCATGGTGGCCTAGGCTACATTGCAGATTATCCAATTGAGCGTTTTTTTCGAGATGCTCGCATTACCAGGATCTATGAGGGAACCTCGGAAATTCAAAAAAACATTATCGCATCTCAATTGGATTCTGAGTATAGCTAACTATACAACCGGGAGGAAAAATGGTGAAGGATATTGTAATCTTAAGTGCTGTTCGCACACCTGTTGGCAGATATGGAGGGGCATTGAAAAATATAAATTCTGGGACTCTAGCATCCATTGTTATCAAGGAAGCTATTACAAGGGCTGGAATCAACGCTAACCAAGTGGATGAGGTCATATTAGGAGAAGTCAGACAATCAACTGAATCTTCCAACGTAGCTAGAGTTGCTGCTTTAAGAGCGGGGGTCCCAGAAACTGTGCCTGCTTTTACGATTAACCGGCTTTGTGCCTCAGGAATGCAGGCAGTCGCCTCTGCTGCCCAGCAAATAGCCTTTGGTCAGGCAGAGATTGTAGTCGCTGGCGGTACAGAAAATATGAGCAGGGCTCCTATCTATCTTAGAAACTCTCGCTTTGGCGGCGACAATTCAAAACTTGTCGATTCCAATACAGAGGCAGGGCAGCAGCCTAATGAAATCTATGGAAGCCAATTAGGAATGGGAATCACTGCGGAAAATGTCGCAGAGAGGTATTCCATTTCAAGGGAGGACCAGGATAGGTTTTCGCTAGAAAGTCAGCTTAAAGCTAGTTTTGCAATCGAAAATAAGAAATTTGAAGCTGAAATGGTTCCAGTTGAAATCAAAGATAAGAAGAAATCTTTTCTGTTTAAAGAAGATGAGCATCCAAGGCCAGATACAACAATTGAAGCACTTGCCAGGCTTAAACCTGTTTTTAAAGAAAATGGAACCGTTACCGCCGGAAATGCATGTGGCCGAAATGACGGAGCAGCAGCTTTGGTGTTAACATCCTCCACAAATGCCAAGCAACTAGGGCTAAAGCCAATGGCAAGACTAGTGGATTGGGCTGCAGCCGGGGTTTCTCCTAAAGTGATGGGGATTGGACCTGTACCAGCAGTAAGGAAACTATTAGAGCGGGTGCGACTCACACTTGAAGACATTGATTTAATTGAATTAAATGAGGCTTTTGCCTCACAAGCATTGGCAGTCATTCGCGGATTACAATTAGACCCTGAAAAGGTGAATGTAAATGGTGGAGCTATTGCATTAGGGCATCCTCTTGGGGCTACAGGAGCAAAAATTATCACTACTTTATTGTATGAACTAGAACGCCGTGAGAAGAGAAGGGGAATTGCTACCCTATGTATCGGCGGTGGTCAAGGAATGGCAATTATGGTTGAACGTATATAACCAAATTAATGCAAAAGCATCCATTTTCCTCGGATTGAAAGAATGGTGCTTTTGCAAAACATAGTAGTTGGTGCAGTTGAGAACGGAAAAATTGTTCCAATAAAGGTAGATTAGTATAGAATTAACTAGAGATGTTAACTACTTGTTCACAATTTGAACATATAGTATTTTTATCATAAAGATCAAGAGAATGCTATTCTTTACTAAGTTTCGTTAATCATTATATACGAGAATTTTTTAATTTAGTAGAATAATTTAAAAAATCAGCACGTATCAATAGGAATATTAATATGTTTCTACAATACTAGTGAGAAATTTGGTGAAAAATTAGCTGTTGAATATTCTAAACATTTTGTTTATTATAATTTTAGTAACATACCGACTAGTTAGTATGTTAAACGATTTAATGTTCGAAATGTAAAGGCTTACAATTTTTGCGGTTTAGTTGAAGATTTACATAGTAACGTAAATAGTTCCGTTGGGGGTATGAACAATGCATGTCAATGAGTTATTTAATTTAAAAGGCAAGGTTGCCATCGTAACAGGCGGAGGTAGAGGATTAGGTCAACAAATTGCCGAAGGCTTTGCAGAAGCCGGAGCAAATGTGGTTCTTTGTTCAAGAAGGTTGGAAGCTTGTGAAGAAGTAAGTGAGGAACTTAAAAAGCTTGGGGTGGAAACACTTGCTTTGAAATGCGATGTTAGTAATCCTGAGGATGTACAGAATGTTGTAGAGCGAACAGTTGAGAAATTTGGCCGTATTGATATTCTTGTAAATAATAGCGGTGCGACCTGGGGAGCATTAGTAGAAGAAATGCCGCTCGAGGCATGGAACAAAGTAATGAATGTAAATGTGACAGGAACATTTTTAATGTCCCAGGCTGTAGGAAAAGTGATGCTAGAGCAGCAGTATGGGAAAATTATTAATATTGCCTCGACAGCAGGTCTTGGGGGAAGCAATCCGAAATTTATGAATGCCATTGGTTATAATGCTTCTAAAGGTGCCGTGATAACCTTCACAAAGGATCTAGCCGTAAAATGGGGGCCAAGAGGTGTATACGTAAATGCCATTGCTCCAGGCTTTTTCCCGACAAAAATGTCAAAAGGTCTTTTAGAGCACGGAGGGAAAGAAATACTTGAGGGTACACCACTAAGAAAATTCGGTACCGACTCAGACCTTAAAGGAGTTGCATTATTCTTAGCATCACCTGCATCAGACTTTGTGACCGGAGATGTCGTTGTGGTCGATGGTGGAACACATGCGATGTAGATGTTATATACCATTCTAACACAAGGGGTGAAGATAGAATGAATAGAGATGCAGTCATCGTATCAGCAGTGAGAACGGCTATTGGCAGGCAAGGCAGTGCTCTTGCAGGCGTACCTGCTCATGTATTAGGAGCAGAAGTGATAAAAGAAGCAGTAAGAAGAGTACACCTCGATCCAGAAAGTGTCGATGATGTCATTTTTGGAAACGTCTTATCTGGAGGTGGAAATATTGCTAGATTAACAGCTTTACAGACGGGTTTAACACTTAATTTGCCTGGGATTACGGTCGACCGGCAATGCGGTTCTGGAATTAATGCGATTAATCTTGCTGCACAGGCAATTCGTGCAGGCGATGGAGACATTTATATCGCCGGTGGTACAGAAAGTATGAGCCGGGCACCCTACTTAATGGACCGGCCGGAAAAGCCGTTCAGCCCGGTACCGCCAAGCTTTAGAAAGTCTCAACTCTCTCCGAAGGAAATTGGCGATCCGCCGATGGGGATTACCGCAGAGAATCTGGCGGTAAAATATCAGATTACTAAAGAAGAACAGGATGAATTTGCATACCAAAGTCAGAAGCGGATGAAGGTTGCTATGGAAGAGGGGCGTTTTGATGATCAAATTGTCCCAATCACGATACCGGTGAAAAAAGGTGAGCCATTTGTTTTTAAAACAGATGAGCATCCTCGTCCGCAAACAACACTTGAGGCTCTAGCAAAGCTTCCCCCAGCCTTCCTGCAAGGAGGGACGGTGACAGCTGGAAGCAGTTCAGGTTTAAATGATGCGGCTGCGGCATTAGTGATTATGTCTCGAGAAAAGGCTGAGGAGCTGGGACTAACACCTTTAGCCGTTATTCGTTCTTATGCAGTTGCAGGTGTTGATCCTAACATAATGGGAATTGGACCTGTCCCAGCAGTTAGAAAGGTAATGGAAAAGTCAGGACTTTCCTTAAATGAGATGGATCTGATTGAAATCAACGAAGCTTTTGCTGCACAAGTTCTTGCCTGTAACCGTGAGCTAGAAATGGATCTAGCAAAGATAAACGTGAATGGCGGAGCAATTGCACATGGTCATCCACTTGGGGCAACAGGTGCAATACTGGCAACGAAAGCGGTGTATGAATTAAAAAGATCTGGTGGAAGATTTGCACTTATTACAGCTTGTATCGGTGGCGGTCAAGGTATTGCTACCATTATTGAACGAGAGTGAAATAGATGAAGCAAAAAATAATGGAAGCTAGTATCCAGTTATTTGACCAAAATGGTTTTAAATCCACCTCGATTAAAGATATTGTGGATTCAATCGGTGTAACAAAGGGTACATTTTACTATTATTTTGCTAGTAAAGAGGAGTTATTAAAGGATATTCACTTGATTTATATTGAAGAGTTACTTGAACAGCAGGAAAATATACTTTCAAATCCGTGCACAAACTGTACGTATAAACTGTATGAGATCGTCGTTACACTCATTAAGAATATTCGAACAAAAAGACAGAGTGCGCGGATTTTCTTTCGAGAAATGAGGCATTTATCCGAAGATAATTTGGATGATATCCGGATTAAACGAAATGAGTATCGTAAAAATGTAGAAGACTTGATTCAAGAGGGAATTTCGAGGAAGGAATTTAAGGGAGAAGTTCGGGCCGATATTCTAACCTTTGGAATCCTCGGAATGACCAATTGGAGCTATTATTGGTACAACCATAAAGGCGAAGTTAGTGAAGAGCAGGCTGCAGAAATCTTTTTAGAAATGATATTAAATGGAATTAAGAGTAATAGCTTGCATTAAAATGACAGCGTTTACAATTGACTGCCTTATGGAGTTTTATAACCTAAATATGAAGGGAAGAAATACATTTGGTAACCTTACATTTTGAACATTGGCCAAAAATATCAAAATCCTTGAGAGTTCCAACGACTTCCTTATATGACAACCTAAAAGTAAGTGCCAGCCGGTATCCTGATCAAACGGCCATTTATTATTACGGTAATAAACTTTCATATGAACAATTAGACCAAGAGGTTAACTCGCTTGCAGGATATTTACAGCAGAAGCTGGGAGTATCTTCAGGTGAGAAGGTCTTGCTATTTATGCAAAATTCTCCACAGTTTGTCATTGCTTATTATGCTATTTTACGTGCGAATGCGGTTGTGGTGCCTATTAACCCCATGCTGGTAGCAGATGAACTAGAGTTTTATATAAAAGATTGTGAAATTAAAACAGTATTAGTGGGACAGGAATTATACGATCGAGTCCGCCCGCTGCTCGGGTCCACCACACTTGAAAACGTATTGATTGCTGCCTACTCAGATTATAAGTACAGCGATTATTCTATTGATCTTCCACAAGAAGTTGTAATGGACAGGATGGTATTTACTGAATCCAATCATTATCTCTGGAGAGAAGCGATTGAGGCAAATCTAACACCAAGTGAACATACTTCCATAGGTCATGATTTAGCTGTACTGCCTTATACATCGGGTACAACAGGGTTGCCTAAGGGCTGTATGCATACGAATAAAACAGTTCAAGCCAATACGGTTGGGGCGTACTATTGGTCACGGGCAACACCTAATGCCGTGCATTTGATGACTCTTCCGCTCTTTCATGTTACCGGTATGGTCCATAGTATGCATATGCCGATTTATAGCGGCAGTACGATGGTGATCATGACAAGATGGAATCGTAATGCAGCTGTTGAAATGATAAAAAGTCAAGGCTGTACCCACTGGGTTACCATCGCCACGATGATTGTTGATTTTTTGGCCAATCCGAACCTTAATCCAGAAGATATTTCTTCCTTAACATCTCTATCAGGTGGAGGAGCAGCACTTCCTGAAGCGGTTGGGGAAAAATTGTTCCAATTAACAGGTCTGCGTTTTGTAGAAGGTTACGGATTGTCTGAAACCATTTCTCAAACCCATTTTAACCCTGCTGACCGTCCAAAAATGCAATGCTTAGGGATTCCATCCTTTGATGTTGATGCCCGGATCATTGAACCAGCAACAGGTAAAGACCTTGGGATTGGCGAAATAGGCGAGATTATCGTCAATGGACCCCAGGTGATGGTTGGATACTACAATCGGGACGATGAAAATCAGAATTCATTTATTGAAATTGACGGGAAAAGATTCTTTCGAACAGGCGATATCGGTCGATATGATGAAGACGGTTATTTCTTTATCGTTGATCGAGTGAAAAGAATGATAAATGCTTCAGGCTATAAAGTATGGCCGACAGAGGTAGAATCTTACCTTTACAATCATCCTGCCATCCAACAAGCCTGTGTAGTCGGTGTTCCAGATGAACGAAGAGGTGAGACGGTGAAGGCATTTGTCATCTTAAATGAAAGTTTTGAGGATAAGGTGAGTGAAGAAGAAATTATCAGCTGGGCTAAAGAGCATATGGCTGCCTACAAATATCCGCGGCAAATTGAATTCAGAAAGCATTTCCCTATGACATCAAGCGGAAAAATCCTCTGGCGCCAGCTCCAGGAAGAAGAAAAAAACAAAGTTCAATAGATATAGAAAAATAAAAAGAGATTAATAGAATTGATTTTTGCGAAATCTGTGAGAAAGAGAGCGGATTTCGCAAAACATCTAAAACAAAAAAGGAGGGGAATTATGGAGATTTTCATTCAGCAGTTATTTAACGGTCTAACGATTGGCAGCGTTTATAGCCTTGTTGCCCTAGGTTTAACGCTTGTCTATGGCATCTTACATATACCTAATTTTGCACATGGTGCCCTTTATATGATGGGTGGCTATATCACGTTATCAATGATGACAAAATACGGTCTACATTACTGGCTGGCCATCTTTGTCTCAATTATTGTAGTGGGGTTGCTTGGAGTTTTGATGGAAAGGTTTGTTTTTCACCCACTGCGCGAGGCACCGCCTATTCATGATAAAATCGCTGCGATTGGAATTCTCTTGTTCTTAGAAGCCTTTGCCCAATTTGTTTGGGGAGCAGAATACCAAAGCATGACCACTCCTTACGGTCAAGTAGTCCAGATTTTCGGTTTAACCTTTACAATGCAGCGGCTGCTCATTATTTTTGCAGCAATCATCGTTATGATCCTTCTAACTTTATTCTTGAAAAAAACCTTTACTGGTGCCACGATCATAGCCATGTCACAAAATCGTGAAGGGGCAAACCTTGTCGGGATTAACACGAATAAAGTAGCCATGTTAACCTTTATGATCTCTGGCGGGTTAGCTGCTATAGCAGCATCCTTAAGTGCACCTATCAATCTCGTATTTCCAGGAATGGGCCATCTTGTTATTTTGAAAGCCTTTGTCATTATTATCCTCGGTGGAATGGGGAGTGTACCAGGGGCTATTTTAGGAGGCTATATCCTTGGTTTTAGCGAAAGCTTAGGAGCAACTTACATCTCAAACGACTATAAGGATATCATCGCCTTTGTCCTCCTTGTTATTATCCTATCCGTTAAACCAACTGGATTATTCTCAAAGGGGGGGCATTAATGTCAAAAATATTTAACAAACGAAATACAATCTCTCTTTTAATTTTATTTGCAATAGCTTTTCCACTTATCACGCAAAATGATTACTTTGTCCATGTTATGACCCTATCCTTTATCTGGATGATCGGGGTGTATGGGTTGAACTTGCTTGCAGGATACACCGGATATCTTTCATTAGCTCATGCGGGGTTTTTTGCTATCGGAGCCTACTCTCTAGGTCTATTAACGGTTAAAGCAGAGATGAACTTTTGGCCGGCATTAGGACTATCCCTCGTCATCACTGGAGTAATTGGTTTCTTTGTTGGTTTAATTTCTCTGCGCACAAAGGAACATTTCTTTGCGATTTATACACTTTGTGTGGGCTATATTATCTATCTCGTCATCGATAAATGGGACAGCTTAACCGAAGGTGTCCGCGGTCTGATTGGAATACCAGCACCGTCAAACCTAGGTCCGCTATCATTTCAAACACTGCAATCACATTATTATTTAGTATTGTTCTTCTTGCTGCTTGTTGTTTTTATTATGTATCGAATTGTTCATTCGTTGTCAGGGAGAACTTTTATCGCCATCCGAAATAGTGAGGACCTAGCTCAGACGATCGGAATCTCAACGATGAAAAACAAGTTAACAGTCTTTGTCTTGTCAACGGTTATTGCAGGGCTCTCAGGTGCCCTTTATGCTTCATTTGTCCGTTTTATTGGACCAGATATAGGAGCAATGGCCATTGTATTTGATTTTCTCACCTATTTGTTAATAGGTGGTATTGGCACATTGAGTGGTCCGATTGTAGGTACTCTCATTATTGTTTGGCTTTCACAACAGCTTCAATTTTTACAAGATTATCGGATGTTGATTTTTGGACCGATTCTTACTTTATTAATTATTTTCTATCCACGTGGAATTGTCGGGGCAATCGCGACTTGGTATCTTACCCGTAAAGCTAAGCGTACAAGCCGCCTAACCAATCAACCTCTATTAAAAGCAGATGGAATTACTGAAAAACAGGTGAAGGAGGGATAGCGATGATTTTTTTGGAAACGAGAAATCTAACCAAAAGATTCGGCGGTTTAGTAGCTGTTAACAATGTCGATTTTGCCATTGAACAAGGGAAAATTAATGCGATTATTGGTCCGAACGGTGCAGGAAAGTCCACCTTTTTCAACTTGATTAGCGGCTTTCATCCTCCTAGCACGGGGCAGGTCATTTTTAAAGGACAGGATATTACCAAATTACCTTCAAACAAAATAGCTGAATTGGGGGTAGCCCGTACCTTTCAAACGACCAATCTGTTTGAACAATCAACTGTTCTGGATAATGTCATTGTCGGCCACCGGCTTCGGACAAAATCCAATCTAATGGATGCCATCCTTAGAACAAAGCGTCATCAGCGAGAAGAAAACCAATGCCGTGAAAAGGCAATGGAGGTCATTGAATTTGTTGATTTAACAAAAGTGGCCAATAAACCAGTCAGCAGTTTAACACAGGAAGAGAAAAAACGGACGGCCTTTGCTTTAGCACTGGCAACCGATCCTGAAATTGTTTTCCTTGATGAACCTGCAGCCGGCGTCAATCCTGATGAAACCGAAGGGTTGGCTGAATTAATGAAGAAGATGGTTGCAAAAGGGATCACGGTTTGTTTAATTGAGCACAAAATGCAGATGATTATGAAGCTTGCAGATAAAATCATGGTGCTAAACTATGGTGAAAAAATCGCCGAAGGTAAGCCTGAAGAAATTCAAAATAATGAAACGGTCATTAAGGCCTATTTGGGAGGGAGCGCAAGTGCTTAGTCTGAAAAATGTCTCTGTCAAATACGGAAGCTTTACTGCTATTAAAACGATTGATATCGAAGTAAACGCAGGAGAAATCGTTGTTTTGCTCGGTTCAAACGGTGCTGGGAAAAGTACCACCTTCCGTACCATCAGCGGTTTAAGCAAGCCTGCTGAAGGAGAAGTATTGTTTGAAGGCAGTCCATTAAATAAACGTTCTCCAGATCAAATCGTTAAACTAGGTATTGGTCAATGCCCAGAGGGCCGCAAATTATTCCCGTCCATGACAGTACAGGAAAACTTAAGAATGGGTGCATTTGTTCATCGACGGAAGAAGGAGGAAATTAAAAAGTCGTTAGATCACGTTTATGAACTGTTTCCAATTCTGAACGATAAAAGGAATGACGCAGCAGGCTCTCTAAGCGGCGGACAGCAGCAAATGCTGGCTATTGGCAGAGCCTTAATGTCCAAACCAAAGCTAATGCTTTTAGACGAGCCTTCTGTAGGGCTTGCCCCGTTAATCGTTGAACAGATGTTTGAGGTTATTCAACAAATAAATCGTGAGGGAACAACGATTTTACTCGCTGAACAAAATGCCAATGCAGCATTGAAAATTGCAGACAAGGGATATGTTTTTGAAAACGGCAGGATTGTCCTTCATGGTACATCTGAGGAATTATTCGCAAATGACGAAGTTAGAAAGGCCTATATTGGCGCATAAGACCAGCGGCATTTTAAGGGGGTGGTCCGGCAAAGAAACCGCTTTTTCTGTCTGGAAATTTTATAAATACGAGGGGGAAAACCATGAAAAAAATGAAAATGCTTTTAATGTTCAGCGTTATTTTCGTATTGATTTTCAGCTTAGCAGCCTGTAACAGTTCTTCTTCTACTACTAAGGAAGAGGATGATAATAAAGGGGAAGATACTCCTAAAACGGAAGAAGTGGGAACGGTTAACATTGGCTACACCGGACCTTTAAGCGGCCCAGCAGCTTTTTATGGGGAGCGGACGTTAAATGGAGTAAAGATGGCAGCAGATGAAGTAAACGATGCTGGCGGTTTTGAAGTAAATGGAAAGAAATATAAGCTAAATGTCGTTAGTTTAGACGATAAATACTTACCGAACGAAGCTGGAGCGAACGCAAAGAGACTTGTTCAAGAAAATAAACCGCCTATTATTTTCACACCACATAGCGGCGGGATTTTCGCACTACAAGTATTTAATGAACTGGATAAATTTATCATTGGTGCCTATTCAAGTGAACCAAAGATTACTGAGGTTGGGAACAAACTAACGGTTCGAATTCCTCCTCGTTACGATGGATACTTAAAGCCATTTACCGAGTATTCAATGGAGAATTATGGTAAGAATATCGCTTTCCTTCCAACTGCATCACAGTATGGTAAGGATTGGGCTGAGAACCTAAAAGCTTATTGGGAGAAAGAAGGCGGTAAGGTTGTTTTCAATTCACCAATCGATTTTGCAAAGGAAACTGACTTCTTCACCATTTTAACCAATGCTTTGAAAGAAAAGCCAGATGTATTATTCATCGGTGGTGCCTCCGAGCCAACTGCAAAGGTTGCAAAGCAAGCAAGGGAGCTTGGCTTTAAGGGCGGATTCATTGTCATGGACCAAGCAAAGTTTGATGAAATGAAGGCTGTTACAGGAACCTACGATTTATTAAATGGATCGATTGGAGTTATGCCGCTCCAACATTCATCAGAAGCAGCCATTCCTGACTTTGTGAAAAAGTATGAAGCGAAGTATGGCGAAGTCCCTGGATCCGAAGCCGGTCTAAACTATATTGGCATGCATGTATTTGTAGAAGCAATGAAGGCAGCCGGATCCGTGGATGACGTTGAAAAAATCCGTGCTGCCATGCAGGATGGCTTAGACAATCTTCCTGATGATAAGAAAATTTATATCATTCCGAAAATTGGCACTGATGGCGGCTTCGAGGCTGACTTAGTTGTTGCAGCGGTAGAAGATGGAAAAATTGTACCAATTGAGGTAAAAAAATAAGAGTCTGATAGTTTCGAAAAAATCCCCTTGGACAACATCACATCTGTGATATTTTTTCAAGGGGAATTTTGTACTAAGTAACATATTCGTAGAGTTTTCGAAATATAGTAAAAAGGTTGGTCCGATCTGTAAAAAAATGGAATATATGTAAGCGCTTGCGTCATTATGGTTGAAGGGAGTATGAGGATGGAAAAAAGAAAAATCTTAACGACTAGTTCTAGAGGATTGCTAGAAGAATCTTTCCCGTACCGTTTATTTCAGAAGGCAAAAAAGCTTGGGACATGGAACCCCGCCGATATTGATTTTAGTCAGGACAAAAGAGACTGGGAAACTCTTAATGCAGAACAAAAAAGTGATATTCTTCGGTTAATTTCGCAATTTCAGGCAGGCGAGGAAGCAGTTACCTTGGATCTGTTGCCGCTGATTATGGCAATTGCGAAGGAAGGTCGTCTTGAAGAAGAGATGTTCTTAACGACATTTCTATATGAAGAGGCCAAACATACTGAATTTTTCAGACTGGCTCTGAACGCAATTGGAGAAAGAGGCGACCTATCACATTTCCATACTGAGACGTACCAAAAAATCTTTTATGAAATTCTTCCAACCACAATGGAGCGGCTTGTAACGGATCAATCTCCTGAAGCAATAGCTGAAGCCTCTGTTGTTTATAACATGTTTGTTGAGGGTGTGCTAGCTGAAACTGGTTATTTCTCCTTCTATCAAGCATTGGAGACTGCAGGGATTATGCCAGGTTTATTAGTAGGAGTTGGAAATTTGAAGAAGGACGAGTCTAGACATATTGGTTATGGTACCTTCCTACTTCAACGCTTAATTTGTGAACATCCACATCTCTTCGATTTTGTTGCTGCTAAGATGATGGAATTAACACCATTAGCTTTGAGATTGAATGAAGAAGGTATCGGCGGCAGGGAAGTAAGTGCATTTGGCGGAAATCCGGAGGAAGTCATGCAGTTTACGATGAAACAGCTCGGTGTCCGGATGGAAGTCCTAGCCCGCGCTAAAGGAAAACGAATTGAAGAGATTTATAGAACATCTGAAAGTGAACTCGGGGTATTTTAAATTATTACTATATAGGGAGGAACTAAAATGACGGTAAATGTTGATGTCCAAGCCTTTCCACTTTTTATTAACGGAAAGTGGGAGCAAGCAAGTAACCAGGAAACTTTTGATGTCTATAACCCTGCAAATGGACAATTAGTTGCTAAGGTAGCAAAAGGGACAGTTGAAGATGTGAATCGTGCAGTAAAGGCGGCAAGAGAAGCATTTGATCAAACAGAGTGGAAAAATATGATCCCGAAAGATCGGGCAAATGTCCTTTATGCAATCTCTTATCAAATTGCAGAACATGCAGAGGAATTAGCTTACTTAGAAGCTATTAGTTCCGGTGGTACTGTTCGCCGAATTGGCAGCAGCGATATTTTGCAAATGGTTGACCTGTTTCAAACTTTAGCCAAATTTACTTTGGAGTATCCATTTTCTGAAACCCTGCCAGTCCCGCCGTTTCCTGGCCCAGCACATAACTTCATTTGGAGAGAACCAATCGGTGTATGTGCAGCCGTAACACCTTGGAATTTACCTATGGTGATTGCCACTTGGAAAATCGCCCCGGCATTAGCGATGGGAAATACAGTAGTCATTAAACCTGCCAGTTATACTCCATTATCTACCTTAAGATTGGCAGAAATCATTTCAAATGTTGTACCTCCTGGTGTTATCAATGTCGTAACAGGTACGGGTGCAGAAGTGGGTGAAGCACTTGTCCGCCATCCACAGGTTGATAAGGTTGCCTTTACAGGGTCTACCGAGGTTGGAAGAAGAATTATGGAATTAGCAGCTGGCACCATCAAAAAGACAACCCTTGAGCTCGGAGGTAAATCACCAAATATTCTCTTGGACGATGCGGACCTGAGTATTGCCCTGCCGGGGTCTCTTTTTGGAGTATTCTTACATTCAGGACAGCTTTGTGAGTCCGGAACACGATTATTTGTCCCAGATCGATTATATGATCAAGTCGTGACAGGTTTAGTTGCGATGGCAAGTAAGCTTAAGCTAGGTAATCCGCTTGACCCAATTACGGATGTTGGCCCGGTTATTTCTAAAAAACAACAAGATACCATACTTTCCTATATTGAGGCAGGCAAACAGGAAGGTGCTACATTGGTTTGTGGTGGAAATGCAGTAACTGTGCCAGGCTGTGAGGATGGTTATTTTGTTGAACCAACCATTTTCACCAATGTAACCAATGATATGAAAATTGCCCAAGAAGAAATATTTGGTCCAGTCTTGTCAGTTATACGATATTCAGATGTAGATGAGGCAATCGAAATGGCAAATGATACGATATACGGTTTGGCTGCCGGTGTTTGGACTCGCGACGTAAACAAAGCTTATGAGGTTGCGAGAAAGTTGCAAGCAGGTGTTGTATGGATTAATGACTGGCATATGCTCCGAAGTGATGCACCGTTTGGCGGTTACAAGCAAAGTGGTATTGGCAGAGAAATGGGTGTTCAATCACTTGATGCTTATACGCAGGTAAAGCATGTTCATACATCCATGTCCCCTGAGCTTGAACGACGAAACTGGTATGGAATTCTGTTTGGCCAAAACTAATAATGAGGTGAAGATGAATGAAAACAAGTTTATCACAGTTTATGCTTCGCACCGGTATTTATAGTGGATCTAATTCACGTGCTATGGTACCGAGTTTGTTTGCTGGTCTTGGTGCAAAACGAGTCGTTCTTTTGAGTGATAGAGGTTTAGAAAAAGCAGGAGTGGTCCAAAAGGTAGCAGAAATTTTCAATTTAACAGGTCATGGCAGCGGTCCTCAATTAGTTGGTCAATATCTCGATATTGCCCAGGATGCAGAGAGCCGTTGCATTAATGATGCTGTTCGTTATGTAAAAGAAGTAGGCGGGGATTCACTTTTAGCTGTCGGAGGCGGAAGTGTGCTTGATACGGTTAAGGGGGTTAAATATGCTCTCCATAACGGGTTGGCTGATATAAAAGAGGCAATTCCAGGCGGTCTTCGTTATGAACAATTCCCGCAAGCGACGTTCATKCCGATTCCGCATATCTCGATCCCAACAACTGCAGGAACAGGCTCTGAAGTGTCGCCTATTGCAGTTATCTTTAATGAAGATATCCAAATGAAAACAAACATAATTAATCCGTTTATTAGTTCGGATATGGCGATCCTTGATCCAGATTTAACAGTTGGCCTGCCGCCAACTATAACTGCCTTTACCGGATTTGATGCATTAACACACGCGATTGAAGCTTTGGCCTCACCGACGGCTACAGGCTTAACGGATGCATATGCACTCCATGCTATTCGTTTGATTGAGCAAAACCTGCCAGCTGCCGTTGCGGATGGTTCCGATTTAAATGCTCGAATGGATTTATTACAGGCAAGCTTAATGGGTATAACAGCCTTTAGTTTTGCTCTAAATGCAATCCCTGTCCACAACATGGCACACGCCTATGGTGCATTATTCCGAATTCCTCATGGTCTAGCAAACGCTGTATTCTTACCAGTTGTGATGGAAATGGTCCCTATGCTGTACCTTCCAAAAGTACCGGAGCTTGCAGCTGCTTTAAATGTAGAGGTAAAGGAGGATACCCCAGAAGCTGGACTTGCAAAAGTGGTGGAAAAGATTCGCTTATTGCAGCATAAGGTCGGTCTACCAGCTGATTTTAAAGACTACAATATTTCAGAAGAACAGCTTCAGCAGACGGTTCCTGCTGTTATGAAGGATCCTGCAGCATTAAATTTCCCAATGCCAAAAGAACTCATCGCGGCCATTGGACAGAGAGTTGTTCCAGTAGGGGTAAAGTAAAAATTAGAGCCCATTCAGCAGTAGAATGCTGATTGGGTTTAGCAGTTTTTAGCAGGTAGTCACAAATAAAAGTTTAGGAGGAAGCAACCGAATGATGGATTTTTCTTTTTCAGAAGAGCAGGAATTACTTCGAAAAACAGTCAGGCAGTTTGTTGATAAAGAAATTATGCCTTTTATTAGAGAATGGGATGAAAGACAGTACTTTGAACCGAAAATACTTAAGAGATTAGCAGATTTAGGGTTAATGGGAGTGTGTATTCCGGAACAATATGGCGGGAGTGGAATGGACTATAATTCGCTGGCGATTGTGTGTGAGGAATTGGAACGAGGTGACACAGCCTTTAGGACTGCGGTATCTGTTCACACTGGTTTAAACAGCATGACATTAATGCAATGGGGAAACGAAGAACAAAAGCAAAAATATCTTGTTCCACAGGCAAGAGGTGAAAAAGTAGGAGCCTTTGGTTTAACGGAGCCCAACGCCGGTTCAGATGTAGCCGCCATGCAGACGACTGCAGTTAGACAAGGCGATGCATACATATTAAATGGTTCTAAAACATGGATTTCCCTTTGCGATGTAGCCGATCACTTTCTTGTATTTGCCTATACAGACAAAGAGCAAAAGCACCATGGTATTTCCGCCTTTATAGTAGAAAGAGAGTGGGAAGGCTTTTCCTCAAAGACTATTAAGGGGAAGCTCGGCATTCGTGCTGGCAATACTGGGGAAATATTTTTCGATCATGTAAGGGTTCCAAAAGAGAATTTAGTAGGTAAAGAAGGCGAAGGATTTAAGATTGCCATGTCAGCCCTTGATAATGGAAGGTTTACCGTCGCGGCAGGGGCGTGCGGTACCATTATGGCCAGTCTCGAAGCGAGCGTAAAATACTGTCATGAAAGAAGTACATTTGGGAAAGAAATTGGCAGACATCAGCTTGTGCAGCAAATGATCGCAAAAATGGAGGCAGGCTTACAGCAGGCAAGATTATTAGTGTATCGGTCAGGCTGGTTGAAGAATCAAGGGAAACGGAATACGCGTGAAACGTCACTTGCTAAGTGGTGTGCATGTGATTATGCCTATGAAGCGGCGAATGATGCGGTGCAGATTCATGGGGCTTATGGTTTTTCAAATGAATACCCTGTTGAGCGCTACCTAAGAAATGCTAAAGCACCGGTAATCTATGAAGGAACACGTGAAATTCATACGGTTATGCAAGGTGAGTATGTTTTAGGATATCGTGAAGATAAGCCACTTTCTAACAATTTGCCAGCCTGGCCGTTCTTTGAAGCGAAAGAAACAGTTAAATAGTAGATAAAAACCCATAATGTAGAACAATTTATTATGGGTTTTTTATTGAATAACAGATTCGCTAGTCTATTTAACAGGGGTTTCCAAAATTACTCTTTATTCAGGAATGATATCCAGCAAAACGATAAGACCGGAACAACTTGCTAAGCTAGCACTTTACAAAAAAATGTACCATGGCAATGTCAGTGGCAAAGTGCAAAAACCGGTGAGGCACAGGTTTACTATGATGCGAGGCAGGAGCCGATCGGTTATGCTCAATTTAAAAGACTGTGGAGTGAGGAAGGCAAACTTGAAAAAGTCTTGTTATATCAATTCCAATTGCTAAAAGAAATTAGTAAAGAAATAGTCGATGCAGTTTTTGCTGAGATTACCGAAAATGAAACCAACCCAGTCAGTTTTATGACCATTAATGCTTCTATGCAAATCCAACCACAAAATATTTAATAGAAAATGGTTTTACATTATCAACAGAGCAGGTGCAAATGGTGAGAATGTTGTAATATTTTTCTTGCTTCTCTAGTATTTTTTTTTTGAATCCTGAATCGTAATCATATATAATTCGTATAGGGTATCTCTTGGACCTGAGATTGTCTACATAATTTCATACGATTAGGAGTCTTAAAATGGAAAAAGTACTTATTTTCGGTCATAAAAATCCTGACACAGATACGATTTGCTCTGCGATTGCTTATGCAGACTTAAAAAAGCAGCTTGGATATGATGTTGAACCCGTTCGTTTAGGACAAATTAATGGAGAAACTCAGTATGCTCTTGAGCATTTTAATGCTACTACTCCACGTCTAGTGGAAACTGTAGCAAATGAAGTCAATTCGGTCATTTTAGTAGACCACAACGAACGCCAACAAAGTGCGAATGATATTTCAGATGTTCGTGTTTTAGAGGTAATTGATCATCACCGGATTGCTAATTTTGAAACAAGTGATCCGCTTTATTATCGTTGCGAGCCGGTTGGCTGTACAGCTACGATCTTAAACAAGATGTATAAAGAGAATGGCAAGGAAATTAAAAAAGAAATCGCCGGCTTAATGTTATCTGCCATCATTTCTGACTCGTTATTATTTAAATCCCCAACCTGTACACCTGAGGACGTTGCAGCTGCACGTGAATTAGCTGAAATTGCAGGTGTTGATGCTGACAGCTATGGTTTGGAAATGCTAAAAGCTGGGGCTGACTTGAGCGACAAGTCTGTTGCTGAACTGATCTCAATAGATGCAAAGGAATTCAATATGGGTAACAGCAAAGTGGAAATTGCCCAAGTAAATGCCGTTGATCCTGCAGAAGTTCTAGCACATCAAGCAGAATTAGAGGCGACGATTTCTAAAGTAATCGAAGAGAAAAACTTAGATTTATTCTTGTTCGTTGTCACAGATATTTTAACGAATGACTCTGTTGGCTTAGCACTAGGAAGCAAAACAGCTGCGATTGAGAAAGCATATAACGTTACCCTTTCTAATAATACCGCGACATTAAAGGGCGTTGTTTCCCGTAAAAAGCAAATAGTTCCAGTTTTAACAGATATCTTTAATTCAGGAGTATAAGAGGGAAAACCGTTCATGGCATAAAGCCAGAACGGTTTTTTTATGATTTATAATTCTTCAGGTTACTTAAAAAGCTCATGATTGATTTGTCATACATAGATACTTTTAATAAGACTGATGTGTTTTTATCCAAATAGGGCATTAAAATGTTTTCCACCGCTTTTGCATCAACACAAGTATGGATAACGCCTTTCATTTTGTGCATTCTCGCCCCGCTTGCAATTTCCTTAGCCAAGTCTCCATAGGTAATCAAAACATCAATGTTATGTTCGGCAATCATTTTGCCCACTTCTTGATGAATCTCTTTTTCATTTTTACCTAAAAGAGACATGCCTCCTAATAAGGCAATTTTCCTTTTCCCTTTAATAATGTTATTCATTACTTCTAGGGCAACCTCCATAGAAGTAGGGTTGGAGCTCCAGGTATCATCTATAACCGTGGAACCATTTATACTTTCAAAAACTTCTAAGTGAGATTGTACATTTTTAAAAGTACTCAGCCGGTTTGCGGCCTCTTCTAAAGATATTCCTACTTGGTTGACCGCAGCAATTGCTCCTAGTGCATTAAGGACTTGGTGCCTTCCGAACTCTGGTAAAATAACTTGGACACTAGTGCCCTGATGGAGGACCTTAAATTTCATGCCTTTATCTATATATTCGATATCTGTCGCTGTGAAATCTGCGTTGTCACTAAGTCCGAAGTAGACAATTTTCCCTCTGTAGTTATTAAGTGGAATCGTTTTAATTCTATCATCATCGGCATTTAGCAATAGGGTTCCCTCATAGTTTAGGCCAGGAATGATTTCACTTTTCGCTTTAATATAATTCTCCAGGGTTTTACAGTAAAGCAAGTGGTCAACGCCAATATTGGTGATCATCCCAATGGTTGGTTTAAAATAACGGCAGTTAAACCTTAGTAATCCTGGTCCACTAACAGGAGTTTCAAATACGGCCATGTCTGTTTTTTCAGTAATCCCACATAAATATTCGAGATTAGATAGGGAAGTGTTATCACTAAGGTGAGTGGCCTGAACCGAATATCTGCCGCTTAAGATGTGTTTAATCATTTCCTTAGTGGTTGTTTTTCCGCATGTACCCGTAATGGCAAATACGGGGATATTGTATAAACCCCGGTAATAATCAATAAACTTCCAATAAGCTGTACTTATGTCTTTAACCTTAATATACGTTAATTGCTCATGGTATGGCCCAAGATTTGTGCCTTCTTCAAATACAACCGTACAATTTCCCAATCTCTCCAATCGCTTTAGATTCATCTTTTTAAGCTTGTGGTAAAGGAAAACCAATGTGTATGGTTTTTTTACTAATGGAGTAAAGTCGACTGCATCATAGAATGGCTGTGTTTTCTCACCAGAGACTAGTTCACCCTCTATAAGCTCACATAGCTCCTGTGCATTCATTATTTTATTTCGGTTAAATGTATATAACTTTTTGACCATGCAGGTGATCCGTTCATTATATTTATAGGAAACTCTGAAGCCCTTTTTTATAAAAGCACGAATGGAGGTGGGTAAACAGTAGCCAATTGCCTGCTTAGAGCCCGTTTCAACCGCTAAATCTAAGCAACTTGAAAAAAGTTGCTCAAAAATACCTTTGCCCCGATATTCCTCAAGAACGTATGCACTTTTCAATAAGGCGCTTCTTTTTACGAATTCAACCCCCATCATCCCAACGATCTTGTTTGAGGTCTTCGCAGCAAGCCAAGTCGTAGAGTCCCTGACTCGATAAAACTCCATTCCGGCACTCTCTAAGTATTTTGAGAAATGGGAAATTTCTTCAAATGGGACTATTGTTATTGTATATTCCAAAAAAGTTACCTCCTTGCATGAAAATAGTTTCTCAACCTATCCTATGTAGAGGCATTCTTTCGGAAACGGTATTAGCCCGTTATTTTAGACGCGCTTTTACTTTTTATGGGAACTGTTTATAAATATCTTTTTAAAAAGGAAATTATTATGGACAATTTTGTAAAAACCAATCTATAAAAAAATGTCACTTTCTCCTGATTAAGGTTGAAGGGGCAGGACCATTTTGGAGGAGAATAATCATTGGAGAATATAAGGAAAAGCTGAGCAGATAAAGTAGGCCATGTTCCCTTTATTGGAGGAGCATGGCTTTTTTAATGTTGGATATCCGGAAATGTCAAAACTGTGTCATTAAGGCCCCACAACATTTGAACTTTTTGAAAACGATAACGATTTCCTCTATGAATTATTTTTTGCTGATTTAAGATAGAGTTGTAATTCTATACTCTAACCATGGTTTCTAAGGGAGGAAATTGGCTTTGGAACTTACAAGAAGATCCTTATTAAAAGCAACAGCTGTGTCATTGACAATGGCAGCAGCGGGCTGTAGCCAAAAAACCGATAAACAGGAAATACAAACAGCAAAAGCAGAAACAATTGAACCAGATGAATGGAAAACCTCAGTATGCCGATTCTGTGGAACGGGATGTGGTGTCTTAGTTGGTGTAAAGGACGGAAAGGTGGTTGCAACTAAGGGTGACCCTGACAACCGTTCCAACAAAGGACTAAATTGTATTAAAGGGTACTACATAGGAAAAATCCTTTTTGGAAAAGACAGATTGACCAAACCGCTGATCCGGGAGGACAACTCGAAAAAGGGTACAATGGACGGATTTAGAGAAGCAACATGGGAAGAAGCTTTGGATTTAGTGGCGGGCAAGTTGAAGGAAGCACATGATACCAATCCAAAATCAATTGCCTTTTGGGGATCCGGACAGCAAACGATTATGGAAGGATATGCTTCAGTAAAGCTTTGGAAGGCAGGCTTACTAAACAATAACATTGACCCAAATGCACGACTTTGTATGGCCAGTGCAGTAGCGGGATTTATGACGACATTCCAATCTGACGAGCCGATGGGGTCATACCGGGATCTTGATGAAACAGATGTATACGTCACATGGGGAGCAAATATGGCAGAAATGCACCCTGTCCTTTATTCTCGACTAACGGCAAGGAAGTTAAAAAACATCGGTGTTAAGCATTATGATTTGACTACAAGACATTCAAGGAATTCAGAGCTAGCAGATGTGGTCATGATTTTTCGACCACAATCAGATCTTGCCATCGCAAATGCAATTGCAAATTATTTAATTGAAAAAAACCTATATGATCAACAATTTATTAACGAACATACACAGTTTAAAGCAGGAACCGAAAATTTGGGCCACACCTTTGATGACAATTATGAAGCAACTGAAATTGGGCAGGTAGCTGATAAAGATTGGACCATAAGCTTTGATGATTATAAAACAATGGTTTCTGAATATACACTTGAAAAGGCAGAAGAAATCTCTGGGGTGCCAGCTAGAGATATTGAGGCCCTGGCGAAGGAATTTGCTGATCCGAGTAAAAAGGTTTTATCGTTATGGACAATGGGTGTTAATCAGCATACACGCGGAACCTGGATGAACAATCTGATTTATAACTTACATTTGTTAACCGGGAAAATTTCGAAGCCGGGCAATGGTCCATTTTCATTAACAGGACAACCGAGTGCATGTGGAACTGCTCGAGAAGTAGGGGTATTCTCTCATCGATTACCTGCAGATATGGTTGTAAAAAACCCTGAACACCGCCGCTACACTGAGTTAATCTGGAATTTGCCGGAAGGTTACCTTAACCCAATTGAAACTCCAGGCATGCATACGGTTAAAATGTTCCGTGAGTTAGGAAATGGAAATGTAAAGTTCTTGTGGAGTATGTCCAATAACTGGGCGCAAACCATGCCGAAGTTAAATCGTTTCAGAGGTAAGGATGCTGACGGTAAAGGGGTTATTGACGGTTTTATCGTTGTATCTGAGGTTTATCCAACCCGATCGACTGAAATGGCAGATGTTGTATTCCCTGCTGCAATGTGGGTGGAACGTGAAGGTCAATTTGGCAATGCAGAACGACGTACAGCCATTTTTGAAAAATGTGTAGACGCCCCAGGGGAAGCTAAGTGGGATTTATGGACTATTGTCCAGGTTGCCAAGCGTGTGCTAAATGGAAAAATGATTGGCGAAAGACACGCATTTGATGCTCTATTCGGCATGGTTTGGGATTATAAGAAAAATGATTTAATCGAAGATCAAGGCAAAGTAAACCGCTTGCTCTGGGAAGAATATCGTGCATTTACCAATCCACATGAAAGTACAAACACTGAAATACAAGCTTTAGGTACGAAACTAAAACTAAAGGCAAAGCAAATGGCGCCTTATGATGTCTACCTAGAACAGCATGGACTTTGCTGGCCTGTCCGAAACGTAAATGGCCAATGGCTGGAAACCAATTGGCGCTATGCTTATGGAAAACAGGAGGACGGATTTGATCAATATGGTGTTGAAGAATTCGGCCAAGCAGGTAAATATATGGATATTGATTTCTACAAATCAACTGAACATAAACCAACTGTTTATCATCGGCCATTTGAAGAAGCCGCTGAAGTGCCTGATCAGGAATACCCATTTTGGCTGTGTACCGGACGTGTCCTAGAACATTGGCATAGTGGTTCTATGACGAGAAGAGTACCAGAGCTGCATCGTGCTGTTCCGGAAGCACTTTGTGAAATTCACCCAGAGGATGCGGAAAAACTTGGTGTGAAAACTGGTGATTTCGTGAAGGTCATTTCACGACGAGGTGAGGTAAAGATAAAGGCGACTACAATGGGTCGAGGCTACCCGCCAAAAGGGTTGATTTATGTACCATTTTTTGCAGAGGAAACGCTTATTAATCTCGTAACCTTGGATTGCTATTGCCCTATCTCTAAACAACCGGATTTCAAAAAATGTGCGGTCAAGATTGTAAAGGCATAATGGGGGTGTGAATGTATGAGGAAAAAAGAACTTCTTTATATCGTAGCATTTATAGGAGTAATTGCAGTAGCACTTGCCGGAACTTTATGGCAGCAGTCTGATTCAGCTTCTTCTGAGGACAAGAGCGCAACATTACCAACTGGATTAGTTCAAATGGCTGAAGATGGCCGGGAAAATGCAGCAACAATGGGGCTTTTAAATGCACCCCCAATGCAGCATATTTCTCATGTGAATCGCTGGAATCCAGAACTTCATCATGAAAGCTGCTTAACCTGTCATGGCAAGGAAGGAACAGGTGCACCAACACCGCCAGAAGATCATTTTTATGATAGTAACCCAAAAGGGGATATATTTAGGGATAACTGTGTTCAGTGTCACGCCCAGCAAAATGATACTAAAACGGCATTTAACGAATAGAAGAAAGTTATTAGACAGTTGGCACGAAACAACCTGCAAAACGGATGAGGAGGAATTGGAATGGTGATTTCGGGGATATATGTTGAAACAATCCCAGGTCAGGCAAACATAGCAGCAAAAATACTCGCACAAAAAGTTGGCGTAGAAGTTCACCATATCCATGACGGAGAAAAGGTAATTCTTACTTTGGAGACAGATACGGTGGATGAGAGTTATCGAACGGCGGAGACCTTCAAGGAAATTGAGGGTGTCCTAGCTATTTGTTTAGTGTATACAAACTTCGAGGATGAGCCTTTTTATCAAGAGGCGGCTGGAATCAAATGACAGATAAGTTAAACAGGAGAGCATTCCTTTCATTAAACTGGGAATCTACAGTAGGTTTTTTAGGAAACTTTATTGCACCACAGCTAGAGCTAGAGCGTGACTTCTTTCGCCCTCCTGGTGCCTGTGAAGAGCTTGAGTTTCTTACATCCTGTGAAAGATGCGGAAAATGTCAGGAGGTTTGCCCTGAACAAAGCATCATTCTATTTTCAATTTCCAGTGGAGCAAAACTAGTGAATACACCTTACTTAGACCCCAATACAGCACCATGTACTTTTTGTAAAAGATGTATTGATGTTTGTCCAACCAATGCATTAAATGCCAGCGATTTTGAGGTAAGCCCAAAGCTTGGTTATGTGCAGATCCAACCTAATGGATGTCTGGCTTTTCAACATGTGATGTGTGATTATTGTGTCCGTGCATGCCCTGTCAGTGGTGCAATCCAAATCGTTGATGGTATACCGGTCATATCAAGACAAAGTTGTACTGGTTGTGGTATTTGTATATCCAGATGCATTGCAGAAGGAAGCGCGTTAAAAATCAAAATTTCTTCTGTAAGATAATATTTGCAATCATCTAAACCCCTCCTTAGTGAAAGGAGGGATTTTTTTAGTCTTTTTGCATGCATGCATTAACAGGTTCATATGGTTTTAGAAGAGTCAATTTAAGGATAAAAGGAGGTAACAGGTTGATCAAAATAAATGGACGCATTGTTCAGCAAGAGGAAGTTTTTACTAATATACCAAATCGCGATTTTCACCCAATTATTAAACAAATGGTAGGATACCAAGTATTATATGAATATAATTCAATTAATCAACTGAAATTTGAGTTGCTTTTTAGGGTCAATACTTTAAGGGCAGCCGAAGAGTTAAATAATAGCGAGGCTAAATTTACCACTTTTGCCAATTCCTATTGTAACAAAAAATATTGGCTGCGCTTAAACAATGGTGGTTTTCTATTGCGTGATTATACTCCACCGTCCGTAGCCATCATTGATATATTGGAAAATGGAAAACAATATGCATTCGAGTGCTCTACGGCTATAGCAATCGTATTGTATATTGCTACTCTACGTACGATTGGAGCCAAAGCTTTTAACACATATTTTAATAAGCTGTATTTAATGGATTGGCAGTTTGATGAAGATTTACCTGTCTATCAAAAGTATGGAGAAGATTTCCTCATTGGGGATGTTCTTCATTTTAATAATCCCGATTTCAGCCCGCAAGAGCCCTGGTGGAGAGCGGAAAATGTAATATATTTTGGAGATGATAAATTCTATGGTCACGGCATCGGGATCAGGGATTCAAAAACAATCATTACCTTTCTAAATAAAAAAAGAAAGCAGAATCCTAGAGAATCTGCCTATCTCATGCGGATGATTACGAGACCGCATTATCCAACGATCCAATTATTAAAATAACGGGGATCTATGAATGCAATCTTCGATCTATGTCAGCAAATAGCCTGCAGCTCTCATGGTATTCCAAGTCCCGGCGTTTTTCTACTTCCATTCTTACTTTATGTTTCCGTCTATAATCTTCAAAACATACTCCATGGGCTTTGATCATGGCCTTTTCCATAACATTTGTATAATTCATATTTAAATAATGGATATAAAATCCCTCCAGATTTTTTTTGCTCTTTCTCTTCACAGTTTTGATGATAACACGCTAGCTTTTTTATAACAAATCGGAAAATTCAGATTATTACCTCGTTAGAACTTCTGACATAGAGGCTCGGTAATATACCTCTCAAATGCTTAGAATATTAGCCAAATCCTGCGAATATAAGGTTGTCAACGAGTTTTTATAACAAAAAAACCCCATCACTCATTGAGTGATGGGGTAGATGTATAGGTATAATTATATAGAATCATTCATTGGCTTATCTAGCATGTAATCAGATTTAGGCAAAGTAATAATTTTACCTCCAATTTGAACATGTACGGTATCGTTGAAAATGGCTTTTACGATTCCCTTTAAAGAGATCGTTGAATTTACTGAGAGATTATTTGAATCAGATTTGTTTGCCAAATTAATCAACACCTTCCGAGGTTAATGTAAGAAATATTATATATTAAAAAAAATAAAAAAAGCGAATAAAAAGACTCCAATCATATTTGAAGATTTTTTTAAACTATATACACTATATAATTCTAAAATACTCATTAAAATTCCTTTGCCAAACCGAAAATTTTTACAAAAAATGCTCATGTTATATTTTCTTTTTCTGCAAGGGGTGTGAGCAGTTTTTTTGAAAAAATAACATGAACTATAGTTCAAGTATTGCATATGACAAAAAATCTGTCAACGGAAACATGACTTGTGGTTCAACTTTACCTTTTGTGATATGATAGAAATGAGGTGATTATGATGCCAGATAGAGAAGATCTGTTAATTGGTGAKTTTCCATTTGTCCCAAAGCAGGAACGAGCACAACAAAAAAGAAACGCACTACTTGATAGCGGACATGCTTTGTTTACTACGAAAGGGTATGAACAAACAACAGCTAAGGAAATTGCAGCCCAAGCAGGCGTAGCTACTGGTACTTTTTATCGCTACTTTTCGGATAAACGTCAGCTATTGATGTCCTTGCTAGAGGAACATATTGAAGGATTTATGCCACCAGAACCAAAATGGGTGACATCGGACCCTGAACAAATATTAGCTTCACTATTGGAGGAGCATGATAAAAAACTTAATCAATTAGGACTGCAAAAAGTACTCCCAGAATTATTGCCTAAAGATTCGGAGCTTGCAGAAGTATTAGCTGATGCCAGAAGGAAATTACATGTAAGAATATGTTCTAAATTAAAAAGTGCATATGAAGAAGGTTATACATGGAAGGACTTAGACTTGGATACCGTAACCTGGGCAATTATGACCCTATCTGAGAAGGCAGTTGAAAAAGAAACTCAATGTAAAACTAGGACAGATTACTTCGAACTATCCAAGGTGATTTGCCGGATGGTTTTCCCCCCTGAGGTAATATCGAGATTACAACAGGGAAATGAAGAATCTGAGTAATATAGTATGAAAGGATGAAAAATTTGGCTATTGATCAATTATTGGATCTTAATAAATTGAAAACTTTAAAAATTGAACTGACTAGATTCATGATGGCATATAAATTTGCGTTAGACGAAATGAGTACCAAAATTAATATACTTAAAGATGAATTTAATTATATTCATGACTATAATCCAATAGAACATGTAAAGTCCCGATTAAAATCACCAGAAAGTATTTTGAAAAAGGTACAGCGTAAGGGGTATGCTTTTTCCTTACCGAGCATAAAAGAAAATATTAAAGACATTGCTGGGATTCGGATTACCTGTTCGTTTAAATCTGATATCTATGAATTAAGCAAGATGATATCAATGCAAAAAGACATTAGAGTTGTTGAATATAAAGATTATATAGAAAATCCAAAACCAAATGGATATCAAAGTCTTCATATGATTTTAGAAATCCCCATTTTTATGTCTGACCGTGAGGAGCTGACCTATGTGGAGCTTCAAATTCGTACGATCGCAATGGACTTTTGGGCCAGCTTAGAACACAAAATTTATTATAAATATAACAAAGAAGTTCCGCAGCAATTAATTGATGAACTAAAGGATGCGGCTGAAATGGCTGCGCACTTAGATCTCAAAATGGAAGGGATTCACAAAGAAGTTTCAGCCATCAAACAAGCCGATGAAACCGAATCCGTATTAAGACTTTTTAATATAGGAAGTGAAAAATTAAATCTTCGATTATTAGAAACCTTAATAGAAAAAGTGTAACTGTTAAATAACAGCTGCTAACTAAAACAGGAATCCCAAAGAGGGGTTCCTGTTTTTTAAAAACTGACTTTACTAAGTTATCGTGTTAAAGCGTTATTGTCGAAGAATCCCGTGAAATAATAAGGTTGATAAACAAATTACTTTATATGAGAATATTTAAAAAATATAAAAAATTCATTTATTTATAGGAAAAGCTGTTATATAATAAAAAACAGTTAAGAGAAAAAGGGGGATATTGATGGAGAATTTTGTAAATTGGCTTAGCGGGGTCATTTGGAGTCCTGCACTGATTTATCTATGTTTAGGTGTTGGTTTGTTTTTTACCATTGCCACAAGAGGTCTTCAAATTAGACATATGAAGGATATTGTTAGTTTAACCTTCAAAGGCAAGAAGTCTGAAGCCGGAATTTCTTCTTTCCAAGCGTTAAACCTGGCCCTTTCTGGAAGGGTTGGTACAGGTAATATTGCTGGTGTAGCGACGGCTATTGCCTTCGGTGGTCCTGGGGCTGTTTTCTGGATGTGGTTGATAGCGTTCTTAGGTGCGGGATCAGCTTTCATTGAAGCGACCTTGGGTCAAGTGTACAAGTCGAAACAAGGCGGACAATTCCGCGGTGGACCAGCTTATTACATTGAAAAGGGTCTTAAAATGAAATGGTATGCAGTATTATTTGCTGCAGTAACTGTTGTGGCAACTGGTGCACTGTTACCTGGTGTTCAGGCAAACAGTATTGCTATCAGTATTGATAATGCATTTGGAATAAATACAAATATTACAGGTCTTGTTTTAATAGCTGTGTTAGCCATTATTATCTTTGGTGGTGTAAAACGGATTGCACGTACAGCAGAATTAGTGGTACCCTTCATGGCAGTAGGATATATTGTCGTTGCACTTATTATCGTTTTTGCTAATATTTCCAAAGTACCTGAAGTTTTCCAACTAATTTTCTCAAGTGCCTTCGGTGCCGATGCAGCCTTTGGCGGAATTTTGGGTGCAGCCATTTCATGGGGAGTTAAACGTGGAATTTATTCCAACGAAGCAGGACAGGGTACTGCTCCACATGCGGCAGCAGCAGCTGAAGTATCACATCCGGCTAAGCAAGGAATCGTTCAAGCTTTTTCTGTATATATTGACACTTTATTTGTTTGTTCCGCTACCGCTTTTATGATTCTTATTACAGGCATGTATAATGTTACTCCGGATGGTCAGGCACCTATCGTCTCAAATCTCGAAAATGTCGATGCGGGTCCTGGATATACACAAAATGCTGTAGAATCAGTATTCCCTGGTTTTGGAGCTCCATTTGTAGCAATTGCCTTATTATTCTTTGCATTTACAACCATTATGGCGTATTACTATATGGCTGAAACGAACCTTGCTTATATTAATAAAAATGTAAAACGGGTTTGGACAGAGCATCTTCTAAAATTGGTACTTTTAGGAATGGTATTCTATGGTTGTGTGAAAGAAGCAGGTCTTGCTTGGACATTAGGTGACATTGGTGTAGGAGCTATGGCGTGGTTAAATATTATTGCTATCCTCCTATTAACTAAACCAGCATTAAAAGTTCTTAGAGATTATGAAGCTCAAAAGAAAGATGGCAAAGATCCAGTATTTGATCCAGTAAAGATCGGTATTACCGATGCAGATTTCTGGGAGAAGGAATACAAATATGTAGATCCAGACAAGGTTGAAAAAACTGGATGAGATTTATTTAACTGAGATTGCAAAGAACTGACTTTTTAAAAAGTCAGTTCTTTTGTTTTTTGTTGACAATATACCTTAGCGGGGTCCCAGTAAATGGGCAATAAAAAAGGGGGAATAAAAATGGATGCTTCTCTAAAAGAGGTTCAATTACCAATAACAGGAATGACCTGTGCTGCTTGTTCAACCAGAATCGAAAAAGGATTAAAGAAACTAAACGGTGTAACATGAGAGGAAATCGAACTCCCGCTTGAGGAAGTTTTGGTTGGTGATATTGTATTTATTAAACCTGGAGAAAAGGTTCCAGTTGATGGAGAAATTATCGAAGGGCGTTCCTCACTAGATGAATCAATGCTTACGGGTGAAAGTGTACCAGTGGATAAAACGGTGGGGGATTCTGTCATTGGTGCAACCGTAAATAAAAACGGTTTTCTAAAAATAAAGGCGGCAAAAGTCGGAAGAGATACTGCCTTAGCTCAAATCATTAAAGTAGTGGAAGAGGCTCAAGGCTCAAAAGCACCAATTCAACGTTTAGCCGATCAAATATCAGGGGTCTTTGTTCCGATAGTTGTAGGGATCTCGATTGTAACCTTTTTAGTATGGTTTTTATGGGTCAATCCAGGTGATTTTGGAGGAGCTCTTGAAAAAATGATTGCGGTACTAGTTATTGCTTGTCCTTGTGCACTGGGATTGGCAACCCCAACATCGATAATGGCTGGTTCTGGGCGTGCTGCAGAATTGGGTGTGTTATTTAAGGGCGGGGAACTTAGCTCAGTATCAGTAGTGTTGAATGCACTACGCCTGCAAAGAGTAAAACTTCCTAAAGAATCATGAGTTAAATGTAAAAGGGGTAGAACAAATGGAAAAGACAATACGGGGGTATGATATAATTTTAGAAAAGGAGGCGGTGTCATGTCAGTAGAGAACGAAGAAAAGATTGAGATATCCTGCCATACGTGTGAGGACGGGGACCGAAAAAGTCATCACTCAGATAAAGTGAAAAATAATCTAGTCACAAGATTAAATCGAATTGAAGGACAAATTCGCGGGATTAAGGGCCTGATTGAAAAGGATACCTACTGTGATGATGTCATTACTCAAATTTCTGCAACACAGTCAGCACTTAATAGTGTAGCCAAGATTCTTTTAGAAGGTCATATGAAAAGCTGTGTTGTAGAAAGAATTCAGGACGGCGATTATGAAGTACTTGATGAAGTTTTGGTAACGATCCAAAAATTAATGAAAAAATAGCAGTCAAAGAAAAAAATAACATTGATTAAGTTCGAAAGTAGAATAATATATTTCAGAAACGTACAAATATGTACGTTTTTTTTCTTGGATCTGACTATCTATAGAAGGAATATCAAAAAAATCGTGGAATATAATAATTATAATATTCTGAATATTAGAGGTGAGGAATATAAGAACGACAAAAATAACCTTAATGGTATTTGCTATCCTCATGATTTCTGTTGGCTTATACGTATATTCGGTATTCAATGGAACTCCATGGGAAAAACGACATCACCAAGGACAAATGATGAAATATTTAAATGAGAAGTATAATACAGAATTCGTATTTTTTCAAATAGATTATAACTATTTAAGTGAAACATACCAAGGCTACGCTACTCCAAAAAATTATTCCGATTTACTCTTTATCACTGAAGAAGACAGAGATGCACCACTAGGCTATTCTGACAATTACCCAAAAGTCATTTGGAATAGTGAGTTATCTAGTGCTGTTAAGGTAAAAATAAAAGAATTATTTCCTAATTTAAATCAATCAACATTTGAACCACTTCCGATTAAAGATAAAGCAATGTATTTCGGTCCCCATATTCCCACATATGAAGAATTCAACGTTTCAATCCTTGCTACCTCCATCCCAATTGATATTAATGCAAATTGGAGCCAGGTAAATCAAGAACAAGAGCTTAAAAAGATGCAGGAATTAAGCAAGTTTCTAAAAAACGTCCATTTCCCAGTATTAGTGGAAGTAAGATATTACGAAACAGAGATGAATGAAAAGGCAAAGGTTTTCTTTATCACCGAGGAAGGAGAAATTCTCCCAAAATAGAAAAAGGGTCACCTCTGAGGTGGCCCTTTTCTTCGAAAAGATAACGATAGTTAATTAACACTCTTTGCCAAGCTTGGCTTAAGTAGTCCTAATGATTCGAAAACTGCACCTAGTGTTTCGTCTGCCTTTGTAATTGTTGCATCAGCAGCTTCTAATGATGGTGCATCCTTCTTTAACTCTTCAGCCTTTGTTTCGTATGCAGCTGTATAGTCATTGAGTGCTGACTAAATATCAGCTTTTTGTTCCTCTAATTCTGCAGGTACAGTTACCTCTTTAATTTTTGCTACAACTGCTGCAGCTGATTCACTCGCTTTAGCTTTAAGTTCAGCAGCAGGCTCCTTTGCAGATTCATACGCATTTAGGTCTGCATCTACAGCATTTATTGATCTTTCAAGACCCATATAAAATTTAACTAAAGATTTTTTAACTTCCTCTTCAGTAGGTGCAGGATCCTTCTCAGTATCTGCTGCCTTTTCTCCACTATCTGCACATGCTGTTAAAACAAGTGATAATATAAGTGCCGACATTAGTAACCAAAATTTCTTCATTTGAATACCCTCTTTTCTATCTTAATATAATATTGCTTTTAMAGCATATACTAAGACGTTGAAAGTTTCAAAAAGTTTCTCTTTAAAAAAAATATTTTTTTGAAGAAATTTAATGAAATTGACAAATATTTGTGATGACTAATTTTATAAGATGTAGGAGATTTTCTGTGAGGTATAATTGTAGAAAAATTGCCAATATTTAAGCATGAATTTTCAAATGGTAGATTTATAATTAAGTTACTAGACCAGACAGTATTTGCCAGTCGACACAAAACAAGGACTGGCTTCTATATTTTTTATAAAAAATTTTTTCCATGGAGGTTATGACTAAGTATGAAAACTTTAATTGTTTATTGCTCGTCTCATGGTACCACGGAGAAAGCCGTCCGCCTACTAAGTGAATGGCTGGAAGGGGAAGTGCTGGCAGTCGATTTAAAAAGGGATAAAATTCTATTTGATGTAAATGAATTTGACTTTGTTGTGGTTGGCGGTTCGATTCATGCTGGAAATATACAAGGGAAAGTTAAACAGTTTATCGGAAAACACTATGATGTTCTAATGACGAAAAAGGTTGCTCTTTTCCTTTGCTGCTGGCATGACGGTCAAACAGCTATTGAACAATTCAATGATGCTTTCCCGGAAGAATTGAGAGACTTCTCTGTCGCAAATGGCATTTTTGGGGGAGAGTTCCTCGTTAGTAAAATGAACTTTCTTGAAAGGCAAATTGTCAAAAAAGTCAGCAATATTACAACTGATACATCTAATCTAGACACCACAGCGATCATGACCTTCGTAATGAAAATAAACGATACCTTTGCATTAGTGTAGTTTTAAGTATAAGGCCTGACTTTTACATTACCCATATAATGTAGAAGTCAGGCTTTTTTTAACAGATTTTCTGAATCAGTTCGATACTATTATTTCTTGGAGAATTTACAAGCGAGCTCACCTCATGGGCATCCATTAACTTAGGTTCAAGCGGCTTTAACAGAGAATTGAGCGCCGTTTTATTAGTTAACTGTGGATTGAGCCATAGTTTTTCATCCTCGGGCTTCAGGATCACAGGCATCCGGTCATGTATATCTTTGATAAAATCATTCGCATTAGTTGTAATTACTGAGCATGAGTAGATCGAAGCACCCTCTGGTGAAATCCACTTTTCCCAGAGTCCAGCCATCGCAAATAATTGGTCTGTCTTTAAAGTAATTCTCATAGGTGTTTTTGTCTTATCGTCTAGCTTTTTCCATTCATAAAAACTGTCTGCAACAATTAAACACCGTCTTTTCTGAAAAGCATTCCTGAAGCTTGGTTTTTCATGGAGCGTTTCAGCACGGGCATTAATCATTTTAAAGCCAATGGAAGGGTCCTTTGCCCAGGCAGGGATAAGTCCCCACCGAAGAAACCCCATTTTGTTTTGTTCCCCGTCGTTAATGACGGATAAAACAGATTGCGAAGGAGCAATATTATAGCTCGGTGCATACTGTTCCTGCTGAAGGAAAAATTCAATATCAAATCGATCAACTAACTCATCAACACTAGCTGTCAGCGTAAATCGTCCACACATTAGCCCCACCTCATCCTTCATCCTATCTATCATATTAACAAAAATTACTTTATTAAAGAAAGTACGGCCCAACTGTCCACTGGAGACGTACAAAACAGGCGAATTGTATTTCTATGGTGACAGGCACCGTATATTTTTTTTATGTTAGGTAATAATGAGGAAGGTTTCTAAATAACAATTTTAACAGCATGAGAGAGGATCGGTATGAATATTTGGTTTAATAGGTGGTTTTCGACGGTTACTCATTTTATTGATATGATTCGGGCGAATGAGGATGGCAGGCGGTTCGTTATCTATGGAACTCATTCAAACCCAGATGCTCTTTATTTACAGAATTGTGATTACGCCTTTACGGAGCCAGAGGGATCCGATGAGGAATATATTCAATTTTGTCTGGATTTTTGTGAACAACATAAAATAGATATATTTATTCCGAGGAAAGCCAATGTGTTAATATCGAAACGTATATCCGACTTTGAAGCAAAGGGTGTAAAGGTTTTAGTTTGCCCTGATTCTGAATTAATGGAGACCCTGGATAATAAAGCAGCTGCCTATCATTCATTTCAAAGTAAGGAACTAGCAGGAAACAGGATTTTCTCGATTCCAGACTATTACGTTGTCAATAATATAGAAGAGTTTAAACAAGCTTATAACAGCTTGAAGAAATTGGGGCATAATGTTTGTTTTAAACCAGTTATTGGTGAAGGCGCAAGCGGTTTCCGTGTTATAAAGGATAAGATTCATACGATTTCGGAGCTCTTTAAACACGGGAATGGCTACCACATTCCCTATCAATATGCCTGTGAAATTCTGAGTCAGCAGCCTTCATTCCCTGATTTAATGGTGTTAGAATATTTAAGTGGTACCGAATATAGCATTGATTGTGTGGCATCAAAAGATAAACTTTTTGCCGCGATCCCAAGAATGAAAGGGTCAGGAAGGGTAAGGGAACTTGTTAATCATCATGAACTTATAAAGCTTGCACATACGTTCCACCAAGAGTATAAGCTTCCCTATATCTTCAATATACAAGTAAGATACAACAATGGCATCCCTAAACTGCTAGAAATTAACCCGAGAATGAGCGGTGGCATGCATTTCAGTTGTTTATCTGGAATCAACTTTCCTTATTTAGCGGTAAAACTGCTACTGGGTGAAGAAATCGAACAGCCAAAACCTCATTTTGGTATAAGAGCCTGTCATATCGAAAAAGAAATGATCCTCAATAAGGATCATTTCGCTTAAAAAACAACGCCTGGAGGTAGTGCAGATTCCAGGCGTTGTTTTTATTATTTTTGATTATAGTCTATCTCTATTTTTCCCGTTCCTTCTGGGACGCGAAGGAGAATGGCACCGCCGATAATAAATAAGACGATTAAACTAAACACACCGCTGTTTGTATTTCCAGTCAATTGAGTTGTAATACCAACTAAGAAAGGACCTAGGATGGATGCAAATTTATAAAAGATATTATAAAAGCCGAAGAACTCATTTGCATGCTCCTTAGGAACAAGTTTCGCGAAATAGGCACGGCTTAGCGCCTGAATTCCACCTTGTGAGGAACCAACAAGCATCGCTAAGATCCAAAAGTCTAATGTTGTTTTTAAGAAATAGGCATACGTACAAATAATAATATAGATAAAAATACCCACTAATAACATTTTCTTCCCTGTGAATTTATCAGCCAATTTCCCATATAGAATGGCAAATGGTGCAGCGACAACCTGTGTGGCAAACAAAATAATCAAAAGGTTGGTCGAAGTTATTCCAAGGTCAGAACCATAGGCAGTAGACATGGTGATAATTGTATGAACGCCGTCGATATAGAAAAAGTACGCAAGTAAAAATAGGAACAAAGGCTTGTATGCCTTGATGCGCTTTAATGTTAAATACATCCTCTTAAAACTATGGGAAATCGGATTAGCAACCCGCTCAACATAATATTTTTGTTCGACATTTTTGAGCATGGGGATGGTGAAAATCCCCCACCAGATGGCAGTTATGGCAAAGGCAATCTGACTTGCAACTGTCACAGATAAAGGCAGTATCCCTTGTTGAGATAACAATATAAGAGAAATACCAATAATAAAAGGGATTGTACTGCCAATATAGCCCATGGCAAATCCTTTTGACGAAATTTGGTTCATGCGGTCTTCACTCGTGACATCAACAAGGAAGGCATCATAAAAGATGTTTGCACCGCCAAAGCCTATAACAGTAAAAATATAGCAGATTAACAGGACCATCCATTGATCGCTCGGGACAACAGATAATAGGGCTGTAAACGCAACACCAAGGATTAAGAAAAATGTGAAAAATCGCTTTTTAAACCCGCGGAAATCCCCGATAGTTCCTAAGATTGGTGCGCAAATCGAAATGAGCAGAGTCGCAAACGAGTTTGCGTACCCCCAATAAGCGGTTGAGGTCGACGAGGCGAGCCCAGCCTCTGTTGCTGCTGCTTTAAAATATAACGGAAAAATAGCGGTTGTAATTAATATAGAATATGCAGAATTTGCCCAATCATAAAAAACCCAGCTTTTCTCTTGCTTTGTCATTCGGCTCATGAGTGTTCCTCCTAATTAAATACATTCTCAGATTGTTAGCAAATCCTCGATGACTTTTCCATCTGTGTTACCTAAGTGAACGCCTAAAAGCCTTGCTAAGGTAGGGCCTTCATCAACTAGACGGAATGAATGGAGACGGAAATTTTGACGAATCCCTTTTCCGGAAGCCATAAAGATTGTGTCGTAGTTCTCCTTTTTTGGTGAATAACCATGGCATGCCAAGGTGTATTTTTTGTCTGCTGCTGTATCCTTTGCAGTAATGGTTTTCATATACTCCCCAAGATGATCATCTAAAAAGAAGTACCCTCTCATTGCTTCTAACATAAAGGAACAATCAGGGTCGGCACCCATTGCCTCAGCTTCTTGATTGGTAAGGACTTTTTCAATGCCCGCATCAGGGTCTGCAAGTAAAGAATCCAATATGTTTTTTACTTTTTGAAAAACCTCCTTTGAAAACTTACTATGATCATTGATATAAATATATGCTGAACCATCACAGCTTTTACAATAAGCCTTCCAGGCACTAATCTTCCCACGGGTATTAGTAGTGATTAGACCATTATCACGAAATAGCACATTAAGATGCAGAGCCTTATTTTCATCCAAGGCACTATGATCACCTAATACGACAAGAGTGGAATTTTCATAGATTCTGCTCTCTTTTAAAGCTGCAATAATCCGGCCAAGCCGGTCATTGTGACGATGGATTGCAACAGATGCTTCTTTTGATGAAAATCCGTGATTATGTCGCTGAGTATCTAAATCGGTGAAATGTACCAATAGCAAATTTGGCTTTTTAGTTTTAATGGTATGTATGGTTGATTCCAATACGAAGTCATCTAATTCAGGCTGATTTAATCCTTTGCGTAAATAGCCAAACCGTTTATTCAAATCCCACTGATAGCGGGGAGTGCCACAAGAAAGGGAAACAAGAATTTGGTGTTGCCATGGACGGTTTGGAAATATTTCAGGTAAATTGTAGTCAATATTGGCTTTTCCAGTTACGGGCCAAAGTAGGGCCGCCGTTGTCAGTCCTGCTTTTTTGGCTTCATCATATATGGTGGTTCCCTTGATAGAACTTCTATACCAATGCCAATCAGGAGAGACTCTCCCAGGCTGCAATAGTGTGTTATTGATAATTCCATGCCGATTTGGATAGTTACCTGTCACGATGGTCGCATGGCAGGGGTAAGTAACCGAAGGATAAATAGTATCAACCTTTTCTACAAGAGCCCCCTGATGTAAAAGTCTCTGGAAGTTAGGCAGGGATTGTAATAATGGTAAGTCTAGTGATGACAAACAATCGAATGAAATGACGATTAAGTGATCGGTTAGCCTCTTCATAGGTACCTCCAAATTATGTATCCAGTACCATAATTGTACAATAAATTTTTCCGGTGTTGGACTTTTTTCTCACTTTTCAAAAAAAGATAGGGTTTTCACAAGAATATGCTAAAGATAAGCCGACAATATTTAGGCCATAAGATATAATTTTGGTTTTTTGGACACCTGCCTTTACATTTTAGGGCTTGCTTGAATTTACTATTGTAGGCGGCAAAACGAGCATCTTATTGATATTATTGAGAGCACATGATTAGGGCCGCTGCAATAATGATATTGATGGATTGGAAGAAGCAAGGAAGGAGGGAAAATATATTTTATGAATATTCAAGAAATAGAAAAATTGGTTAGCTCTATAAAGGTGACAAATATGGTAAACGCTGATGTCGAGGTGGTTAATACCTCTCCATTGGTAATGATGGGAAAAGGACGGCAAGGGGCAGTATTTCAACTGACCCAAGATATCTGTGTGAAGGTATTTGGTAATGTTGAAGATTGTGACCGTGAATATTATGCATTATCCCTTGGTCAACATACTAATCTTTTTCCAACACTTTATGGAAAAGGATCTCTATATATTGCAATGGAAATTATTAGAGGAGTTGATTTGCGTGAATACCTGCAATCGCAGCCGTTAACTCCTACACTATCAGCAAAATTAATTGATATGTTAATTACATTTAAACAAATCGGCTATGAGCGCATTGACCATCATAAGCGGCAAATATATTTGCTGCCCGATGGAAGTTTGAAGGTTATTGATGTCGCTAGGACTGTATGGCGTGATCGTGTATATCCCTATCCTCGCAAGTTATTGAATTCATTAGGCGATGAAAACAAGGCAGTGTTTCTTGTCCACGTGCAAGAAATGGCACCAGAATTATATGCCGAATGGCTCCATTACATTCACATGGAGGAAATATCGAGAAAGATAACCGAGCTTCTTCTTCCACACAAACCAGATAAACAAGTACTGAACAACTTAAGTAAAGGCCTTTTAACAACGCATGATGAGAAAAACTATGTTATTCTCCTCCACGGCTTAGTTCACAAAGTATTTAAAGAAGAATGGATTAAATTAATGCTTGCACGCGGGGTAAACATAGAAGAAGTTATGGCCAAAATCGATGAGCATTGGGACAATCGTGAACTAGCAGCAGAAGAAAATCAGGATGACCATTATCGAAGCGATGATGATAATAGTAAAGGTCGTTTCCAGAGTGAAAAGCGATTTGAAGGAGAACGTGATTCCAGAAGAGATCGCACGTATGGAGGCGGGAAACGATTCCAGGGAGAAAAATATTACGACTCTGATCGATACCAGGAACGTGAGAGAGACCGTGATAAAGATCGAGACAAAAAGAAGGATAAAAATCATGATAAAGACCGCAAGAAGGATAAGGACAAGAAGAAAAAAGATAAGAAGAAACAATAGAGCGATTATGGTTTAGGAAAAGCATGAATTAGAAGATATGTTCAGATAACCACACACTGGGGAGTGTGTCCAAATAAAACAAGGAGTTACCAATATGAAAGTACTAGTAATCTGGCGGCTGCTCACAGTTGGCGGTGTAAATGCAGGCTGGCGCAATCGCTCGATTTATTTTAAGAAGCATGGAATTGAAACTGAATTTCTCTATACAACCGATCATGGCGGGCTCCACATTATGCAGGATGTAGCGCCGGTTTATGTAACCAAGGATGAGAATGAGATTATCACGATTATTAAAAATAACAACTATAATGCGATTATTGTTGTCGATACGGGAAAGGCGTTTAAATGGATTAAAAAGGCAGACTTTAAGGGCCCTGTTATTGTGGAAGCACGTACTCCGGAGTTGATGAAGCTAAAGCCTCATTTGAAAACCTTCCGGGGAATTAATCCAGAAACGATTGTCGTACCATCCTATTATCAAAAACGACTTGTATCAATCTTAACGGATGAGATTCCAATCAACGTTATTTACAATGGCATTGATACATCATTTTTCCGGGCCTTACCGGAAGGGGAAATCGACTTTGAACAGGCACCGATACTACCGAAAGATAAAAAGATTATAGGTTGGATTGGCAGATTGGACAAACGTAAGAACTGGCAAATGTTAATTGAGGTTGCAAAGATGATTAAAAATCAGCGATCTGATATTGAATTCTGGGTGATTGGCGGAGCGCAAAGCGTTCAGCGTGAAGAGTTTAAGGCTGTTTGGCAGGAAGAGAGACTGACAGATGTAATTAAGTGGTTTCCTGTTATTCCTTATCAGCAGATGCCTCATGTGTACGCAAAAATACGAAAATCAGACGGCTGTACACTCGCAACAACTAAAACAGAGTCTTTTGGCAATACTTTTATCGAATCCATGGTAAGCGGAGTGCCTGTAGTGGCAAGTAAAATGATGCCTGTTACGGAACTCGTTGAGCACGGTAAGCATGGGCTCCTCTTTCGTGGTCAAAATGTAGATGATGCAGTTAACCAGTTGTATGGAATAGTAGATAACCCAGTTCAACATCAACAAATGTCTGAAGCAGCAATCGAGCGTGTACATGAGAAGTTTGCGATTCAAAAAGTGGCCGAAGACTACATTCATCTATTGAAAAGAATCGTTGGAGATTCCGGTGAGACTGGCGAGGTGATTACAAATGATTAAGCCCGTTGCTTACAAGAAAACACTAGAAGGGAAGTCAAATGCACATTTGATTACTTTCAGCGATGGTCGAGACTATGTAGTAAAATATTTTCAGCCTGGCTTTGAAAAAACCTTAGCAAATGAGTGGGTTGGATATTGTTTAGCAAGGTATCTTGGTCTTCCGATTCCTTTCGCTGAGTTAGTGGAGATACCACAAGATTTCTCTGCACAAGTTCCTGAACTTGCCAAGATGACACCGACACAATTTCAATTCGCCTCCCTTTATATCGCTGATTGTCTTGACGGTCACCAAGCGGTAGAGGTTGAGGTTATTTTAAATCATGAAACATTAGCGGCAGTTATTTTGTTCGATTACTGGTTATGTAATCGCGACCGTACACGAAAGAATATTATTCTCTGTGATAAAGATATTGATTCCTATAAATTGTGGATTATCGACCATGCTGAAATATTCAATTCTTATAATTGGCAAGAATCAGATCTTGAATTTTTACCTGTATCGATTTTAAAAAGTGCAACACACCAGTTAATGGCCCGTTTTATTAAAACTGAACAGGAATTTCACGACCAGTTAGAAATTATACAAACGCTGCCTATTCATTTAATAGAGGAAATTGTTCAACTCATTCCTGATGATTGGGAAGTTAGCAAAGAGGAGAGAAAGGAAATGGTAACTGCCCTTGTGACCAGAAGAAAAAGGGCCCTCCCAGTGCTGATGAAAAAATTTATTAAGAAAATCTACCAACCATTACATGTTAAGGATGAATGACTCCCATCCACATTAGGATAGGAGTTGTTTTTTAGACTACAGTAGCCTAGTTTATGAAAGTAGAAAGTTACTAGGTTACTAACGTGACCGGTGGATGTCCACTTGCATATAAAGGATTAAGGAGTATAAGAAAGGAGGCAGTCTATGAGAATCCGTAAGGCCATTATTCCAGCAGCCGGCCTTGGAACACGATTTTTACCTGCTACGAAAGCACAGCCGAAAGAGATGCTTCCGATTGTCGATAAGCCGACAATCCAATATATTGTGGAGGAAGCGGTTGCTTCAGGGATTGAAGAAATTATTATCATTATTGGAAGAGGAAAAAGGTCTATAGAGGATCATTTTGATAAATCATATGAACTTGAAGATACACTTTTGAAAAAAAATAAACTTGCAATGCTAGAAGAAGTTCAAAAAATATCAAACTTGGTAAATATCGTATATGTCCGGCAAAAAGAGCCGAGGGGGCTGGGACATGCAATTTTATGTGCAAAAAGTGTTATAGGAGATGAGCCCTTTGCTGTTTTACTAGGAGATGACATTGTAATGTCTGAAACTCCCTGCTTAAAACAAATAATTGATGTTTTTGAGTATTACAACAGTTCAGTCGTAGGTGTTCAGTGTGTTCCCGATCATGATGTGAGTAAATACGGAATTATTAAACCCAAGGGTAAAATGCTGGATTCAAATTTATTTCACTTAGATTCATTGGTGGAAAAGCCTAAAAAGGAAGAGGCTCCATCAAATTATGCTATTATGGGGCGCTATGTCTTAAGTCCAAGAATTTTTGATATATTAGAAGAAATCCCGCCCGGCCAGGGAGATGAATTACAGTTAACAGATGCAATTAATGAATTAAATAAAGAGCAGGCAGTGTTAGCCTATCATTTCGAGGGAAGCCGATACGATATTGGTGATAAAATTGGCTTCGTTAAAGCAACCATAGATTTCGCTATTAATCGTGATGACATTCGTGATGATGTTTTGGCTTATCTGCTGGAGCTTATGAAAAAAGAAAACCTTCAAATTAGTAAAAGAGAGCTTGATTGATATGAAAATAGCAGTATTAGGTACTGGTTATGTTGGACTTTCAACAGGTGTATGCCTATCAGAAATTGGTCATCATGTGACTTGTATTGATATTAACGAAGAAAAGATTTTTAATTTAAATAAAGGAATTTCTCCAATCTATGAACCTGGGCTTGAAAATTTACTAACTGCCAACATGTCATCAGGAAGATTGCGCTTTACCACTTCTCATTGTGAGGCATTAGCAGATGTTGATATTATTATTATAGCTGTCGGTACACCTCAACGAGATGATGGAGCAGCGGACTTATCTTACCTTGAACAAGCAGCAAAGGATATAGGTCAATTTATTGAAAAACAAACGATTGTAGTGATTAAAAGTACCGTGCCCGTCGGAACAAACGCCATGATTAAAAAATTAATAGATACAAAATCCGGATTTGAGATAAAAATGGTATCCAACCCTGAATTTCTTAGACAAGGTTCGGCTATTGAGGATACGATGAAAGCAGATCGAATTATCATTGGCTCTGAAGATAAACGGGCAGCTGAACGGGTTCATGAAATGTACAAACCACTAAATGTACCAGTCATTTTAACAAGTTTAAAAAGTGCCGAAATGATTAAGTATGCGGCAAATGCATTTTTGGCAACAAAAATCAGCTATATAAATGAAATCGCCAATCTTTGTGATGCAGTTGGGGCAGATGTGGAGGATGTTGCCGAAGGGATGGGATTGGATAAACGAATTGGATCACCGTTTCTTAACGCGGGTATTGGGTACGGGGGTTCTTGTTTCCCTAAAGATGTGAAAGCATTGGTTCACACAGCTGCATTGAATGGAGTGAATTTCTCTTTATTAAAAGAAACAATTAGAATTAACGAGGGTCAGCGTATGCTTCTAGTAACGAAATTACTTGAACGGTTTCGTGAACTTAAAGGAAAGAAAATTGCGATGCTCGGTCTTGCATTCAAGCCAGAAACGGATGATATGAGAGAGGCGCCATCGATCACCATTGCTCAAGCTTTAGAAAAATTAGGTGCAGAAGTGGTGGCGTATGACCCGGTTGCTGTTGAGAATGCAAAGCAAATCTTCGGTGATAAAATAAAATATGCAGGCTCTGTATTCGAAGCTGTAACTGATGCAGATGCTGTCCTTATCGTGACAGAATGGAAAGAGTTTAAAGAAATCAATTTATCAGAAATGTTGAATAAGATGAACCTGCCCATCATATTCGATGGTCGAAATTGCTATACAGAAAAAGACATAAGTGCGGTCGGAACCGTTGAATATTATCCAGTCGGCAAACCAGCCATCATTCAATAACAGGAAAAAGGGCCAATTTCTTCAAAAAAGGCAAACAGAAGAAAATGGCCCAAAGCTTTTCCTTCAAATAAAATATTTGGTAAAATAATTAAGTTAACAATAATACATAAATAACCAAAACAGATTGTCCACTGGATACGGACAAATGTACACGAGTGGTGCCTGTCACCATACTTGTAGGAAGGAAGTGTAGGGATGGTTGTTGAGCATGCACGGCTAGAAAAGAGTAATTTGACAAAGTATGTTCCACCTAAGGGTGAGTTCGAAGCGTTCCGTGATGAGGAGCATTATAAGGAAAAGCTGAAGGAGTGGGGGCTTTCTTCTGCGAGGCATGAATTCTTGTTTAAGGAACGGAATTATAAACGTGGTGTAACGATCATAGGGTATGAGAGCTATGGAAAATCAGATGAATATAATACACTTGTCATTGAATTTCAAGATGGAAATATAAGCTGCATTCATCCGGCATATTTAAAGGAGATGCAACAGTCAAGTTTCGGAAAAGAAAGCCTGATTCAGACTGAGGAAAAAGAATCCGATTCGACTGAGGCAGCAGTTGACACTACACCCGTTAAAGTTGAAAAGCAGGAAAAAACTCCTGCAGTAAAAGCTCCAAAAGTTCCAAAGCCTAAGAAAGATAAACCAGTAAAAATAGCACTTCCTGCTGATAAGGTTCACTTTACAGCAACGGTCAAACAGTTTGCCTTATCGTATAACCCGTTTAATGAGGCTAATGATGAAGTTGTCATTCTGGAAAATGTACAAATTGTACAAGAGCAGCCAATTGACCTGGATTTCGCCTGGTGCAGCCATAGCAAAACACTTAAAAAATTCGAGCTCACGGCCGGTGATTCCCTTGAATTTGATGGAAAAGTGGCATCAAAGAAACTTCCAAAGGGAAAGGACGTTCCAGAGGAATATACCTTAGAGGTTGCAGTTCTCTATAAAGTAAATAATCCATCAAAGCTTGTTAAAAAGTGAGTATAAAGCCAAAAAGAGGAGATGCCTCCTCTTTTTGGCTTTATTGGATTGGAATATTTATCGTTTTGATCCATTCCTTTGTAGAAAATTCTCGTGCTTTAATTTCAACTCGGTCGGAGTAAACATTTAGTAGTAACCCCTGGGAAAGGTGAAGTTGTCCTTCGATATATGCAACAGCACCTGTATTAACCATGGTAAAGCCATCGGTTACAACACTTTGTTCTTCTTGGAGGGGGAAGTGGGTATGCCCAGAAAAAAGGATTACCTGAGGGTACCCTTCAAGGATCTCTTTTAACTGTAATGATACTTCTCCTGCTCCCCAATGCGCACTAGCAGATATGGTGTTGTTTAAAGGCTGGTGAAGAAAAACAAAAATTGGTTTGGTGCTTGCTGCCTCTTCTGCAAGCTCTTGCTTAAACCATTGTAACTGCTCGTCCGATAGATAGGCGTCATTATCATTTCTACCGGCTAATTTGTTTGGAGATAATTCTCCACCAAGAACGATGAAATGGTAGTCTTTGATCCAACTGTCATAATAAACGTCAGGACTGCTTGTTTTTTCAATAAAGCGTGACGTTAGAGAATTACCGGATGCTAACGATAGTAACCCGCTTTCAAAAAATTCATGGTTTCCAATTGTGTATAATCTCTGGATATTGGAATCAATATATTGGTTTGTTAGTGCATTGAATTGGTCATATTCTGTTTTCTTTCCAAGGTCTGTCATATCACCAACCACAATAAAGGCATCCATTTGCGGGGCAATTTCCTGGTAGTCAAGCAAAGCTTTTATATACCGGGTATCAGCATCTTCAGGGACATCACCTTGCTCCCTTCCAATATGAACATCAGATAAAATTGTAAAAGCAGTTGATTATCTATGGTTTGTGCCACTTGTGGTTCTTCATTACTAATCATTTGTTCAGGCTGTATTTGCTTGGGTACTTGAGTATTTGACTCACTATGTGCTAGTGATAATCCTGATATAGAAAGAACTACTACAGAAATTATTCGGTTTATCCATTTGATCATTACATGAACTCCTTTGAAGTAAACTGAAACCTTGTCCTACCAATAACCCAGGCTGATTGGTTCCTGTATCAAAGGATAGCAATTGAATATGTCATGAAAATGTCAGGTGAAAATAAATTAAAAACCCTCATTTGAGACGTTAGGATCCGTTTATAGAGATAGTTATTAGGTTTTAGTGGCATTTAGTGTTCCCGATTGTGTTAGGAATATGTCAAAGACAAAAAATAATAGTAGTTATACGATTTTCATGACTTTTCCAAACGGAGCCTTTGGAACGAATGCAGTTGGTACAAGCCAATATACTTCATAATTAACTGTCATCTCATCAGGCAAAAATCCTGTTAGGTCCGTGATGTAGAAAAGTGATTCAACTTGTTCTTCCTCAGCCCATTCGAGTACCAAGGTATAAGACGATTTTCCGTGGGTGAAATATTTAATTTCCGTGTTGTCGGTAATTGGAGTGGCTGATCTGATCTTGAAATCTGCTTGGACAAAAAGAACATCTGGCCGTAACTCCCTAAAGAGTTTCACTATATTTGCAATTAATTCCACCTTTGTTTCATTTGTTGAAGTATCAACAACAAGGGCCATTTTTTTTTCTTGTCGGTCTTGAACAATCTTTAGAAGATTTTTGTGCCATTTCAACGGTACCATTCCCCTCTCTTCGATAAAGTCACAAAGATTATTATGCTCACCATAGAACCGGGTTACTAATATAATCTTAAAAATTGCACAGAGCGAGGTAATACCTTGGCATGGATGGGTGAGATTGCAAAATGGCCCTCCCTTTTTCTGTAGTGTTCTTGCTTACAACCTTTCTTAGCAACCTACGAATTCCCAAGGTAAAAGGGAAGAGTGCCTAAAGAGTAGGAAATCTTCTCGGGAAAAAGGAAAAACTCAAGCCTTGGCGAATTCATTCTATAAGCATGTTCCAATAGGAGGCAGAGAAGAGGTAATCAATGGGTTCGAGCTGTGAACATAGAAGAAAATTAAGATGAATAGGGTGGAACGATGGAAGCGAAGTGGCTGATTGCAGATAGGGACTTAAACGAACGAGAAGGGTTAAAATGGCTGTTAAAGTCGACGTCTATTCCAGTTGCCGATATTGATCTAGCTTCGAACTACCAAGACTTTGTCACTTTGTTTGAACAAAAGACGCCAGACGTTCTCCTAATCGAACTGGATATGATTCAGCTATCAGAATGGTCAAGCTTTCGTGAGTTGATGAAGATTTACCGACCAGCTCTTCTTGTAACAAGTGCCGAGGCGACCTTTGAAAAAGCCCGTTTAGCAATCGATATGCAAGCAATAGATTTAATGATTAAACCTTTTTCACCAACAAATGTTGTGAAAGCCTATCAAAAAGCCTTCCGACAGGCAGAGGGAAAATTCAATAGTAAGAAAGATTCTTTGCTTAATCTTAAGAAAACCATCTCGTATGAGGACATTTTTTTACCACAATCGACTTTCTGTGAAGATTTTAAACTTGCTGCTTTTACAACAGAAAATGTCGAAACGATTCCAGTTCTGCATACATTCTTATTGGATTTTCCATTTATGGACTATGTTGATATTTTACCAATGAATGACACAGTATTACTTGTGTTTTATCCGAGTTGTTCTGATATAAAGGAACAATGCCAAAAGGCTATGAGAAAGTGGGAAGAGATGTTTTCTGAGCCACTTGCAGCGGTTGTGAATGGTAGGTATGAAAGGAAAACTTTGCATCAATTATACATAGAAACGAAAAAGATGCTTTCCTTTACATACTATCAAGGCTATCGGCAGATTGTTGAATTTAACACTGCACCAAATTGGAAGCGTGTCGACCCATTTTTAACTCCACCAGAGCAAAGAGCGTGGATTGAGTTCCTTGCATCCTTTGATTTAGAAAGCATAAAGAAGTGGCTGTATAAGGAGTTTTTACAATTACAAGAGCCTTTTCCAGATCCGGGATTAGTAAGAATTAGGTTAACAAGTATTTTGGCACAGGTTAGAAGGTATATGAAGACTTATAACCTTAATGATGTTCAGAAGTGCGAGCGTGAGTACCGCTATATATTCGATTCCATTTTATATGATTCAATTCTTTATCGTTCGGTGCAAAATTTGATCCTTTTTATCCAAGAAATTCTTTCAACTGTAGAGGTTAGTTTAGTGGATTATAAACAAAACCCTGTTGAACGAGGAATTGCTTTTATTGAAGCTAATTTTTCAAAAAGTGATTTCAGGCTGGAGGATGTAGCTAAATATGTCGATAGAAACCCTGCATACTATAGTCATCTCTTAATGGATAAAACAGGAAAAAACTTCGTGGACATTTTGGCAGCATTTAGGATGAAAGAGGCCAAACGACTATTAAAAGAAACGAGAAAGCCGATAAAGGAAATATCCATGCTGGTTGGTTTCCGCAACGCAAATTATTTTAGCAGGAGCTTTAAGAGATACTTTGGATTGTCCCCAAAAGAATATCGTCTAAAGCGTTAATGATTGGTAAGCAGACTTTGGTGAGTCTGCTTTTTAAATATCTAAAATAATTGCTATAAATCTATTTATTGTATAGTTTAGTGGCCAGTGAAATTGAAATGTTTCAGAATAGTGTAGATAATCTAAGTATTTGCGCATATTTTTCCATACACCATTGTTTTTATAATAAAAGAAATAATGTTATAGGGAGTGAGTGTATGGATACAAATAGAGCAAAATCTAGAGTGGTTACGAACTATAGTGGGACAGATTTACATGCAAAGGGCTGGACTCAAGAGGCGGCACTTAGAATGCTAATGAACAATCTTAATCAGGATGTCGCAGAAAAACCTGAAGAACTGGTCGTTTACGGGGGGATTGGTAAGGCAGCACGCAACTGGGAATCCTACGATGCGATTGTTAAAACCTTATTAGAATTAGAGAATGATGAAACATTATTAATCCAATCAGGTAAACCAGTTGCCGTTTTCAAGACACATAAAGATGCTCCAAGAGTACTGCTGGCAAATTCAAACTTAGTACCGGCATGGGCGAACTGGGAGCATTTCCATGAACTGGACCAAAAAGGATTAATGATGTATGGACAAATGACAGCCGGAAGCTGGATTTATATTGGCAGTCAAGGCATTGTTCAAGGAACCTATGAAACCTTCGCTGAACTTGCCAGACAGCATTTTGGCGGAACATTAAGACATACCATTACCTTAACAGCGGGTCTAGGTGGCATGGGCGGTGCTCAGCCTTTAGCGGTAACGATGAACGAGGGAGTCTGTATCGCGATTGAAGTGGATGAGAAGCGGGCTGACAGGCGAATTGAGACCGCTTACTTGGATGTAAAAACCCATAACCTTGAAGAGGCACTTAAACTAGCAAAAGAAGCAAAGAATGCCGGTAAAGCATTATCGATTGGGTTAATCGGCAATGCGGCGGAAGTTCTACCAAAGATGATTGAAAAAGGCTTTAACCCAGACGTCTTAACCGACCAAACCTCTGCACATGACCCGCTTAATGGTTATATTCCTTCTGGGCACCCTTTAGAAGCTGCGGAGGTGTTAAGAAAGGAAGACCCAGGAAGATATGTGAAGCTTACAAAGCAAAGCATGGCTGTTCATGTAACGGCAATGCTCAACATGCAGGAAAAAGGGGCGGTTACTTTTGACTATGGCAACAATATACGACAAGTAGCTAAGGATGAGGGGGTAGACAATGCCTTTGATTTCCCTGGATTTGTCCCAGCCTATATCCGCCCGCTCTTTTGTGAAGGAAAAGGACCTTTTCGTTGGGCGGCTTTGTCAGGAGACCCAGAAGATATTCAAAAAATAGATGAAGCATTACTACGTGAATTTAAAGATGATGAACATTTAAGTAAATGGGTAAGGATGGCACAGGAAAAGATTAGTTTTCAAGGGCTTCCTGCGCGTATTTGTTGGCTTGGATATGGTGACCGTGCCCGTTTCGGAAAGGTGATTAACGATATGGTTGCATCTGGTGATGTATCTGCTCCAATCGTGATTGGCCGTGACCACTTAGATGCTGGGTCAGTTGCTTCACCTAATCGAGAAACAGAGGCGATGAAGGATGGCAGTGATGCAGTATCTGATTGGCCGATTTTAAATGCACTGATCAATGCTGTTGGCGGTGCAAGCTGGGTTTCGCTACACCACGGTGGAGGTGTAGGTATGGGATACAGTCAGCATGCTGGAATGGTTATTGTTGCGGATGGGACGAAGGAAGCAGAAGTACGTCTGAATAGAGTGCTTACAACCGACCCAGGAATGGGAGTTGTCCGTCATGCAGATGCAGGCTATGATCTGGCGATTAAAACAGCGAGAGAAAAGGGAATCAAAATGCCTATGCTTCCAAAAGAATAAGGGGTGAGGGAATGAAGAAGGCAGTTTTTATTAGAAATGCTTCTCAGCTTGTTACGTTACAGGGTAGTTCAGAGGCTCCTCGTATAAAGGAAGGTATGTCAGATCTTGGTACGATTGAAAATGGCAGCCTTTGGATTGAGAACGGAGTCATTCAGTCAGTTGGTAAGGATCAAGAGCTCTTAGGAAAATATCAAGCCCGCTTGGGGGAAGCTGAAATTGTAGATGCAACAGGAAAGCTGGTAACACCAGGCTTAGTCGACCCACATACGCATCTCGTTTTTGCAGGCAGCCGGGAAAATGAGTTTAATATGCGATTGCAAGGTGCCACTTATATGGAAATTATGAATAGCGGCGGCGGAATCCATGCAACCACAAGAAGAACAAAAAACGCCGGCCATGAAGAGCTTTTTCAGGAAAGCTTTGGACGGTTGAACCAATTTTTACTTCATGGGGTAACAACGGTTGAAGCAAAGAGCGGCTACGGAATGGAATGGGCTACAGAATGCAAGCAACTGGAAGTAGCAAAGCAGTTAAATAAAAAACACGTAGTCGATGTAGTGTCGACCTTTATGGGCGCGCACGCGATTCCAAAGGAGTATAAAGAGGATCCAGATCGCTTTGTTGAAATATTGATACAAGACATGATTCCAAAGGTGGCAGCGCTTGGATTAGCAGAATTTAATGATGTCTTCTGTGAGCATGGAGTATTTTCACCAGAACAATCCAGATTGATTTTGGAAGCGGGGAAGCGCCACGGATTAATCGCGAAAATTCATGCGGATGAAATTGAGCCTTATGAGGGTGCGGAACTTGCTGCGGAGATAGGGGCGATCTCTGCCGATCATTTATTGAGAGCTTCGGAGAAAGGGCTGAAGGCCATGGCAGAGAAGGGAGTTGTCGGAGTACTTCTTCCGGGTACAGCCTACTTCTTAATGGCGGAGAGTGCAAATGGCCGTAAAATGGTCGACCTTGGAGTTCCAGTTGCTTTATCAACGGACTGTAATCCAGGCTCTTCTCCTACGATATCACTTCCATTTATTATGAATCTGGGGTGTTTGAAAATGGGAATGACACCCGCAGAAGTTATAACTGCAGCGACGATTAACGCAGCACATGCCATCAATCGCGGTAACGAGATTGGGAGTTTAGAAGTAGGGAAAAAAGGTGACGTGACTATTTTTAAAGTTGAGAATTATATGAAGCTTCAATATGCCTATGGTGTGAATCATGTAGATACGGTAGTAAAAAATGGCAGGGTGGTTGTAAGAGGAGGTCAATTAATTGAAGAGCTTTCTATATCCAAAGGTTATTCCTCCTAGTTTTATTTGGAACAGTCAAGAAGTTGGAGAAGTTTCAAAAGTGCACGAATGGATTCAGCCTCTTAGTGGTGTTAGAGAGGCTGAAATCTGTAAAGATTCTAAGGCAGTCATTCTCGGTGTACCGCTATCCCGCTCCTCCATAAGTGCTTCAGGGGCATCGGAATTTCCTGAAAGTTTCCGCAGAGCGTGGAGAGGCTTTACCACCTATAATCTTGATGAAGAGATTGATTTAGCTGATATGATGGTGATAGATGCTGGTGATGTTCCGATGTATGTGACAGATATCCCTAGATGTCATCAGAATATTACTGCGGCTTCTATAGCCATACATGAGCATTTTCCTGATACAGTTGTTTGTGCCATTGGCGGTGATCATTCCATTACTGCGATGATGGTGAAAGGTATGCAGGAGGCAAAGCCGGCTGGAAAGATAGGAATCTTGCAATTTGATACCCATTTTGATTTAAGAGATTTAAATGACCAAGGTCCTTCGAATGGTACCCCTATGCGAAATCTAATTGAAAGCGGAATAGTTGAAGCGAAGAATATGTACAATATTGGTTTACATGGTTTTTTTAATACAAAGGAGTTAAAACAGTATGCGGATGAACAAGGGGTCAACTATTTCACACTGCGGCAAGCAAGAAAAAAAGGTATCGAGGATATGGTTAAACATTGTCTCGAAGAGCTTTCTTCAAGAGTAGACAGCATCTACTTAACGATAGATATGGACGTTTTGGATATCGCATATGCACCAGGGGTTCCGGCTTCAACTCCAGGAGGGATGACAACAGAAGAACTGTTAGATGCGGTTTTAGCTGCTGGTCAGCATCCAAAAGTCAAAGCGATGGATATTGTTTGCCTTGATCCTTTGAAAGATACCTTGGTTCAGCCGACCGTGAAGCTTGGGACACATGTTTTCTTGAATTTTCTTACTGGGGTTAAACAAAGGACAATAGGTTCGATTTTTTCTAAGTAAATCAAATAATATTTTCGGGTAGCCTATCCTTTGAGTGGATTAGGCTTTTTTCTATGGGCCAGTTCCAATAATGTCCTAGTTTGTTTAGAAGAAAATGTCTGATATTGTCGTATTTTAGTAGATATTTATACCTAGTGTTGTCGTATTTTGCGGATAGTGCAAAAAGCCTAATAAATTTCAATAATTTGATAAATTACCTATTTAATTGTTAGAATTTGTGATATTATGAAAAAAATATAATGTTTTAATCCGACAATTTTCCTATATTGAAAAATTTTTACAGAAATTTCGTGAATATTATTCTAGTAGAAAAGGAGGATGTGGCTGGTGGTTTTCAGATACATAGAATAGTAGGACTGAAAAAGGGGGATTTTTATGAGTAAGATTGCAAAATATCTATTAGCTTCTTCACTAGTTTTAACTCAGATTCCTAGTCATGTTATACATGCAGAAACAAACTGGGTCCCGTATGCAATCGACCCAGCAGGTGATGAGAATCCAAAAAAGATTGATATTGTCGGGGATGTAATCAATCACGCTGTCTATTACGCTATTGATAGTCAGTTTGCCTATTTTAAAATGAGGGTAAATGAAAATCCTATTGGTAACAAGGGGTTTGGCCAATTTGCATGGACTGTTCTGTTCAATACTGATAACAACCTAAATAATTGGGATTACATGGTTACAGTAAATGGGCAAACTGAAACCGTAGAGCTTTGGAAAAATGATCCAAAGACTTCAGGGTGGGCGGACGCCGCAGATGTTAAACTATGGAGCGGTTCTGCTGTAGATTATACTGAAGTTAGTATTGCTAACTCAAAATTTAGCGGAGATGATGATTACTTTATCACTTGGAAAGTGCCTGTCGAAGTCTTACATACAATGACAAACATTAATCTTTCTTTACCATTCCAAATGCTATATTCTACTTCAGCTTCGGCAAATCAGAATAATTTTTATGGAAAAGACGTGATGGGTGGAGCACCGTCAACGATAGGTGAAGCTTGGGGTCCAATTGTTAACAAACAAAACAATGCTCCTGAAATTACAGGTGAAACAGCATTTTCTACCTATAAAAATGAAGCCGTCAGTGGAAGTGTTACTGCTACAGATTCTGATGGTGACACAGTGTCTTATAACATCGAAACAGCACAAGCGAATGGTACGGTGGTTGTAAATGGCGATGGTTCATGGACCTATACGCCATTTACTAATTATGTTGGCAGTGACAAGTTCACCATTGCTGTTTTAGATGGCAATGGTGGAACAGCGAGATTAACAATTGATGTAACTGTTACCCACCCCCCGGTTATTAACCAGAAACCGATAGTGAAAGAAATTAGTTCTGTTTCAACTTTAAGAAATACAGAGGTGTTAGGAAATGTTGAAGCAAGTGATCCAGATGGAGATACCTTAAGCTACTCTGTTACTGGAAATGCATCTAACGGAACAGCGGTTGTTGATGCAACAGGGAAATGGACTTATACACCAGTAACTGGTTTCACTGGAGCTGATAACTTTACGATTACCGTTTCAGATGGAAAGGGTGGAGTCGTAAGTGTAGTTATTCATGTAACAGTGAATGAGCCGCCAAATAACGCACCAGTAGTGAGTGGAATTGATCCTGTAACAACAGAGGAAAATACGCCGGTAGGTGGGAAAGTGACAGCGACAGACGCTGATAATGATTTGTTGATTTACTCTGTCACAACCAGTCCGGTTCATGGATCAGCATTGGTACTAGATGGTGGAGTGTGGACCTATACCCCGACTCAAGGTTATGTAGGTGACGACAGCTTTGTCATAACCGTTTTTGATGGTAAAGGCGGAGTGGCAAGTGTAACAGTGAAAGTAACGGTTAATGAACCACCAAATAAAATGCCAGTGGTTAATGAAGTTGATCCAGTGACGACAGTGAAAAATACTTCAGTAGGCGGAAGTGTTGAAGCAAGTGATCCAGATGGAGATACATTAACCTACGCTGTAACAACGGCTGCTTCTAATGGAACTGTGGTTGTTGATGCATTAGGAAAATGGACGTATTCACCGGCAGCGGGCTTTGTTGGAGTAGATAGCTTTACGATTACCGTTTCTGACGGTAAAGGCGGAGGAGCAAGTGTAACAGTGAAAGTAACGGTTAATGAACCACCAAATACAATGCCAGTGGTTAATGAAGTTGATCCAGTGACGACAGTGAAAAATACTTCAGTAGGCGGAAGTGTTGAAGCTAGTGATGCAGATGGAGATACATTAACCTACGCTGTAACAACGGCTGCTTCTAATGGAATTGTGGTTGTTGATGCATTAGGAAAATGGACTTATACACCAGTAACTGGTTTCACTGGAGCTGATAACTTTACGATTACCGTTTCAGATGGAAAGGGTGGAGTCGTAAGTGTAATTATTCATGTAACAGTGAATGAGCCACCGAATAACGCACCAGTAGTGAGTGGAATTGATCCTGTAACAACAGAGAAAAATACGCCGGTAGGTGGGAAAGTGACAGCGACAGACGCTGATAATGATTTGTTGATTTACTCTGTCACAACCAGTCCCGTTCATGGATCAGCATTGGTACTAGATGGTGGAGTGTGGACCTATACCCCGACTCAAGGTTATGTAGGTGACGACAGCTTTGTCATAACCGTTTTTGATGGTAAAGGCGGAGTGGCAAGTGTAACAGTGAAAGTAACGGTTAATGAACCACCAAATACAATGCCAGTGGTTAATGAAGTTGATCCAGTGACGACAGTGAAAAATACTTCAGTAGGCGGAAGTGTTGAAGCAAGTGATCCAGATGGAGATACATTAACCTACGTTGTAACAACGGCTGCTTCTAATGGAACTGTGGTTGTTGATGCATTAGGAAAATGGACGTATTCACCGGCAGCGGGCTTTGTTGGAGTAGATAGCTTTACGATTACCGTTTCTGACGGTAAAGGCGGAGGAGCAAGTGTAACAGTGAAAGTAACCGTTAATGAACCACCAAATACAATGCCAGTGGTTAATGAAGTTGATCCAGTGACGACAGTGAAAAATACTTCAGTAGGCGGAAGTGTTGAAGCAAGTGATGCTGATGGAGATACATTAACCTACGCTGTAACAACGGCTGCTTCTAATGGAACTGTGGTTGTTGATGCATTAGGAAAATGGACGTATTCACCGGCAGCAGGCTTTGTTGGAGTAGATAGCTTTACGATTACCGTTTCTGACGGTAAAGGCGGAGAAGCAAGTGTAACAGTGAAAGTAAGGGTTAATGAACCACCAAATACAATGCCAGTGGTTAATGAAGTTGATCCAGTGACGACAGTGAAAAATACAGAAGTAACTGGAAATGTTGCAGCAAGTGATGCAGATGGCGATACGTTAAACTATTCTGTAACAACGGCTGCTTCTAATGGAACTGTGGTTGTTGATGCATTAGGAAAATGGACGTATTCACCGGCAACAGGCTTTGTTGGAGCAGATAGCTTTACGATTACCGTTTCCGATGGTAAGGGCGGAGAAGCAAGTGTAACAGTGAAAGTAACGGTCAATGAACCACCGAATACAATGCCAGTGGTTAATGAAGTTGATCCAGTGATGACAGTGAAAAATACTTCAGTAGGCGGAAGTGTTGTAGCAAGTGATGCTGATGGAGATACATTAACCTACGATGTAACAGCGGTTGCTTCTAATGGAACTGTGGTTGTTGATGCATTAGGAAAATGGACGTATTCACCGGCAACAGGCTTTGTTGGAGCAGATAGCTTTACGATTACCGTCTCTGATGGAAAAGGCGGAGAAGCTAGTGTAACGGTGAAAGTAACGGTTTCTGAACTGCCAAATACCGTACCTTCAGTAAATGAAGTTGCCCCGGTAACAACAGAGAAAAATACTGCTGTGAATGGGATTGTTGAAGCAATCGATTCGGATGGAGATGAGTTAAGCTTTACGGTATCTTCACCGGCAGCCAATGGAACAGTAGTTGTTGATACCTTAGGCAAATGGACATATACACCAGCAACAGGTTTTGTAGGAGAAGATAGCTTTACGATTACCGTATCCGATGGTAAGGGTGGAGATGTGGAACTTACAATAACAGTAACAGTTAGAGCAGCGGTTGTCACTGAGCCTGGAGAAGTTACTCCACCTGTGGAAAATACGACACCTAGCAATCCAACTAAACCAGCAAATAGTGAGTCTGTTGAAAAATTGCCAAAAACTGGCGAAGGATTGCCGTATAAAAAGATATTGGATTATAGTATCCTTGCTTTACTTGCAAGCTTGTTCTCATTAAAGTTTAGAAAAAAGAATTCTCAAAGAGAGTCATAGGAAATAATCATAAGAAATAATCACCCCTTGTTATTGGGGGTGACTATTTTTTTATCCATAAATGGTGAGTAATACACCCTCTGAAGGAAGTTTTATTTTATCGTAGGTGGTAGTCAAATGAAGGTAATAAAAAAATCTATTGTAATCCTCTTAATTGTTTTGGTTGGTTTAAGACTATATTTATTTTATGTGGACCGGTCGAACGAGAAAGCACGGGAAGAGGCAGAGCAAATTTTTCAGAGCATGATATTAAATACTGAGCGGGTTAATTTGAATGCTCAAAATATAACATCGATCACTGAAGGAAATGAAACTCTTCCTAAAACAGATCCTAGTATAATTGGAAAAATAGAAATTGACAAACTTGATTTATCCTATGTCATACTGAATGGGGCAAAAAAAGAACAATTAGATATTTCTGTTGGGAAGGTTACGGGTCCAGAAGTCCATGAGCAAGGAAATCTGGTGCTGGCAGGTCACAATATGAGGGACGGTTCCTTATTCGGAAAGCTTAAGCAACTTGACCTTAATGACACTTTTCGAGTTATAGACTCTAAAGGCATAAGCAAAGAATACATCATATATGAGATAGACATTGTTAAAGATACAGACCTATCACCCCTAAAACAGGACATCTCCACCACACCCGTCTCCACCCTAATCACATGTACAGATGACGGCAAACTACGAGTAATTTACTATGCAAAACAAATAGGGTGACAGGCACCACAAAAAGACATTTTCGGCCATTTGTCCACCTCAGGCGGACAGTTTACTGTTTTATAAATGTTTTGGACTTCGTAACTGGAATACGAAGTTTTTTTATTGAGCTCTGATTTTCTATAAAGTGGTATGTAATATAGCTGGATGTGTATACTACTAAAGAATTTTTGCATTATCAAGAAGATTTATGATAACAAAACAAATAGAGGTGATGAAAGGTATGCCAATGTTGGATGTTGGTGGTATTTCAATGTATTATTCAATAAAGGGTGAAGGAGTCCCGATTGTATTTATTCATCCCCCTTTGCTTACAAGTGCAAATTTTCATTACCAAGAGAAACAACTATCTCATACTAATCAAGTCATAACCTTTGATATAAGGGGCCATGGCCGAAGTCACCGATCAGAAAAGCCGTTATCTTATTCGCTGATTGCGGAGGACATCATCCAATTATTAGACCATCTTAAGATAAAAAAAGCATTTATATGCGGCTATTCAACAGGAGGTTCCATTGCACTTGAATTTATGCTTAGACATGCTGAGAGGAGCTATGGTGGAATTATCATAAGTGGTATGTCTGAAGCAAGTGACTTGTATCTTAGACAGAAAATATCCTTAGCTAGAAAACTAACATCCCTAAGTTCGGTTAAGCTGCTTGCGAGGGCAATCGCATGGGGAAATTCCCAAACGAAAGAGACATTTAACCTTTTATATGATGAGGCAATAAAAGGGGATACCCAAAATATTGGGCAATATTACGAATACAGTTTACAATATAACTGTACGAATCAGCTGAAAAATATTCACCTGCCAAACCTGTTACTTTATGGCTCAAAGGATAAATTATTTCATCGGTATGCTAAGCTTTTACATCAGAATTTGCCTAATAGTAAATTGAAGTATTTAATAAAAGAAAAACACCAGCTTCCTACAAAAGCTTCAGATGAATTAAATCAATTAATTACACATTTTGTCCAGGTAAACAGTAAACAAACTCAAACATAGGGGATGTGTTTTGGGAAAAATGATAGATGCACATATTCACTTAGATCAATATCAAGATGAATTTATTGAAGAGGTGACAAAGGATACACCCATGCTTCAAGGGTTGATTTCTGTATCGAACAACCTGGAGTCCTGTAAAAGAAATCTAGTGTTATCAAGAGACTTTCCAAATGTGTTTTCTGCTTTTGGGTATCATCCAGAGCAGTCTTTACCCACGGAGAGTGAGGAAAGTGAACTTTTTGCATGGATGAATCTTCATTTACAGGACATGATTGCAATTGGTGAGGTGGGACTGCCCTATTATTTAAGAAAAAAAGAAAAAATCACTATGAGTGAATATGAAATATATATTGCACTGCTAGAGAGATTTGTACAAAAGGCATGTAAATGGGGAAAACCGATTATTCTGCATGCTGTTCATGAAGATGCTGAAGTTGCATGTGATCTCTTAGAAAAGTACTCTATACAAAGCGCTCATTTTCATTGGTTTAAGGGCGACCGAAAAACAATTAATAGAATGATAGATAATAAATATTATATTTCTATTACTCCTGATGTGACGTACGAAGAAAAAACACAAAATCTCGTTCAAGCATATCCCTTAGAATTAATGATGGTTGAAACAGACGGTCCATGGCCTTTTGAAGGAAAGTTTTCTGGTAAAGTGACAAATCCCATTATGATGACAGATTCTATTGAGATGATTGCACACATTAAAAATATTTCGTTTGAGGAAGTCTCGAGCAAATTATTGGAAAATACAATCACGTTTTATAGGCTAAATCAGTAAAAATCTATACTGAGGGGAAATGTCCATCCTATTTCTTGGGAAAGTGCAGGAACAGACATTTAATTAGTTTGTATGTCAAAAAATGCTGTCACAAAAAAAGAGCTAACCCATTTGGATTAGCTCTTTTAACGATTGTTTTATTTCTATGCCTGGACCCCATTTGATACTTTAACGTCAGGGTCTCCTTCACCCTCTGAACGTGATACATAGAGGGCACAAGCTGCGTCTCCGGTAATGTTAACTGCAGTTCTGCACATATCCAGTAGGCGGTCGACACCTAGGACTAATGCAATAGCCTCGACTGGAAGTCCAACAGAAGTCAACACCATCGATAGCATGATTAATCCAACACCAGGTACACCTGCAGTACCAATACTAGCGAGTGTAGCGGTTAAAATCACCGTTAGCATTTGACCAAAACTTAAATCAATTCCATATACTTGAGCAATGAAAATAGTTGCGACCCCTTGCATGATAGCAGTTCCATCCATATTGATGGTTGCACCTAGGGGCTGGACGAAACTGCTGACACTTTTTGAAATGTTCAGGTTGTTTTGAGCTGCTCTCATCGAAACAGGAAGGGTGGCTGCACTGCTCGAAGTACTAAAGGCAACAATAACTGCCGGAGAGAATCCTTTAAAGAAAGCGATAGGGTTCATTTTTCCTAAGAAGGACACTGCCGAACCATATGTGATGACTAATTGGAGTAATAAAACGAATAATACCACAAACATATACTTACCCATTGCGGCAATGGCCCCTAGACCTTGACCACCAATCGCCGTTGCAATTAATGCGAAGGCGCCATATGGAGCAAACTTCATAATTGCTGTCACTAGATACATTAAAACGTCATTTAGCTGCTCAACAAGCTTTAGAATACCTTCCGCTTTTTGTCCTACACGAGAAATTCCAAAACCTAAAATCATAGCAAAAGCAATTACTTGAAGCATTTCCCCATTTGCCATAGAACCTAGTGGATTGGCAGGGATAATGTTCAATAGTGTATCAATAACAGGCGGGGCTTCAGCGCCTTCAAAAGTAGCACCGTCTAATTTGAAGTCACCCTCACCAGGTTTAACTAAAAGTCCTGCACCAATTGAAAGTACAAGAGCAATAACAGTTGTAGCCAAGAAAAAAGTAATTGTTTTCAAACCCATACGACCAAGCTTCTTTGGATCACTAATTCCAGCTGTTCCTAAAATCAGTGAAACCACAACAATTGGGACAACAAGCATTTTAATTAAATTAACAAATAATTTCCCTAAAGGTACTAAAAAATAGCTATTGACAGGACCAAACAGATTAGGAAGTGCCAAATTTAAAATCAAACCAAAGACAATACCTAAACCCATCCCAACAAAAATCTTCTTCGTTAAAGACATAGGTAACCTCCCTTAATAATAGTATTACAACTTATTATAATGACTCAATCAAAATATAACAATACCAATTTATGTCGAATTAACAAGTTGTTACTTTTTATTTTTATGTTGAAATTTTATGGTGACATTTATGGTGACAGGCACCACAGAAATACAAAATGTGTCTTTTGTACGCCTGGGGTGGACAGTATGGTTAGTGTTTTTTAGTTATCACTCGAAATGGTAAGATGTAAATGATCATATTCTTGCTTTTGAAGTTGAAAAGGTTGAGTGTACTAGATAAAGACAGTTACATATCGGAGGTGGAAATAATGACAAAAGTAATGGTATATACGACGAATGATTGCATAGAATGCACAATGGTGAAACAAGTGCTAACACAGGAACAGATTTCATTTGAAATAAGGGATATTTCTATTAACCCAGACTATCAAAAGGAAGTAGAGAAGTTTGGGTTTCTGGGTGTTCCCGTAACAGTCTTAGGTAACCGCGCAGTAAAGGGATTTACCAACGAATTGAAAGAGTTAATACAGCTTACCCGTGAAAAAATTTGACATAGTGCGTAATGTGTCCACCTGGGGCGTACATTTTTATACCTTTGTCCACGAGTGGTGCCTGTCACCTAATTTTTTTCAGCTAAATTTTGCCCTCTGAATTAATGCTTATTTTTCGTTACTTTAGTGCAAAATAAGGAAAAAATTGAGGGAATGGCTGTATGCATCTTATTTTGGCTTTTGTGAGTATTGTGGCGGTGTGGTATCGCGGGGATTATCTGAATTGGAAACAGTTTTATTCGACTATGCAATATATTGCAATTGGAAACTTAACTTATAATTTCCTTTGCGCGTCCCATTGGTTATGGCAATTATCTCCTGATATTAAATGGTTTAATCATTCTTTATTGGAAATGTCCTATACGTTTATTACTTTTCCACTTACTTCTTTAATGTTTCTATCACGTTATCCAGAGAATCAAGGGAAGTGGAGAATCCTGCGACATTACGCATTTTGGATTGGGCTATATGTGGTAGTGGAGATCATCTTAATTTTTAAAGGAAATATCATTTACAAATATGGCTGGGGATTAGGCTGGTCTGCATTTTTTGATTGCATCATGTTTCCATTTTTACGTCTTCACTATAAAAAACCCTTGCTAACCTTAATGATTAGTTTACCGATGACTATTTTTTGGGTTTGGTTATTTGATATACCGGTCCATGTGCCGATACCTGACCGATAGGATAAATTATAAACACATAAAAAGAAATGCAAACCATAATTTGAGGTGAAAAGATGTCGGAACATGTTAAATTTGATTTACATACCCATCATGAGCGCTGTGGACATGCAAGGGGAGCCATTCGTGATTACATTGAAGCCGCTGTTGAAAATGGACTGCAAGTGATTGGAATCTCTGATCACACTCCATACTTTTCTAGCGAAGAAGACCATCCTCATCCACGGATCACAATGGCTAAGAGTGAATTTCCTGAATATGTGAAAGAAGTACTCGAGCTAAAAGAACTATTTGCTGGGAAAATTGAAGTTCTTCTTGGTATTGAGGCAGATTTCTTTCCGGACCATGTTGAGAAATACCGACCATATTTTGAGCAGTATCCATTTGACTATATTATTGGCTCGGTCCATCATGTGGATGGAATCAGTATTTTTAAGAGAAACCGTTGGGAAGGATTAAGTTCTAGACAAAAAGCAATAACAAAGGAAACTTATTATTCTTTAATCGAACAATCAGCTCGCAGTGGATTGTTTGAAATTCTTGGACATATTGATGCGATGAAGGGATATTATCCTGCCTTTTCAAGAATTGAAACAGAGGCGGTCAAGAATACTTTAAAGATTATTGGCGAACATGATATGGCTATTGAGATCAATACCTCTGGTAAAACGAAGGATGTGGGCGGCTGGTACCCGTCAGAGGATATATTAGAACTGGCACACTTTTATGGGGTGAAAGTTACCTTTGGATCTGATGCCCATGATCCAGAAAGAGTCGGCGATGATTTTGAAATGGTACAGAGAAATCTTAAAAAAATTGGTTTCAAGGAATGGGTTTATTTTAAAGAGAAAAAGAGAATACTGGTTGCACTGTAACATCAAATGCTGGCATAAAAATCCTGACTTTGCTAATACTACAAAAAAGCTTACAAAGGGAGGGGTAAAATGGATACAGGACAAGCAATTGCCTTTACTACATTAGCAATGAAAAATCTGGGTTATAAGCAGGCAGAGATTGAGGCTGTAACCAATGCCATGCTACAAGAAATCGAAACTCATGCTGGCGAGTATGCTGTTGAAAAGGCAGATAATATCCTTTATGGTGACAATGAGAATAACATATAATAACATATAACAAAAAAATGTAATGGCTAAGTCCATTACATTTTTGTTTTTTTAGCTTTGGGTTTTACTGTTAATTTTCTAATCACATAAATACCTGCAATTAGAGCTAACAGATTAAGGGAATCTCCGAGATTAATGGTTAAGTTGAAATGGTTATTAACATTTACGGAATTCTTATTATTATTAGAATTAGGTAATGTTCTAGTAACCGGCTCTTCTGTTTTCATCACAGCACCTCCTACATTACTATATTATAGGTAGTTAGGAAGTTAAATTCCATTTCTTGTTAGATTTTTCTAGTTGTTTGCTAGAGTTGCTTTTTGATATTTAGTTGAACGAGAATACATCAGTAAAAATACAAGAGCACTGAAAATCCTTAGTACAGAATTAAATTCCATTGCACGTTGGATGCCAAATACTTCTAGTAACCAAATACCAATCTGAGGTGCCAAAAAGGCAACAAAAGATAGGAGAACATTATAGGAAGTGATGCAATAGGTTCTCGTAGCTTCTGGTGATTTTTCTAGTAATAAGTTGAATAGAAGCAGGACAATGCCTGAAATGAAAAATCCAGATAAGGCTTGAATAAACGTTAAATAGACAAGATTTTTAGATAGTACCGTTAGAAATGGGACAAGGGCCATTCCGAGTGCTGCCCAAACCAGCATTAAGGTGTTTGATTTGCGTTCTGCCCATTTTTTCCAGAGTGGAAAAGTAAAAAATTGCACAAGTTGGTTCGCAACTGAAAATAAACTAATCCACAAAATCGTCGCTTCTGCAATCCTTACATTGTAAATATTAAATATTCCCCATGACATTTGCCAAGTGAAATTAAAGCATAAAGCGGCAATTAGAAACCATTTATAACCATGGTCTTTAAAAATAGACCAATCCATAAAAGTGTTTTTCTGCTTCGAAGGTTCTGGCGCTTTTTCTTTATGCTTCAATAAAAAGAAGACTTCTAATAAACCAAATACTAAAGCAATGAAGAACAGTAACTGATAAGCGGTTGAATTATGGGTTTGATTTCTCATGATAATACCAATCATTAATGTTGAAACCATGCCGATAACAGTCAGCAGCCTGTTCCGGTCACTAAAGAAACTCCCTCTGCGTTCCTCTTTAATCATTCCGCTAATTAATGTTTGCCAGCCAATGTTGGCTACTGTTGCAGGGACATTCATCAGGGCAATGATGATTAAAAAGGCCCAGGCTTGGTATGGTGTCGAAAGATAAATCACACCAACTAACACGATAAATAATAGTCTTGCCCATAAAACGGATAGTGCCACCATTTTCTTTTGTGTTTCCAACCGATTTAACATCATAGCAGCAGGGATTGTCATTAAAAGTGCAACTAAAGGAGGGAGGGAACTAATTAGCCCGACTTGATAATTGTTGGCTCCTAGGATGGCGATGGCGAAAATTGGATAAAAGTTCCCTGCCATATTTAAGGCAATGGTTGATACCATACCATGATAAATACTAATTTTTTCATTATATGTCCGCATGTAAGGTCACCAGATTTATGATTAAATTTTCAACTTTACCATTATACAACCAGTGATATCTTTCAAAAATACTTTTTTAGAAAAAAGCCAAAAAAAGTAATTCTGTATTGAAAGTTCTGAGTACAATTGAAAAGAAAATGGAGTATAATAAGTTTCGGCTTACAAAATAATAGAGAAATTCAGGGAGCTTTTATATGAATCAGACCTTTACATTAAAGGAAAAGACGAAGCAAATTTTTGTGTTGTTGATCCCCATTCTCATTACGCAGCTGGGAATGTTTTCGATGGTGTTCTTTAACACGATTATGACTGGTAAGTATAATTCTGCCGACCTTGCAGGCGTAGCAATCGGTTCCTCCATCTGGAGCCCAATCTTTACTGGAATCAGTGGGATTCTTCTAGCGGTTTCACCGATTGCAGCACAGCGTATTGGTGAAAAGAAAAGTGGCGAAGTGGCATCAGTTGTGAAACATGGTATTTATCTTTCAGTGATGATTGGTGTTTTGGTGATAGTACTTGGTGCTTTCTTTTTAGTGCCAATCTTACAGGCTATGAATCTCCCGATAGCAGTTCATCATACCGCTTTAGAATATCTAGTCGGATTAAGCTATGGGATACTGCCGCTATTTCTATTTAATGTGCTCCGTTCCTTTATTTATGCACTAGGAAAAACGCGGATCGTTATGTACATCTTAATATTGTCACTCCCGGTTAATTTCTTTTTGAACTATGTCTTGATTTTTGGTCATTGGGGTTTTCCAGAGCTTGGCGGGGCAGGAGCGGGCTATGCTACATCCATTACGTATTGGTTGATTGCTGCGATGTCTGTATATATCGTGAAGAAGCAAAATCCATTTTCGAGTTATCCTGTGTTTACTGACTTAACAGAATTCTCAATGGCAAAGTGTACGGAAATTCTTAAAATTGGGGTTCCTATGGGACTTTCCACTTTTTTTGAAACGAGTATGTTTGCAGTAGTGACCATCCTATTAAGTAAGTTCAATGTAACAACGATAGCGGCTTACCAATCAGCTTTGAACATCGTATCATTCCTATATATGATTCCGATTAGTATATCAATGGCACAAACAGTCCTTGTTGGATACGAAGTAGGGGCTAAAAGGTATAAAGATGCTAAAGTTTATAGTTGGTTAGGAATATATCTTGCAATAATAATTGCGATTGTAACGGGAGTGTTGGTGGTAATCTTCCGATATCAAGTGGCAGGATTTTACTCCAATGAGGCAGCAGTCGTCAGTTTAACGGCTCACTTCTTGATCTTTGCACTGTTCTTCCAAATCTCTGACAGCATCCAAGTAACAGCAATGGCGGCATTACGAGGCTATAAAGATGTGAATTATGCTTTCATTATGACCTTAATTGCTTACTGGCTAATCTGTCTACCATCAGGTTATTTACTGGCTCACTACACCAGTCTAGGGGCAAGAGGCTACTGGATTGGACTCACCATCGGTCTCACAGCGGCGGGCATTGCTCTTTCTGCCCGTTTGATTTACATTCAAAAGAAGAAATTTGTTCCTCTTAAACTGGAAAATGCGGTTTAGCTTTCAAAAGGGTGACAGGCACCATTAAATTGGCGCCTGTCACCCTTTTCAGTTTTAGGCGAGCGTACTTCCACTATTTAAAAATTTTAAAGAGAATCCTTTATTCTTTTACGGAAATAAGAAGGAATTTATCGTTCAAAGCACGTATATGGATAAAAAGGGATATTAAAATATGGGGGTATGGAGATGGAAGTGGTTGAAGGGAAGCTGTTGTGGGAGCCGACTCAACAATTAATTGAGCATTCTAATATGAAAAAATTCATGAATTGGCTGGAGGAAACAAGGGGAGTTTCTTTCCAATCCTATCAAGATTTATGGAATTGGTCGACAATGAATATTGAAGGATTTTGGTCAGCCATTTGGCATTTTTATGAAGTCCAAGCAAAGACACCTTATGAGGATGTACTTCCTGAAAGAAAAATGCCAGGGGCTCAGTGGTTTCCAGGTGCTACTCTAAACTATGCAGAACATATTTTTCGGCAGACTGTACCTGAAAAACCAGCTATTATCTATGAAACTGAAATCCGTTCGCAAGGAGAATTAACCTGGTCAGAGCTTCAGAAGAATACAGCTGCGATTGCTGAATACTTAAAGTCTGTAGGGGTTAAACCAGGAGATCGTGTTGCTGCTTATGCCTCTAATATTCATGAAACGGTAACAGCATTTTTAGCTTGTGCCAGTATTGGAGCCATCTGGTCAAGTTGTGCTCCGGAATTTGGTATTATGAGTGTGATCGACCGCTTCAAACAAATTGAACCAAAAGTTCTGTTTGCAGTGGATGGCTATCGCTATGGTGGTAAGGATTATGACAGAATTGATCTGGTGAAACAAATCCAGGCCGAATTACCAACATTAAAGCAAACGGTAATCATACCTTATTTATGTGAAACACCAGCGGTATCCAAATTGAATGAGGCAGTACTTTGGAATGAGCTCCAATTAAAATATGAAGGATCAGCATTAACCTTTGAGGCAGTTCCTTTTGCCCATCCTTTATGGATTTTATATTCCTCTGGAACGACGGGAAAGCCAAAAGCCATCGTTCAAAGCCAGGGCGGCATTTTGCTGGAGCATTTAAAAATGGGTGGATTGCAAAACAATTTAACACAAGACGACCGTTTTTTTTGGTATACGACAACCGGCTGGATGATGTGGAATGTGGTAGTGAGCGGTTTACTTGCAGGATCCACCATTCTGTTATTTGACGGTAATCCCGGGTACCCGAATTATGGTAGGTTATGGGAATTTGCAGAATTAACAAAAATGACAGTGTTTGGTACAAGTGCGAGTTTCATAACTTCTTGCATGAAGGAGGGTGTGAAGCCTAGGGAAAAGTTTGATCTATCCTCTTTAAAAAGTATGGGATCAACTGGTTCGCCACTTCCTGTAAGCGGTTTCGATTGGGTATATGAAGAGGTTAGGGAGGATATCTGGTTATTTTCGACTAGCGGGGGAACGGACCTATGTACAGCATTCGTTGGAGGCACTCCCTTACTTCCAGTTTACGCCGGTGAATTGCAGTGCTGTGCGCTGGGGGCAGCAGTCAGGGCGTTTAATGATCAAGGGGAGGAATTAATTGACGACATTGGTGAACTCGTTATAACAGAACCTATGCCATCAATGCCGGTTTATTTTTGGAATGATGAAACTGGAGAACGATATCAGGATAGTTATTTTGATGTATATCCTGGTATATGGCGACATGGTGATTTTATTAAAATTACCTCAAGAGGCAGTGGGGTTATCTATGGACGGTCGGATGCGACCATTAATCGCGGGGGCGTACGGATGGGCACTAGTGAAATTTATAGTGCACTAGAAAGCATACCAGAAGTGATAGATAGCTTAGTAGTTGACGTTCCTATTACAGGTGAAAAATCCTATATGCCATTGTTTGTTGTTTTAAAAGAAGAGTTGTCAGATGATATTAAAACACAAATAAACAGGGCAATTCGCCAAGGCTGTTCACCTAGGCATGTACCAAATGGGATTTTTTCGGTAAGAGAACTCCCGAAAACACTTAACGGGAAAAAATTAGAGGTACCGATCAAGAAAATCTTAATGGGTGCGCCTGTCGAGAGTGCGGTAAACACTGGTTCATTATTAAACCCTCAATCACTCCAATTTTTTGTGGAGTTTAGAGGCAATATGGAAATCTGAAGTATGAAAGACTCCAAGATGGAGTCTTTTTTTCGTGTGATTTTTAAAGGAAAATGTATCCGTTACCATTCCTGATACGGTTGTGTTTAGACTACACTTTATAAGTTTAAGCGGTGAGAAAATCTGTTAGATAACCTTACAAACTGATGTTAATAAAACTGTCATAATGTTATAAATAATTCAGATAATTCAAATAGAGTATGGAGGGTGAAACGAGATGACAAGACAAAAGCTTGTGCTGGTTGGAAATGGGATGGCAGGGATCAGAGCAATTGAAGAAGTATTGAAAATAAACCCTAATGGTTTTGAGATTACGATTTTCGGCAGTGAACCATATCCAAACTATAATCGGATTCAGTTATCGACTGTGTTGCAGGGAGGGACATCCGTTCAAGATATCACTCTGAATGAATGGATTTGGTACGAGGTGAATAAAATCCGCTTTTATCCAGGAGAGTCCGTTACCTCAATTGACATAAAAAACAAACGAGTTGTTACCGATAAAGCAAGAGAAGAAACCTATGACAAATTAATTATCGCCACTGGTTCAAATCCTTTTATGCTCCCGTTGCCAGGGGCAGACAAAGTCGGCGTTACGGCGTTTCGAAATATTAAAGACTGTGAAGAAATGATCGCATACTCGAAAAAATATAAAAAAGCAGCTGTCATTGGCGGAGGGTTATTAGGGCTAGAAGCAGCCAGAGGGTTGTTGAATCTTGGAATGGAAGTAGATGTTATTCATATTTACGATTACTTAATGGAACGCCAATTAGACCGTACTGCGGGGAAGCTTCTGCAAAAAGAATTAGAAGAACAGGGTATGAATTTTCTTTTACAAAAAAACACTGCAGAAATCTTAGGGAAGAAGCGTGTGACAGGAATTAGATTTAAAGATGGAAGCAACATCAAAGCGGATTTAGTCGTAATGGCTGTCGGAATAAAACCGAATATTGCCTTAGCGCAAGAAGCTGGAGTACCGGTAAACCGAGGAATTATTGTCAATGACTACTTAGAAACGGAAATACCTAATATTTTTGCTGTTGGGGAGTGTGCTGAACATCGTGGTATTGCCTATGGGCTGGTAGCTCCGTTATACCAGCAAGGTCAAGTGTTAGCGAAGCGTATTTGCGGGATAGAGGACGCCTCCGGTTATCAAGGTTCTGTGCTTTCAACACAACTTAAGGTTTCGGGTGTTGATGTGTTCTCTGCTGGTAAGATCAATGAAGATGAAACGACTAAGACATACAAACTATATGATGAGTGGAGGGGGACCTATAAAAAGGTTCTGATTGAAGACGGTAAAATTGCGGGTGCAGTATTGTTTGGGGATACGAAGGATGGCAATCGTTTATTCAGTTTAATAAAAAAACGCGCCAACATTGCAGAATACTTGGAAGCAGCACAAGACGACCAATCAGGTCTCAGCACGGTAATGACTATGTCGGATGACGAACTAATATGCGGATGTAATGGAGTGACCAAAGGTGCGATCGTAGAAGCGATTCAAACCAAGGGATTAACGACGGTTGACCAAGTAAAGGGCTGTACGAATGCATCTCGTTCCTGTGGAGGATGTAAATCGCTAGTTTCTGAGCTTTTGCAGTGTACACTAGGAGACCAATACAATATAGAACAAAAAGAAGCTATTTGCGGTTGTACAACTTTATCGAGGGATGAAATCGTTCAAGAAATTCGTGGAAAAGGTTTGACTCATATCCGTGAAGTCATGAATGTTCTCGGCTGGGAAACGGATGGGTGCTCAAAGTGTAAGCCAGCATTAAATTACTATTTAGGTATGGTGAATCCTTTACAGTATCAAGATGAAAAAGAAGCTAGATATGTGAATGAGCGAATGCATGCCAATATCCAAAAGGATGGCACCTACTCTGTTGTTCCAAGGATGTATGGAGGAGTGACGACATCAAACGATTTACGGAAAATTGCCGATGTTGCGGATAAATACAAAGTCGGCACGATCAAGGTAACGGGCGGACAGCGCATTGATTTACTAGGCGTTATGAAGGAGGATTTACCAAAAATTTGGGCTGAGCTTGATATGCCATCAGGTTCTGCGTATGCAAAAGGATTGCGTACAGTAAAGACCTGTGTTGGTGAGAATTATTGCCGCTTTGGGACACAGGACTCAATTGGTATGGGGATCCTTCTTGAAAAGAAATTTGAAGGTTTAAATACTCCTCATAAAGTGAAAATGGCTGTTTCTGCTTGTCCGCGAAACTGTGCAGAAAGCGGGATTAAGGATGTGGGGATTGTTGGAGTTGAGGGTGCCTGGGAGATGTATGTCGGTGGAAATGGCGGTACCCACCTGAGAGAAGCAGATTTATTATTTAAGTTTAAATCTGGTGATGAATTGGTAGAAATGACGGGAGCATTTTTGCAGTATTATCGTGAAACAGCCAACTACTTAGAAAGAACCTCAGCATGGGTTGAGCGTTTAGGGATAGAGCATGTAAGAGAGGTACTATCCGAGGAATTGACAGTAAAGACATTGAACCTACGAATAGATGAGGCTCTATCGATCGTTCAGGATCCATGGAGAGAAGCAATTGAAAATAAAACTTTATTGCGTGATCTCTATGAAACGGTAAAGGTGCCAGTAGAAACTAAATAGAGAGGGTGATTGAATTGGAAAAAACAATTCGTTCTATATGTGTAGGTGCTGTATCTAATTTACCTGAGAAATTAGGAAAAACGGTATTAATTGGAGAAAAGGAACTGGCTGTCTTTAAGTTAGAGAGCGGAGAGATTCGTGCAATTGAAAATCGTTGTCCGCATAAAGGGGGAGTTCTTGCGGAAGGGATTGTGAGTGGTGACTATGTCTTTTGTCCGATGCATGATTGGAAAATTAACGTCAAAGATGGGCAGGTTCAAGCACCAGATTTTGGATGTGTCCAAACTTACCAGGTTGAAGTGACAGATGGTCAGGTTTATATACTAATCGGCAATTAAGGATACGACTATAGAAAAATAGTGTTGGAAATGCTAAGGTCTAATGCTCCAATTACAACTGCAAAACAGAGATTAGGGGGAATTTAGAATGATAGGGAAAGCATATATAGTGGGAGCAGGTCCTGGCGATCCAGATTTAATTACTCTAAAGGCCCTGAAATGTATCCAACAGGCAGATGTCATTCTGTATGACCGACTTGTAAACCCAGAATTATTAAAGAATGCCAAAGCAGATTGCCAACATATTTATTGTGGCAAGCAACCTACAGTTCACACGATGAAACAAGAAACGATCAATCATCTTTTAGTGAAATATACGAAACAAGGTAAAATGGTCGTCCGGTTAAAAGGCGGAGATCCTTTCGTGTTTGGGCGGGGTGCAGAAGAAGTAGAGGCATTAGTAAGAAATGGATTATCGTATGATGTAGTACCAGGAATTACGGCTGGTGTTGCAGCACCAGCATATGCGGGTATACCAATTACTCATCGTGAATTAGGCAGTTCCTTCGCGATTGTGACAGGACATAGACAGAAAGGTAAGTCTACTGACATTAACTGGAAAGGGCTGGCTACAGCGGTAGATACATTAGTGATCTATATGGGAATCAGCAATCTAGCCTATATTTGTCAGGAACTAATATCCAATGGAAAGCATCCAGACACACCGGTAGGCATTATCCAACAAGGTACAACCAATGAACAAAGAACAGTATCGGGGACCTTAAGTACGATTGTTACTATAGTTGAAAAAGAAGGGGTATCAAACCCTGCCATGATCGTAATAGGGGAAGTTGTTCGCTTTCGAGAGAAATTACGTGAGTTGCAGCTATTGAACATAGGGCGTAACCATTCTATACTTAAAGAAGTTTATGCTGAGGTCAAATAAACCTCAGTTTAGGAAGGGCGGAAGGTTATGCAGCAATGGATCAAAGAAGTAGCAAGAGGGAAGCGTGGGTCTAAGGACTTAGATTACGACCAAACAAGAGAAGTGGCCCGATTGATTTTAAGTGGTGAGGCAACGGATGCACAAGTTGCTGCCTATTTTATTGCACAACGACTTAAGACTGAATCTCCTGAAGAATTGCTTGCCTTTACACATGCATTACAGGAAGCAAGTGAGAAACTGCGATTATCTAATCGTAATGTTATAGATTTAGCCAGTCCGTATAATGGCCGGAATTCTTTAACTGGAACCATCCCGACGGCTCTTTTACTAGCTGAAAAGGGCCAGTCTGTATTTTTACATGGCAGCGATCCCTTGCCTCCGAAGTATGGTACGGCATTAAAGGACATTCTTGTAGAATTAGGGATCGAGGTAACCCTGTCAGCTTCACAGCTTACAAATATAATAGAAGAAACAAGAATTGGTTTTGCATCCACCGAACAGTATTGCCCTGGATTGAGTCGGCTGCGGCAGGTCCGAATTGAGCTTGGTGTTAGAACTCTCTTAAATACAGTAGAAAAGCTTTTAGACCTATCGCAAGCTAACTCCTTAATGATGGGAGCTTATCATCGGACTGCTATTAATAAAATCGCACCAATCTTTAAAGGACTATCGTATAAAAACGTTTATATTGTTCAAGGAATGGAAGGTTCTGAAGATTTACCAGTTCACCGCAATAGTTTTATCTATAGGATATCAGGTGATGAAATGGAATCGATGATTGTGAAGCCAGAGGAATTTGGGTTGCTTGAAGAAGAGTTCGATAAAAATATCAAACTAACCGCGAATGAACAGGCTGAAATTATTTTGGCGTTATTAAGTGGAGAGAAAACAGGTGCTATTCGATATTATTATCATCAGGTTGTATTTAATACTGGCATTCGCTATTATCTATTTGGGGTAGCGGCTTCTATTGAAGAAGGCATCGAGATGGCAAAAGAGCAGCTTAGTAATCAAGATGGATTACGAAGTCTAGAAAAGTGGAAGGCAATTCAGCAACCTAGCCTGTTGAAATAAGGAAAGCGTCATATACGGAGAGTCTCCGGATATGACGCTTTTTTATTGGTATCTTTCTAATCTTGAGAAGAACTGATTTACAAACTGGTAGAAAGACTCTTCAGACGGAGCAAGTTCTCTGTTTTTGGGGGTAATTACACCGACCGTTCGCCTTACCTGAGGAGATTCAATCGGGATTTTTACAGTAAACCGAGGTGTTGAGTCATAAAAGGTGCTTTCTGGTAAAAGACTTACACCGATTCCAGCAGAAACAAGCCCCTTAATCGCATCCATGTCCTCCCCTTCTGRAGCAATATTTGGTTTAAATCCGGCTTGTTTACAGGCATCGACCGCAATTTTATTAAGGATATAGCCATTGGGAAATAAAACAAAATAATCATTTTGTAATTCGTTGAGAATAAGGCTCTTCTGATTGGCTAAGCGATGTTTCGCCGGTAGTAAGGCAGAGATATTTTCTGTAAATAAAATCTTAGTTTCAATATCTGGTTCTTTAGTTGGAACTGGACCTAAGAAGGCAAGGTCAATCTCACCGTTTTTTACGCTATCAATTAAAGACGAATAAGAGCCTTGTCGCAAATGGAAGATAACCTTTGGTTGTTTTTCCTTAAAAGCAGATATAACAGTTGGTAGCCAATAGCTAGCTAAACTGGTAGGATATCCAATCTTAATGGTTCCGGCTTTAGGGTCTAAATACTCATCTACTTTCTGTTTGGCTTCATCAATCAGTTTTATCGCCTTTTTTATATCAATCAAAAAAGAATGGCCGATTGAAGTTAGTCTGATATTCCTTCCTGTACGTTCAAATAAACGGACCCCAAGTTCATCTTCAAGCTTAGATATCTGAAAGCTAACTGCTGATTGGGCTACATTTAGTTTTTCTGCTGCTTCTGTTACATGCTGGCGATTCGCGACTTCGGCAAAGTACCGTAATTGACGTAATTCCAAACCACTTTCCTCCGCTCATATTGATAATAGATGATTTCCATCTAAATTATATATTGTTTATATGAATTAATAAACATAGAATAATAATTATATTAAAATTTCCGAAAAATTATAAAAGCGGGGGGAGATAGTATATGACATTTAACCGAATACCTAAAGCACAAGGTCTCTACCGTCCTGAATTTGAACATGACGCATGTGGAATCGGATTGTACGCTCACATAAAAGGGAAGGCGCAACATGAGATTGTCGAAAAAGGACTAAAAATGTTATGTCAAATGGATCATCGTGGAGGTCAAGGCAGTGACCCGTTAACTGGGGACGGTGCTGGTCTCATGGTACAAATTCCAGATGAGTTTTTCCGTGCAGCCTGCCCAGAAATTTCTTTCCCTGAAAAAGGACGTTACGGCGTAGGAATGATATTTTTCTCTAATAACACGGAGGAAAGCAGTAAAATAGAGTCATATATAAACAGCGTAATAGACCAGGAAGGTCAGTCATTGCTGGGATGGAGGACTGTTCCTGTTAATGCAAACCCAATTGGACTAGCAGCAAAAGAAACGCAACCTTTTATTCGCCAAGTATTTATCGGTGCTAACGAAGAGTTAACAGATGAGTTAGTATTTGAAAGAAAATTATATCTGATTAGAAAACAAGCCGAAAAATGGGCAAGGCAGGAAGAATTTCGTTTTTATTTTGCTAGTCTTTCTAACAGAACAATTGTATACAAAGGACTGTTAACCCCAGATCAAGTGGATCAATTTTACCTGGATTTACAGGATGAGAGTTTTGTATCAGCATTCGCTTTAGTGCATTCCCGCTTTAGCACCAATACATTCCCAAGCTGGGAAAGAGCGCATCCAAATCGTTATTTAATTCATAACGGTGAGATTAATACCCTAAAGGGGAATGTCCAGTGGATGAAAGCGCGCGAAAAGCAGTTTGTATCTAAAGCTTTTGGAGCTGATTTAGAAAAGGTACTGCCAATCCTGGATACAGATGGAAGCGACTCCTCGATTCTTGATAATGCACTAGAATTCTTGGTGCTTGCTGGACGTAAACCTGCCCATGCTGCCATGATGCTTATACCTGAACCATGGTCTGAAAACCCGCATATAACACCGGAAAAAAGAGCTTTTTACGAATATCACAGCTGTCTAATGGAACCTTGGGATGGCCCAACTGCGATATCGTTTACAGACGGAAAGCAAATAGGTGCCATTTTAGATCGAAATGGTCTTCGTCCAGCTCGTTATTACGTCACAGACGATGATTATATTATTTTCTCATCTGAAGTGGGCGTAATTGATATTGCTCCAGAAAAGGTAGTGTATAAGGATCGTTTAAGTCCCGGAAAGATGCTTTTAATAGATTTAGAAAAAGGCCGAATTATTTCTGATGAAGAAGTGAAATTGGAGATGGCTCAAGCACATCCATATCAGCAATGGTTAGATCAGCAGTTGTTAAAATTAAACGCTGACGGCCGAAATGAGCCAGAAGAATTTTCGGATTTATTGATTCGTCAGAAAGCCTTCGGTTATACCTATGAAGATATTTCAAAATACTTAGTACCTGTGGTAAGTGAGGGGAAAGACCCTATCGGTGCAATGGGTAATGACATGCCATTAGCTGTTTTGTCAGATCGTGCCCAATCGTTGTTTAACTATTTCAAACAGTTATTTGCGCAAGTGACAAATCCGCCAATAGATTCCATTCGTGAAGAAATTGTCACTTCCACGATGACCTTATTAGGCTCGGAGGGCAATTTATTGCAGCCGTCAGAATTAAATTGCCGCCGGATGCAACTTGCGAGCCCAATATTAACAAGTAATCAAATGAAACAAATAAAGTATTCAACCCTTCCTGAGTTTAAAAGCCATATTATTGATACATTGTTTACCGAAGATTTAGCCCTCAGCTTAGAACAGGTGTGCCAGCAAGCAGAAGCGGCGATTTCGAACAATGTAAGTTTGCTCATTTTATCAGATCGAAACATGGATCAAAGTAGTACGGCTATTCCTGTTCTTTTAGCCGCAAGTGCTCTTCATCAGTATTTAATCCGTAAAGGCAGCCGTACAAAGGTCAGTATTATTGTTGAAACGGGTGAAGTAAGAGAAGTCCATCACTTTGCTGCTTTACTTGGCTATGGTGTGGACGCGATATATCCTTATTTAGCTTTCGCAACCTATCATCAAGCTATTTTAGATGGTAATTTACCTTATACTTACGATGAAGCTGTAGCTAAATATGTAAAAGGTATGACCGAGGGTGTTGTAAAAGTTATGTCCAAAATGGGTATCTCTACCGTACAAAGCTACAGAGGTGCTCAAATCTTTGAGGCTGTTGGAATTAGTGCTGCAGTGATTGATGAGTATTTTACGGGAACCGTTTCCCAAATTGACGGTATTGATTTAGAGACCATTTCCAAAGAGGCAAAAATGTTGCATGAACGGGCATATGAGAATATTTATGACCAAACGCTTGATTCAGGAAGCAACTTCCAATGGAGAAAAACAGGTGAACATCACGCATTTAATCCTGGTACCATTCACACTCTTCAATGGGCATGCCGCAAAGGGGATTATGAGTTATTTAAAAAATATTCCAGTCTTGCGAATGAAGAAAGAATGGGGTTTTTACGTAATTTATTTTCCTTTGATGAAGCACGTATGGCGGTACCTCTTGAGGAAGTGGAGTCAGTTGATTCTATTGTCCGCCGGTTTAAAACTGGAGCAATGTCATTTGGATCAATTAGTAAAGAGGCACATGAAACACTTGCGATTGCGATGAACCGTTTAGGTGGCAGAAGTAATAGTGGTGAGGGCGGTGAGGATGCAGCTCGCTATATTCTTGATGAAAATGGAGATAACCGCCGAAGTGCTATCAAACAAATTGCTTCTGGCCGTTTCGGTGTAAAAAGCCATTATCTTGTGAATGCAGAGGAACTGCAGATTAAAATGGCACAGGGAGCAAAGCCAGGTGAGGGCGGGCAGCTGCCAGGAAACAAGGTATATCCTTGGGTTGCAGATGTTCGTGGCTCAACGCCAGGAGTTGGATTAATTTCTCCTCCTCCACATCATGATATTTATTCAATAGAAGATTTGGCTCAATTGATTCATGATTTAAAAAATGCCAATCGGCACGCACGGATCAGCGTAAAGCTCGTAAGCAAAGGCGGTGTGGGCACAATTGCTGCTGGTGTTGCGAAGGGTGCTGCAGATGTCATTGTAATTAGTGGTTACGATGGTGGTACGGGAGCATCTCCGAAGACCAGTATACAGCATGCAGGTCTACCATGGGAGTTAGGGCTGGCTGAGACACATCAAACATTAATGTTGAATGGCTTGCGGGACCGCGTTGTCCTTGAAACTGATGGTAAATTAATGACTGGCAGAGATGTCGTCATGGCAGCTTTGTTAGGCGCAGAAGAGTTTGGCTTTGCTACTGCTCCGCTTGTAGTGCTTGGCTGTGTAATGATGCGTGTATGTCATTTGGATACATGTCCTGTTGGAATTGCAACACAAAATCCAGAGCTTCGCAGGAAGTTTACAGGAGAAGCGGATTATATCGTTAACTATATGCGTTTTGTTGCACAGGAAGTCCGAGAATTGATGGCTGAACTGGGCTTTAGAACAGTAGAAGAAATGGTAGGACGAACAGATGTACTTGCAGTGAGCGATAGAGCAAAAACTCACTGGAAGGCGAAGCATCTAGATTTATCGGCCTTGCTGCACCAGTCAGAAGGAGCTCGCACGTTTAAAACTCCTCAGAATCATAAAATTGAACAGTCACTCGATTTGAAAATGATTCTGCCGCTTGTTGAGAAATCGTTGATATCTAGCACACCTGTGGATGCCAGCTTCCCAATTACAAATGTGAATAGGGTCGTAGGGACCATTGTAGGAAGTGAAGTTTCAAAACGTTATGGTGAAGAAGGTCTGCCAGAGGATACGATAACCTTAAGATTTTCAGGATCAGCCGGTCAAAGTTTTGGGGCATTTGTTCCAAAAGGCATGACACTTGTTATTACTGGTGATGTAAATGATTATCTTGGAAAAGGCTTGTCTGGCGGGAAGCTGATTGTTAAAGCGGATGATTCTTCAAGTATAATGGCAGGTGAAGACGTTATTGCCGGAAATGTGGCTTTATACGGGGCAACGAGTGGTGAAGCTTATATTAATGGCCGTGCTGGTGAACGTTTTGCAGTTCGTAATAGCGGTGCAGATGTTGTGGTCGAAGGAATCGGTGACCATGGCTGTGAATATATGACTGGCGGACGGGTTGTTATTTTAGGTGAAGTAGGTAAAAACTTTGGTGCCGGAATGTCAGGCGGTATTGCTTACGTTCTCGCTGATCATCAAGAGTCATTTGTGAATTTGTGTAATCAAGAAATGATTGGGTTTGATGAGTTAACGCAGGATGAATTAGCAGAGCTAAAGAGTATGATTGAAAATCACCTTCGTTATACGAATAGTGTGAAAGCAAGCCGGATTCTAGAGGACTGGAAAAATCATGTTAGAAAATTTGTCAAGGTTATTCCGAAGGACTATAAGCAAATGATTGATAGTATCCAGCAGCAAATAGATGCAGGCCTAACTGCCGATGAAGCTGCAATGAGTGCATTTAAAGCTGTTTCCGCTAAAGAGACTAATAAATCAAAACTACAGTCAGCAGCTGTATTACGCTAGGAAAGGGGAGAGGATGATGGGGAAACCAACAGGTTTTATGGAATATAGTCGAGAGAATGTAATAGAACGCAATCCCCTTTCGCGTGTAAGCGACTGGAAAGAGTACACTGCACCATTCTCTGAAGGATCGTTAAAAAGACAGGGGGCTCGTTGTATGGACTGCGCTACTCCCTTCTGTCATATCGGAATGGAAATTCAAGGTGCGACTTCAGGGTGTCCGATTCATAATTTAATCCCAGAATGGAATGACTTGGTTTATCGCGGCCGCTGGAGAGAGGCGCTCGATCGGTTGTTAAAAACGAATAATTTTCCTGAGTTTACAGGAAGGGTTTGTCCCGCTCCGTGCGAGGGATCTTGTACGTTAGCGATTACAGACCCAGCTGTGACGATTAAGAATATTGAACAGGCAATTATCGATAAAGGCTTTGAAAATGGCTGGATAGAGCCGCGAATTCCTGTACGAAGAACTGGAAAAAAAGTTGCGGTAGTCGGATCAGGCCCAGCTGGTTTGGCAAGTGCTGACCAGCTGAACCAAGCAGGTCACGCGGTGACGGTATTTGAGCGATCAGACCGTGCTGGTGGGTTATTGATGTATGGAATTCCTAATATGAAGTTAGATAAAGAAGTGGTCGAGCGTCGGATCAGATTATTAACCCAAGAGGGAATACAATTTGTTACGAACACTGAAATTGGTAAAGATGTAACAGCCGAAGAGCTGCGGGCTCAATTTGATGCCGTTATTTTATGTACTGGTGCTCAAAAACAGCGGAAGCTTGTGATAGAAGGAAGTGAATCAAACGGAATTCATTTAGCAATGGATTACCTGACTAATACTACGAAAAACCTATTAGATTCAAATTTTACGAATGAAGGGTATTTGAATGCAGAGGGTAAAGATGTAATTGTAATAGGCGGGGGAGATACGGGGGCGGATTGTGTAGCTACAGCATTAAGGCAAAAATGCCGTAGTGTCTCACAATTTGGTAAGCACCCTCAACTTCCTATAGAAAGAGCTTCTAATAATCTATGGCCGGCATATCCGAATGTCTTTTCAATGGATTATGCTTATAAGGAAGCTGAAGCGAAGTTAGGGGATGACCCCCGTCAATATTCGATTCAAACGAAAAAGGTCGTTGCAGATCCACAAGGTACTGTCAAAGAGTTGCACACGATTGAGATGGAAAAATTGCGGGATGAAGAAGGTCGTTTTTACTTTCAGGAAATCCCGGGTACAGAAAAAGTTTGGCCTGCCCAATTAGTTTTTATTGCGATTGGTTTTGAAGGAACAGATCAGCCGCTCCTTCATCAATTTGGGGTAACAGCAGTTAACCAAAAAATTGAGGCTGCCTATGGGCAATACACTACGAATGTTAAGGGTGTTTTTGCAGCAGGCGATGCTAGGAGAGGGCAAAGTTTAATCGTCTGGGCGATAAACGAAGGCCGCGGCGTTGCGCATGAGGTAGATGTCTATCTAATGGGAAAATCGAACTTACCAAAATAACAAGGGAGACCTAATTCCTTTTTCTGAGGAATTAGGTTTTTTTATGAAAAAAGCAGCTCTCCATTTAAAAGTGGGAAATACTAATCCATAACTATTCTAGAAAACTAGAAAGAGGGTATTAGAGAAATGGAAACAATAAAAGAAATTCTATTGGTTTATGGCAGAATCATCACCATATTGCCTTTGTTACTTGTAGCAACGTTATTTATGGGGAAAAGATCAATAGGAGAGCTGCCAGTTTTTGATTTTTTAATTATTATTTGCTTGGGTGCAGTGGTAGGAGCTGATATTGCAGATCCTAAAATCGAACATATACATACAGGAATGGCAGTCATCGCATTAGCGTTACTACAAAGGCTAATCGCTTATATGAATATCAAGTTTCGTAAGGTAGGAAGATTACTCACTTTTGAACCAACCCTCATCATTTTAGATGGAGTTTTTCTTGTGAAAAACTTACGAAAAATCCACTATAGCTTAGATAATATTTTACAGATGCTACGAGAAAAAGAGATATTTGATGTTACGGTTGTCCATTTAGGTTTTATTGAAGCGAACGGAAGACTTTCAGTATTAAAAAAAGCGGAACAATTAACAGCAACACGTCAGGATTTAGGGCTAAAGATTGAATCAAAAGAATTATCTTATCCAGTGATAATTGAGGGTAAAATTGATTATGAAACACTATCACACTTGAACACAAATGAAACCTGGCTGAAGGAGCAGTTAAACAAGAAAGGATTTAAGAAGACAGAAGAAATATTTTATGCTTCTTTAGATAAAAACTTTAAACTTCATATCTCACCTAATACTAGCTCAACACCAGATCCACTAAAGCATTAACATAAAGCATAAAAAACTAACGTCGAAGCCTTATACGGTTTTGGCGTTATTAGTATGCAAGGTGATAAAAAAGGTTCCAATATTAATTTTAAAAATTTTGTTTATTCTTATTTACATAAAACCTATTGGTATGGTAGGATTAATTTCATCAAATAAAATATTACTTATCTAGAGAGGCTTAGGGACTGGCCCGATGAAGCCCGGCAACCTGCATAGCAAGGTGCTAACTCCAGCAAAATGGTTACATTTTGGAAGATAAGGTATCAAACGTGAGTGTGATGCCTTTCCAAAATTGGAGAGGCTTTTTGATTTTAGAAGGAGGAAAAAAGGTATGGAAAATACAGTTACCTATCAAAACTGGGAACAAATTTCAGGGGATTTCCCTATTGACGACCAAACAAAAGGTGCTCGTGCTGTTTTAGAGTGGGCCTATAGCAATTATCCAGAAGAGCAAATTGTCTATGCATCTAGTTTTGGTGCAGAAGCGATTGTCCTGATTGATTTGATTCAACAGGTAAAGCCAGATGCTCATATAGTCTTTTTAGATACTGGATTACACTTTCCAGAGACATATGACGTGATTGACAAAATTGAAGCTCGTTTTCCATCTCTGAAAATAGAGCGAAAACAGCCAAAGTTAAGTCTAGACGACCAAAGAGAACAATATGGTTCCGCCCTATGGAAGAGGGACCCTAACCAATGCTGTAACATTCGCAAAGTGATTCCATTGAGGGAGACGTTAACGGCTAAACAGGCTTGGATGTCTGGTCTTCGCAGAGAACAGTCGTCGACAAGGGCAAACACGGAGTTTTTAAATAAAGATGATAAATTTCAAAATATTAAAATCTGCCCGCTAATTCATTGGACCTGGGATGAGGTATGGAACTATATAAAAGAGAAAAATCTCCCGTACAACATCCTGCATGACCAAGGTTACCCTAGCATCGGTTGCTTTCCCTGTACACAGCCAGTTAGTACTGATGGTGACTCAAGAGCAGGGCGTTGGTCTGGGAGCGGCAAAACGGAGTGTGGATTGCACACCTCATAAAGGAGGGCATTGATGATGCTTACAATCATCGCGATTATTATTGGCTTGTTTTTTGCAATGAATATAGGTGGAAGTGGTGCTGCTGCCTCAATGGGAATCGCATATGGCTCTGGTGTGGTGAAGAAACGGCTTGCATTAATGCTTTGCGGGATTGCCGTATTTCTTGGAGCCTGGCTGGGGGGCGGTGAAGTGGTTAAGACTTTGGGGAGTGGAATTGTCCCTAGCAGTACATTTACTGTATCGATTGCACTGATTGTGCTAGCTTCAGCAGCGATGTCATTGTTTTTAGCCAATATTTTCGGTATCCCTCTTTCAACAAGTGAAGTCGCAGTTGGATCTATTGTCGGTGCAGGGGTCGTTTACCAATCGGTATTTGCGGGGAAGCTTCTCTGGATTATGATGTTTTGGCTCCTAACACCAATTACTGCTTTTTTTATTGCAGTACTTGCTGCAAAGGTTTTAAATAACAAGAAGCTTAAAAAGTGGGTTGAAGCTCCAAAAGCTGTTCCATTCTTGACAGTCCTTGTTGTAGTTTTGGGGCTGTTTGAAGCATTTTCAGCTGGGATGAACAATGTTGCGAATGCAGTAGGCCCTCTTGTTGGTGCCGGGATTATGACTACTGGGAACGGTATCTTCTGGGGTGGGCTGTTTGTAGCGTTAGGCGCACTAATTCTGGGCCACCGCGTTCTTGAAACAAATGGTAAAAAAATTACCACTTTAAAGCTAGAAGAAGGATGTGTCATTTCTGGGACAGGAGCAACCATCGTAACGATTGCATCGATGTTTGGAATTCCTGTACCGCTAACACAAATAACTACTTCCTCCATTGTTGGAATTGGCTTTGCGAAGAATGGGAAGGAAGTCTTAAAGAAGGATATTGTCGTGCAGATGCTAACTGTCTGGATTGTTTCACCTGTTCTTTCAATGGTCTTATCGTATACGCTCATCCAACTATTAATTGAACAAAATATTTATCCAATCATTGCGATGGCAGGCGTCCTTATTTCCGTATTCGGAGTATTGTTCTTAATGAAGAGAGAGAAGTCTGTAATTGCAGTATCACATGAAGTAGCAAAGGATTAAAAAATAGATATTTAAAATAGAAAGGTATGATTATATTGTCATTTTTACCACAACCTCATGGAGGAAAACTAATCGAAGCATTTGATCCAAACTATGTTGTAACTCATATAACAAAAGAAATAGAAATTGACGCCATTGCCTTGAGTGACCTTGAGTTAATTGGGATTGGTCTTTTTAGTCCACTTACTGGGTTTCTAGGAAAAGCCGATTATGAGTCCGTTGTGGAAAATATGCGTCTGGCAGACCAAACGATTTGGTCGATTCCAGTTACTCTTCCAGTCTCTAAGGAAACGGCATCTACCCTAAAAGTGGGTGAAGAAATTAAGCTTACTTTTGAAAATGAGATGTATGGAGTAATTAAGGTTTCAGAATGGTATGAGCCAAACCTGGATAAGGAAGCTGTAGAGGTGTATAAAACGTTAGAGCTTGCTCACCCAGGAGTGAAGCGTTTATACGAAAGAGGACCTGTTTACGTGGCGGGTGAGGTCACATTAATTAAAAAGCCAGAAAAAGGTGTGGCAAGCGATGTTTGGTTCGAACCCAAAGAAACGAGAGCTATTTTTGAAGCAAAAGGCTGGAAAACAGTAGTTGGCTTCCAAACTAGGAATCCAATTCATCGTGCACATGAATATATTCAAAAAGCTGCCTTAGAAACGGTCGATGGTCTTTTTGTTAATCCGCTTGTAGGGGAAACTAAGTCTGATGATATTTCTGCGGATGTACGCCTAAGAAGCTACCGCGTTCTACTAGACAATTATTATCCTTCAGAACGAGTTCAGCTTGGTGTATATCCAGCAGCCATGCGTTACGCAGGTCCAAGAGAGGCAATTTTCCATGCAATTGCCCGTAAAAACTTCGGCTGCACGCATTTTATTGTAGGTCGTGACCATGCAGGAGTAGGCAACTACTACGGTACTTATGATGCACAGTATATTTTCAATGAATTTCCGGAGGGAGAATTAGGAATTAAGCCGTTATTCTTTGAACACAGTTTCTACTGCAATAAGTGTGAGGGAATGGCTTCTGATAAAACTTGTCCACACAGCATAGAAGATCGCGTGATTCTTTCTGGAACTAAGGTTAGAGAAATGCTCCGCTCAGGGCAGCTGCCACCGTCAACATTCAGCCGGAAAGAAGTAGTGGAAGTACTCATTGATGGAATGAAAGAAGAAGTGAGGGTATAAGGAGGAAGAAACGATGTCAAAAGCAACGAATATAACCTGGCATGCAGCAGCTGTAACAAAAGCAGACCGCCGTGTTCAAAATGGCCATGGAAGTGCGGTCCTATGGTTTACAGGTCTCTCAGGCTCAGGAAAGTCGACCATTGCCAACGCTGTGTCGAGTGAATTATACCGACTTGGAATCAATGAATATGTGTTGGATGGCGATAATATCCGACACGGGTTAAATAAGGACCTAGGATTTTCAGACTATGACCGGACCGAGAATATTAGAAGGATTGGTGAAGTTGCAAAACTGTTTGTCGATAGTGGGGCAGTCGTAACCACAGCTTTCATTTCGCCATTCCGTTCTGATCGCGACCAAGTTCGTGCCTTGTTTGAAGAAGGCGAATTTATCGAAGTCTTTGTTAGCTGTCCTCTGGATGAATGTGAAAAACGTGACCCAAAACAGCTTTATGCAAAGGCACGACGCGGTGAAATTAAAGAATTTACAGGAATTGACTCGCCATATGAGTCACCGGAACGTCCAGAAATTACTGTACATTCCAATCTCCTATCAGTAAAAGAAGCAGTTGATCAAATTTTGAATTACTTAAAGGAAAAAGGCTTATTGTAGATTTTTTAAAAATGTTTGGTGAAAGGATGGCAAATCCATGGAGGGTAAGGTTTTTTTGGTAGGTGCGGGTCCCGGAGATCCAGATTTAATTACAGTAAAAGGATTGCGCTGCCTTCAAAAAGCGGATGTCGTCCTCTATGATCGCCTGGTAAATCCTGAATTACTAGAACATGCAAAAGAAGGAGCACAACTTGTCTATTGCGGTAAGCTTCCTCATTACCATACAATGAAACAAGAAACAATTAATCACTTCATCGTAAAGTATGCCAAAAAAGGGAATCAGGTCGTTCGTTTAAAAGGTGGAGATCCTTTTGTGTTCGGCCGTGGTGGTGAAGAAGCGGAGGAATGTATGAAGCATGGAGTACCGTTTGAAATTATTCCTGGTATCACAGCAGGGATTGCGGCTCCAGCATATGCAGGAATCCCTGTCACGCATCGTACCTTAAGTAGGAGCTTTGCTTTTATTACAGGTCATCAGGCTGGTGATGCCGCGGCAGAGCACCAGTGGTCCCATTTGGCAAAAGCAGTAGATACCATCTGTGTATATATGGGGGTGTCCCATCTTTCGACCATTACCAACCAGCTTATCCAGAATGGCAAATCACCCCAAACTCCAATCGCTTTGATCCATTGGGGCACTCTAAGTGATCAAAGAACAGTTGTCGGAACCCTTGATACCATTCAAGCGAAAGTGAGAACATCGGGGATTACCAACCCAAGTATGATGATAATTGGAGATGTTGTTCGGCTGCATGAAAAAATAAACTGGTTTGAGGATGAAATTTTGCCCCAGCTGCCAATCGTACACGGATAAGCTGAGTAAGGAGCTTTAGTATGAGAGCGATACTCTATATCGGACATGGTACACGCTCAAAAAAAGGTGCGGAAGAGGCTAAAGCCTTTATCCATAAAGTCATGGAGCGAGTAGCAGTCCCTATCCAGGAAATAAGTTTTCTGGAGTTAACTGACCCATTAATTGAGGAAGGGTTCCGTCGCTGTGTTGAACAGGGTGCAACAGAAATCAATGTGGTCCCGCTATTTCTTTTAGCAGCAGGACATATAAAACAGGATATTCCTCAAGCATTAGATGCCCTCAAGACGATCTATCCTTCTGTCCGGGTAAACATAAGTGATCCATTTGGTGTACAAGCGAAAATCCTTGATGCTATTACTGAAGTGGTCAAGGAAGTCGTTTATAACTTAGTTCCACAGGATCGGCTATTAGTTGTGGGCAGAGGAAGCAGTGACCCTGCTACAGCGAATGATTTTACGAAAATCGCGACAGGGTTAAAGGAACGCCTTCGTGTAGATGATGTTTCGGTTTGTTACTTAGCAGCAGTGGAACCGAGGCTCCATCAAGGGCTTGACATGGTAACAGCCGGGGCTTTAGGAAGAATCATTGTTGTTCCTTATCTGTTATTCTCAGGACTTCTAATAGCAGAGGTAACCCACGAAGTACGGAAGCTAGAAAAACAAGGATTTCAGATTCTTCATACGGGGCCATTAAGCAGCCACCGTGTATTCGAAGAAATTGTCATTGAAAGAGCATCAGTTCCGGGAAAAGAATAATAGAGAATTAATATTGTTGAAATGTCCAGTAAAATGTAGAATAGATAGATATAATGTAGAATGACTTTTTCAAGTAGGAAGCATTCAAACTGTAAGTTTTATTCCTTGTGAGGTGGAAACGTTGCAACTTCAGGTAATGAATAGTCCGTTTAATCAGGAGCAGGCAGAGCTCCTTAACCGCATTCTGCCAACATTAACAGAGTCACAAAAGGTATGGTTAAGTGGCTTTTTAGCTGCGTCACCATATCTTACTGTTCCAGGCACTGCTGGTGTTCAAACCAGGGAACTTCCTGTAAAGAGCGGTGATGTGACAATTTCTAAGGAAGTGACGATTTTATTCGGGTCACAAACGGGCAATAGCCAAAGACTAGCTAAACATGCTGCTAAGACACTAGAAGGCCGAGGTTTTCAGGTAACGACATCATCGATGAGTGATTTTAAATCTAACAATATTAAGAAAGTTAATAATTTACTTATTGTTGTTAGTACTCATGGCGAAGGAGAGCCACCTGACAATGCCCTGACCTTCCATGAATTTCTTCATGGAAAAAGAGCTCCAAAGCTAGATGGGCTTAATTTCTCTGTCTTAGCACTAGGAGACAGCTCTTATGAGTTTTTCTGTCAGACAGGGAAAGAGTTCGATGCTCGCCTTGAGGAACTTGGCGGGACGAGATTATACCCACGCTTTGACTGTGATCTTGATTTTGATGAACCTGCAGCAGAGTGGCTTGATGGCGTTATTGGCGGATTAACCGAAGCGCAGGGGGGAACTGGTGGTTCTGTGCAGGCTGCAGGAACTCCAGTAGTGGAATCGGTATATTCTAGAACGAATCCGTTTAGAGCGGAAGTGCTAGAAAATATTAATTTAAACGGTCGCGGATCGAATAAAGAGACACGTCATCTTGAGTTATCTCTAGAAGGTTCTGGTCTCTCCTTTCAACCAGGAGACAGCCTTGGGATTTATCCAGAAAACGACCCAAAACTTGTCGATGCTCTACTGAGTGCATTAAACTGGGATTCAACAGAAACGGTAACAGTAAATAAGCAGGGAGAAGTTCTTTCACTAAAGGAAGCACTCACTTCTTATTTTGAAATCACTGTTCTAACAAAACCTTTCCTTGAAAAAGCAGTGAAGCTGTCAGCAAACGAGAAACTTCAGGAACTGTTGGCACCAGGCAATGATGAAAACTTAAAATCTTATCTCGATGGACGGGATTTGCTAGATTTAATTAAGGACTTCGGACCTTGGAACGGGTCTGTTCAAGACTTTGTCTCGATTCTCCGAAAAATGCCGTCACGTCTTTACTCGATTTCAAGCAGTTTATCAGCAAATCCAGACGAAGTGCATTTAACCGTCGGAGCAGTACGATACGATGCACATGGCCGTGAAAGAAAAGGGGTTTGTTCCATACTTTGTGCAGAACGTTTGCAGCCAGGAGATACCCTGCCTATATATATACAGCAAAATGATAACTTTAAGCTGCCAGAAAATCCTGAGACACCGATTATTATGGTTGGACCAGGGACAGGAGTAGCACCATTTCGAGCGTTCATGCAGGAGCGTGAAGAAATCGGAGTGGAGGGTAAGTCATGGATGTTTTTTGGCGACCAGCACTTCGTAACAGATTTCCTTTATCAAACAGAATGGCAAAAATGGATAAAAGACGGTGTGTTAACAAAAATGGATGTTGCTTTTTCACGTGACACAGCAGAAAAAGTATATGTTCAGCATCGTATGCTTGAACACAGTAAAGGATTGTTCGAGTGGCTCCAACAAGGTGCCGCAGTTTATATTTGTGGCGATGAGAAAAATATGGCCCATGATGTCCATCACACACTAATTGATATCATTGAAAAAGAAGGCAATATGAGCCGGGAACAAGCGGTAGAATATCTTGCCAATATGCAGCAGCAAAAACGCTATCAGCGTGATGTATACTGATTTTGGATTGAAGGGAGTATTTTCAACATGGTGAACCAAAAATTACAAGCACCGGCCGGACCGCCAAGCGATGTCGAGGATATAAAAGATCGAAGTGACTTTTTACGCGGCACTTTGAAGGAAGTAATGCTAGACCGGATCAGTGCCGGAATTCCTGATGATGACAACCGCCTGATGAAACACCATGGCAGTTACTTACAGGACGACCGTGACCTTCGAGCTGAGCGCCAAAAGCAAAAGCTTGAGCCGGCGTATCAGTTCATGCTTCGTGTTCGCCTTCCAGGCGGCGTAGCTACACCAGCACAATGGCTGGTGATGGATGAACTTGCCGAAAAATATGGGAATAGTACGTTAAAACTAACAACTCGTGAGACATTCCAAATTCATGGAATTTTAAAATGGAATATGAAAAAAACAATTCAAGAAATCCACGGTGCTCTTATGGATACGATAGCCGCATGCGGAGACGTAAACCGGAATGTGATGTGTACCTCTAATCCCTATCAATCGGAAATTCATACCGAAGTCTATGAGTGGTCAAAAAAATTGAGCAATGATTTACTTCCGCGCACAAGAGCCTACCATGAAATCTGGCTTGATGAAGAAAAAGTGGCAGGGACTCCAGAGGTTGAAGAAGTGGAACCAATGTACGGCCCGCTTTATCTACCAAGGAAATTTAAAATTGGAATTGCTGTTCCACCTTCAAATGATATTGATGTCTTTTCTCAGGACTTAGGTTTCATTGCTGTAATCCAAGACGAGAAGCTCTTAGGTTTTAACGTGACGGTCGGCGGCGGTATGGGAATGTCGCATGGTGATACGGCAACCTATCCGCAGTTAGGGAAAGTTATTGGCTTTTGTAAGCCTGAACAAATGTATGATGTGGCAGAAAAAATTATTACGATTCAGCGCGATTACGGTAATCGTTCTGTTCGCAAATATGCCCGTTTTAAATATACAGTTGACCGTCTTGGTTTAGAAACAGTGGTGGAAGAACTAGAAAATCGCTTAGGCTGGAGCTTAGCTGAAGCAAAACCATATCATTTCGATCATAATGGAGATCGCTACGGATGGGTAAAGGGTGTCAAAGGGAAATGGCATTTAACACTATTTGTTGAAGGAGGCCGGGTGGCTGATTTCGACGAGTACAAGCTTAAGACTGGCTTACGTGAAATCGCCAAAATCCACAAGGGAGACTTCCGCCTTACTTCTAACCAAAACCTGATCATCGGTAATGTCACAAGTCAGAAAAAGAAACAAATTAGTGAGCTAATTGAAAAGTTTGGATTGACGGATGGAGCACAGTATTCAGCTTTACGCCGCAGTTCAATGGCCTGTGTTTCACTCCCTACATGTGGTCTAGCAATGGCAGAAGCAGAACGCTATCTACCTCGTTTGATTGATAAAATCGATGAAATTGTTGAAGAAAACGGTCTTCGCAACAAAGAAATCACCATCAGAATGACTGGTTGTCCGAATGGATGTGCCCGCCATGCACTTGGTGAAATTGGTTTTATTGGGAAAGCTCCAGGTAAATACAATATGTATCTCGGTGCAGCTTTTGACGGAAGCCGCCTCAGCAAAATGTACCGTGAAAATATTGGTGAAGAAGAAATATTAAGAGAATTAGGCTCGATTATTCCGCGCTATGCAAAGGAACGAAACGAAGGGGAACACTTTGGAGATTTTGTTATTCGTGCCGGAATAGTGAAAGCCACAACAGACGGCACCAATTTTCATGAATAATGCAAAAAAAGGAAGTTCTCTACTGTTGAGGACTTCTTTTTTTCATTTAGTCATAACAAAGCATGTAGAAGTAGATTCGCTTACCCGGATAAGTGGGAGAGAAATAGAAAATGTTAAGAGGGGGAACGAGGAGTGATAAAAAATGAGTAGTGTATGTGAACTATGTGGTCGAAGTGATGTTGAAACAACCATACATCATCTTCTGCCAAAAGAAATGGGTGGTACCTTTGGCCCGACTGCAAATTTATGTATCCCTTGTCACAAACAAGTCCATGCCCTTTATACCAATGAAGAAATTGCAGGTCGCCTCACTACCATTTGTGAGATGAGAGAAGATGAAAGACTTGCAAAATTCATAAAATGGGTCCGAAAACAACCTTCAACTAAAATAATGAAGATTAGAAAATCTAATCAAAGAAAGGGAAAATAAAAAGTGTCCTTTTTTAGGACACCTATCTTTGGATATTCGTGTATCAATTAAGGGGATTACATAGTTAGCTATTATTTGTTTCATTTTCTATGATCCGAACTACTCGACCATTAAAGGTTTCGAGCCAGTACCCTGTTGTCATGTCAGCAATGGATACACCAAGATCGCTCTGTGAGCCAATAAATTTACCATCTCCTATGTAGATTCCAACATGTCCGTCTTTTTTGTATGTATCAAAAAAAACTAGGTCTCCAGGCTTAACTTCTTCGACTGGAACTTGACTTCCCGATTGAGCTAGGACATCAGTCGATGCTCCAATTTTTACTCCTGCTTGAGCAAAAGCCCAATGAACAAATCCGGAGCAATCAAATCTTCCATTTGCAATATCATATTCATTTCTCCCGCCTCCAAATACGTAGACAGAATTCCCGATATATGGATAACCCGCTGTAATAATGGCTGCTATGTATTCATCGTCAATGATTGGAAGAGAATCTAAATTTGTGTTGGGTGCAACTTGTTCATTAGAATCCGTTTCTTCCTGTTCCGAAAGAGATTCAAATTGTTTCTGTTGCTCAATTAATTGGGCTTGCATTCCTTCTAGATCGCTTTTCATATTTGCAAGGGAGGCAAGTTCCTTATCTAAGGAAGCTCTCTTACCTTCCAGGTCTAGCTTTTCAGACTCCTGCTGTTCTAAAATGGTCCGGTCTGCCTCAAAAATAGTCACAATGGCTCCAACTCGCTCAAGAAAATCTCCAAAGCTGGTTGAACCTAGCAGTACCTCAAGATAGGTTACATTACCCCCGCTTTGCTGCAATGTGAGCGCGCGTTCTTTCATTACACTATTCCGTTTTTTAATTCGATTTTCAATAAACTTAATTTCCTCTTTCAGACTGGTAACCTTTGATGTTGCATTTTCCACTTCTAACTCTATTTTTTTTATGTATTCCTGATTATCCTGAAGGGCTTGATTTACTTGGGTTAATTTATAGACGAACTTTAATTGATCCTCATTGATGGTTGCAGGATTTTCAATGTTTTCTGTTGTTTCACCTGTTGGAACTGGATGAGGTAGGGAACTGTTAGTTTCGGCATTAGCTGAGGTTATGTAAAAGGCTGATCCTGTTAAAATAAATATAGCTAAACTTACAAAAATTCTACTCACTCTCTTCACTACATCACTTCCTTATCTTAAAAATCTGAATTATTTGATTCCTCCGTGAGTATAACATAGCAAGTTATCAATCGTGTATTATTAGCTTTACAAACAAATAACAAACATGTTTCGTACCAAAAAATAAGAGAGGTGGTTTAACCTCTCAGTAAGTCACCTATTAGAGTTTTATGATCGCTGGATGTTGGAAGTAGAAAAGTTTTTAATCATCTTTTGTAAATTTCGATGTCCTTCACGTAATTTGATTGTCTCATCAATAATCTTTTGAAATCCTTCTAAGTCACGATCTGTGGCATTAAGTAAGGTTTTCGGCAAACCTTCGACGATTTGTTGTAGGGATAATTCCACGCAGAGACCACCTTTCAACGTATTCGTTAGACAATTTGTCTTGTCTTAATAATTTTTGATAGAGTGTAGTTATTCCTGCAAACACGGTAAAAAACTTATCTACATATATCCCTAGAATATGTAAAGAAAAGGCTTGATTTTACGAATATCGACGGTAATTTATGAAAGAAACCCCATCATATGTAGAAACTTGAAGGATATTTTACAGGTTTTATATAATATAAGAAATTAAAAGGGGGAATTTGTATGTTTCGGTTTAAGGCAATTGATCATGTTCAACTGGCCGCTCCAAAGGGTGGTGAAGACACAGCAAGAGGTTTTTTTAAAGATATTTTGGGTTTTGAGGAAATTGAAAAGCCGGAAGAACTTAGGAAACGAGGCGGGGTTTGGTTTAAAAATGGCAGTACACAATTGCATATCGGAATAGAAGAGCCATTCGTACCCGCTAGAAAGGCACATCCTGCTTTTGAAGTCGAAAATATTGTACTTTTGAAGACGCATTTGAACGCAAATGGTGTAGATGTCATTGAAGACAATAAATTACCTGGTGCTAATCGCTTTTATGTATCAGACCCCTTTGGGAATCGAATTGAAATACTGGAATGGCTCTAATTTATTTAATTGTAAAGATAGATTTCTTGCTCGAAAATAAAAAAAACGGTAAGATTTAGAGAAAAGAAAGGGGGGGAATATCATGTCTTTTGATATTTCAGTGTTAGGTTTACCATACCACAGTCTGGACGCAGCAGCAGTGGATAAAAGTCCAAGTGAGATGGTGATCACCGATGAAAAGGGTGAAGGTTTTTACATAGTTACACGGGATGTTTACGAGGATGGTCCTAAGCAGCAAGGCTTTAAAATTGTTGTTAATGAAGGAGAATAGAGAACATTTTAGTAGCTTTACGATTGGACAAGGTTTTGTCTATCAATTTCAAAAAAACTGAACGACTATAGTTACCTAAAACCATAAAAAATGCTATTCTTTATATAGGATAGCTTTTTTTATGTCGTAGAAAAGGTGATTGAGAATGAAGACGATCAAAAGAGACAATAACCAAATATTGGGGGATCAGGAGCAATTTCATCACCTTATTGATATGTCTCCGAATATTATATTTGTTTATCAAGAGGGAAGAATTGTTTATGCTAATCAGAAAGCGACGAGAATTATCGGTGGGAACAATGCCGGCTTGATTGGCAAGTCTATAAAAGATTTGTTTGGACCCAAGTTTGAAGGGAAAATCTTATCTTTGTTAAAAAACCGAGACGAGGACATGGTTGTAGGGAAACTCATTTCGCTGGATGGAAGGGAAATTTACCTGCAAACAAGCGTTGTTGAGGTGACTTTTAATAGTAATAAAGCAATTATGGTTGTGGGTCAGGACATTACCTCTACCAGAAAAATTCTTGGCGGGGAAACTGAACTTTTCCATTATCATGCTGATATCGCTATACGGGAAGCTAGAAAGGCTGGAAAAAACAAATACAACCCTCAATGCGACTACCAGCAATCTTTTACTTCCAATCCTTTAAAAATGGAAATGGACCTCTATGAAGCGATTGAACGGAACGAACTCCTGTTGCATTACCAGCCAAGAGTAGATTTAAAAACAGGTAATATTATTGGTGTCGAAGCATTGGTTCGCTGGAACCATGGGAAATTTGGAATCATTCCTCCAGGTTCGTTTATATCCATTGCAGAAGAGTCCGGGTTAATAAATCCGATAGGGGAATGGACTTTGTTTACAGCTTGTAAACAAAATAAGGAGTGGCATCGCAAGGGTTTTTTGACGGTAGTTTCTGTAAACTTATCCCCTTTACAATTCACGAAAGAAAACTTCGTAGACACTGTGGAAATGGCTTTAAGAGAAACGGGTCTAGAACCAAGTTATTTAGAACTAGAAATCACTGAGAGTATGACAGTAGATATCGACCGGACTATAAGGATCTTAAATAAGCTCAAAAAGCTAGGAGTCCGTATAAGTATAGATAATTTTGGAACTGGATTTAGTTCGTTAAGCTATTTAAAACAATTCCCGTTAGATTCGTTAAAGATTGACCAGTCGTTTGTTCAAAAGTTGTATCAAGATCCCAACGATGAAACGATTGTTAAAACAATCATTTCGATGGCACATAACCTAAATTTAAGCGTCGTGGCAAAAGGGATTGAAACGAGGGAGCAGCTTCTATTTTTACAAGAATATCTTTGTGAAGAGGGTCAAGGGTACTTTTTTACTAAGGCCTTACCAGCATTGGAATTAGAAGAAAGATATCATGATATTCAAAAGAAAGTAAAAGAATATGGTTTGTCTGAAACGAGGAACGAACATATCTGGATGCAGGAAATGTTGAGAAAGGCTAGAAAAGAATTATCAGAAACGATTCGCTTTCAGCAAGGCATGACTTTTAAATATAAATTAATAAATGGTGAATTTATCCATACTCTGTGTGATGGGGAATTATTGTACCGGATGGGTCTGGTCCCTTCTCAAGTAGTTGGGAAAAGTTTATTTGAATTCCTTCCACAGGAATTTGCTGCCGATAAGTTAAGTTATTATGAGCGAGCCTGGAATGGGGAAGAGCATCTGACATATGAAAATGAATCGAATGGAATCTTCTATCTTGCTGCACTAAGCCCAGTGAGACGTGGCGGCGAAGTGGTTGAAGTGATTGGTTCTTGTGTTGATATTACCGAAAGAAAACGAGTCGAAAAAGAATTACAAGAAAGCCAAAAAAAATATCGGACAATCGCCGACAACATGAACGACTTAGTTTCCATATTGGATATTAAGGGGAAGGTATTGTATGCTTCTCCTTCACATGAAACGGTATTGGGTCATCCTTTAGAGTATTATGAAGGCAAAAACGCAATTCACTATATTCATCCAGATGATCAATTAGTCACTTCATCTCTATACCAGCAAATAATGCAGGAGAAATTTGCTCAAAAATCCGAGGTTCGTATCAAGAATAAAAAACAGGAATGGAAGTTATTTGAACTTTTTTGTAATCCTGTCCTTGGAGACAATGGTGAAGTAGAGCATATTGTTGTAACAGGTAGGGATATTACAGAAAAAAGATCCGCAGAGGAACAGCTATGGAAGGCGGAAAAGCTGCAGTTAGTTGGTGAGCTAGCAGCGGGTGTGGCCCATGAAATACGAAACCCGATTACCGCAATAAAGGGATTTATTCAACTTTTTCAAAGAGGCATGATAAAGGATGAATACTTTGATGTTATTCTTGGTGAATTTGACCGAATCGAGGACATTATTAAAGAGTTTCTCTCTCTAGCGAAAAATCAAGAAATGAAACCTAGTTTTGCTAGCATTCCTGTCTTGTTAAAAGAGGTAGAAACCTTGCTCGAATCGGAAGCTAACTTAATGAACATTCAGTTTTCTATGGAGATTGAACCTAATGTACCACAGATTATTTGTGATCCTAACCAACTGAAGCAAGTGTTTATTAATATCATTAAAAATAGTATTGAATCGATTCAAACGGATGGTTTAATAAAAATTAGGATTTGTACAGAAGAAGATTACCTCGTTGTTAAGATTTCCGATAATGGTATTGGAATCAGTGAAGAACGGCTCCAAAGATTAGGAGAACCATTCTACAGCAATAAGGAAAAGGGAACCGGACTAGGTCTAATGATTTCGTTTAGAATCATTAAACAGCACAATGGTACAATTACCTTTAAAAGTAAAGAAAACCAGGGAACAACAGTTGAAATAAGATTGCCGAGATCTTAGTCGTACAAGCATCAGATATTTTTATAGTAAAAAGGTTGCCATTTATCTGCGGCAACCTTTTTGTGTTTATAAGTTTTTTAAAATAGTCCTATGGAATGGAAGAAGACAAACAGTATGCCTACCGGAACAATATAGCGTATTAAGAAGTACCAGATATCAAACAAAACACCGATTCCTTTAGTACCTAGTTCTAATTCTTCTCTTACTAGCTTCCGGGGAAGTCTATAGCCCACGTACAGCGAAATCAAAAGAGCTCCAAGCGGAAGACCAATATTGCTAGTGATAAAATCTGCAAAATCAAAGACAGATTTGCCTGCAATTTGTACATCGGACAGGACTCCAAACGATAGTGCACTTGGAATACCCATTAAAAAAATAAGAATACCCGCACTCCAAGTTGCCATTTTCCGCTTGTTTGTCTTATCTTTGACAAGAACGGCGACGATAATTTCTAGCAGCGAAAATGCAGAAGTTAACGTTGCAAAAAGCAGTAAGACTAGGAAGATGGCTAAAAAGATCCCGCCAAAGGCCATTTGATTAAAGACGGCTGGCAGAACGACAAATACTAGCCCCGGACCTGCCCCAGGCTCAAATCCCAGTGCAAACACCGCTGGAAAAATAACAAGGCCTGCAAGCAGGGAAATAAAGATGTTTAAACCGACCACTGAAAAGGCTGACTTAACCATATTTTCCTGCTTTGATAAATATGAAGCATAGGTGACCATCACAGAGCTCCCTACACTAAGAGCAAAAAATGATTGCCCCAGAGCATAAAGAATTGTCTCAGCTTTAATAGCAGAAAAATCAGGCTGTAATAGAAACTTAACTCCTTCCATTGCCCCATCTAGAGTCAGTGACCGAATCACAAGTACGATGAATAATATAAACAAGGCTGGCATCATATATTTACTAGCACGTTCAATCCCTGCTTGGATTCCTCCCTGAACAACTATGATGGTTAATAGAAGGAAAATGAATTGACTTACCACAGACTCAAAAGGATGAGTAATGATGTGTGTGAACAAATTTCCATAGTCTAATTCAGAAGTCAATGCACCTATTAGGCTTCTCCCTAGATAAGATAGAATCCAGCCGCCAACTACGCTATAGAACGAGAGAATGATGAATGAAACAATCACCCCGCCGTATCCCATTAAGTGCCAGCGAGAATTTGGTGACAGCTTACGATAGGCAGTCACAGCATCTTTTTGGGCAGAACGTCCAATAACAAATTCCGCAATTAAAATCGGTGTGCCAACGAAGACGGTTAATAGTAGGAAAATCAGGAAAAAGACTCCTCCACCGTTCGTCCCCGCCATATAAGGAAACTTCCAAATCGCACCAAGCCCAATGGCTGAGCCAGCAGCAGTAGAATGAATCCAAGTTTAGAAGTCCATTGATCATTATTTTTCATGTAAAAGTAAACTCCTTCTTCTGTCTAAAAAATTCGTATTGTACAATAATACTATTGTTAACAAAATATTTGTAGTTTTTTATAAGAGATACAGAAAATTACCATGAAAAAGCTATTCCTATCAGCTCAAAGTATGACTTATTTCTCATTGACAATACCTATATTCGTTTTAAAATAAAGCAATGTGCAAATGAAATATTGTCAGGTACGTAAAACAATCCGTGAATCAAAGAAATCGGGGAGTGCCTGTCACTGGGGGTAGGTAGAATGGAAACGAGACAGCAGAGAAGAGCGGCTAAACATGATGGGTTTCATTTCTTTTCTAAGGGCTGGATTCAGAAACTAATCGTAACCGGCATGGTTGCGGCTATTTTGTTTTTGCTTATTATTAATATTTTTATATGGACGAGTGATGTGAGTAAGTTAAATCAGCCTGCTCCGCAGCCGACGATTATTTATGACCAAAACGGTGACATTGCCAGTAAGATCTCAAGTTCTCGGATCGAAGGGGTAGGAATAAAGAAAATTCCTAGTGAAGTAATCCATGCGGTCATTGCTACGGAGGATCAACGTTTTTATAAGCATAATGGCATTAATTACGTAGCGATCGTTCGAGCGTTTTTTAAGAATATGCTGAGCGGTGATATTGTAGCAGGAGGAAGTACAATTACACAACAGTTGGCCAAAAATGTGTTTCTAACACATGAAAGGACCTATACAAGGAAAGTAAAAGAGCTGATTATCACCAAAAAGATCGAACGTTCTTACACAAAGGATGAAATTATCGAGAGATATTTAAATCAGATTTATTTTGGAGAGGGAGCATGGGGGATTGGGCGTGCTGCAAAAACCTATTTTGGTAAGGATGTTAGTGAATTAACTTTGAGTGAAGCAGCCATGCTTGCTGGGTTAATAAAAGCTCCCTCCATCCTTTCGCCCTTTAAAAATGTGGAAAAAGCGATAGAGCGTAGAGACATCGTGTTAACATTGATGAAAAATGAAGGCTATATTAATCAAAGCGACCTCGAAGCAGCGAAGAGCCAAACGATTGTATTAAATGATAACCAGGTAGAAGATGAGTACAATGGCAAATACCCATATTATGTTGATCACATCATTGACGAAGCGATGAAAAGATATAAGCTAACAAAAAATGAAGTGCTTTCTGGAGGTCTTCATATTTATACGGAGTTAAATCCTATTATTCAAACGGCAACCGAAGAGGTATATCAAAATGAGAATCTGTTTCCTGCCAGCCAAGATAATCAACTGCTTCAAAGTGGTGCTATTTTCATTAACTCTTCCACTGGAGGGATACAGGCACTCGTGGGCGGCCGCGGTGAACATACGTTTTTAGGTTTTAATCGTGCGACACAATTAGTCAGACAGCCAGGTTCTACTATGAAACCATTGGCTGTATATACTCCCGCTTTAGAACAGGGGTATGAAATATTTGATCTTTTAGAAGATAAACCAATCAACATAGGGGGCTATCAGCCACAGAATTATGATAAGCGTTACCGAGGACAGGTGACGATGTATGATGCCGTTGTGAATTCATATAATGTCCCTCCCGTTTGGTTACTCAATAAAATTGGGTTAGAACAGGGAACGAAGTCAGTGGAACGCTTTGGAATTCCTTTGAAGGATGAAGATTCTTCTCTTAGTATTGCTCTCGGAGGAATGAATGAGGGGACCTCACCACTTTTGATGGCACAGGCTTACACCGCATTTGCCAACAATGGAGTTATGCCCGAGGCACATTCCATTCAAAAAATTGAAGATTCCAGAGGGAAGATCATTGCAAAATGGGAAAAGAAGTCAACTAAAGTGACAGAACCAGAAGTGGCCCAGAAAATCACCTATATGCTAAAAGGTGTAGTCACAGAAGGTACTGGCAAAAATGCTAAACTGACAGGCCTTGATGTTGCAGGAAAAACCGGGACAACACAACTTCCATTTGCGAACAACGGAGGGGCAAAGGACCATTGGTTTATTGGATATATCCCTAACATCGTAGGTGCTGTTTGGCTCGGCTATGACAAAACAGATGAAAACCATTTTCTTACGATCTCTAGCGGGGGAACTGCACCAGTAATTTTTAAAGAAATCTTAAATAAATCGCTGTCAGAGATCTCTAATCAAAAATTCGACTTATCACTTATTGAAAAGACCTACAAGGAAGAGCTGCAAAAAAGAAAAGAAAAAGAAGAGAAAGTTAAAAAAGAAGCAGAAAAAGCTAGAAAGGAAGAAAAAAAAGATAAGGAGAAACAGAATAATGGTAAGGGAAAAGAAAAGGGTAAAAAGGGTAAAGAAGAAGATGATGATGACGATGACGATGACTAAAAAATATTGAACAGTCAATATTAAGGCTCCGAACCCTTAACAATAAGGCTTCGGAGCCTTCTATTTTGCATCGTCATCGATTAAAAATGGTGTTGTCGTTTTAACAAGTTAAATCCCCTTGAATAGAATAATAAATGTTGTTAGTCAAATTTATCTTGTTCATTGGAGGGTAAAAGTTGAAAATAAAATATGAATATACCTTTGGGTTACCGCGAAGAATAGTCTGGAAGTTTATTAAAGATCAAAATGTACTTAGAAATTCCATTTCAGGTTGTAAGTCTTTTGTTGAGAGTTCATCTGGCGTATATAAAGCCGAAGTTGAAATCAGTATGGGTCCTATTAAGGATCATTTTATCATCGATATCTGCAGACAAAAAGAATTGGCACCGTCCTTTTATCGGCTGCATGTTAAAGGAAAAGGGAATCTAGGGGAGATTGAGGCATATGCCGATCTTAACTTTTATGAAGCGCAGGGAGGTACCAAACTTTCTATTGTTGCAGATGCCGAGGTAACAGGTGCACTTTCTGTTGCAGCAAAACGGATGTTGGATGGCGGGGCGAATAAAGGGTTAGAGAGATTTTTTCAAAAGTTAGAACGAGAAATTAAAGTGACGTTATATAAATTAAAACGAGAAGGCAGGTGAATGGGACTCCATTACTTGCCTTCTTCTTTATTATATTTCCTTAGATAAATAGAACGATTACTTTTATTAAATAGAGGTTACAATACTTTTAAAGTTTAGCAATATCTTACCAATCGACAAAAACTGAATAACTAAATAGATAAAATGATATTTGTTGTTATGGAATATTACAAAATGGAGGTGCTTCTATGAAGAACTTACTCCTAATGCCGATCCAGCAAAAAAGGCAATTCTTCATCAGTGAACTTATAAAGGTGGGTGTTTTTAAGAAAGAAGATAAGCATTTATATGAACTAACACTGAATGACTTAGAAGAAGAGTATCATAAACAAATGGCGTGAGGAAAATCATACTTAAACCCAAAGCCGGAGGTTTCCGGCTTTTCGTGTTTTTTAAAAGAAAGAATTGTATACTTAATGATTAGGTATGTTAAATTACCGGCAGAAGTGAAAGGGGTTAATTATCTTCATGCATATTAATGAGTTACATAAATGGGTATCGAAACTCGAACTTAGCCCGCATCCCGAAGGCGGGTACTTCAAAAGTACCTTCGAATCAGACGAACGTATAACAGACCAGGAACTATCGGTAAATTATGATGGTGAGCGTAAGTTGTTTACCAGTATTTACTTCCTGTTAACCTCAAACGATGTTTCTCATTTCCACCGGCTTAAATCAGATGAACTGTGGTATTATCACGGCGGGAGTCCACTTACGGTTCATATCATACATGAAAACGGTGAGTATGAGGAAATAAAACTTGGCATAAATCTCGACAATGGAGAAGTTCCACAAGCGTTAGTAAAGAGAAATTCAATCTTCGGATCATCGGTTATGGTAGAAGATACATGTGCTCTTGTAGGCTGTATGGTGTCACCAGGATTTGAATTCCAAGACTTTGAATTATTTACACAGGACGAGCTTTTAGATAAATACCCACAGCACCTAGAAATTATCATGAAATTGGCCTATAAAGAGATTCTAAAATAAGGGAGCAGAATAAAGTGATTGAAAAAGTAGTGCAACAACAAATTGAGTATTATAACAAGCAAGATATTAATGGTTTTGCCAGTACATACGCAGATGATATTACGGTATATACTTTTCCTGACAACACGGTCACGTTAAGTGGAAAGCAGGCACTGGTGGAAAGATACCTGGAGACATTTAAAAAGAAAATGTTTGCAGAAATAATAAATAGATCGATTGTCGGTAATCGAGTCATTGATTGGGAAATTGCTACGAATGGACTTACAGGAGAAAAAGCTAGTTTAATGGCTATTTATGAAGTAGAAAATAATTTGATTTCTAAAGTTTGGTTTATAAGAGAATAAGAAAAAGGCAGGCAGGCCTTTGTCCTTGGAATAGGGCAAGGGCCTTTCTAAATTTAATGCAGTATGTGTTTTAACTGCTCAACATGTCTGCGGCTGGTATCGATTACTTCTTCAGCGATTTTTCTGCTTTCAGGGTCAAGATCACCTTTTACAAGCTCCTCTGAATACTCAACACCATAGTTATTCATTCCCTTGATTGCATCCTCAATCATGCTCGTTTGATCATCGGGGAGCATGATTTTATGCATATAACTGTGCATACTGCCTGAGAATCCTTCACTATCAGCCGGCACTCCACCTAGGTTTTGGATTCGTTCAGCTATTTTTTGCGCATTTTCTTTCACTTCTTGCTGCATCGATTGAAGTTGTTTCTTTAAGTCGGCATTGTCTACTTCTTGGATATAGTGTTCTAGAGAGCGAATGCCCATATAAGTTCCTCTTAGTAGTGTGTTTAATTCCTCAATAACGGTCTCGTTTGTCATAAAAATCACATCCTTGCTTCTATTATTTAGCAGTAATTGTGATTTATTCGTTAACTCAATTATTTTAGGGCTGTTTTTTTAATAGTCTCTATTTCTTAAATACATGCTGACCAATGACAAGGGTTGTTTCTCTTGTATCTAGCCAGCGACTTGTGGCAATAGAGGGATTGTAAAAGAATAATGCACCTGGTGCCATCTCACGCTGCTGTGATAAGGCAGCTATTACCGCATTGATGGAGTCCTCATCAGCTGGCTTATTAATAGCACCATTGCTGRCAGGCTGAAATTGTCGCGGAGCATAGATCACTTCCTTAAGGGTATCGGGGAATTGTGAACTTTCTATTCTGTTTAAAACAACACAAGCTACCGCGACTTTCCCTTCAAAAGGTTCAGTCTGAGCTTCAGCTCTAACTAATCGAGCTAACAGGTCTATTTCAGAATCGGAAAGACTTTGGTTTGGAGTACTTTCTTCTATTATTTTAGTAGTAGTAGATGTTAATTCACTAGCTTTTTCAGGATTAATAGAAGGCATTGGTTCACTAGCCGGGGACACTTCAATAGAATCAATTGTTTTAGTAGTATGAACGGTTTGTCCAATATGTATAAGATTAAGGTCGGTAATATGTGGGTTAATCTCTGCTAACTCTTGTAGGGATAATCCACTTTCTCTTGCGATTTTACTCATCGTGTCACCTTTTTGGACAGTATGTGCATACGCTGGAGTAGCAAATAATACCATAGCTAAAATCGTTAGTAAAAAAGTTACTTTTTTCATATTTCTAGTCCTCCTAGTTGATTCGGTTTTGGTTTAAGCTTTTGTATAACTCTATTACTATGAACGCCTTAAGTAGATTAGTATTACAGTTTGGTAACATAGAGATAACAATCTATTACTTATAGTGGATAAAAATTCCAATTAAGTAGTTTGAATATGTGGTCAGAACAGAAGAAATAAACCTGTGGGAATGATATTATTTGAAGTAACAAAGGATAAGTAAATGGCTGTGTTAAAGGATACTGTTGGTAGATTGGAGCGAAGGGCACTCGACTCCTGCGGGATGTAGAGGTTTCTGGAGACCCCACAGGCACTAAAAGTGCCGAGGAGGCCCCAGGACCTCCCCGCGGAAAGCGAAGTGCCTGGAGCGTAAATCAAAGGTAATTTTAACACAGCCAAGTAAGTAAGCATTTAATTTTTTTTCCATCACGTAACTTGTTACTATATGAATGTATCTTCAAACCGAAAGGAATTATAAACATGGCAACAATTAATATACCTGTTTCTGTTTTAAATCTTGCCCCCATCCGCGAAGGTCAGACTGCTAAACAAGCGATTGAGTCAATGGTGGACCTTGCACAGGCGACAGAGAAGATGGGGTACCAACGATACTGGATAGCTGAGCATCATAACACACCTACCCTTGTAAGTTCAGCAACTTCTCTCTTAATCCAACATACGCTTGAACACACCGACACCATCCGGGTCGGATCTGGTGGAATTATGCTGCCGAACCATTCTCCATTAGTGGTCGCTGAACAATTTGGAACAATGGCAACGATTTATCCGAATCGTGTGGAATTAGGACTTGGAAGAGCACCAGGCACAGATATGATGACCGCAAATGCTTTAAGACGTTCGAAAAATGATTCTGTTTATACATTTCCGAACGATGTTCAAGCACTTCTTACCTACTTTGGCTCAGAGAATCAGCAAAGCTATGTGAAAGCATATCCAGGTGTTGGCACGAATGTTCCAATTTACATCCTGGGTTCATCCACTGATTCTGCACACTTAGCGGCAAAATTAGGTCTGCCATATGTTTTCGCTTCCCATTTTGCACCAAGATTTATGGCAGAAGCGATTTCTATCTATCGAAGAGAGTTCCAGCCGTCAGAGTACTTGGAGCAGCCTTATATGATGGTTTGTTTAAATGTAATTGCAGCTGAGACTGATGAAGAGGCTGAAAAGCTATCAACTACCATGAAGCAATTCTTCCTAAATGTTGTCCGTGGCTCGCAAAACAAACTAAAGCCGCCAGTAGACACAATGGATGGGATTTGGAGCCCTGCTGAAGCAGAAATGGCTGAATCAATGTCGAGTGTGACACTGTTAGGGAATAAAGATAGCATTCGTCAGCAGTTAACCGATTTCCAAGAACAATTTGATGTAGATGAGTTCATGGCAGTTTCGTATATATATGATCAGGATAAACAAAAACGGTCATATGAAATTTTAAAGGCAATAGTGGACGGAAGATAAAAAAGGAATTTACTCATAAGTGGCATTTATTTGCCGTGTTGAGTAAGTTCTTTCTTTTATAAAATTTTCTATAAATTGTCCATTGTAAAAGACTTTATCAACAGAATGAAATAGGACCTCCTTTTTAGGAGGTCCTATTTTTAGTTTAATGAATTTTTTTCATCATGTTATACCATATAACACCGCCATGTTCTGATTCTGAAACTCCTTGGTTCATGTAGCCTAGCTTTTCGTAGAAGCCAATTAAGTCTTTTTTACAAGTGAGTGTAATGGTTTCACGGTTGTGAAGCTTTGCTTTCCGTTCGAGATGGATAAGCAGTGCAGAGGCCACTCCCCGCTTTTGAAATGGCGTTGCCACTGCCACTCCTAAAATACTTTGATGTCCACCGGAGGCCGGATTTGACTTAAGATCATTAAATAAGTCATCTGAAATGTAGGGCTTATGAATCACTGGACCATTAATCAACCCGACAATCTCTCTGTCTTCTTCTGCGACAAAAAAACTGTCGGGAATATTTTGAATTCGTTTTTTAAACGCTTCTTCCGTAGCTGCCTCTTCCTTTATAAAACAAAGGTTCTCAATTATTACTAAGTAAGGTAGATCTTCCAATTTTACGTTCCGTATTTGTAACAATATGATCATCCTTTCGTTGTATAGACGATAATTAAAATAATCTCATATTCTGCCAAAAATATCGAAATATATATCCTCAAAGGTTATAATTTAACTAAGCTACAAACCAATGAAAAGAGGTAGGTTAATTGGATCATTTAAAAAAGTTAAGCCCTTTATTAAAAGGATTCATTGAAAAAGGACCAGCTGGCTGTGCACTTTCAGTGAACCATAAGGGAGAAACCCGTTTTGAAGATTATGTTGGGTTTTCAGATTTAAAGACAGAGAAGGCGATAAAAGCAGATACGATTTATCGAATTTATTCAATGACTAAGGTCGTCACATGTGTCGCAGCACTAACCCTATATGAGCGTGGATATTTTCTTCTAAATGACCCTTTAGAAAAATACCTGCCAGAATTCGAAAATCCCAAGGTTTACCGCACGAATGATAAAGGTGAATTATACATAACCCCTGCATCAAAATCCATACGTGTAAAAGATCTGTTCATGATGACTTCAGGTATAACCTATGATGGTGATGCCAATGAGACAGAGCGTGAAGTTAGGGAAGTAATGGCTTCATTAAGAAATGATAAAACAATAAATGTCCGAGAATTATCCAAGGCGTTAGCTGCCATTCCATTAGCCTTCGACCCGGGAAGTCAGTGGCGATATGGTTTAAGTCATGATGTACTAGCTGCGTTGATTGAGGTATTGTCCGGAATGACATTTGGGGAATTTCTTCAGAAAGAGATATTTGAACCGCTATCGATGCAGGACACCTTTTTTACGATCCCAGATGAAAAAAAGCATAGGCTTGCCCGTCTTTATCATCGTAAGGAAGATGGTTCTCTGCATGAAATCACCGAGATGGATTTTCCCTATCAACAAGGGGTCAGCTTTGAAAGCGGGGGTGCTGGCTTATTATCCACGTTAAGTGATTACAGTCGCTTTGCTCATATGCTGGCAAACGATGGAGAACTTGATGGAGTAAGAATACTAGGAAGAAGGACGATTGAACTCATGTCAACCAACCATCTTACGGCTGAACAACTCACTTGTTATGACTGGGATTATCTTGCAGGTTATGGTTACGGGCTGGGAGTCAGGGTCATGATGAATCCACAAGCTGGCGGGAGCAATAGTTCGTTAGGTGAGTTTGGCTGGTCTGGTTTAGCAGGTACATGGGTGTTAATTGATCCAAAGGAGAAGCTTTCTGCAGTATATATGCAGCAAATGCTTCCAAACTTTGAGGCATACCATCAGCCAAGATTACGTAATGTCATTTATGGAGCACTTTAACAGGATAATATGTTTTTTGCTAAGGGCTTCCCAAGGGAGCCTTTTTTAATTGGTGTAAATTGTTTTTCTTGTATAGGTGCTATAAGACGGTTTCTCTGATCACTAATGAACATTGGTCTTGTATAAACACATCATTTAGCACTTCATCATAAGATATAGTAATCGCTAGAGGAGGTGATTATATATGAAGGTATGGTTAAAGGCTGTTATTCTAACATACCTTACACTATTATTCTTTGGCAGTTTTATTGCGGTTGGGATGTTGTGGACAGGTGCTCTTGACGAGACGATCCCAGTTATTGCTGATATAAAAATCTTCTTATATTATTTCTTTGCTGGGGCGATTGGCGGTTCTCTAAGACATCTATATATGTTTTGTTCCCACTATATGGATGGTAAGTTAACCGATTATCGAAAATGGATTATGTATATTTTTTATCCCATTTTTGCAACTGGCACAGCCGTAGTAGCAGTTACATTAATCCAAAGTGGAATTTTACTAATCGAGTTCGTCGACTTTGAAACCGCCCCGTTTGCACAAATAAGCTTAGCTTTTTTTGTTGGGTTTGGGTTTAACCGTTTTTTAAACAAACTAAATTCTGTTTCGAAAAATATGTTTCAGACAAAAAATCATCGGAATGTAGATGTTGAAATGGAGGCAGAAAGCAAAATGGAAAGTAAGTAACTAGAATAAATACACATCCAGTTATTTGAAGAATAGTATGTGTTTAAAAAGGATTCGAGGAGATCGGGTATGCCTATTAATTTTCCAGTACACATACATACACAAAGAGTTAGCACAGGGCCAAAAAAGATAGTTTATTTTCCAAAGGTAATTAGAATGGACAATAACCAATTTGAAAGATCAATAAATCGAGCCATTGTCCGTCAAACACAAGCATTAATTGACCAGCAAGTCGGAAATATGCCAAGTACAGTAGAAGAGATGCTGGGCTTATATGAAATTAAAAACAATCAGCGTGACGTGCTAAGCCTATCACTATCCAATTATACTTATCACCAAAAAGCCGCACATGGCATGACATACATTAAATCACTTACATTTGACCTGCAAAAAGGGAACCACTGCGAATTGAAAGACCTGTTTAAGTCTAATAGTAATTATGTAAAAAGACTTTCTGAATTAATTAAGATACAAATTGAGCAAAGAGAAATCCCTTTGTTAGACAATTTCACAGCTATACAACCTGATCAGGACTTTTATATTGCAGACAAGACACTGGTTATCTACTTTCAACTTTATGAAATAACTCCCTATGTGTATGGATTTCCGATGTTTCCGATTTCCGTCTTTGATCTTCAAGAAATCATTGAAGATAACGGGGCCTTAGGAAGGATGGCAGAAAATAATTAGCTGTCAAAGTGGCGGAGGTTCCATGTAATTTAATTGGAAGATTATTGTACAAAAAACACTTCGTATAATATATTCGTTTATTTTGGAGAAAATAAACTCATAAATTAGGCGAGGTGGACCGTGGATAAAGGGCAATTAGACGCATATGAAAAAATAAAATCGATGCAGCAGCATCTCAATGAAACACAAGTAGATTATTGGCATGCTCATTCAGCTCTTGATACTTGGCAGTTTTGGATCATTCTTATCTTGTTTTTTTTGCTACCGCTTGTGTCAGTGCTTTTTTTCATAGATGGGAAGAACAAATTATTGATAGGCTTTTATGGTTTTAATATCCATGTATGGTTTGGTTATATTGACAGAATCGGAAGTGAGAATGGTTTCTGGGGTTACCCTTATAAAATCTTCCCATTTATACCTGGGAATGTTTCGCTAGATGCCGCTTTAGTTCCCATATTATTTATGTATGTATACCAATGGACATTGAAAACAAACAAAAACTTTTATATTTATTCCATTGGCTTGTCGGTTTTTTTATCTTTTGTATTCAAGCCGATTATCAACATGCATGAACTATTTAAATTGCATAAAGGAATCAACTTTCTTCACTTATTTATGTTTTATTGTATTATCTTTATATTTTCAAAAATAATTACAAACATTTTTTTGAGACTGCCTTTGCGTGAGAAACCAAAAATGGATAAATAAAAAGGTAAGCATGTACAATGCTTACCTTTTTCATACTACAATGCGAAACAGAATGAAACATTAAAGAATATTCAAGTTAAATTAAAGCTGGTCTTCTTATCAAACGTTTGACCAATGTCAAGACATCATCAAGTAAGTTGACGGCTTTTGTGCCTATTAATAAAAGGTTGAAAAATAGGGTTATGAGAATATTCAAAGTGCATCCCTCCACATTGAAGTATAGTGTTAGTTGAATAACACTACTGTTAGTGTAAAACGAATAGCTTTTTTTATTCTGTTGTTTAGATTTTTAAAAATGCTATGTTAAATGAAAAGATGATACAATAGTAAAAAAAATAACGGGGGCAATAGAATGTACAGTTTTAAAAATGATTACAGCGAGGGAGCACATCCTCGTATTTTAACTGCCTTAATGGAGTCAAACCTAGTGCAAGAGGATGGGTATGGGGAAGACCGCTTTACACTAGGGGCCGTTGAATTGTTAAAAGAAAAAATGGGTGCACAGAATGTTGATATCCACTTACTTTCTGGAGGAACACAAACGAACCTTATTGCAATCTCCGCCTTTTTGAGACCCCATGAAGCGGCAATAGCTGCGAGCACTGGACATATTCTTGGGCATGAAACCGGTGCAATTGAGGCAACAGGGCATAAAATCTTATCAATTGATACAGAAAACGGAAAACTAACAGCTTCAGACTTGTCTGGTGTTCTCGAAGCACATGCAGACGAGCATATGGTGAAGCCAAAGCTAGTATACATATCGAATTCAACTGAAATAGGTTCAATTTATACAAAAAGTGAACTAGAAGAGCTCCGAAATTTCTGTGATGAGCAAAAGCTCTTCTTGTATATGGATGGTGCCAGACTGGGTTCGGCCTTGTGTTCTGATGAGAACGACCTAAAGTTAAGTGACCTGCCTTCTCTTGTGGATGCCTTTTACATTGGCGGTACAAAGAATGGGGCACTACTTGGAGAAGCTTTAGTCATTTGCCGTGACTCTTTGAAAGAGGACTTCCGCTACCATATGAAGCAAAAAGGGGCCTTGCTTGCGAAAGGTAGACTTCTCGGTATACAGTTTATGGAGCTTTTTCGTGATGATTTATTCTTTGAGCTTGCGGCACATGCGAATAAAATGGCAGCGATGTTAAGAGATGAACTCAGTAAATCAAGTATTACTTTTTTAACTCATTCAGCTTCCAATCAAATTTTTCCAATTCTGCCGAATGCATTCATTTCAGAAATGCAGAAAAACTTTACCTTTCATATTTGGGAAAAGGGTGAGTCTGGTTTCTCAGCTATTCGTTTAGTCACATCTTGGGCGACGAAAGAGGAAGCAGTAACAGCTTTTATCGATGAATTAAAAAGATATCAGGTAGACAGCTTGGAAAAATCGCTCTTATAAGGAAGAAAAGGATGAATACTAACATGAAGCCTCTTTTATCATTTGAATTTGCTGGTTCAGATGGAAAGATAAAACCTTGCACTTTTAAGAATCCTCACAAAGTATTGATTGCTTATACCTTAGATGAGGTATTGACGAACTTACAGCTAGTTGAAGAGGCAGTAGATCACGGTTATTATGCAGCAGGATTTTTGTCATACGAAAGTGCTGCTGCCTTTGATCCTGCAAACAAGGTAAAAAGCGGGAGTAAAATGCCCTATCTCTGGTTTGGACTTTTTTCAGAACCAACGATTGAAGCAATTAATAGTACTGGCGAATATAAAATAGCAAAATGGCAGCCATCCGTTACTAAGGATGAGTACAATCAATCTATTATGAGGATTAAGGACCATATAAAGAACGGAGATACCTACCAGACGAATTATACCATCCGTTTACATTCCCAGTTCGCAGGGGATGATGCTGCATTTTTTGAGGTGCTGAAGAAGGCACAGTCTTCTAACTATTGTGCGTATATTCATACAGGCGAACATAGTATATTATCGGCATCCCCTGAATTGTTTTTCCGCCTGGAAGGAGACAAAATTACAACGAGGCCAATGAAAGGTACAACGAATAGAGGTAAGTCATTTGCGGAAGATACGGCAAAGGCAAGTGAACTGTACCATTCAGTAAAAGACCGGGCTGAGAATGTAATGATTGTGGATTTGCTGCGAAATGATTTAGGTGTGGTTGCAGAGCCTGGTACAGTAAAGGTTGATAAGCTATTTGAAATTGAGCAATATCCAACCGTCCATCAAATGACCTCAACCATTACAGCCCAATTGGCTAAAAATACATCCCTCGTGGATATTTTTAAAGCATTGTTTCCTTGTGGGTCCATAACTGGTGCACCAAAGATAAGTACGATGAAGGTCATCTCAGAACTTGAAACATCACCAAGGGAGGTTTATTGCGGAGCGATTGGGTATATCACCCCTAAACGAGAAGCGATCTTTAACGTTCCAATAAGAACCGTCTTAATTGATCACCAGACGGGGAGAGCAACCTATGGAGTGGGCGGAGGAATTACTTGGGACTCCACCTCAGAAGGGGAATATCATGAAGTTTTAGCAAAAGCCAAACTGCTTGAAACAGAAAGAGGAGAATTCCAACTGCTAGAAAGTTTTCTGCTGGACACTGGAGCCTACTTTTTATTTGAAGAGCATCTCAAACGGTTAGAACGGTCGGCGAATTACTTTCAGTTTCCTTTCAACCTGCTAGAGATAACGGACACCTTAGATGAGTTCGCGAGCATTAATTTTACAGGCAAATTTAAGGTTCGTTTCTTACTAGCAGCAGATGGTGAAATAACCATTGAAGGTCAGGATATTAGCCCAGAGTATCCCAGTTTGAAGGTGATACTTGCTGAAGAACCTCTTGATAAGAATAATCTATTTTTATACCATAAGACGACGAATCGGAAGGTGTACTCTTCCTTTCAAATGAAAAAGCCTTCTGGTGTTTTCGATATCTTGCTCTGGAACGAAGACGGTGAGATAACAGAATTTACGAACGGTAATGTCGTTCTTAAGATAGACGGTGGTCTGTGGACCCCGCCCGTGGAGAGTGGTTTATTAGCAGGGACCTTCCGTGAAAGGTTATTACAATCCGGAGAAATAAAAGAAAGACTATTAACCAAATCAGATTTAAAAAGGTCTACAGAAATTTGGTTCATCAATAGTGTGAGAAAATGGGTAGAAGTTAAACTAACCTAAGAAATACAACCACTTTTCTGCGTCAATCACATTATTGTTAGAAATATAAATTTGATATATGTACATACTACTCTTGAACATGATAAAAGGAGGAAAGTACATATGCCAAATGCAAAACAATATGTTGATCAAAGCATGTCTTCTGTCCAAAATACAGTGGACTCACTACAGCAAGCACTTAACACTGTTGAAAAGGAAGACAACAAAAACAAAATCCAGCAAGCGATCTCGTCACTGCAATCCGTACAACAGCAACTATCTAATTATCAAGACTAAACAATTACAAGTCAAAAAAACACCTCATTCTACCAATAGAATAAGGTGTTTTTATTTGTGCGGTTATGGTTTAATGAAAAAGGGCTATTCCTATAAAAGTGAGATAAATCATCAAAGACGATGTTGATTTATGTTTTAATGTATAATAGGAGTAAGTTTGGGAGGGATTAAATGACTAGAGATGTAGTGTTTTCATTACCAAAGATAAAGAAGGAGTCACTATCAAGTAATAGAACTTCTACAATCATGACTGACTTAAAGTTACTTTTTAAAGCGCCAGTATTAATCGCTAATGTTTTACCTGTCTTTACAGGGTTTTGGTTGGCTCTTTATTTCAATCATCTTGCTTTTATTGATTATATAAATGTTTTTGTCTTGTTAATGACAGGTAGTACGATGGTAATGGCGGGGGCACTGCTTTTAAATAACTGGTATGATGCTGACATAGACAAAGTCATGGAACGAACGAAAAAGAGACCAACGGTAACCGGGAATATCTCTTTAAATGTGGTTCTGTGGTCAGGAATTGTATTGACCTTATTTGGTTTTATCCTTTTACTATTTACAACCCTTGATACAGCATTTTATGCCTTTATTGGCTGGATTACCTATGTGCTTCTCTATACAATGTGGTCAAAACGCAGATATACGTTTAATACAATCATAGGAAGTGTTTCAGGTGCGGTCACACCATTAATCGGCTGGGCAGCAGTTCAACCGGACATGAATCTAATTCCTATTATCCTTTTTCTTCTCTTGTTTATTTGGCAAATGCCGCATACGTATGCCATTGCAATTAAGAAGTATCATGAATATAAAGCAGCCGGTGTAGCGATGCTCCCGGTGGTACGTGGGTTTGATGTAACGAAGCGTCATACACTAGGATATATTATCTGTTTACTGCCACTGCCCTTTCTAATGATAGACCTTGGTCCGATTTTTATTTTAATCGCTACGATATTAAACATTAGCTGGTTAGGATTATGTATCAGTGGATTTTTTACGAAGAATAATCATAAATGGGCTCATATAAACTTTATTTTTTCAGTAAATTACTTAACCTTGTTATTTCTTCTAATGATCGTCGTGACATTACCATGGTTTAGATAATTTCAACATTATTTCAATCGATGAAAGCTGTCCTAGAGTTTGCAATCAAACCGCAAACAATAGGGCAGCTTTTTTTCATGGAGTTTTGTTTGTTCACAATTTTGTCATTTTTAATATACAGTTATGTCTTTGTCTATTCAATATATTTAAATAATAAATTTTTGCGTAAATAAGGTATAAATAGTGAATAAAAGTCTGCTGTATCAAGGTTTCGTCTTTAGGTACACCTATTAGTGAAATAATGAACGAACTTTTAGGTAATAAAAACCTACCTTTATGCGTGATTCAGTTCACTACATTGAGAACTGTTCGCAACTATATTGGAAGTAAGAAGACATTAAGGGGGTTGAGGGAAGATGGGAGCAGTAAAGGAAAAGAAAGATAAAGTGCAGGACGAACCACTAAAAGGGACATGGATTTCCGTAACAGTAGTGGGTGTAGTTATTCTTGCTACGTATCTATTACTATATGGATTTTATATGGACAGATTTTAAAGGGGGAAAGAAAAAATGAAAATGCATCTTGATGAAAAAATTTGGCTGTTTCTGAGTTTCGGGATGATTATGGGTTTTATGCTAATTACCGGATATCAAGCTTTCGCATTAGGAATGGCTCCACCAAGTAATATGGAGACGATTGATCCACAAAGAGTAGATGAAATTACCCCATTTGATAATCCAGGCATTAAACAAATCGGTGACAATGAATATGAAGTGGTAATGACGTTACAAGCATTTGGTTTTACTCCAAATAACATCGAAGTACCTGAGGGTGCAACGGTTCACTTTATTCTTACATCAAAGGATGTTGTACACGGGTTCCAAGTGGCCAATACAAATATTAATGCAATGGTAATGCCAGGGCATATCCAAAAAATCACCCAAAAATTTGATAAAGCTGGAAGCTATTTAGTGATTTGTAACGAATATTGTGGTGCTGGACACCAAGTAATGAGTACAACGATCACGGTTAAATAGGGGGGAAGTAAAAATGAGATCAGAAGCGGCATTACAGCCATCATTTCGAGATAAAACAAATTACGCACTTGGAATAAGCCAAGAAGATGGAAGATTAACGAAATCATATATATCTGTAGCATTTATCGCATTATTTCTTGGTGGATTTTTAGGATTGCTGCAAGGATTAAACCGCGCAGGACTATTGGAATTACCAACGTGGTTCAATTATTATCAAGTGCTTACAGCGCATGGAATATTACTAATTCTAGTACTAACAGCTTTCTTTACAATCGGTTACTTTTATGCGACCCTTTCTCATAATCTAGGAGGGTTACTACCAAAAGTCAGGAAGATTGCCTGGTTTGGTTTTGGATTAAAGATTGTCGGATTTGTCTTAGCCGTTATCCCTATTTTAATGAATGAAGCATCCGTCATGTATACTTTCTATCCACCAATGGCCGCACACCCAGCATTTTATATTGGTTTAGCATTAATCGTAGTTGGAGTATTGATGTGCTGTGTTGGAGGATTCATCCAAGTTGCCAATTGGCGAAAAAATAATAAGGGACAACATGTTCCAATTCTTTCATACTTTGCTACAGGTGTATTCGTACTATTGTTCTTCGCTTCCCTGTTTGTAGCAGTAGAAGTAGTCGTTCTGATTATTCCTTGGTCATTGGGCTGGGTTGAAACAATCAACGTTATGGTTGCACGCACCCTGTTCTGGGCTTTTGGTCACACTTTAGTTAATATTTGGTATTTAACAGCTGTTTCAGCATGGTACGTAGTAGTTCCAAAAATTATCGGTGGAAAACGTTGGAGTGATATTTTAACTCGAGTGGTTATAATTGCTTTAGTAGTCATGAACATTACAGGTGGGTTCCACCATCAAATTGTTGACCCTGGTATTACAGGAGCAGTTAAATTCATGCATGTATTCATGAGTTTAGCGATTGGTTTCCCATCTTTAATGACGGCCTTCGCCATGTTCGCTGTCTTTGAAAGAACGGCTCGTAAAAAGGGCGGTAAAGGATTAGTCGGCTGGTGGAAGAAAATGCCTTGGGGAGATGTTCGTTTCCTAGCACCGTTTATCGCAATGGTAGCATTTATCCCAGCGGGTGCAGGCGGTATTGCTCAAAGCACAAACCAATTAGACCAGGTTGTTCATAATACGATGTGGATTGTTGGACACTTCCACTTAACACTCGGAATGTCCGTTGTTATGACATTCTTTGGAGTGAGTTATTGGTTAGTTCCATATATTTCAGGAAGAGTATTAACCCCACAAATGAATAAATTAGGTGTCATTCAAACTTGGATCTGGACAATAGGTATGGTTTGTATGTCAATGGCAATGCACTGGGTTGGATTACTAGGTTCACCACGTAGAACTTCTTATACAACCTATGGCGATCATGCAACCGCCTTGAGCTGGGATCCATACTTGACCTTCTTAGCCGTTGGCGGAACGTTATTAATGGTCGGTGTTATTCTTCAAGTGTATGCAGTATTCAATATGATGTTCTTTGCACCAAAAGGGGAAACCGAATTCCCGATTGCGGAAGAAGAAGAAAATGCAACAAAAACTCCATATTGGACAGAGCGTTGGGGCTTATGGATTATTGTAATGCTAATTGTAGTTTCAATGGCATACGTAATGCCATTAACCGAATTTATCGTAAATGCACCTCCGGGATCACCACCAATAAGGACTTGGTAAAAAGAAAAGCGGAAGCGCCTTGCCCAGGGGCATGCGTCTAGACGAGCCGGCGAGAAGGTTGCTCTTTAACCTTCTTGGTGGATTGGCTTATGACCAGAGCCCCTAGGCGCTGAAGTTTGACAATGAAAGAAGAGATAGTTCGAATCGTTTTGGGCTATCTCTTTCACTCTATAGGATGATATAAAAAGAAAAATATAGTTGGATGTGATCTCGATGATCAACAATAAGCCATACATCATTTCAATGGTTGTCGTCTTATTGTTTGGAATAGGATTGTTTTATGTCGGGACGGATGGATTTACAGCCTATACAGCAGAAACCGCAAGAGTAAACAAGCTAATAGAGGATCAGCCGAAATTTCCGCAAGTAACACTCGAAGACAGCAATGGCCGAAAATATGATTTTTCGGAATTTAATGATCAGTATGTATTTATTACCTTTCTATACACTGCCTGTACAACGGTTTGTCCCGAATTAGAATATAACATGGCTCAAGTATATAACAAGATACCGAAAGAATATATTGGGAAAGATATCACTTTTTTAAGTATCAGCTTTGATCCTGAAAGAGATGACCCAGCAACATTGAATAAATATAAAGATTTTTTTAATAGTGACGGGGAAACCTGGAGGATGGCAAGAATTCCTGACCAGTATGAATTAAATCGATTGCTAGAACAGTTTGGGGTCATTGTAATCCCCGATGAAAATGGAAATTTCGCACATAACTCTGCGTTTTATTTAGTAGATAGAAACGGAAGTCTAGTAAATGTGATGGACTATACGAAGATTGATGAAGCGGCTGAAACCGTGGTTAGTATCCTTGAACGAGAAGCGGGGGATCAATAATGAACCAATCACTTTATGGCCTCCTGCTATTCATTTTTCTCCTAGTCCCACCAATTGCAGACTTTATGGAGTCAGTCATGATTATCCATATGCATATGCAAATGCCGATGCTTGTGATTGCGGGAGTTTTAATGGAGCGATTTTTTCAACTAAAGTTCCCGAGTTTTTTCGAGAAATATAATCATAATGGTATACCTGGAATCTTATTATTCGTGATTGTTATGGTCTATTGGATGCTTCCGCGTACAATGGATGAAGCTTTAACAGTAACTGCGGTGGAAACTTTTAAATTTATCAGCCTGCCATTCCTAGCTGGTGTCCCATTAAGAGATAGCTGGAAAAAACTCAAACCAATCGGTCGGAATAGTGTCATAATTGTATTCACCATTCTATTTATCGCAATGGGTTGGTTATATACAGGATCACCCGTGCAGCTATGCAATAACTATTTAATCATCGAACAAGTCACGTTAGGGTGGGGGTTTATCCTAACTGCAATCTGTATGGTCCTCTATTTAGGCTACAGCTATTTCGTAGACCCTTCACAGTATGAATAATAATATAAGATCAGTCAGGGGTGTTAACTCTGGCTGTTTTTATTTTATAAAGAGGATGACAATGCTTTCAAATAGATTTACTATTTAAGTAGAGTAGTAGAGAGAGGAGTGATCTTTATGTTAGTTAGAGTGTTTGCAAATCTTCGGGATATTTGCGGGGGAGTATCAGTAGAGGTCCAATCTGAGGGTAAACGGGTAATTGACGTATTAGATAGAATGGTTGAAATGTTCCCAGATTTAAAGGATGAAATATTCAATGCTGAAAAGGAACTTCTCCCATTTGTTCATGTATTTATTAATGGAAGAAATATCATACATCTTGATGGGCTGCAGACTATTGTAATGGAAACGGATCAATTTGCCCTATTTCCGCCAGTGGCAGGTGGTTAATATGGCAGTACTGGATCTTGAATTCCGTGGAATTAGGGTAGAGCATCTTGGAATGTATTTTGAAGAACTGGGTGGAAAATCAGTAACGAAAAGCTTTCCTTACATATATGAAGGGAAGGGCTGGAGTGGACATATCTTAACAGAAGAGGAGCTGACAATCACCTCTACCTTTAAAGTAAACGCTGTTCAGATAAAATTTATCGCTGAAGATGAAAATACCCTTCAAGAACTTGTGAAAAACTACCGTGTGAAAACTAGGAGAATCGGCGGGTAGTTACGGGCATATTAGAAAATGAATAAGCAAAAATGACGTGTGCAGCAACACACGTCATTTTTTGTATTCCTATTATTCTACCGGCAGATTTTCAGCACCGATAATGTCAAGTTCACGAAGCTTTTCTTCTGTTACCACTCCGTTTTTCCAGCCGCGCACATCATAGTATTCATCAAGCATAATATCCATGCGGCTTACTTCGCCAGCACTATTGCCTGAACCAGGCTCTTCTGTGAAACGTTTTGGAAGATAGTCATCTTCCTCTTTATTAAAGCCCGCAAGATTATTATAGTAACGCTCAAGGTTATAGATTCTTTCCCCAGCCTTCATCACGTCTTCAGCCGTCATTGGAATCCCAGTCATTGAGCCGTATTGCTCAGCATAATGCTCAGCATTCTCAGAGAAAGAAGAGAACTTACAAATATTCATAGAATCAGAGAAGGCTAGCATGTCTTGGAATACCTTTAACAATTCGCCTTTTCCTTCTGCTTTTAATCGATCAGTTGGTTCTGGAATCCCAGCAATTTCACTCGCTACCGTATAGCCGCGAAGGTGACAGGCGCCACGGTTACTAGTTGCATAACCAAGACCAATTCCTTGGATACCACGCGGATCATAGGCAGGAATGGACTGACCTTTTACACTCATAGAAAGTTCTGGTGCACCCCAGGAAGCAGTTGCTCTTGCTGGACCTTCTGCTAATAGTCCTCCAAAACCTTCACGGTGAGCAATTCTCTTCGTTAATTCAATCATGCTGTCAGCGTCGCCCCAGATAAGCTCCTCTGTGATTAAGCCTTTTTCATAAGCTTCCATTGTTACGGAGAAACAATGTCCTAGTTCAATTGTATCTAGTCCATATTCATTACATTGATCAATTAAATAAGCAATTGCCTCTGAATCACTTAATAAACAGTTAGAGCCAAGTGACCAAGAAGATTCAAACTCAAAGCTTTCCACTCTGGTTTTATACTTCCCATCTTTCACTTCTACTTCGATTTTACAGCCGACAGGGCAGGCGTGGCAGGTATTGTTAGAAACTAACAAGTGTTTGTTTACATACTCACCACTGTGCTTTTCAGCTTGATCCCAATGTGTAAATTGAGAGTTCTTAGTAGGAAGGGCACCAACTTCATTAATAATGTTGGTTAAAACGTTTGTTCCGTAGACAGAAAGACCGCCTTTGTTTGGAGCAGTTAAACCGCCATCAAGAATCGCTTTTACTGCCTTCTTATTTGCTTCCTTGTATTCGATTTCAAGTTTTGGTTGCGGCATATTTCCTTTTTGTACTGCTTTGATCACAATCGCTTTTAACTTTTTATACCCAGCGACAGCAGCGGTACCGCCACGCCCGGCAGCACGGTCATGCTCATTAATAAAAGATGCAAAACGAACGGTATTTTCCCCAGCCTGACCAATTGTCATGACACTAAGGTCTTGTTCACCGTACTTCGCTTGCAGTGTTTTTACCGTTTCTCTCGTGCCTTTTCCCCATAAATCTGATGCATCTCGTAACTCAGCTTGACCATCTTCAATGTAGAGGTAAACAGGTCGATCACTTTTGCCTTTGAAAATGATATTATCAACCCCAGCCCACTTTAGACGTGCAGCTGTCCATCCACCCATATGGGAATCCGTTACAGTTCCAGTCAGCGGTGACTTAGTCACGACACAAAGGCGTCCGCTCATCGAAGACCGTGATCCTGTAACGGGGCCAGTCATGATACATAGAATATTTTCTTCTGATAGCGGCTCTACCTCCGGGCCGTTATCTAAAACATATTTAACACCTAGTCCGCGACCGCCAATGTACTTTTTCGCATCGTCTTCGTTAAGTGCTCTGTAATCAACAACTCCTGCTGATAAATCAACCACTACTTCTTTGTTTTTAAAACCACCTAGATTCAAAGTTTTCCCTCCCTATCATTTTAAAAAGATAAATATAAATCCCTATGTTTGTAATATGTATTATTAGGGATTTTCTCCAAAATTTATAAATAAACCCAATTACTATTATACAATTATTTGTAGATATTTTATATTTAAATTTTTATAAAATTCAATTAAAATTAAATTACAATAATTTGCCTCTTGCTTTTGACATACTTTTTTAGAAAAGAGGAATTTCATGACTGTTTCAGAACGTTACTCAAGACAGATTCTTTTTTCCCGTATTGGGACAGAGGGTCAGGATAAATTATTGACTAGCAAAGTTGCCATTGTCGGGGTGGGGGCACTTGGAACAGTAAGTGCAAATCATCTTGTCAGGTCAGGTGTGGGCACTATTCGTTTAATTGATCGGGATTATGTTGAAAAATCAAATTTGCAGCGTCAAATGCTTTTTAATGAAGAAGACGCTTCTTTAAATCTCCCCAAGGCTGTTGCTGCAAAGAAGAGACTCGAGAAAATTAATTCCGATGTAATGGTCGAAGCGGTGATCGCTGATGTAAATTTAGATAACGCTGAGGAATTATTAGCAGGGTTTGACGTGATTGTGGATGGAACAGATAATTTTATGACCCGATTTTTGATTAATGATATAAGCATTAAATTTAATATTCCCTGGGTGCATGGTGCAGCTGTTAGTTCAAGAGGCATGTTTGCCGTAATAAAACCCGGGATAACACCCTGCTATCGCTGCTTGTTTCCACACGTCCCCTCAGGCAGGGGGGAAACCTGTGATACGATTGGTGTATTGTCTCCGCTTACGGACATTATTGGTAGTTTTCAGGCAATCGAAGTAATGAAACTGCTGGTAGGGGCAGAAACAACACATAACCTGGAACAACTTGATATTTGGGACACGAGTTTTTTTCAAATGGATATTTCGGAGGGGCGAAATCCAAATTGTCCTACATGTGCAGAGCACCAATTCGATTTTTTAGACCGTTCGTCAAGTCTCCAAGAATCATATAGCACACTTTGTGGACGAGATACTGTACAGATTTATTTTAGGGAGAAGCGTGAAAGGGATTTACTTCAGCTTGCTGATCAACTGAAGAAGAATGGAAAGGTAACGGGAAATCAGTTTTTAATCCGGTTTACTCCAGAAGAAGGTATTTCGATGGTCTTATTTAAGGATGGTCGCGTATTGGTGCATGGGACAAATGATCTAGTAAAAGCAAAATCACTTTTTTCAAAGTATATAGGTAACTAGAGCGGACTATAAGAATTTGAATAGATATAATTTTTCAGAATATTAATAATTACCTATTAATAATGAATCTTCCATAGTAAAATAATACTATATCTATGGAGGTGAATGAAGATGAACGAAAAGCCAATTCACTATGATGGTAGTGTACAAAATAATGAAAGTTCGAGTGTTTTAGTTAATGAACCGTTTACATTGACTGATGAAATTAGGGCGAGTATTAGTGGAAACCCATATAGCAATGAAAAAGGTGAATAGTTATGAAGAGGGATTTGTCATAAAGGCATGTCCCTTTTTCTATGGGCTTCCAACTAGTAATACCATATTTAGGAAGGTTAACGTTGTATACCAAATAAAATTATACACAAACTAGAATATACCAATGAATAAGAAAAGGAAGGGATACTTGTGACCAAAGTATTGTATATTACAGCACATCCCCACGATGATACAATGTCCTATAGTATGGCAGTCGGAAAGGCTTTTATTGATTCGTACAAGGAAGTTCATCCTGACCATGAAATAATAAACCTTGATCTTTACACAGAAAATATTCCTCAAATTGACGTGGATGTTTTTAATGGCTGGGGAAAACTTAGGTCCGGTCAAGAATTTGATGCTCTCTCCTCAGAAGAAAAAGCCAAAGTTGGTCGACTTTCTGAACTTTGCGAACAGTTTATTTCTGCAGATAAATATGTCTTTGTAACCCCATTGTGGAATTTTTCTTTTCCACCTGTCATGAAAGCCTATTTAGACGCTGTATCTGTTGCTGGTAAGACCTTCAAATATACGGAACAAGGTCCAGTAGGTCTTTTATCCGATAAAAAAGCATTACATATTCAAGCTCGTGGTGGATTTTATTCTGAAGGTCCTGCTGCTGCAATGGAGATGGGGCATCGCTATATTGGGATCATGATGCAATTTTATGGAGTACCTACATTTGAAGGTTTATTTGTGGAAGGTCATAATGCTCAACCAGAACGTGCACAAGAGATTAAAGAAAATGCAATTGCACGTGCAAAAGATCTGGCACATACCTTTTAATTCTGAATTAACCTAGGAGGGTCGCAAATTATTGCGGCCCTTTTTGGACTGGATAAATATTTTTCTTCACATGTCCATGATAGGTTATTATAATTAACTTGGTGTATTTGATAATAGAAGGGACGGAGCCGAAGATATGCTATTAGTAATTGATAACTATGACTCATTCACCTTCAATTTAGTGCAATATATTCGTGAAATTGGCGAAGATGTTGTGGTCCGACGTAATGACAAGCTGACAATAGAAGAAATCGAAGCATTGAATCCGGATCAAATTCTACTTTCACCAGGACCAGGTAATCCGGACTCTGCTGGTATTTGTCTTGAAGTGGTAAAGAGGCTGCATTCGAGTTTTCCTATCTTAGGTGTTTGCCTTGGTCAGCAAATTATCGCCCAAGCTTTTGGAGCTTGTATAATAAAAGCACAACAACCCATGCATGGGAAAACATCACAAATCATTCATGATGGAACTGGTGTATTTCATGAATTAGCATCACCATTACAAGTAGCCAGATACCACTCTCTAATTGTGGATGAGGCTACACTTCCAACATGTCTTGAGATTAGTGCAAAAAGTGAAGATGGAGACATTATGGCAATAAGGCACCAACAGTATTATGTTGAAGGAGTTCAATTTCATCCTGAAGCGATTTTGACGGAACAAGGATTAGAGATGCTACGGAATTTTATTGAAAATTCAAAAGGGAATAGAGTTGTAACGCTCCAAAATGAAAACAAGATATTGAGTTTTTAACACGATCAATTTTTAAGAGGGAACTATGGAAGGGCATTTAATATGCACTTACTAGTTGCCTCTTTTTAAAATTGCAATGATTTGTCACTTCTATTTCACAAAAAAGCTTATTAGTTCGTTTATAATAAATATTGGAAATATTTTTTTAAAATACTTTGTGAATTATTGAGCAAACAAAAGGAGGACTTGTATGAAATACCGTCATTTATTCGAAAAAGGAAGTATTGGGAACTTAAAATTAAAAAATAGGGTTGTTATGCCTCCAATGGGAACGAATCTGTCTGGTCCAAATGGGGAGGTCACAGACCACCAAATTGCTTATTATGAAGAACGGGCAAAAGGTGGGGCAGGGCTAATCATCGTTGAGTTTTCATGCATCGATTACGAATATGGAAAAGGGTTTATTAATCAGTTAAGAATTGATGATGATCGTTTTATTCCCGGTATCCTAAGATTAGTTAATGCTGTACATAAATATGGTACAAAACTATTTATGCAAATCCATCATGGAGGAAGACAATCGAGTTCACAGTTAATAGGGGGGAACCAAATCGTCGCACCGAGTCCAGTTACATGTGCAGCGATTGGGGAAGAACCTAGGGAATTATCGAATGCCGAAGTGATAGAAATTGTTGATAAATTTGTGCTAGCTGCAGTTCGATGTAAAAATGCTGGTGTTGACGGGGTGGAAGTTCATGGTGCACACGGTTACCTAATTAACCAGTTCCTTAGTCCTTATACCAATTTACGGACGGATGAGTATGGTGGCAACTTTGAAAATAGAATGAAGTTTTTAGAGGAAATTATCCTTGGTATTAGAGAAAAGTGTGGTGCCGACTATCCGGTTACGGTGCGATTAAGTGTCGATGAATTTGTTGAAGGTGGAATCGATTTAACCTTAGGTAAAAAAATATCTCGGTATTTAGAAAAATTAGGTGTAGATGCTCTTCATATTAGTGCTGGAAACTATGATTCTATGGATAAGGTTATTGAGACTTCAGTATACAAACAAGGCTGGAGAGTTTACTTAGCTGAAGAAATTAAAAAAGAAGTAAAGATTCCTGTGATTGCAGTGGGGGTGATACGTGAACCTGAATTCGCTAATTCTGTCCTATCCGATGGGAAAGCTGATTTTGTAGCGATTGGCCGAGGACAAATTGCCGACCCAGAATGGTCTAAAAAAGCAATGGAAGGCCGTGAAACTGAGATTAGGAAATGTATTTCCTGTCTGCATTGTATAAAAACTGCAATGAGCGGTGGTCATATTCAGTGTTCGATTAACATTAGAGCAGGAAGAGAATTAGAATTTCCGGAGCTCAGAAAGATCGAACTCAAGCGGAATGTGGCTATTGTCGGTGGTGGACCAGCTGGCATGGAAGCAGCAAGGGTTCTTTCATTAAAGGGGTATGATGTTACCTTATTTGAAAAAGATGATAAACTTGGCGGTCAATTGAACCTTGTTCATCAGCCAATAGCAAAAGAAAAAATGAATTGGATGATCGATTATCTCTGCAACGAAATGAAACGCTTAAACGTGAATGTGTGTTTAAATACAGAGGCCACTATTGAAGAAATAAAAGCACTGCAGCCATATGCAGTATTTATTGCAACTGGTGCCAATCCAATTATTTCGGACGTTGAGGGGAATCATTTGGCAATGGTATGTGATTACGAAGATGTATTATTGGAACGTAGGGGTTTAGTAAATAAAAAAATTGCTGTAGCAGGCAGTGGAATGATTTGTTATAGCGTAACAAGCCAGTTAGCAAAACAAGGCAATTTTGTGACTTTAATAGAGGTTCCGACTGAAACAGGAAGCAAAGTTACTCCAAATACAAGACACATGCTGATCACTCGTTTGAAGAATACGGGAGTAGAAATTCTTACAGATCATCAAGTAGTGGAGATAAAGCCAAATGCCGTTTTATTAGCTGATGGTGAAGGAATTCTGCAGAAACTAGAGGTAGACCACCTAGTGTTCTCGATGGGAACAAAATCTTTCAATCCTATAGAGGATACTTATCGGAAATATATTGAAAATGTATTTGTCATTGGAGACGCAATTAATCCTGGTTCGATAACCAATGCCATCAAAGATGGCTTTGAGAAAGCATTTGTCCTTGAATCAATTGTAACGAATAGAGTAGTTGGAAAAGAGTTAGTCGAAACTTTGTCATAACGATTTACGATTAAATGAAGGCATAGGGAGGAATCTCTATGCCTTTTGTTCATGTGGAAATTTGGTGAAATTCAGTTGAATTAATAGAGGAGATTTTGTATAAATAATCGAATAAAGCAAAAGGAATATTAGTTGATAAAAGTATAAGAAGGATTCATATTACCTAGTGGAAGGACTTCTCACTTGTTATCATAATTTAAATAACTTATAATTATCAGATAATAGTAGAAAAAATTTTCCTATATATAATATTAATACGCTCGATATGGTTATAATGAAAAAGGGAAGAGGTGTGTATTCAGATTGCACCTAAGTGTGGTTTGATGAAAACATCTTATCTGCTAAATTTCAGGGGAAAAGGTTGGTTGAAATGAGCAACTTGGAAACTAAAACAGACGTTATTTTAATTGGCGCAGGAATCATGAGTGCAACATTAGGGACGATCTTGAAAGAGTTAGTGCCGGAGTGGGATATTACCGTTTTTGAGAAGCTTTCAAATGCAGGTGAGGAAAGCTCTAACGAATGGAATAATGCTGGAACTGGGCATGCGGCACTGTGCGAGCTAAACTACACGGTCGAACAACCGGATGGATCTGTAGATATAAGTAAAGCGATAAATATTAATGAGCAGTTTCAGGTTTCTATGCAGTTTTGGTCTTATCTAGTAAACAACAACTTGATACATAACCCGGAGGAATTTATCAGACCTCTGCCTCATATGAGTTTAGTAGAAGGGGATCAAAATGTAGAGTTTTTAAAGAAACGTTTTAAAGCGCTGTCAAACAATCCTCTTTTTCATGGGATGGAGTATACGGAAGACCATGATAAACTGACGGACTGGATTCCGCTAGTCATGGAGGGACGCACATTAAAAGAACCTATAGCGGCAACAAAAATTGACTCTGGGACGGATGTTAACTTTGGTGCATTAACGCGTATGTTATTTAATCATTTAGAGAGTAAAAATGTTCCTGTTAAATATAATCACAGTGTTAGTGATATAAAGCGCACAAGCGATGGATTGTGGGAAGTGAAGGTCAAAAACCTTTTCAGTGGTACGGTTAAACATCATACTGCAAAATTCGTCTTTATCGGAGGCGGTGGAGGCAGCCTTCATTTGTTGCAAAAATCCGGCATTCCAGAAGGGAAACACATTGGAGGATTCCCGGTAAGCGGTATATTTATGGTGTGTAACAATCCAGATGTTGTATCACAGCATCATGCCAAAGTGTACGGTAAGGCAAAGGTTGGTGCTCCGCCAATGTCAGTGCCTCACTTGGATACAAGATTTATTGACAACAAAAAGTCTCTACTATTTGGACCATTTGCTGGCTTTTCACCAAAGTTCTTAAAAACCGGTTCCATGCTCGACTTAGTTACATCCGTAAAACCGAACAATCTCTTAACGATGCTTGCGGCAGGTGCAAAAGAGATGTCATTAACGAAATACTTGATCCAACAAGTAATGCTCTCGAAAGAGCAGCGTATGGAGGAGCTTCGTGAATTTATACCGAATGCTGTTGCTGAGGATTGGGATTTTGTCGTAGCGGGTCAAAGAGTACAGGTGATTAAAGATACTGATGCTGGCAAAGGAACACTTCAATTTGGCACAGAAGTCATTACCGATTCTGACGGAACGATCGCAGCATTATTAGGCGCATCCCCGGGTGCATCTACTGCGGTTCACGTTATGCTTGAGGTAATTACTAAATGCTTCCCTGAGCAAATAAAAGAGTGGGAACCGAAAATAAGAGAAATGATTCCTTCTTATGAAATGTCACTAATGGATAACCCAAAGTTGCTGCGAGAAATTCATACTTCAACAACAGAAACGCTGGGTCTAAGTGAAAAAGAGGAGGCTATTGTTCCTTCTTTACGAACTAGGAAATTTGAAAGTTTAGTGATTGAAGATGAATATAAGCAATTGAGTAAATAATTGAAACAGAACCTTTGGTCCAGTAATGGATCGAAGGTTCTTTTCTTGACTGTGTTAAAGGTTATTCCCTTTTTCGGTAGCGTTGGTCTACTGGAGAACTAAACCATAATAAATAAGTGATTGGGGAATTTAATAGATGAAGTTACAACAAAAAGAATAGGTAGTTAATGGGTTTCGATATATTGTCAGGTCTGCTGAAGAGGAAGATGCAGGAGCTTTATCTAAAGTAAGATTGATTATTGATGGAGAAACAGAAAATCTTGATCGGGAGCAAGGAGAAGGTTACATAGATGAATTGGGATTTAAACAAATCATAAAAGAAGATACAGATAGTAATCGCAATATCTTCTTAGTCGCTGAGGTAGGGGGTGAAATTATAGGTTTTTCAAGATGTGAAGGAAGCAAGTTGAGAAGATTATTTCATAGAGTAGAATTTGGAGTCTGTATTTTAAAAGAGTTTTGGGGTTATAGTATTGGCCGGAACCTTTTAGAACAGACGGTTGAATGGGCAGACTCTAATGATATCATGAAGATAAACTGGCCGTTCTTGAAACAAATGAAAAAGCTATTGTTCTTTACAAAAAATTTGGATTTGAAGTCGAAGGTATTTTGAGAAAAGACCGTTTATACCATAGCTAAAAAGAAATATTCAAAAAAAATGTATCTCCAAAAATTTCGCGAAATAATCCAAAAGATGGTAATAAAAAAATCCATTAAGAATTCCCCCATTTTAACAATCTAATAAAACAAGCTAGAGTAGCTGAACAATTAAATGTTTACATATTTTGTTTTCCCATAACCCGCTTCATTTATGTTCTTTGTGGTATTATTTTACATAAAAGGGAGGTTTAAGGGGGGAATGATTAGAAAGGGTTTATTTTTCGTAATGGTGTTGCTGTTTATTTTTACATTGAGTGCTTGTGGACAAGATGCCTATAAGAATAATACAGTAACTGAAGCTAAATTAACCGAAAGAGAAAAGGTAATCCTATCGACAACTTCGGAATATTATTTTTTATTTGATTTTAAAACAGATAAAACGTATAAAAAGGTAACATTATGGGTTGAAAAATATGAGTCTGGGAATTTGGTGGGGGAGATTAACCGAATTTCAACTGAAATTAAAAACGAGGGCACACTTCTTTTTACAACATCTAAAAAGACGGAAGGAAATAATAATTCCTTATTCACATTAAGCATAAATAGCGATGGAAGTACAGGTACCGGGTGGAGTCCAGAAGAAATGAAAGAACAACAATCAGCAGTTGTTTGGGGTGCTAATCCTTTTTTACAGACCATGGTGATAACAAATCAGATGGTTTTAGCTAGTATTTGTTTTTCAAAAGCTGGCCCCACCGTAAGCACATTATCTAGTGATTTTCATGTAGATATGCCTCGCCATATTGATGAGCTAAAGAACTACGAGGTAGTTTATTTGCTTAGAAGTGAATTTTCTAAATAAATGATAAGATTCCATCAGAAAAAAAGAACATGATAAAGGTTTGGAAATTAAAAAAGATAGCTTGGCAGATGCCAAGCTATTCTTTTTCAATATTTTTGTTTGGCCGTTTAACCTTTACAAATCGATAAGCCAAATAAGCGATATAGATTGGTGTTGCGATATAAATCAGGTAAGGAGTTCTACCGAAAGATTCTTTATAGACTAAAAATAACAACGCACCTAAAAAGATCGTGACAATCGTTCCATACTTCGGGAGCGGGACATTTTTAAGACTGGGTATCTTAATTCTGCTGACCATTAGAAAACAAAGTCCGGTAAAAATTACGGTGATCACGATGCTAGGTATTCGAGTGTTAAATAATGTTAGTAAAGCTAAAATTCCTCCTGCCGCTGTAATCGGCACACCAACAAAATAATGTGAAGAGGACTTATTTGAACTAACATTAAACCGAGCTAATCGATATGCACCAAATAGCGGGAAAAGTCCAGCCACTGCAAAACCTAACATACCATGATTGATAAAAATGGTGTAGTAAATTAAGAAAGAAGGTGCAACTCCAAAGGTAACAATATCGGCTAATGAGTCTAGTTCTTTACCTAGAGCACTCTCCACATTCAGCATCCTGGCAAGCCGTCCATCCATTGCGTCAAGCATCATTCCGATTATAATCAAGATCGCAGCATTCCGAAACTGCCCGCTTGCCGCATATCCAATCGATAAAAAACCACAGTAAATATTACCCAGAGTAACAATGTTCGGTAAGCTTTTTCTAATATGCATGTAAATTCCTCACTTATGTAAAAATCATCCTTCTCTAATAGGTAGTTTATTGAACTTATATTATGTAAAAAGACAATAATTGTTTAGTTTTTAGTATTCATTATTTTAGAGCTATCTATGTGTTCAGCAAATACAAACGAGAAGATAACTAAAGTATAACATTAAACCCATTTGCGTAAAAATGATAAATTTTTTATTGCTTTTTTATGTCCCTTTTTTGCCACTGTTCCTACATCGTATCTTTATATTGAAATTATACAATCTAGTTGTAGTATAAATGAAGAAGATTGTAACTAGTGTTTTTACTCTTGCTTTATTATTCGGTGCTGGTACGGGAGCGTGGCAGCTAGTGAAGAGATTTCTTGTAAGGTTCGAGATTTTAAAGAAATGCTGTCCATGATGGCAGAGAAGCATCCTGAGTTAAGCGAAAAAGAACTTAAAAACATGCATAAAAATTGTGAAAAAAAAATGAAAGCCGATTCAAACTCTGAAAGCATGGAGTAAATAAGACAAAAGCACTTCAAAGTCAGAGTTTCTCCATTTGGGGTGTATTTTTGATTTAGTTAATGTTTTATGACAAATACTGTGAACCACAGTATTTGTTTCATTTTTGACACAGCGATTTATATATATATGTGCTATTCTACATTTATTCATACATATGGGAGGTTAATGATGAGCTGCGGTTGTTCAGTAAATATAAGAGATGGTAAAGATATCGTTAATCATATTAAAAGCAAAGGGAAGGAAAACTTCGCACCAACAGTTGCGCACGAAATTACATGTGGATGTGGAGAAACCTTTACATTAGAGACAGTTATAATGAATTGTCCAAAGTGTGAAATGACATATGCGGTGACACCTTGTGGATCTGCTGACATAAATAATATAAGACAAGCAGGTATAAAGTACGCATAGTGAATAAAGTAGATACAAGCGTTTCTTCCTTTGAAGAAACGTTTTTATTTACCTATTATTAGGAAAATGATGTTAAAGTTGTAAATGAAACTACAATTAATTAAATTTACAAATTCTACACTTAAAGGTAGGGGAGATATGGATCGTACAGTTTTCATAGTTGTCTTTTTTTTGTTGATCACAATTATACTATTCACAATTTGGATTCTCCGAAGCAGATTTATTAGAAGGTTTAAGATAATGCTGATCGCAATCCCGTTTTTGATCATCTTGGGGTTTGGACTCACCTATATACCACATCAAGTGGTGAACATCCATCCTTCAGAAGTTTCAAAGATAACTGTGTTTGATGGAAACACCGGCTATGACATGGAAATTACCCATCAATCGGACATTCAACATATGATCAATAACTTAAACAAAGTTACATTTCAAAAAGGAAAACCATCTGTTGGATATATGGGCTTTAGTTTTAGTACAGCGATTTACAATCATAAAGGAAAAGTGATCAAGGAACTGATTATAAATTCACCTGAAACGATTAGATACAAAGGTTTCTTCTACAAAGATAAGAACCATTCAATTGACTATGAATATATTGAATATTTATTCCGAAGAAACTCTCAGTAAACTAACAATTTAGAAAGGATAGGGCACTTCTTATAGAATGAGATGTGCTTTTTATTTGTAAAATATCATAAGAAAACGACGGAGGAGCTAACTAGATGATTAAATCGATAAAAAAACAGGTGATGCATAGCTACCCTGGTATGGTTGCACTTGTAACTGTTTCGCACAACGGGACAGATAATATAATGGCTGCAGGCTGGCATACCTACATATCCTATGAGCCGCCTATGTATGGTGTAGCTATAGGACGGGAAAGGTTTACTTATCAATTGATTAAGGAAGCAGGTAAATTCGCCATTAATTTCCTTCCGTTTGAAAAATCGAGCTTTATACAACAATCAGGTGTGGTTTCTGGTGCCGAGGTTAATAAGTTTGAACTTGGTAAAATGGGTTTTGATAGGGGAATTGCTACAAACTCACCTATTTTGCATGATGCGTATATCGCTTACGAATGCGAAGTGATAGATGTGAATACATATGGAGATCATGATTTGTTTGTCGGAAACATTGTACAATTCTATCGAGATAATCATAAATTCCATGAAGATGGCCTGCCTAATTTTGAAAAACTTTCTATCCCGCTATATCTTGGTCGCTCCATCTATACTCGTGTTGATAAAAATAGTACATTCATTTCTCATCATAAAGATACTGATTGAAAGTGGTGGTAGTAGGAAATGTTGCTTCCTAAAGGTATAACGGGTTTTACGGTAATAAATGCATGCCATCGGTTAATGCACTATTTTGTTGACCAAATAGGAATGTGCTATTAAAAATATAAATATATCAAGTATTACTATTTTGTTGTTTGAACAGTATAATCAGGGATGGGAGTTGAGACGAATGAATAAAAAAGATATCGCCAATATTCGAAAGCAATTCAAATTGGATAATCATTTAATGCAATTAAAAGAAATCTATAATGTTTATGTTAAAAAAGAATCCGGGGAGATTTATCACCAAGTCAGCCAACCCTTCCAATTATTGGATATCGAAACACAAGAATTGTTCCTAGCAAACTTTAAAAAGGTGTTGACGGGTAATCTTGGTGCTAAGCTATTTGAATTGAAGTTCAAACGAGATGTCGAGTACAATACACAATCCATCCTCTTTGAAGGATTACAAGAGGCGTTAACGGAGGACTGGAGAGAAAACATGCTGCAGATTGTTGAAAAAATGTTTGCGCATGCTTCTTATGAATTTGACACAGTGGTTACGTTTATTCGGGGAGAATATCGAAAGGTTACGAAGAAACGGAGTCTAGAATCTGAACAGGGCGGGGATGATGAGGTCTATTCCAACGAGTTCATCCTTTGCAGCCTAAATAAAACGGATCAGCCGAAAAAATCCTTGATGTTCGATTATATTGAAAAAGAATTCAAGTCCTATCATGTAGTGGACCCTATCATTAATTTAGAATCTCCATTATCAGGGTTCCTGTTCCCTGCATTTAATGACAATGCAGCCGATGTAAACCATATTCTCTATTATTCAGGTAAAGCAAACCAGCCAGATTATGCCTTTATTGAAGAGGTTCTAAATTGTGAGGACATCATGACTGCTCAGGAAAATAAGGATAGCTTCGACTTGATCTTAAAAGAAGTGATGGGAGATGAAGTGGATACTAAGGTTTTTGCAAATGTGTATGAGGAAATCGATCGAGTGGTTCAAGAGAGTGTTGAAAATGAAGAAAGTGATGCCCCTACACTTGATTTTCGTGATATTGAACGCATCTTAACGGTAAGCGGAGTCGAAAATGTAAATACAGCCAAAGTAGAGCATGCCTTCAAAAGTGTTGTAGCGGACGAAAAACATGAATTCAATGCAACGAGTTTAGTTCCGAAATCGATAAAAATCAGTACGAAATTAGCGGAAGTGACCATCAACCCGAAGGATATGAAAAATGTAAAATATATAACATATGAAGGAAAACGCTGCCTATTGTTAGAGGTAGACGAAGAGGTAGTCGTAGAAGGGTTCCGATTGGAAACGAAGACACTCTAGTGAGGTCTTTTTCGACTGGTTAGTTGGTTCTCTACTAGAGTAGAGWATCTTTTTTATTATACAGGCTTTGAAATTAATAAATTTTTTTGAAAAAACATCATAACTTAGTATAAAATTATAATGATAGTTTCACGATATAATGGAGGACGGGTTATGGTTGGAGTAAGATCAGTCAAAATCGATGGTGAGGATATCCATATTTTCAATAGTGCCCTTTATCTCTTTGAATCTAGTACAGGTTATGCACTTGAACTAGATGTGATCGTAAGTGAGATAGCTATAAAAAAGTATAAAAAAGAAGAAATGGTTATTACTGAAATTGAACTAGAAGATGGAAGAATCCTCAGTTCCTTTATGAGCGTAAAAGTCCTTCCAGGCGGCTTGCCACAGCTTAATTTCATAAGTGAACAAGTGGATCCGTTAGAATATGATGGCCTCGATCGGGTAGACGAAAACAGCTCCTGGTTTCCGAACATAGAGGCAGGCATAACGCTAGGAGATATAAGAAAAGTGGAAATGCCTATAGAAGAAGTCAATTTAAAATTAAAACTGCCCATCGACCAGGTAGAGTGGCTAAAAAAGCAAAATAAAAAGGTATTAAATGATATAATCTCAAACTATATCTATGATCAATGGAAGGAAAGGAGCTAAAAAGATGATAAAAGTAGTGGCGAAAGGAAAGTTAAAAACAGGTGTAAAGATTGAAGAATACTTGAAACTAGCAAGAGAGCTTGTAGCAGAATCTAGAAAGGAAAAAGGCTGTATAGCGTACGCTCTCCATCAAGAAATTAACGATCCCACTATCGTCACCATGCTTGAGGAATGGGTGGATGAAGAGGCACTAAAGCAACATGGTACTAGTGAACATGTGGAAAGAATCGTTCCAGAGCTAAGAAAATTACGTGAAGGTATTGAAGTGAATATTTATAAAGAAGTAGAATAATTGAAATCGGTCTATCACTTAGGTGTGATAGACCTTTCTAGTCTTCAAACAGTCATGTTAGTGAGCTTAACCATTGTCTCCATGAGTTGATTTTTCATTCGTGGCTTAAACTGGTTATAACAATTTCGGCCCTTTTCTTTTGAATCGTACATAGCTAAATCGGCATTCTTAATCAATGTATGGAGGTCCTGTCCATCTTGCGGATATAGACTGATCCCAATACTGGCTGAAATCGTAAATTTTTGATCATAAATGGAAAAGGGATCCACCATTGATATCAACTGGAATAACGGAATTATTCTTCCCCATTATTTGGTCCTCAAAATTTAAAGAAGAATTATTCATTGTATCTTTCCTTAATAGTTGAAGTTTTTCAGGAAGATGGGTAAAAATCATGCTGGGTTTTGTCAATAGGAGTTCATTTTTTGAATAGTTGAGAACTTCACATGCAGTCGGATTACAATCTTTAAGCATGTTGTCTGTCCCAATCAGGAAATAACTATCAGCTGCCTGCTCAATCACGCTTCTAAACTTTTCTTCGCTTTCTCTTAATAGCTTCTCCGTATTTATGCGATCTGTGATATCTAACCCGAATCCTAACAAGTACTCTTCGCTTGAATCATTGGTCTGTATAATTGTTTTTCCGGTAAACATATGGTGTTCCTTTCCTTTAAATCCAGCAATAGCCTCTCTAGTAATTAACTTTTTCTGATCCCAAACTTCAAGATCAAAAGTTCTGTTTTGTGCTGCGATAGCTGGAGGGAAAAAGTCAAAGACCGTCTTCCCCAACAGTTCTTCTAAACTAATTCCATTTGATTCGCACGCATGTTTATTGGCAAAGATGGTACGGCCATCACGATCCTCAAGGAAAATATTAATGGGTAGAGCATCTAAAACGTTTAAATATAATGATTCGGTCACCTGCAGCTGTTTGGTAAGTAATTGATTTCTTTCTTCAAGTTCAGAGATTTTCGTATGTAGATCGTCTATTTCTACTGAGTGCTCTTTATGATGACTGTTCATCAAGATCCCCCTAAATCATAAAATCACGAATGTAGAATATTATTATAGTTTTCTAATATTTCAATAGAGTCATTATATACCACGGTCTTGGAGAACATAGTAATAAATTCCGAAAGATTTATGAATGTATTGTGTTTGTAAATAAGTATAATTGCTTCAGGCTAAGTGGTTGATTTTTTTTAATGATGTTTGTGATAATGATAACTGAAACGGTTCAGATGAAGATGAAACTATTTTACATTCCTAATAAATACATTGGCCAAAAGAAGTAGAACAATGCCAGATTGGTCTTTCAGGATTCTTTGCAGGAATCGGCACACATTTTCATATTGGTTACACCGATTTTATTCACTTACTTCCAGCTTGTTTTTTAGTGTTTTTATATGTAATGGGCTTAATTTTTAGCTTTACATATCTTCATGTTCGAATAAGAGACAATGTCCCTATACCTACAAACAGACCAAATCGAGAAAAGATTTGGTCTGTTTATCTTACATAACTCTACGAGCTGTATAGTAATGCGTGCTGTACCATGGTAGCATAACGAGTCTTGAAACGATTCCCTTAGTCGGGTCTGTATGGAGAATTCGGTAGTTACCTGCATACACCGCGACAATGGTTGGAGGACCACCGATTCTTGTGGAGTAAAAAACGAGATCTCCCTTTTGAAGGTTTCCTTTTGCGACAAAGGTACCCTTTTTAGCAAGCTGACTTACATAAGGGGTACCAAGAGTAATTCCATTTTGACTAAAGATATAATTGATAAAACCGGCATGGGTAAAAGTGGATTTTGCCGGATCATTTACGGTACTGCTGATCCAAACATTGCCCATCTTGGTGTAAGCTAAATTGATGATTTTATCCGCCCTTGTTGGTGGATTGGACGGCAAATAGTTTGGTATTACGCGTCTTGCACCAACAAAGTTTTCTGTGTAATAGGGCTTTGCGGTCATATCAGAAATGATAATATTCTGCTGGGGATCCGCCATATGCAGCAGCTTATTGTTCCCCATGTAAACACCAACATGGTCAGCAGGATTGCTATCTGTTTTAATCACGTCAAAATAAAACAAATCCCCTTTTTGCATCTGGTCCTTCCCAACCGGCCAGCCAAGCTTTAACATATAATCCTCATTATACGTTGCTAAATCAACGCCATTTTGTTTAAAAATATAATCAATAAACGTTGCACATGAAAACTTATAAGGATACGTTGTTTTGTACTCTGTTCTGCTATAAGTTGCCTTCCCTCGCAAATTTAGCCCTGTTTTAATAATCCCGTCGGCAATTTGTTCAGCTGTTTGACCAGGCTGAATAATTGGTGCCGCTGATGCTTTGTTTGCTGTTAAAGGCATGATGAAAGAACTTGAGACTACTAAGAGAACTACAAATAAAGTGAAAACTATTTTTTTCATGGCATTCTTCCTCCAATATGATAAGTTGACTCATATATTTTGCTCTATCAGAGGAAGGTGATACCTTGATATGAAAATTTTCCTGTCAAATAAAAAAACATAAGCCCGATAGGCTCATGTTCAATATCTAAAAATAACTCCATTAAGCCTTATTCAATTAACTAGACTTCAAACTAATTAGTTTCACCTTACCTGTACCTTTACAAGTAATACATGGTATACTGCCTTCACCGGAACACTGTTCACATTTATGGATCCCATAATCAAAACCTGTTCCAGAGCACTTACTGCATTTTTGAATACCAACTCCATTACAGCTTTTACACTTCATTTGATTTCCTCCTAAACACGAAATTAAGGATGTGCAAGGAAAAGAGGTTTGAAGTACAAAAGAAGTAAACAAAATGTCTCTTCTCCACCATAAGGTCCCGCCAATATTATATCATTCGAAATATTCAAAAGAGTAAACAAATTGTGGCAATATTGTTGCAACTTATTAATTTAGGTTACATCCAACTTGCTTTATAGTTCAAAAATTTGGATAATTAAATGATACAGTGCGTTTCAATGATAAGACGGAGGAACTATGGAACAATTGTTAAACAAGAAAAAATCGGGCGTGCCAGGCACTGAGAAAAGGATGATTTGATGAAGGTTGCTATTTTTGATTTTGACCGTACTTTATTTCCCGAGGAGACGTTTCCTCTTTTGATGGATCACTTAAAAAATCATCCTATTCATAACCGGAAATATAAATATTTCTTTAGAAAGATTTTACCTGTTTACCTTGCATATAAGTGTAAACTTTATCCTGAATTAAAGATGAGAGAATACACGATGCAGAGCTATATTTCAGCTTTTAATTCTGCCCCAGAGGGTGAATTAGAGGAGTTCTTTTCTCAGATCGCAAGCATCATGAGTGAAAAACTTAGTGAACCTGTTTTACATAGACTTGAACAACATAAGAATGATGGCTATTATACCATGCTAGTTTCAGGTGCTTTTGAGCCGCTTCTATACTCGGTAACGGAAAAAATTAACTTCGATTGTATTATTGGAAGCAGTATTCCTATCAAGATGGATAAAGTTGTTACACCTATTACCTATATATATGGTGAAAGAAAAAGAGAATTTGTCCATGCACATTTATCAGATAAGAATGTTGATTGGGAAAATAGTTTTGCTTATGGAGACAGTTTTTCTGACCTGAATGTTCTTGAATTAGTAGGAAATCCAGTAGCCGTTAAACCAGAGCCTCGCCTATTAGAAGTAGCGAATAGTAGAAAATGGGAAGTCATGGCATAATAACTAGTGTGAAAAGAAAGATCGGTGATGAGGGGGTCTTCCTACGTCACCTTTTGTAAAAACTATAAATTTCAGAAAATGAGGGAGCGAGAAGAATGGGATGGAAACAAGCTTTGAGACATATTTTGCCGGCCGATCAAGTAAGTGATAATCCGACCATCTTAGAGCATCACAGCAAGGATGAATCCTACCACCGACCGGTGAACCCTGATATCGTGGTGTTTCCAAAAAACAAACTAGAAATATCAGAAATAATGAAACTAGCACATCAATATCAAATTCCTGTTACCCCTTTTGGAGCTGGTTCGAGCCTTGAAGGGCACCCAATCCCTGTTTCTGGCGGGATATCGATGGATTTCCAATTTATGAATAACATCATAGAAATCAGAGAAACTGACCTTCTTGTGAAAGTACAACCAGGCATTACACGAAAACAATTGAATGTGGCACTCAAAAAGTATGGGCTGTTTTTTCCGGTAGACCCTGGGGCCGATGCTACCATTGGCGGGATGACCAGTACAAATGCAAGCGGGACAACAACCGTAAAGTATGGGGCTATGAAGGATGTTGTCAGAGGTCTAGAGGTCGTTTTAGCGAACGGGGAAATTGTAAACACTGGAGGATTAGCAGCGAAATCATCATCAGGTTATAATTTAACACCGTTGTTTGTTGGTTCGGAAGGGACATTAGGTGTATTTACTGAAATAACCTTAAAGGTATTCGGCATTCCTGAAGCAACAATGGCCTGTAAGGCTGTATTCTCTTCTGTTGAAAGGGCAGTCAATGCGGCAAATATGATGGTAACCTCCGGAATTCCGATTGCACGTGTGGAACTAGTGGATGAACAATCTATGAAACAAGTAAATATTCATAACAAAACCAAGTATCCAGAGCAGCCGACATTATTTATCGAGTTCCATGGTAATGAATTAGGAATTAAAGCGGATGCAGCTTTTGCTAAAGAAATAGCGGAGTCCGAGGGGTGCACCTTTTTTGAATATGAAACGGACTCTATTAAAAAAGCTCAATTATGGGAAGCTCGACACTCCTTGGCCTATGCCTTTAAACAAGGCTATCCTGGAAAAAGGAATATGAGTACAGATGTGTGTGTACCATTGTCAAAGCTGCCAGAGGCAATTGCTCACGCCAGCTCCTTACTTAAAAGCTATGAAATCGTTGGAGGGATTGTGGGGCATGTGGGAGATGGGAATTTTCACGCTCTGATTATGGTAGATCCTGACGATCATATCGAGTTTGAGAAGGTACAATCGGTCAATCAAGAAATTGTTGAATATGCCATTAACTGCGGCGGTACTGCAACCGGTGAACATGGAATAGGCTTAGGAAAGATAGACTCTTTGTATAAAGAACATTCCACCTCCATCCATTTAATGAAGATGATCAAAGAACAATTTGATCCAAAAGGAATCTTAAATCCTGGTAAAATGTTTAAGTCGTAGTTGATAGGTGCCAGCTGCTGGCCATTGAAAAAAGCTGGGCCGAAGGGATGCCAACGGTCCAGGCTATTTAAGAACTATTTTTGATATAAATAATAATCCTGGGAGTGGTACGTCCGGAAGCCACAAGATTCATAGAGCCCTAGTGCATGAGCATTTCTGGCCTCTACTTCAAGGAAAATCGGCAATCCTTTTTCGTTCTCCATCATCACTACCTTTGATAATGCTTTTCTTCCAATTCCTTTCCCTCGGAGTTCAGGAAAAATGGTGAATCCGTAAATCCATGCTTCTCCATTAGAATCAGAAACACGCATTTTTCCAACCGTTTTGCCTTCTGCTTCAATGATGATGTTTTGGTCACCGCCGCTATCCTTAATATTCTTATTCATCTCCCGTGCTTCATTTTCAGTCAATCCAAAGCCTAACACTTCTAGTTCAATTAACGCTTCCCAGTCTTCAGCTGACTCAGAAAGTCTAATAGAAACAGAAGAATCCTCGTGTAATTCCATTGAGTGCCATTTCATTTGATATTCTGCAATCGAATAGGTACAAGGCAAATTCTTCAAAAATTCCTTTGCTGTTTGTGATTCTGTTGGTGCATTTAATAAGATTGTCTCTATTTCGTTATTACTTGATGCCTCAAGTCCTAATTCTAACAATTTAGTAAAAATACCTTTTCTTCGATAATCTGGATGAACCATTCCGCAGATTTCCACTTTATTTCCGAATGAATAGGTGCCTAGAAAGCCTACCAACTGGTCGTCTTCATAATGGAAAAAGTCTTCCTTTTGATTTTTAGTTCGATTTTTAAGCATATCAAAGTTCAGCTTCAAATCAAATCCGCCATCTTTTTCACAAATTTCCTGAAGTGTTTTTATTTCAAATAGCTCTTTTTCTGTTAACATCCATTTCGCCCCTGTTCGATAATCTACCTTGTTTAAAAATTTCCATTTTTATTATATATTGTATTTTTGATTTATAAAACCAGTATTCCGCTTTTCTAATCCTATTAAATCGCAAGGTACAACAACACAAACAAGCTCATTTGTTTTAGACGGTGCATTACAAAAAAATGTCACCATACTAAAGGTTTTTATTTCTAAAAATAGAATAATAAAAAGAAATCATAAAAATTTAAGAAGGTGTTATTAAATGCTACATTTTACTACATTAGACACTCCAACACTGCTTCTAGATTATCAAAAACTAATAAAAAACATAAATGAAATGGCTGTTTTTGCTAAAAAGCAAGGGGTTTCCTATCGCCCACATATCAAAACCCATAAATCCTTGAAAATTGCACAGTTACAGATAGAGGCGGGAGCGGGTGGGGTGACAACGGCTAAACTAAGTGAAGCCGAATTGATGGCCGCCGGGGGAATCAAGGATATTTTGGTTGCTTATCCCATTTCAAGTCCCTCCAAGATACAGAGAATAGTTAAGCTCTTGCAGCAGGGGATCGACCTTAAAGTATCCGTCGACAACACTTTATCGTTAGCGTATCTTCAAGAGGAATTAGAACAAACTCCTTTCACATTAGAGGTATGGATCAAAGTTAATTCAGGTTTAAATCGGTGTGGGGTTGAACCAGGGAGGGAGGCAGTACAATTAGCAAAAGAGATCATGACCCATTCACGCCTAAAGCTAGGCGGAATTTTTACGCATGCAGGACAATCGTATGCGGCATCATCAAGGGCAGAAATTGAAAAAATCGGATTACATGAAGCACAAGCAATTGTTGAAAGTGCAAATGCATGTGAACAAGAGGGGGTTCCAATTGCAGTTCGAAGTGTGGGCTCAACTCCGACCTATCAAATTTCAGGGAAAATCCCCGGTATAACTGAGATCCGACCAGGTAATGCGGTGTTTTTCGATGGTATTCAAGTAGGTCTAGGTGTAACAAAGATAGAGAGGTGTGCACTAACACTGCTCGCATCAGTAGTGGGAGTTTATAAAGACCGTATCATCTTTGATACAGGAAGTAAGTCACTTTGTTTAGATAGGGGGGCACATGGCAATCAAACCGTTAGCGGCTTCGGTCAGATTATTGATCATCCAGAAATAATAATTGAACGCGTATCAGAGGAACATGGGGTTGGCGTTTTTTCTGGGAAAACTGATTTAAAGTTGAATGACAAGGTACAGATTATTCCGAATCATGCTTGTACAGTGGTCAATCAGTTTGAAGAATATGTCATTCATGAAAATGGAAAAATGATGGACGTGTGGAAAGTAGACGCAAGAGGTATGGTGACATAAGGCCTAGTGAGAAGAAAAAAACAGGGGCAACGTGCTAGGTATTAGCCTGATCACTTGCCCCAACTTCCTATTATTCAGCTCTTTTCAAATCCAAATACTGGACTGATTTGCCATCACGATCAATTTGTACGGTCAATTGATTTTGATTAAATAGATAGATGAGTTGTTCGCATTTAGCACTTTCATAACAGCTAACAATCTTCACATCATTCGGATATCCATACACATCGAGGATTTCTTTTCTTTCATTTGGAATAGAATGAGTTTTTAAGAACTCTGGGTAAACTTGCAGCTGGTCAATGGAACCATTAGCCTTAGTAAATTTCACCTGAACTCCAGCACCGTCATTACGGTAATAAAGGAATCTAATGTTGGATTGATCCTCTGTTTTGCCTGGTTTACCGAATTGATGAATAAGCTGATTGTAGGTTGCCCCAACTGTGATTCCGTTAATATGGAGCGGTTTCTCAGTTAAAATATATGCATCTGTTATTCCCATTTTCTTTAAAGTGTTTTGCTGCTTTTCCGCATTAACTTTACTTGAATAAACGCCTGCCTGAACACGATAATGAGATTTTCCCTTGATTTCCTTTTTAACAATAATCGCGTCAATTCCTTCCTTTTTCAATAGAGAAACTCGCTTCTCAGCGTTGGCCTTATTCGTAAAAGAACCGGCGTTTACAATAAACATTGACTTTGATTGTTCTAAGTTAGGAATATATAGTTTTTGACCAATATAGATTTTATCATTCTTTAAATCGTTGTAGTCCTTTAATTCCTGAACTGTCAAATGGTATTGCTTTGAGATTCTATATAAGGTATCTCCTTTTTGAACAGTAATATAATTTCCCGTGGCATTTGCTGACCCATTGGCAAAACAGAATAAGGAAGCCATTAACAGTGAACAAACAACAACCTGAATGAAACGTTTAACTTTTTTCATTATTATCACCTCATACATTTTGACGTGAGGATTGATAAACAGTTGCACAAAAACAAGCCCAATTTCCGTTTTAAATGGAAATTGGGCTTGGGCTTTTTAATGACATAATTTATTCATCGCTTCATGAACTAGTAATAATCTTTTTAACAGGCTGCCGAACTTTTTCTCGTCCTCAAAAGGGGTCTGATCAAGCTCGCATTTAACTTCTTTGCTTTTTTTTATAAGTTCCTCTAAGTGTGTGTCTTCTACCATTATATTTTTATTCATTGTGATTCACCTCTTCAAAATCCTACCTTTAATGTAGCACATAAAGAACTCTCCTAGATTACGAGAGACTTAATTTTTATTAAAATTATATTTCAATATAACAATACGATTAAATTTCAGATTTTATAGGGATAAGCTTTAATAAATCTTTTAAAAAACAAGCAGGAATTTGCCAGTTACTTGTTAAAACAGTAGGTATAGAAACCAATAGATAGCCATAGGGGGATTATATGATACTAGAAGCTGCAATGCTGCAGGTAAAGCCGGGGATGGAAGAAGATTTTGAGGAAGCTTTTCGGAAGGCATCGGGAATTATTTCTTCAATGAGGGGATATATCACTCACGAATTACAGAGATGTATGGAAGAACAAGAAAAGTACTTATTACTAGTGAAGTGGGAAACATTAGAAGACCATACCGTGGGGTTTAGAGAATCAATCGAATATCAAGAGTGGAAAAAACTGCTGCACCATTTTTATGACCCTTTTCCAATCGTTGAACATTTTGAGAAAGTTTTATAGTTGAGGGTAAGACCGAAAAGTACACTGTATGAATATGTTTACATTTAATTTCTTAAGGGTAAAAAAGTAGTAACACCAAACGTGGAATGAGAATATTTGGCATGATATCGTAACCTCTGACTTCTAACAGTCGTCTAATAATATACGGAAATAATTACGGGGGTGAAAGGGATGCGATTTATAGCAATTATTTTATTAAGTCTACTATTAACAAGTTGTGGAACAGCAGTTGAGGAAGTGGCAAGAGGGGAAAGTGTTAACGAGGATCAAGAAATGATTGAGATAGAGCAGCAGCCAGCACCACCACAGGTTGAACAGCCGGAACAGATTTCAGGAACGGAACCGGTTGAACAACCTCAAATTGTGGAGGAAGAAGAGAAGTATTTTGATGAAGAGTTTCTTACTTTAGCTAAAAAGGGATATCTAAAGGGTGTTGATGTTAAAGTTGGGGGATTGATTGGAGAAGTTAGACAAAAATATGGAGAAAATTATATTGTTCTTGACGGTGAAGGTTCCTACTTTTTAGCGTATGAAGGAGCAAAGTTCCACTACCAAGCCAGAGTACCGTATGAAGAACGTGAAAATTCAGTAGATAATAATGAACCAACTACGGCGATTGACCTTGTTATGATGGATGAACTTTATTACAGAGATATGGTAGCAGGGTTGGGAGAGGCAAGTTACACCTTCATGAGTGAACTCGATGATTCTTTTTACATGGTATATAACTTTGGAGATTATGAGCTTTGGGCTAGAACGAGCGGTAATGAAGAAGCTCCGATAGTATTTATTCGATTAAAAGCTATTTTTTAGTACGCTGTTGCAATAAGCATGTAGTGAGCCCTCTTTAATTGAGAAGGGCTTTTTTAATTATGGAGAGATCATCCTTTGACATTTTTACTAAACTAATTAAAAATAACAGTTATAAGGTATGTAAGCACAACTTGTCTGGCTTAGGGGGAACAAAAATGGAATGGAAACCGAAGGCGATTTTTTTAGATATGGATGGGACGATCTTAAACCATCAAAACAAAGTTAGTATAACAACAAAAGAGGTCATTGATAGATTACGAGAAAATGGAATAAATGTTTTTATCGCAACAGGCAGATCGTTTGATGAAATTGAGGGAGTAGTGCCAGAGGGCTTTCAAGTGGATGGGGTCGTTTCTTCGAACGGAATGGCAGGATATGTGGGAAGTGAACTAGTGTTCAAACACTCTCTTTCTTTGGAGCTTGTCAACAAAGTAATTGAAAAAGCCAGGGAAAACCAAGTGTACTATGAGTTGTTTCCTTATGAATCGGATCGGATCACACTAAGACAAGATAGACTCTATGTTGAAAATGAAATCAGGGATCCAAAGCCAGAAAGCGTAGGAATAAATGAGTGGCTCTCGCGTAAACAAGCGATTAAAGGAGAAATCGCTTGGAAGGATTTCATCGATTCTACTGAATTCTCCAAGTTTTACTTTTTTGCAAGGACAAAAGTGCATATAAATCAATGGAAACAGGAACTTGAAGAATTAAAACAGGAAATTAACTTTACAACTTCGGTATCTTCTCTACATAATGTAGAACTAATGGTAGCCAATGTGAACAAGGCAACTGGAATAAAACAAATGTTAGACCACTTTGATCTGTCTGAGTCCGATACGATGGCGATTGGCGATAGTGATAATGATTTGCCCATGCTCCGGTTTGTTCGCTATGCTGTAGCAATGAAAAATGCACCTGAAGCCATTAAAGAGGTTGCTCATGCTGTAACAGAGTTCAGCTGTGACGAAGATGGAGTATACCATTATCTAAAAAGATTAATTGAATGATAATAAAAAGCCACTTTCTAATGGAAAGTGGTTTTTTAGTTAAAATATAGGGTTTTTATACTATGAACTTGTATAATTATTAAATTGGGGAAAATACATTATACTGTAAAAACCTTAATTTTAACGGCTATTTAGTGAAAACGCTTACTAAAAAAATTGTTATAAATATTCAAAAAAATATACAAAAAATATTGTCAAAGATAGTTTTATAAATTATAATCTATTTTATTGATGTAACTAAATCTAACATGAGAACGAGAGGTAATGTAACGTGGCAGAAACATTAAATTCAAATGCAACTATAGCTCTAACAACTTTAGAAAAAATTAAAGAAACAATCAAAGAAAAAAGTGTTGAACTTCTACACTTACAATTTGTAGACATTGAAGGAATCCTTAAACACGTTACAGTAACGAGTGAGCAATTAGAGGATGTAGTAGAAGGTAAAATGATGTTTGATGGTTCTTCTATTAAAGGTTTTTCACCAATTAATAAATCTGATCTTTATCTTCAACCAGATTTAACCACATTTGCGATTCTTCCGTGGACGGTAGAAGGGGACTATTCAGAAGCACGATTCTTATGCTCTGTAGTGAACCCGGATGGAACCCTATTTGAAGGGGATACACGAAATGTTTTAAAGAAAACAGTAGAGCGTGCGGCAGATCAAGGTTATACCATTTCAGTCGGCCCCGAGTTGGAATTCTTCCTTTTCAAAACAGATGATAATGGATATGCCACCCAAGAACTTAGTGATAAAGCAGGCTATTTCGAGCCATCTCCACATGACCTTGGCGAGCGAGTTCGCTTAGAAATCTACCGTGCTCTTAAAGCGATGGGCTTTAAAATTGAAGCCTCTCACCATGAAGTAGCAGAAGGACAGCATGAAATTAACTTTAAATATGCAGATGTTCTTACGGCTGCAGACTTGGCAACTACATATAAGTGGGTGGTGAAGACCGTTGCGAAAAAATTCGGTTTACACGCGACCTTCATGCCAAAACCAGTGTTCGGAATAAATGGATCAGGGATGCATGTTAATATGTCATTCTTTAAGGGTGATGAAAATCTATTTTTCGATCCTAAAGATTCGTTACAATTATCAGATAAGGCATACCAATTTATTGCTGGTTTAATAGAAAATGTGAAGAGTTTTACGGCTGTAACAAACCCTCTAGTAAACTCTTATAAGCGTTTAGTCCCTGGCTATGAAGCTCCTTGTTATATCGCTTGGTCTGCTTCGAACCGTTCAGCTCTTATCCGAATTCCGGCAAAAAGAGGCCTGGCGACAAGGGTGGAATTACGCTGTCCGGATCCATCTTCTAACCCATACTTAACCTTTGCTGTGATCGCAGCGGCTGGTTTAAACGGTATCGAAAAAGGATTAGAAGCACCAGCACCAATTAATGAAGACATCTTCCATATGTCAGAGGAAGAAAGAGCATTCCGTGGCATTGACAGCCTGCCTGGAAGCTTAGCAGCGTCAGTTAAGGAAATGGAAGCAGGAGAAATTGCTGCCAACACACTAGGGGAACATGTTTATAGCGAATATGTTTCCATGAAGAAAGCAGAATGGGACAGCTACCGTACAGCTGTACATGCATGGGAAATCGATAACTATCATTCTAAATTCTAGTGAAAAAGCGGATGCGGGGCCATTAAATGCCCGGTCCGTTTTTTTTATAGTTGAGAGGTTGCTGGTTACCTCAAACCTCTATTTGTAAAAAAATAAATAATATTTCTAAATTTTTAAACAAAATTTCTCAGAACTATGCTATAGTTACTACAAAATTGAATATCGTGTAAAAGTTGGTGCCAAGCTGAGGCTTGGCTTAAAAGGGAAGATCGGTGAAAATCCGACGCTGTCCCGCAACTGTAAATCGGAGCGATTTGCCTATACCACTGTGAAAACGGGAAGGTGCAAATCAGCATTGATGATGAGCCAGGAGACCTGCCAATTTTAGTACACACCAAGTACCTACGTGGAAATAGGGGGTGGAAAGTGCAAGTAAGCACTGTGCGACAAACGAGTAATAGTAATGATGTGAAAATCACGCATCAAAAAATCACACTTTAACTCGATGTTAATAAACCAAACCATTTTCCTATAGGAAAATGGTTTTTTTATGCTTAAGGAGGAATTGGAATGAATGTAACAAGTACGGTAATTGGATATCCATATATTGGTGAAAACCGTGAATGGAAAAAATGCCTGGAGGCTTATTGGAAGAATAGCTACTCTGAAGAGGATTTTTTAGTAGAGATGAAGAAATTACGATTGGCAAATTTAAAACGACAGCAATCGTTGGGCCTTGAAATGGTGACAGTAGGAGATTTCACGTTCTACGATCGTATCCTTGATACAGCAGTTATGTTTGGTTTAATCCCTAAACGATACAACTGGAAATCGCAGGAAGTTGATTTTTCTACATACTATGCTATGGCAAGAGGATCAAATAATTCAGTAGCATGTGAAATGACTAAGTGGTTCAACACGAATTATCACTACATTGTTCCAGAATACGAAAACCAATTGCTGCGTTTGACACAAAATACTCTTCTTACGTGGTTTTTAGAAGCAAAGGAAGAACTAGGTATCCTTGCTAGACCTACCATGATTGGACCGTACACTTTCCTAAAACTTACGAAAGGGTATGGCCGAAATAATCTGCCTGGATTTATTTTGAAATTAATTCCCCTTTACATACAAGTGGTTAAAGAACTTGTTGCTGCGGGAGCAGAATGGATTCAATTAGAAGAGCCTGGGCTGGTTTTATCGATTTCTAAGGAGGATGTCCAACTTGTTCAAGAAATCTATAGACAGCTCAACCAGGCAGTACCAGAAGCGAAGATCATGCTTCAAACTTATTTTGAGGCAGTATCAGGCTACGAAGAAATCGTTCAATTGCCGGTTCAAGGAATCGGATTGGATTTTGTTTATGGAGCTGAGCGTAATATGGCGTCCCTACGTCAGTTTGGTTTTCCGGAAGAAAAGGTATTAGGAATCGGTTTAATCAATGGCAGAGATATTTGGCGGGCTAACTTAGAGGAAAAAGCACAGACAGTTCAGGCGATTATACAACTTAGTAAGGCAAGTGATGTTTGGATTCAATCCTCCTGCAGCTTACAGCATGTTCCCATTACAACAAGGCTAGAACATAAACTTGATCAAACATTAAAGAATGCACTGTCCTTTGCGGATGAGAAAATTGTAGAGATCTCGCAAATTACCTCCTATCTACAAAAACCAAATTGGGAAGGCAAGAGTAGTATCAGCGAGAGTATGCAGGCGATCATTGAGTTGGAACAACACCAAGTGCGTAATAATACAGCAGTAGGGGAGTCACTTCGTAAAATAGACGAGAATGATTTTAAACGGAATCAAGCATTTGAAACCCGTCAACGTATTCAACAAGAAGCACTCAAATTACCAATTTTACCAACTACCACAATTGGCAGCTTACCTCAATCGGAAGAAGTAAAGCGAAAACGAAGTGCTTGGCGAAAGAAAGAGATCACTGATAAGGAGTATGCTGACTTCCTTGAGCAGGAATCAGCTCGTTGGATCCGTATACAAGAAGAAATTGGATTAGACGTGCTCGTCCACGGAGAATTTGAACGAACGGATATGGTAGAATACTTCGGAGAAAAGCTAGACGGTTTCGCCTTTACTGAACGGGCATGGGTGGTTTCCTACGGTTCTCGCTGTGTAAAACCGCCGATCATATATGGCGATGTCCAATGGCATACACCGATGACTGTAAAAGAAACTAAAGCAGCACAGGAAAAGACTGCTAAATTTGTGAAGGGCATGCTGACAGGACCTGTAACCATCCTTAATTGGTCATTTGTCCGAGACGACCTTTCAAGAGAAAAAGTAGCCTACCAAATTGCTTTAGCGTTGCGCAAGGAAATTCAATGTCTTGAGGAGTCGGGTATCAGCATTATTCAGGTCGATGAACCCGCTTTACGTGAAGGTCTGCCATTAAGAAAAGAAGATTGGCCGCACTACTTGGATTGGGCGGTAAAATCGTTCCGTTTGGCTACTTCACAGGTCAAGGACTCAACACAGATTCATACACATATGTGCTATTGTGAGTTTAATGACTTTATTGAGCCTATTCGCGCACTTGAAGCCGATGTGATCTCTATTGAAACTTCTCGCAGTCATGGAGAATTAATAGAATCACTTAAAAAACATCCATATGGAAATGGAATAGGACTTGGCGTTTATGACATTCACAGTCCACGTATACCGTCTATAGACGAAATGCTGACGATTATGCAAGAAAGTTTACAAGTTTTAAACGTCAATCAGTTTTGGGTTAATCCAGATTGCGGTTTAAAAACTAGAAGAGAGTTTGAAACGGTCGCCTCTTTAAAAAATATGGTGAAATCAACAAAACTTCTTCGTGAGCAGGTTGGAAATGTAACATTTTTTTGAGTGTTGCATGGGTCGAAAACTAGGATTTTAATTATTTGTGATAAAGCGGACATAGGGCTAAAGGGTCCCAACGTCCGCTTGCTACTTTATCTTCCCAATCTCTGTGCTCTAGCAGATATAAGTCACCGAAAGTAATGGCTGAGGTGTTTATAGTTGATAATTTATTATTAATAATTCATTATTAGTAAGGTGAAAATATTAGATTGAAGGGGAGATAAGATACAACCATGAAAAAACTAACTTTCGTCCTTTTTTGTATGTTAATAGTAATTCCAACGATTGTAAGTGCACATACAGAATTAACTTCGTCGAATCCTGAATCTGGCCAAGTTGTAACAGCAGACCTACAAGAAATTGTTCTAAATTTTGGTGGAAAAATTGAATCGTTAAGTAAAATGACGTTACAAAAGGATGGCGTAGAGGTACCTTTTGCAGGCGTTGAACCCCTAGACAAGCAAATGACAGGCACACTATCAGAACCTCTTGAAAATGGTGAATATGTCATTCAATGGAATATAGTAGGGGAAGACGGCCACATCATCGAAGGGGAAATCCCTTTCTCAGTACAGAAGCAGGAAGTGGTCGAACAAACTCCTGAAATCAATGAACCAACAGTAATTGAGGAGCCTATAAAAGAAGAGAGTAACAAAATTGACAATAACGAATCATTATTTGATTGGAAGATTGTATTTATTCCTGCCGTTATTATGGTTATATTCGCTATAGGTATTATCTTGGTTTTACGAAAAAATAAAAAGTAGATTCCGCGACGATACTTTCATTAGGAGGTATCGTTGTTGTATTTTCCAATATATACACATTACAAATGTAACCGTTTACATTATAATAGAGTTATGAACTAGGGGAGGGGAACAAACCATGGAACTTTTAATTGAACAATGTGAACATAACCAGACAGAAGAACCTTGTGAAGAGTGCAGCCCCAAAGTAGAAACGGAAGAGAGTTTCGATATATCAGAATATGATTATGATAAAAGATTGTGGTTTTAAAATATTTCTCTTGTAGAAAAAAAGGGCCCTGAGGGGCTTTTTTATTTTGTTTACAATGGAATAGATTCCAGTCATTTGTCATTATGCTATGATAATATGATAAACTTCCATTAGAATAGATCTATAAGCTTCATTACAAAACTACGAGCAGGCTACACATTTGAAGAAGCATCTACAATCGAAAGCGTAAAGAAAAACAAACTTCCATTATTCATCATCCACGGAGACAAAGATGAATTAGTACCAACTAGCATGGCCTACGAAATAGAGCAGGCTGCAAATAGTGTGAAAGAACTGTGGATCGTCCCAGGGGCCGGTCACACAGAAGCCTACACCGTAGCCGAAGAAGAATACAAGGAAAGACTAAAGGCATTTCTAGAACAATAAATCAGGGGGACGGTTCTAATGCTTCCTTTGATGGGTACTCGCTGTTATGAAAGGGTGATATTTTGAGTAAGAATCATATCATTATTTTTGTTTCATTCCTTTCCTGTCTACTTTTGTTTTGGGTAGAACAAATTTTGATCGTTGACTATTTTATTAAAACGGGAACAAAAATTGTTCTATTTGTCGGTATTCCTTTGTTGTATTTCTTTATTATTCGAAGTTCCATCAAAAAAAGTTTATTTAACTTGAGGTCAACCAACAAAAGGGATTTAAAAATATCCCTCGGTTTGGTTTATTTGCCTTTTCAATTATATTTATTGCATATTGGATTTTGAAAGATTTCATCGATTTCCAATCCATTGCAAACGAAATGCAGGAAAATTCTAACATAACACCCTCTATCTTTCTGTTTGTTGCCTTGTATATAACTCTAGGTAATTCTTTCTTAGAAGAATTTTTCTTTAGAGGTTTTATTTTTGTGAATTTATATAAACATGGGTTGAAAAAAACAGCCTATATATTTTCATCCTTGTTGTTTTCTGTTTATCATTTGGCTATTTTCGCTACTTGGTTTGAGTTACAAATCTTATTTCTTGCGTTATTCGGTCTTTTTGCAGTAGGCTTTTTATTTAATTGGCTGAACAGAAACTCCAATAGCTTCATCAACTCCTGGATTGTTCACCTCTTTGCAGACGTAGCTATCGTTATCATCGGATTTAAAATGTTTGGGATGATTTAAGACGAAATCCATTAGGACTTCGCCTTTTTATTTTGGTCTAGCTATTCTATTGAAAAGATTGTCTTCATCAATCTGCAAAAAGCATTTCAATAAACTTCTTGTGTGCATGCGACTATGATAAGACCCGTCCCTATTGCACCCCTATTGCACCAAAACTTTCCAAGTGGTAAAATATAGCTCCATTGTTTTGTGAGGTGATGATAGGATGGGTTCTAAAAAGCAAGTATCGGTTCGGGTACATAAAGATTATCAGGCTGAAGTGGAACGATTAGAGTTTACAAAGGAATATATTAAAAGCGTTTTGGAAATGTCGAAGGGAAACAAGGAACAGTTTGTTGAGAATTTGAAGGAAGCCTTTGCGGACCTGGATACTTCTGATAGTAGTTTAAGTTACATGACCCTTCTCACGAATGCTCAATATCTAGAACTTGCGGAAAGTGAGTTGGAAAGGCTTGCTAGCGTCATTGGAAAACCGTACTTTTCGCGAATTAATTTCACCACTAGCGGAGATTCCAAGGAAGAGATCTTATATATTGGGAAAGCCTCTCTTTTTGACCGTGTAAATCAGACCCCAATTATTGTTGATTGGCGCTCGCCGATTGCGAATGTTTATTATGATGGACGGCTTGGGGACGTAACCTATGATGCATATGGTGAAACGCAAAGCGGCTATTTATCCTTAAAGCGGCAGTATGAAATCGAAGAAGGTTTATTAAAGGAAATCAGAGATATCGACCTAACCACACATGATGAATTGCTGCAGAAATCATTATCCGGTAAAGCGGATAACCGATTAACAGAAATCGTTGCCACGATTCAGAATGAGCAAAATGAAGTCATTCGTGCTTCACTTAAACATCCTATTATTGTTCAAGGTGCTGCGGGCAGCGGAAAAACAACGATTGCACTGCATCGGATTTCCTACTTTCTATACTCATCTGGATATCGCTTTCCCCCAGAAAAATTAATGATTTTGGCACCCAATCGATTATTTATTGATTATATTTCAGCGGTTCTGCCGGATCTAGGAGTAAATAAGATTAAGCAGACCACTTATACAGAATTTATGAGAAGTTGTTTAGGGAAAAAAGTAAAACTATTATCTCCTAATTCTAAATTAATGACACTCATCAAAGGGAACGATAAGTCAAAATGGATTCAAAGGGTTTCTAGTTATAAAGGTTCGCTTGAGTTTATGCACGTAATTGATAACTACTTGAAGGAAATTGAATCTACTTTAGCACCCTCACAGGATTTCGTCATTGAAAAATCGTTGCTAATGAGAGGGCAAAAGATAAAGAAACTTTTTTTAAAAGAATTTCAATATCTCCCTATTTATAAGAGACTGGATAAAGTTAAAAACTTATTAACCAACGATATAAGATTAAAGAAGCCCCTTATCCTCAACAAAATTAACAGTAAATATGACGATGCCTTAGATCGGGTTCTTTACAGTACCAGGCTGGATGCAGATAAAAGAAGGGAAAAGGTCGTCTCCTTGATGGATACAAAGGAAAAAAGGATACGTGCGGTAGAGCAAGAGGCGAAGGCAGCAATTAAAAATTATATGGAACCTTTTATAAAAAAAGATATTTTTAACTTATATAAGGAACTTATGACGTCAGCTGAACTTCTGGAAAAATATACAGTTACTCTATCTGAAATTGAATGCAGGAAATTAAGCCAGTATTGCCAAAGGGTTTTTGCTAAAAATGCACTTGAATTAGAGGATTTAGCTCCGTTATTCTACATGAAGGCTAAACTAGAGGGAATTGAAGAGGCCTATAAAATGAAGAGTATTTTCATAGATGAGGCTCAGGATTATAGCTATTTTCAATTTGCTGCATTAAAGGTAGGCTTTGAAACAGACTTGTTTACAATCGTGGGAGATTTAGCCCAAGGTATTCATTCCTATCGGGGATTAAACAGCTGGGAGCCATTAGTAAATGACATCTTCCCCAATGCCAATTATCAAGCTTTACAAAAAAGCTACAGAACAACGGTTGAAATTATGGAACTGGCAAACGACATTCTTTCGATTATGAAAAAGGATTTGCCTAAGGTACAGCCAGTCATACGGCACGGTGATAAACCTCGTTTTACCAAAATAGATTCTGACAACCTGAAGCAGGTAAAAGAAATAATTGAACATGATATACACTTACTAAAAGAAGAAGAGCTGAATTCTATTGCGATTATCGGCAGAACCGATCATGAATGCTCAAGAATATATAAAATGCTCGAAAATAGCAATCTTCCAATCCAGTTACTTGAAGAAAAACAAGACATGAAAAAGGGAAGCGTCGTCATCCTACCTTCCTACCTTTCCAAAGGACTGGAATTTGACGCCGTACTAATCCTCACCCTAGAAGAAACCTACAGAGAAGAAGAACTTGACATCAAACTACTCTATGTCGCCATGACAAGACCTATGCATAAACTATACCTATACGGAAAAGAACCAGAGGACCTATTATTGAAGCACGGGGACGGTTCTTCTGCTTCCTTCGTATAACGAAATAAAGAGACAGAATGCCTAAACACATTCTGTCTTTTTTAGTTTTGATCAGGCTTCTGTACCTGTCTTGTGTTTACTAAGGCCAATTGTCCATGAAAAATATAGGTTTTATATAATATTGTTATGTAAACACGTAAAAGAGCTAATTTCCTTTCTCTGCTAAGGGGGATGGGAAAGTAGTTCTTTTTATCCATAATGAACTCCCAATTGCAAAGAATAATATTTAACCAATAGTAAATTCTATTAAGGTATTTAAAAAAATTCATCTAATTTGAGATAGAAAGGCGGGACTTTTTTGAAGTATGAACAGCTTGCCAGAGATATAGTTAAGAATGTTGGCGGGAAAGAGAATGTCAATAGTGTTGTTCATTGTATTACTCGGTTACGGTTTAAACTGAAGGATGAGACGAAGGCAAATACTGATGCGATCAAGAATATGGAAGGCGTTGTCACTGTTATAAAAAGCGGCGGTCAGTATCAAGTAGTCATTGGAAACCATGTCCCAGATGTTTACAAAGCGGTTGTCGATGTTGGCGGTTTCCATTCTCAGTCCGCTGCTGATGATGAGAATGCTGACAAACAAAAGTCAAGTTTTATTGATATTATAGCTAGTATTTTCACTCCAATTCTAGGGGTCCTAGCTGCTACAGGGATGATTAAAGGTTTTAATGCTTTATTTACAGCATTAGGCTGGTTAGAACCAACGTCTGGTACATACCAAATCCTAAACGCGATTGGTGATAGTCTGTTTTATTTCTTCCCAATTTTCCTCGGATATACGGCGATTAAAAAGTTTGGAGGCAGTCCCTTTATTGGTATGGCAATCGGTGCTTCACTGGTATACCCAACCTTAAGCACCCTGACTTCAGGAGAACCGATTACCACCTTATTTTCCGGTACGGTTTTTCAGTCGCCGGTACATATAACTTTTTTGGGAGTTCCGGTTATCTTAATGAGCTATGCCTCCTCGGTAATTCCAGTAATTCTAGCGGCCTTTTTCGGAGCTAAAGTTGAAAAATGGTTAAGAAATGTCATTCCAGATGTCGTAAAGGCTTTTCTAGTCCCTTTCTTCACATTACTAATTACAGTACCGATTACGTTCCTTGTGATTGGACCAATTGCTACATGGATAGGAGTTCTTTTAGGACAAGCTACGCTATGGCTGTATAATCTCAGCCCAATGATTGCTGGTTTCTTTGTCGGTGGTTTTTGGCAAGTATTTGTAATATTTGGACTACATTGGGGACTTGTTCCGATTGCCATCAATAATCTTACTGTACACGGGGCAGATCCTGTATTGGGAACTATGTTCGGTGCATCCTTTGCACAGATTGGTGCTGTGCTTGGTGTCTGGTTAAAAACCAAGGAGCAAAAATTGAAAACCCTTAGTGTCCCGGCATTTATTTCAGGGATTTTTGGAGTGACAGAGCCAGCGATATATGGAATTACTCTTCCATTAAAACGACCCTTCATTATAAGCTGTATCGGTGGTGCGGTTGGTGGTGCGATTCTAGGGTTTTGTAAATCACAAATCTATATGGTCGGCGGCCTGGGGATTTTCGGGATACCAACCTATATTGATCCTGCAGGAGGACTTACTTTAGGATTCTGGGGAGCCATTATTGGAATGGTTGTTGCTTTTATCGTAGGTTTTATCCTTACACTTCTATTTGGACTCGGTAAAGGAAAAGAGTCAGCTCAAGTGTCGGATACTCCAGCAGCAGCAGCTGGACAAAATCAAGCTGGAGTCAGACTTAGCAGTGAGGTTATTTTCAGCCCATTTAAAGGGAGAGTTACATCATTGTCATTACTTAAGGACGAGGCATTTTCTTCAGGTGCACTTGGAAAGGGAGTTGCCATTGAGCCTTCTGAAGGAAAGTTGTTTGCTCCGGTCTCTGGAACTGTATCAGCATTATTTCCAACTAACCATGCGATTGGCCTCACCTCAGATAAGGGTGCGGAAATATTGGTTCATATCGGTATGGATACAGTGGAATTAGATGGGAAATTCTTTACGGCCCATGTTTCTCAAGGAGCACGTGTGGAGAAAGGACAATTGCTGATTGAGTTTGATATTGCAGGGATAGAGGGAGCGGGATATAGTGTATCGACCCCTATCATTGTCACTAATCATGATCAATACCAACAATTGGATATAAGTACAGTGAAAACGGTAAAGCCTGGTGATCGTTTAATAGAGGTAAAAGCTAAATAGGTTAGGGCTGTCTGTACTTATGATACATTTCTCACCAACTATTATTAAGAGGATTGTAATTGAATGATGCTGTTTTGTATTAAAGATTATAAAGGGGGATATCAGATGAACAATAAAACTAGGAAATTTCCTGACGGGTTTTTATGGGGCGGGGCGGTTGCTGCCAACCAATTAGAAGGTGCTTATCAGGAAGATGGCAAAGGATTATCTACCGCAGATGTTTCACCTAATGGTATTATGAGCCCACCTGATTTTTCGATGACACAATTTAATTTGTATCATGAAGGTATTGATTTTTACCATAAGTTTAAAGAGGATATTGCTTTATTTGCTGAAATGGGCTTTAAATCTTTTCGCTTTTCAATCGCGTGGACTCGTATTTTCCCTAATGGGGACGATCAACAGCCAAATGAAGCGGGTTTACAATTTTATGATGATATGATTGATGAATTAAAAAAATACAATATAGAACCTGTTGTTACCATATCCCACTATGAAATGCCAGTTGGCCTTGTCAAAAACTATGGGGGCTGGAAAAATCGCCAAGTGGTAAATTTCTATGAAGAGTTTGCTAAGACTATTTTTAGCCGGTATAAGGATAAAGTAAAATACTGGATGACTTTTAATGAAATCAATGTACTATTACATGCTCCATTTACTGGCGGAGGCCTGTTATTTGAAAACGGGCAGAAGAATGAGCAGGATATTTACCAAGCAGCACATCACCAATTTGTGGCCAGTGCTCTTGCTGTTAAGGCTGGTCATGAAATTATTCCTGAGTCCCAGATTGGTTGTATGATTGCGTCAATGATTACCTATCCTTACAGCTCAAGACCAGAGGATATGTTTGCTGCTTTAACACAGGATCGTAAAACATTATTCTTCTCGGACGTTCAATCACGTGGTTATTATCCAACATATATAATGAATTATTTTGAGAATAATAATATCAACATTGCTATGGAAGATGGCGATTTGGAGCTTTTACAAAATAATACCGTTGATTATATTGGTTTTAGTTACTATATGTCCTTTGTTACAAGTACCGCGCCTGAGCATGAAGCAGCGAGAACTTCTGGTAATTTATTTGAAGGTGTGAAAAATCCGTACTTAAAGGCTTCAGACTGGGGGTGGCAGATCGACCCGGTAGGACTTAGAACCGTATGTAACCTTTTATACGACCGCTACCAAAAGCCGTTGTTTATTGTAGAGAATGGTTTTGGCGCCGTTGATCAATTAGAAGAAGATGGAACAGTCAATGACGATTATCGAATTGAGTATTTACGTGAACATATTAAAGAAATGAAAAATGCCGTTGGTGATGGCGTTGAAATTATGGGTTATACCTCATGGGGACCAATTGACCTTGTCAGTGCCTCCACAGCAGAACTGAAAAAACGCTACGGCTATATTTACGTAGACAGGGATAGTGAAGGAAAAGGATCAAACAACAGAATCAAGAAAAAAAGCTTCGACTGGTATAAAAACGTAATCGCAACAAACGGCGAAAATCTCTAAGTGAGCGTGGGGACGGTTCTGCTGCTTCTTTCGTTTAGCTAAACGAAAGAAGCAGC
>NZ_MSLS01000061.1 GCF_001940785.1 Bacillus sp. MRMR6
TTTTCTTATAAGTTGGCGTTTTCTTATAAGTTGGCGGACTCATTACACTTTCTGGTATGGGTAACTTTCGCACATCCTCTAGTTTACTTTCCTCAAACTCACGAATGTACTTAGCTACTGTGTTCCTGGATTTTTTTGTAATTTTTGCAATACCCCGTTTACTTTTACCCTCCATGTACATTTTAATTATTTTCTGTTTCTGGTCCAACGTGATCACTCCTGATATCCCCCTAATATGTCATTAGGGTTAATTGTCTATCAAAAGTGGCTCAGTTTTCAATTAATATGGTGGCTCACTTTTACGTTACCAAATACAACTTTCGAGAATAGCCTCAATTACTTCATAGATCTCTTTACTAACCAAAGAAGCACGTACTTAGATTTCCAGTAAGTTTTCATAACTCAACCTTATTTCTAAAAAAAAGAGAATTCTTCAATACAAAGAATTCCCTTTTAGGTTTTTATTCAGTTATCAATGTAAAAAATTGAGTAATATTATCCAAATTTTTTGTATTTCTAAGCACACAAATTACCATATTACCATCTAATTGAAGCGGCTTTAGCAACTCAATATCGGAGGCGTCAATTCCATAAACATTTTCACCTGTTTTAATTACTGTTTCATCTCGAAAATTAACCCCTAATTCATCCAGGTCTATCAGAGCTTCCTGTGTTGAAAGCTTCTCAAAAAATTCATATTGAACAATCAATACATCGATATCACCAGAAGATACCTCTGCTGTAAACTTTTGTATACCTACTTGTGAAGCCGGGTCCATGCTTGATTGGCCATAATTGATTGATTGAACTAAGACCTCTTCATGATCTTTGTCTGTTACAAGTTTGTTGGTTAAATCTTCTTGAATTTGAACGATATGATTTGTATTAAGCCCGGTTCCCATGATTGTCAGGTTAAGGTAAGTTTCTTTTTTCTCACCCACACTGCCTATTAGAAAGATTACCAGAATGATCGCAGCAATGGTCCCCATGATATGAAACCTATAATAGTCCCAAATATACGAAATTCTCTCCTTAGTACTCATCGGTGCTAGAATGGTTTTGATGTTCGGTTTCAAATGTAGTACTCCCCTTCCATGGTTAAAACGCATGATACATTTATTTTAGTATACAGTAGTTTATAATACCATCAACTTTATATGGTTATCATTCCTCGTATTTTCTGCTTGAAATGAAGTCCGAATTACAAAAAAGAAACTTGCAAAATTCCAGCAAGTTTCTTTCTTATAGGCTGTGTTAAACTAGTCTGTTGATTTACGCTACAGGCGCTATGCTTTCCGCGGGCTCGCCCGTGAGCCTCCTACAGCTTCGCACCTGTGGGGTCTCACTCAGCTCGTACATCCCGCAGGAGTCAAGCGCCTTTCACTCCAATCAACAGGTTCTAAAATCAACAGTATCCATTAACACAGCCTTCTTATAAGTGAAATCTACTAGTTATTAAAAGAAATCAAAGAATGCAGATTTCATTGATGGGACCATTTTTTCAAAAAGTTGAACCTCAGTCTCTGATCCTTTCAAGTAGCCCATTTCAAAAAGCTCCATAGGTCGCTTATAACMAAATAGAATCGCTGAAAGGGAGWTAATGTTCAATCGGATCCCTTTTCGTGGAGGATGGACACACTGGCCTCCAGTTTTTTCTTTAAATACTTTTACTTCTCCGTTTCCGAGTAAATAGCTCCCATTATTCCAATGTGCATGGGAATCATCCAGATGTAGAAATAGAGGCTCTTTTTCATGTATAAATGGAAATTTCCTTAAGCATTCCTCTGCATCGACAACCCGTGCCATGAAGTAAGGGTTGATTTCTGTTTTCACCTTCGGCTGAGAGAGAAAATAGGGGAAAGGATCATGACTAGCAAGTTTCATCTTCACGGTTTCAACCATCGAGTCATGCTGGCAAATAAAATTCCATAGCCCTAGTCTCGCCTCATGGTCAAGAGCCACCAGCTCCTCTACCTCCATTTTTCTATCCTTCACACTGTACAGCATATAGCCCTTCGCTTCGTGCTCGGAATGGTAATAGACAGCAAGCTGGGAATCATCTTCATAGATATTATTTTTCCACCAATTTGTCTCGCGTTTTAACATTCCTGTATGTCGAATGGAATAATCCTGATAAAGCTTCTCTATCTCCTCGTTATGGGTTTCTTTCGTATATCTTTTAATAAACCCTTGCGGCATTTCGAGGAATTTCAAGTTACCTTTTTCAATCGTTATATTCTTTTGCTCATTTAATATTTCCCAGCCATATTTACGGTAGAAAGATATTTCAAACGGATGTAAAAGCGATACAATTTGTTGGTTGTTTCGCATATGCTCTAAAGAATCTGTAATAAGTGCCTTCACATAACCGTTTCTTCTGTACTCTGGGTATGTAGCAACACCAGCAATTCCACCCATTTTCCATTCAACATCGTTCATAAGGATGGTTAGTGGAATAATATGTAGTTTAGCTGCTAGAAGAGTATCATCCCATATTCCTAGGACTTTATGATTTTTTATCAAATCTCTTCTAGCCGGAATATCGGCTTCCGGAATCTTGTATTGAAACGCATACATTGATAGTTTCACTGATTCTACGTAGTCATTGTCTGTGATCTCCCTAACCTGCATGATTGACCCGTCCCCTTTTTTATTATTTTTATAACAGAACAGTAACAAATTTTTTCCAATACCTTATTGTATCTTAGATTCTTTCAGTTTTGAAGAAGTATATCTGATCATTCTGTATGATGAGTTTCTTCTAATTTTTCTAATAAATAGACAAGCACCCTATACCAGGCTAGTTCACATCGCATAGCATGTAGTGTACTGTATTATTCTAATAAAAGGAGAGTGTATAGGATGGGGATTAATTATCCTACAACCATGATGTCAATAGTCATTGAAAGGGACGGTTCTGATTCAGATCTATCATTTGATATTTCTTCCTATAGCATTAATTTTTCAAATACCACAACAGGTGGTGGGGGTAGTTTCAGAGTTGAGGCAGGAGATCTCTTTATTCAAAAGGAACTCGACATCGCTTCCATCCCTCTTTTTGAGGCGGTAACTGAAGGGATTCATTTTCCATCATTGACCCTCACTGTTACTCAAAATGGCATTACATTATTAACAATTATTCTTGAGGAAGTAACTGTAACAGGATTCGATCAGACTGGTTCAGGTGCTGGAGTTTCAGAAAAGGTGAGATTTCATTATGCAGTTATCACAATGGAAACCGATGCGTTTGGTCCTAGCCAAAGTGATACCTTTGATAGAAATGCATGATTAATTGTTTTGTTGTTGGCGGGACTGAGTGGGAATCGAACCCACCAGACCGCATCTCGTAGGTCTCAAGCAGTTTAGAACTTGTTGGACACTATTTGAATAACTTTTATTTTAATTATTGTAGATTTCCCCTTATAAGAGATGCCACTTGTATGTTATCTAGATTAGAGTGTTTTCTAGGTTCATGGATGGACACATAATTCCAAGTAGGCACTGCTTTAATTGTTTCGTACTAAGAAGGTGAAATATAACAGTGTGGACCTTGAAAAACCACAAGAACTTGTTGGTTCCTTGGTACACTTTTTTATATTTATAGTCATTTAAATATGTCTCTCCTTTATATAATCAATAAATTCTCTTGGTTCCCTTTTTTACATATTCCCAGTCTATTTCAATATTTTCGAGCTCTTTGAAGAAGATGGTTTTTATTGCACAATTTGATAACAGCTGAAAATGGTACAGCAAATCTGTTTGTTTTGGAATAGGCTTAGTTGTTATTGGATTAGGAACTGCAACATAAATAAACACCCAAAGAAAAGCCTGTAGGTACATCCAGTCACCGACACCGCTTTCAATATACTCAGCCATTTCACTTGGCAATCCAAGTACAGTTAGATGTACTTTATCCTTTAAACCTTTATCTGTTAACACTTTACCAGAAGCAGCAATACCTACAGTAGTAGGGGCAATAATACCTTTAAGATCAGGATAAGATTTTAATAAAGTTTCTGTTCAGAAACACTCGCGCAGGTCATCACCATAAGCAACTTTTACTAGTTCAATATCTTTGTATTTTGGGTCTTCAAGTTCTTTTTTCATCCATTCGATCCAAGTATTTTGGTTAGTGGCTTGAGAAGTGGCACTCAGTACAGCAATTTGTCCTTTACCGCCAATCATTTCAGAAATAGCCTCGATCTGGATACGGTCGATTCTTTCAGGATCTGCCTGGTTTACGTGTACCAAACGGCCCTTTGCATTAACAGCTGAGTCGAGTGAAAGCACTTTGCCAGTGGGACTTATTCCGCCACTATTGGGTCATGGTGAAATTCCTGTTAACCATCATTGCAACCATTGTATTACTACTGCAACTGGAGCCAATCACCTACATAGCAGGCGTAGCAGTAGAGAGTAAGTTGTCCAGTTCCGACCTTAGAAATGCGAGACTCTTACTCGTAGTCCACTCTATTGGAGGATTATTGGTGTTGCTCGTGATTCGTGATTACAACACTTTCGGTTTATAAACCTCGTGGAATAACCCGTTACTGGTGGCGTATGCAACAGCAGGGTAAAGTATCGTAGCTGTAAGGCATCTATATTCGGTAGCATACCACTTATATTTTAGAAAACAGCCGCATTTAATTATTTTGAACAATAAACGTCATACTAATGAAGAATTAAGAAGTGGATAAATAGCTAAAGGAAAAAGAAATAATATAATAACAGATATCCAAATCTTTAATGGTATGGCACCAATTATGGCTAAATTCTTTCGCATAGTATTTCCTTTCGTGCCACCCTTTTTTATTTTATCTCAATAAAAAACAGCACCTCTTAAAAGAAGTTTGCTGTTCTACGTATTTTCCCATAACTTAATTGAAAAGTTAGGCTTATTCATTTCAGGGGAATTTTTCTCATAATAGCTTTTTTATCTATATGAGTTTACTCATAAGCAACATGGATACACCAAAAAATCCTATAATCACAAAGAAACATATGAACATAGTAAAATCATTCTTTCTTTGTAATTTTCTGTATTTACTATAATTGATTTCCCCTTTTGCAAATCTTAATCCATTAATATTTGGTTCCACAGAATAAAGTGTACCGTCCTTATCTTCGAGGAGTACCTTGGTAATTACGGCCCCTCCATTTGTTGTTATCTCGGAAAAATGATTCCCCTGCCCATCCTGCTTTTCAAAGCCTATACTTTTGCCGTATGAATAATCAATTCTTACCAATTTATATAATGAATTTTTCTGTATTTTTCCAGCCATATTATAAGCTTGTTGCTCGATGAAGTTATTAGAAACACACACTTTATCACCTCATTTGTTACTTTAAAAGAAAGTGCCCTTTCTGCTAATAACCAACTTTATTTCTTATAGACTAATATTTTGGTTTAAACCAACTTTTTATTTTATTGTATGAATATATTATGAAATTGTCAAAAAATTAACACTTAGTTAAAGGTATTTGAAAAACAAAAAACAGCAAGCTTTTTAGAATGCTGTGTGTGGAACAATCGTATGAAACAAGCCTTTTCGGGGCGTCACAGTGAACTTTGTTCTAGTAATATATATTTTTTGGTCATAACATTGAAGCTTAACTAGTAGGTCAATATCCATTTTTGGAAGTTTTTCACTTAAATAAAAAAAGCTCTCTTTTATAGGACTTATCCCTTATAATTAAATATGTTAAAAATTTTGACAAAGGATATTTACTATGGACTTCATTTATATTAATCAAAATGTTTTAGATAACTTGTTTTACATTTTAGTAAGTATTTTTGTTTTCTTCGTTTTAATTGATAATTTTAAAACGCTTAAAAATTATCAAAAAACCCTTATTACAGCATGTATGAGTTTACCAAGTATTTTATGTATGAAATTCCCTATTTATATTGATGAATATTGCGTACATGATTTAAGGCAAATTCCTTTTTTAATTGGAATACTTTATGGCGGATGGCCTGTCGGGGCTGCCTTGTTGATAATATCGTTGGCGATTAGATTTTTTATTTATGGATTCAATTCTCTAACTCTTATTGTTTATATCGTGATCTTTATTATAACGGCACTTCTTTCAAAAAAGTTTAGCATGTTCAATAGAAAAAATAAGCTTATTTTCTCAGTTTTGTTATCTTTGTGTCTTGGAATACTAACAACTTCTATAGCTGTTATCATATCTGATTCATTTAGGGTGACTGAAGCTTATATGTTTTATTTTATTTTCCTTCCTCCAGTAGTCATGTTTTTCGTTGTATATATAATAGAACTATTAAGTGACTCAATTAGTATAAAGTCAAAAATAGCAAAGCTAGAAAAGATGGAAGTTGTTAGCCAGTTAGCAGCGAGTATTTCCCACGAAGTTAGAAATCCTTTAACAGTTGTAAAGGGGTTTATTGATCTCCTAAAAGCCCCTAACCTTTCTCAAGAAGTTAGAGAACAGTACTTTCAACATGTGGTTAGAGAGCTTAAATCTGCAGAGACAATTATTAGTGATTACTTAGCATATGCAAAACCTGCAACCGAAGATATAGGTATTATTTTAATAGATTGTGAAATAAGAAGTATTATTGAAATGACGAAACCATTGGCCAATATGAATTCGGTGAAGATATCAGAAGAGTTAGTGCCAGGAATTACACGCGGAAATATTCAACATTTCAAGCAATGTTTTTTAAACCTGATTAAAAATAGTATTGAGGCTATGCCCAACGGTGGGGAGCTTAGTTTAGTTACACTCGTAAGTAAATTCGATATCATTATCGAGATAAGCGATAACGGTGTTGGAATGAGCAAAGAACAAATAAACCGTTTTGGCGAACCTTATTACAGCACTAAAGAAAAGGGGACTGGATTAGGTTCAATGGTTGTTGTAAAAACAATAGAGACAATGAATGGGAAAATTAAGATAAATAGTGTTTTAAATAAAGGAACAACGATAAGAATAACACTTCCTATTTATAATTCATGACAAGGTGCCAGGTACCATCCAGATATTGGATGGCACCTGGCACCTTTATTATCAATTGGTTTGCCGAAAAGTCAAAAGGCTATTGGGGAGGAATTCAAATTGATGCCCTATACTTAAAGTAATTGTAAAAACTTGTATTATGAAAAACTTTAAAAATGAAAGAGATTTTCTTTATAATAATGAAAAATAGGTGGATAGCAAGTGTGCCCGTCAAGGTATAAAGCGTAGATGGGGCTAATACTCTTCCATGCGTTCTCACAATTTTACGCATACAAAAAACCTCCAAACATAATAGTTTGAAGGCTCTGAACACACACAGTTTAAGCTTCTCGGTCTCACACAGTGTCATTCAAAATTAACAAAAGACTGTGGAGGTTGGAAGTTGAGTGATTGATTGAAAATCTAAATTTGGCGGGACTGTGTGGGAATCAAACCCACCAGACCTGGCACGCAGGTCTCAAGCAGTTTTGAAGTTAGAGGGAAGGTATTATTTCTAGTTATTCCTAAATATCATAGCTTTTCGTAAATACTTGATATTACAGGTTTTAGCTGGACTTAATTATATTTATTAATTTCTGATTATCACTAATTATCTTAAGTACGTGACCAAAATGTTACCACTACGTGACCAGAAAAATTAGTTCTTAACGGTTATGCTCCCGGCCAGTGGAGGAGCAGTTGTTGAATTCACCGTCACAAAAGAAGGTTGTTACCCTATCGTCACACACCAATTTAACCATGCAACCAAAGGGGCTGTTGCTTTCATAAAAGTTACAAAAGACGGCCACGATGATGGCAGTGAAACTATGTCACACTAAAGAATAAAAATAAAAAGCATCGAAGTGAACTTACCTAGCTAAATGAGACACATATAAAACACCATTTTAGGCTGCCATCATTCCAAATTCTTTTGGAGTGAGGTAGCCTAATTTTTCTTGTATTCTATTCTCGTTATAGTGGTACATATAGTCGTCAATTTTCGATACTACGTTAAAATTTGTCATTGAATTAAACTTAGAATACTGAAATTCCTCTGTCTTTAAATTAGAGTGAAATGATTCTATCACCGCATTATCCCAACAGTTTCCACGCCTGGACATACTACTAACCAAATGATGTTTC
>NZ_MSLS01000062.1 GCF_001940785.1 Bacillus sp. MRMR6
CTGCTGAACGTCAACTCTGAATTTTTTTAAAGCTAATCGAGATGAGTTTTACACCTTAAATGATGGGACTGAGGTTTTATACAGAATGAGTGACCCATTAGAATACGGAATTATTTTTCAAAAAGATGGGCTTCAATATAATATTGGGATTGGGAATAAGAAGTACCTAAAGAAAAAGTTTACGGTACATCACCTTCTGCAAATCGCCGAATTAATGAACTGAAATGAGAAGTTATTTAGCTTCTCATTTTTGTTGTTTCGAAGACATATTAAAATCTCTGTATGATTCTGAACTAATATACTAAAGTAAAGAGTGCGTTTGTTTAACATTTGGAGAAAGTATGAGGAGTTAGTATGGAACAGATTAAATTGTTAAAGTCTAAAGGAATCCTTGTTTCCAAACTGGTAGGAAAAAGAGACGAACTACAGAAACAGTGGGAAGAAGCATTCGCCAAAAATCTTAGCAAATCCCAAAAAAGAAAAATTTATTTACATCAGCACTTATGGCACGTATTTAGCTATAAGAAACTTTCCTGTTTAGAAGAACAAAAAGCAAGGGACGCATTTAATAAGGTAAAGAAAAGTGGCTGTTATATTTTTTACAATGACAACCAAAATGTATTATTGCTTGGAAACGACAAAAGTCTAAGGGCGGAGGACCTAATAAAAGATGTTGACGATTTTTTAGAAGATGTTTATGTAGTTGATACCGATTTTTCATGGACCTATGTTCTTACTCATGAAGAATATTGTGGACCATACTTCTATCAGCTAAATGAGGATTAGCAAATCTATCTTAATCAAGTAACGGGTGGCTTTAACGAAAGATGGAGTTGTCGGATAGACAGCTCCTATGCTTTTTTAAGTAAAGGTGAAGTTTAGTTGAAGTAGGATGGTATAATCATTCTATAATAAAAGAGTGCATTTTGAGAGGGGAAATATTAACTTGGTTAAAACTCAAGTAATGGTTTACTTCAGCTTATATGGGAATGAGTTTCCAATAGAAGATGTGACCGAGGCAATGGGAATTGAACCAACCAATTCCTATAAAAAGGGTGATGTCATTGTTAGACCTCTTAATCCAAATGTTATTTCAACAAAGAGTCAGTATCGAAAAGAAACATCCTGGGAACTAAGTACAGGCTATCAAGAATCCTTTGATGTCAAAATACAAATGGACCAGATACTAGAACGATTAAAAAATAAAGCAGATATAATTAATGGGCTAAAAAATAAGTATCAACTTGAATGTGATTTCTCAATAGTAATAATTATGGAAAACGGGGACACACCTGGCTTACATATTGATAATGAACAAATTGCATTCGCAAACAGTATAAAGGCGGACTTTGATATTGATTTGTATGCAAACCCTTATAATGATACTGTTTACGATTAGAATGTATAGTCCCTGTTCAAGTGATAGGGGTAAATGTTGAAGACGGGGATTGCAGCGGCGGTCCTTTTTTGTTATGGAGCTAACGAAGCAGGTGTGCGGCCGAGCCTAGGTCGTATCATATAGCGGGTGGGATTCCCGTCGAGTAAGAACTAGCCATTCGCTCGTAGCGAGTCTTGGAGGACTATAGGTAACTTTGGTCTTTAAGCGTAGACAGTTAGGTGGCGGGCCGAAAGCCAAATGGTTGAAGGGATTGAGCTCCATAAACGTTAGTAAACCGAGAGGGCTGATGCCTTACCTGCGTGCAGAAAGCAACATTTTATCCTTCGTCAAAGGCGAGAAGGATAAAACCTCTTTGGAGTCAGAGACCTTGGCACGTTACACATTGATATGATACGGCAACTCGGGAGACCCTACCGGTCTCTTCTACTTTATAGAAGAGTATGGTCTACAAGCGATAACAAGCAAGGAAACCAAATGCCGATTGTAGGGAGTCGGATAGCAGCGTAGTACCAATGAAGTTGGGTAATGCCGATGGAGGAAAGGCTAGCTACCAGTTATCACCCTTACTAGGGACACATTTACTACACACAGAGGTAGGTATAATAAATGGAAACAAAACTACTAAGGATAGCAGAATTAGCAAAATCCGAGCCTAAAATGAAATTCACATCACTTGCGCATTTATTGAATAAGCAATCTCTAACTCAGTGTCATCATGAACTGCCTAATAAAAAGGCAACTGGTATTAATGGAACGACAAAAGAACAATACAGTGACAGCCTGGACGAAAACATAGAGGACTTAGTAAGTAGGCTTAAAAGCAAAAGTTATCGTCCTGTTCCAGTAAGACGAATGTATATTCCAAAGCTCAATTCAAACAAGATGAGACCATTGGGTATACCGGAACATGAAGATAAAATTGTTCAAAAGGGTATTACGAAAATATTAAATGCCATCTATGAAAATGACTTTCTGAACTGCTCATTTGGGTTCCGTCCAAATAGAAACTGCCACGATGCACTGAAAATACTGAATCAATATATTGAGAAGAGAGCAGTAAGTTATGTAGTCGATGTAGATATTAAAGGCTTCTTTGATAACGTTGACCACAAATGGATGATGGAATTCTTGAAACTCCGTAACACTGACCCTAACCTACTGAGAATAATCAGCAGGTTTCTTAAAGGTGGATACATGGAGGAAGGTAAGAAATACAAGACAGACAATGGTACACCGCAAGGTGGAGTGATATCTCCGATATTAGCCAATGTCTATCTCCATTACGTCCTTGATCTATGGTTTGAAAAAGTGGTTAGGAAACAATGTAAAGGCCAGGCATATATAGTAAGATACGCAGATGATTTTGTTTGTTGTTTTCAGAATAAAAGTGAAGCCGAGCAATTCTTCGATTCATTAAAAGCGAGATTAAAGAAATTTAACCTGGAAATAGCCGAGGATAAAACTAAAATAATTCCCTTCGGACGGTTTGCAGAAAATAATGCAAGGCGAGAGGGAAATGGTAAACCAGCTACCTTCGATTTCCTAGGGTTTACCCACTATTGCGGGAAAAGCAAACAAGGGAAATTTCGAGTAAAACGAAAATCTAGCAGGAAGAAAGTCCAAGGCAAACTAAGAGAATCTAAAGAATGGCTGAAGACTAATAGAAATAAAGATATTCATACAATTATGGATAGATTTAAACGCTCACTTATAGGTTATTACAACTATTATTGCATCACGGATAACACTCAAACTGTTAATAACTTCAAAGAGAAAATTGAATACTTACTATTTAAATGGCTAAACAGAAGAAGCCAAAGGAAATCCTTTACATGGGATAAATTTAACCTTTTTCTTCGTAAATATCCACTTCCTTCACCAAGAATCAAAGTGAACATCTATGAACTTAGAAAAGAGATTAGCTACATTCTGTAAACGATGACTAGGAGGAGCCGTGTGCGTTAATAGCGCAAGCACGGTTCTGTGAGGGGGGAGGAGTACAATTTACCGTAAGGTAGAAAGGCTCCCTTCTACTCGACTAATGCAATAAGAGTTATAATTAGGGTAGCTGCACTAGGAGACAATTGATAAAGGAGAAATTCTCTTATGTTTGGTTTCTTAATAGAGCAAAATTAAAAAAAGATGATTTAAAAGGCATTGCAAAATTAATGTATCAGGATGTATCAGATGATTCCTGGGATAAAGAGAACCTTACTAAAAGAAATTTAGATTTCACTATTGAAAGTGTTCGTTATATTGATATATATACAAAAAGATTAATGAATACGGAGTTTGGTACTGAATTGTTGAATAAGCATTTTGATAATTTAGTGGTTCGTATAGGAGCGTATATTGGTGAGGTTATCAAAAATAATATCAAGCAAGACTTTTACTGGTATGAGTCCGATTCTATACACAATTATTCTCACAATCTTGATGGAATGTATAGTAATACCCAAACACAAAGTGTTCTTTATTCTAAAAAAAGGGATATAGTTATCCTACCTTTGAATATGGTATCGCAATTCTTGAAAGGAAACTCCCCATACAGTAATTTTCTTACTTATGTAGAAGAAACGATTAAGCAAAATTCTTAAATAATAAAGCTATTGCCATACTTTTTATTGCAAGAATTTAAAAATTGTTCTTCAACTAACGGGTCCAAGAGTTCAAATTATAATGAGTTGTTGCGGCAGCTTTTATTGAACAAACGAAGCAGGATAGTAAAAGAAGGAAATGATAAGGGACTTGTAGAATATTAAGGAAATTTTATTAAATTTGGTGGTGGAGTTTTTATGGAATTGAGATTAGAAAAAGCAACTAATACCGATGCACAGGCTATATTAGAAATTCAGTTTAAGGCGTTTACGCCATTGTTGGAAAAATATAAGGATTATCATACTAACCCAGCAAACGAAACGGTTGAAAGAGTAATTACGAGAATTAATAATCCTAATGGAGGATTTTATAAGATACTATGCAACAATGCTCTTGTAGGGGCTATCTGTGTATTTTGGAGGGAAAAGACGCAATTCTGGATAAGTCCGATGTTTATTTTACCTGAATATCAAGGGAAGGGTATTGCACAAAAGGCGATACATTTAATTGAGGAGTTGTTCCCACAAGCAACTTCTTGGGAATTACGGACAATTTTACAAGAAGAACGTAACTGTTACTTGTATGAAAAAATTGGTTACAAACGATTAGAAAACTGGAAACATAGTTTAAATGAAAAGGCGACTCTGGTTCATTATATAAAAGTATGTTAATTCTACCTTAAGTAATGGGTATGTAAATGCAAAGGCTGTTCCCATAACCTTTTTCTTCAGTATGTGAAACAATGCAATTAAACTAATGGGTGGCGTTGCTCAATAACGATTTAGCTGCTTCGGCAGCCTTTTTTCTCGTTGCACCACTAACGGGCAGGATAGTATAAAAATATTGAAATTTTTAAATGATAAAATAAAAAGGGAAAAATGAAAATGACTCTAGCAGAAACATATTCAAAMCTTGCAGTATCACCTTTGTACATAATTGTTTTAGTAATGTCTATTGGGTATTTAATTTTCAATCGAAACGAAAAAGGCTTCTTTGCTGCTTTATATAAAATTTATTGTGTTTTTATAGCAGTTAATTATCTTATTGCAATTTATTTTCGTTTTTTTCACTAACGGCTACACACCATATTGAAGTGAGGTAATTGAAGAGACAAATTCGAACTCTGGAGTTGTTTAGCATTGTTTGACTTTATATTTGATTTTTTAGGTTCATTCCTATATGGAAGTAATACGGGTTTAAATACAAGAAAAATTGACAAAAACATTGAACTTTTAAAACAGCAAGGTTGGTTTAAAAGGATTTATGAAGACGAAAAGTATCGTAGGTTGTTTTTCTCAAATAAGTACGTAAGAGCTTATTTACAAAGCAATTATCGAGTAAAAAAAATTATTCGTAATGAGAGTGCTCAAAAAAAGTTATTGAATCTGCTTGATAAGCAATTGAAAAGGTAATTACGTCTTATTTAACTAAATTGTGAATCGTTTCACTTAGACTAACGGGTGCTATTCTTTAAGAAGGAGAATGGCTTTTTATTATTGAAATAAAAGAGCAGTAGAGTTAAAGAAAGGACGATAAGGGGGGGAATTATGAAAAAGGCGTTAATTACATTAGTTGTTTTAGGTGTTGGGATTTACTTCGTTATCGGGTTATTTAATAGTAGCCCACCAAAAACAAATATAACTGTTGATGAAAAGAAACTGGAAGTGGCACGAGGTTCATATTGTTGGGATGGTTTATTTAATTCTATTTGTGCCGATACGATTTCGCCGCCAATGTTAATTGAACATCATGAAATTAAACCTGTGATTGTATTGCCTGAATCTAAATTAAAAATAGAATTTGAAAAAGAACCTAACGCAAATACATTGGGAGTAAATAGATGGCTTAATGATAACGAAGTGGAAGGTGTTTCGTTAAGTAATAATGTTTTAATAGCACCAAAAGAAAAAGGTGTTTATATTTACGATGTCCATGCAAGTTGGGAAAAGGGAAGTTCGAGTTATGCTTTTGTAATTGAAGTTCGATAAGTCTTCTTGAAGTAACGGGGGCGATAGCAGTACAGAGCTGTCGCTTCTTCAACTATTGGGGAAGGTTACTTTGAAGAAGAGTATTCCAAAATACACAGGAATTCCTTTGAATATTACAGAATATTATTATGAATATACAGTAATTTAGGAGGTAATTAAGTTATGTACATACAAGCAGTTTTCATAGATAGGGATGGAACTATTGGGGGGAGTAATTGTGTTATTTATCCTGGGGAGTTTGAACTATTCCCCGATGTTGGAGAGTCAATACAGCAATTGAAAAAGTCTGGTGTTTTAATTTGCTCTTTTACAAATCAACCTGGAATTTCTAAGGGAGAAGTTTCCTTTCAAAGTTTTGAAAAAGAACTCAAAGATTTTGGTTTTGATAAAATTTATCTCTGCCCACACCAGCATAATGAAGGATGTCAATGTAGAAAACCTTCTCCACAAATGCTAAAAGAGGCTGCTAAGGATAATAACTTAAATTTAAACCAATGTGTAGTAATTGGTGATAGATGGACTGATTTGTTAGCTGCCGATGAGGTTGGATGTAAGAAAATTTTAGTGAAAACAGGTAGTGGTAAAGAAACCTTTGATAAGTATATAAACAAGGAGTTTTTTGGTCGGTGGGGAGAAGTAAATCCTGATTTTATAGCGGAGGATTTAAATGGAGCTATTAAATGGTTAATGTCAAACCAATAAAATTTGCCTCTCTTTAACTAAAGGATGCGATACTTTAAGAGAGTAAGGCTGTGTTGTAGCAGCCTTTTTTCGTTGTTTCACTATCGGGTCAGGTTTGTAGAGAAGGATAGCTGAGATTAACTTTGGGGATAATACACCTAATTTTAATTTAAGGTGATGATATTATGAATTTATTGCGATTTATTATACTTTTATTTTCATTAWTGCTATTTAATAACACCCCCGCACTAGCAGCTCCAAAACAACTCAATCTTTTAGAAAGCCAGTTACTGTCTTTTATGACTGGCTTGCACGTAGGAGAACCGAAACAAGCCGTTGAATTGTGGATATTAGGCGTGAATAATCGAAGCGGTGCTGTCCAGTATGCGATGTTGTCCCCTTCGCTTCAAAAACAATCAATGAGAAAATTTGAGCAAACTCGCTGGGTGACAGGTCAGTCAAGCCCTTCGGTTAGTAACTTTCGTTTTACCAAAGTAGAAAAGCTAAGCGAATCCAAAATGCGGTATACCGTTAAATACGATTTATGGGCATCATATGGAGATTTTGGTGGTGGGCAGAAAATTATAACTGTGGAAAAAAATCTAGAACCATTTAAAGAGTATTGGTTTATTTCATCAATAACAACGAAATATAATCAATATGAAGCATTTACCCCAGGCGAAACAGTTTTAAAATAGAGAAATCCAAAAAACGTTGTTGAATAATTTTATAACAGCGTTTTCTTACTGTGATTTTCACTGTGAGATTTGAACAGAATTCATATGCGTATTTATGATTCTTATACTTACACTTCAAAGAGAAGCCCGTTAATTTTGATAAAAAAACGAAGTTTGTGAATAAATCTACTTAAACAAACGGGTGCGATTGCATAAGAAGTGCAGTCGCTTTTTTACTAACCGGGCAGATATATACAGTATCAACTTAATAAATATTGAAAGAATGCACCTTTTATCATTGTTTACATGTATTTATAGATACAGGTTTTAAAGACTTGAATTTAGCCCTCTTTGGGAACTATTAATCCTGGGATTAAGCAGCCCCCTCATCAGGCAACTAGTCTATCTTTCATCCCTACCGCGCTTTCGCTTACTAGCCTTGAAGTTTAGTGTGGAAGGAGTACACTTCCACACTAAACTTCAAGGGCGTATCCTCCCCCTGTTAAGACATGTTTACTTCCATATCTTTGAATACGTTGAATAC
>NZ_MSLS01000063.1 GCF_001940785.1 Bacillus sp. MRMR6
AGCATCTAGACCAGGAAGCATTTCAAGAAACGGAAAGATTTAAAACCCTGGCAAAAAACCGCTATAAAATTGAAGCAAAAAATAGTGAACTCAAGCATGGGCACGGTTTTGAAACAGCCAAATCCTCGGGTTTATTTGGTATGGAAATTCAAGGAGCCACAACCATATTCGCTGTCAATCTCAAACGGATAATAAAACTTCTTAATGAAAAAGAATAGGAAATAGGCAGAGGTATAAGCAACTTCCCTTCGAATTTCGGTAGGAAGTTGCTTTTTTTTGTCTTTTTTCATCCATAATGYCTTTTCCTTATTTATAAAATATAAAAAACGGAAGTTCTTCAGTGCCCTCGCTTAAGCGCCTGTGGGGTCTCCCCTGCCCCTAGCTCCTGCAGGAGTCTCGCACCTAGAGCACAAGTCATAATGATACAATATCAACAAAGCCCTTGATATAGCCTTTATTTAAGATTCATTTTATTGTTTTGGATGAATTCTTTCATGTACATGCGTGTTTGTTTTTCTAGCATGGCCGCCATCTGCTCGGTCCACTGGTCCTTCCGCTTGCCTCCAGTCCGCTCTTGATAGTAGCTCGAGATCACTTCATCATACACCTTCAGTTGTTTGAGAGCAGTCTCTTGACTCTGTTGGTATTCTTCCTCATGATAGACATGTTCTAGCGGTAGCCTTGGCTTTTTATCTGTTGTTTTTTCAGGGTAGCCAACAGCTATTCCAAATAGTGGGATCACTCTCTCTGGTGTTTTTAGTAACTTCTTTACTTCCTCCAGTTGATTACGAATTCCTCCTATGTAACAAATACCCAGTCCCATCGATTCAGCAGCAATGGCAGCATTTTGGGCAGCTAAGGCTGCATCAATTAGAGCCACCATAAACTTTTCTGTACTTTCGATGGATGGCGTAATATCCTTCTTTAAATGATCAGCTATTAGGCTATGGCGGTAGAGGTCAGCACAAAAAATAAAAAAATGTCCATTTTTTTCTACATAGCCTTGGTTCCCAGCAAGCTCAGCAAGCTTTTGCTTTTTTTCTTTATCCTTAACCCCGATAATTGAATATGCCTGGATAAAGCTAGATGTAGAAGCAGCTTGTGCACAAGCAAGGATCGTTCTGATCTGCTCAGCTGTTAACGCCTTATCCTCAAAATGACGGATGGAGCGATGATTAAGAATAGTTGTAATCACTTCGTTCATAATAAATACTTCCTTTCTAAGCAAAAGAGACCTACATAGGCCTCTTCATTATAGTAAATGACGATAATCTTGCTGCCGCAACGCTTCATAAATAAGAATGGCTGCAGTATTTGATAAGTTCAATGACCGAACATTATCATTCATTGGGATTCGGAGGCTTCTATCTTTATTTTTCTCTCTTACGTCCTGAGGCAGCCCTGTTGTTTCGCGCCCAAAAATAAAATAATAATCCTTTTCTGGAACACTATAATCAAAGGTACTATGCGGCTTTTGACCAAATTTAGTTAAATAAAAAAATTCGCCGCCCTCATTTTTCACATAAAAATCATCCAAAGAATCATAATAGACGATATTTACATACTGCCAATAATCTAATCCGGCTCTCTTTAGCATTTTATCATCGGTTGAAAAACCAAGCGGCCGAATTAAATGTAACGTCGTGTCTGTTGCTGCACAAGTTCTTGCAATATTGCCTGTATTTGATGGAATTTCTGGTTGATATAATACTACATGTATGCCCATGACCTTCACCTCTAATAAAAACTCTTCAAATTATTATACCATTCTCTCATCGGCATACAAGAATAGGGCTTAGCCATCGACAATTGAAAAAAACTTATATTTAATATTTGGTGTGTATGCTGAGGAGTCTTCATATGCCCAGTACCTTGCCCTGCTATTATAGGTATGAGCATTGACTAGCGGCATCCCTGATGCATCCTTCCCAGTAACAATAGTATTATGGTTATATCTGCCGTCTCCCTCAAAATCGTAGCAAATGACATCTCCTAACATCAATTGTTCAGGGCTGCCAACCTCCTTAGCGCGAAGTCCGCTTTTCGAGTTTCCAAGATATATTCGTAATGCATGTGCTACTGACCAGCTATAGCTCCAATTTTTATTTTGATACCACCAGCCGTTCCCACGATTAGGATTGCCCCTCATTGGTGCACCACCCGCCCTTAGGCATTGAGAAATATAGTTTGTACAGTCATTCTCAAATTTCTGATATGCAGGATTATAGCTATTCCACCAACGCTCTGCATACTGCACAGCTTTGAGGCGGTCATACTTGTAGCTCACTCTCTCATTGTTGCTGATATCAGTGAGTTCCTCAATATAAGCTCGAGTAAGCTCAGAGTCATCCGGTAATTCATTTAATTCAATGATTTCCTCATCCATAATTAAATCATTCCTGTAAAACTTACACAGCCTTGTTTCAACTTCCTCTTCCTGAATAAAGGTTCCATTTTGTTTTATTAAAAATTGATAATGAACTAGATATTTTAACGAATGAAATTCACCATCTTCTTCCCTTTCTAAAATTCTACCGGCTGCTTTTGCTTTCACAATCTCCGCATTTCTCTTTGCTAAAGTGTCGATTTTTTTTATCGCCTTTTGATAATTGATTGAAGTTCTAGAAGTGGATACAAACTGCTCTATCCTGCTGTCAAAAAGTTTTTGAAAAGAATCATGCATTTTTGATCTCCCCTTTCCTTTCCATTCATATGTATGAAAAAGAAAATCTAATCAAAAAAAGTAAACCCACCCGAGGTTTACTTTTTGCATAGTTTCAAGCCTTTTTTTATTTCAATCAAAACCTCTGTATCAGGTTCCTTCTCTAGAGCCATTTCTAGCGCTGTTAAGGCCGTATCGCCGCCAATTTTTCCTAATGCCCAAGCGGCCGTTCCTTTTAAGGTTGGACTCGGATCATTTTCCAATACATCAATTAAATTTGGAATGGCTGTTGCATCTTTAAAATGTGCAAGTGCTATGATGGCATTTCTTTGAATCGGTTTTTTTCCTCTCCAAGATCCAGCAACATCACCAAACTTGTTTTTAAATTCACGGTTACTTAATTTTAGTATAGGCTTTAGCAAAGGTTTAGCCATTTCAGGATTTGGCTCCATTTCTTCATGAAAGTGAAAATCCTTTCCTTTATTCGCTGGACACGAAGTCTGACAGGAATCACAGCCATAAACTCGATTGCCAATTTTATCTCTAAATTCATCTGGGATGAGACTTTTAGTCTGTGTTAAATAGGCGATACAGCTTTGTGCATTAATCTGTCCTCCTTGAACCAATGCTCCAGTTGGACAAGCATCAATACAGGCGGTACAAGTACCACATTGGTCTTCAATAGGCGTATCAGGTTCAAAAGGGATACTAGTAATCATCTCACCTAAATAGACATAAGAGCCAAATTCAGGGGTAATGATTGCACAGTTTTTTCCACTCCAGCCAATCCCTGCCCTCTGTGCAACCGCACGATCAGACAACTCACCAGTATCCACCATCGATTTTAGCCTAGCATCAGGCATTTTTCCTAAAAGGAATTCCTCTAACTTTCTTAATCGGTCACGTAAAATATGATGATAGTCTAATCCCCAAGAAGCACGAGCAAAGAAGCCTCTTCTCTCACCTTTTTTCCCTTCCACACGGTTTTTCATTTTTGCAGGATAAGCAAGTGCGATTGAAATAATCGACCTAGGCTCCTGAAGAAGTAAATGCGGATTTACTCTCTTTTCAATATCCGGCTCTTCAAAACCTGATTGGTACCCAAGTTCCTGCTGCTTATTCAGCCTATACTTTAATTCCATAAAGGGGTCTGCCGTGGTAAAACCTATTTTATCGATACCAATCTCTTTACTGTAAGCAATTAATTCTTGTTTCAAGTTTGCTAAATCCAATTGGAGTCCTCCTTTCTCTTATAAATATCTTATGGTTAAGTTAATAATATTTTTATCGGACATCCATTTATGATAAACTATTTTCAGTCAAATTTGGAGGTGGAGTCATTGGAAATTCAAGTTTCAACGGAAATCACAGATAAGATTCCAACTTTTAAACTAGGTATTATTGAGTATAAAGACATCACTGTCGGAGATTCTCCACAAATGGTAAAGGGCAGGCTTCAACTTTTTCAAGAGTCTATTTATTTTGATTTAGAAGAAACCAAACTAACTGAACTACCGGGAATTCAGGAATGGAGAATGCTGTTCAAATTGTTTGGTAAGGACCCCAAACGCTACCCTCATTCCGCTGAGGCATTGTATCGCAGAGTTCAAAAGCAGAATTATTTAGTACCCGTCCATAGTGCAGTAGATCTCAATACCTTTTTCTCCTTACAATACCAGGTACCAATCGGAATATATGATGCCGACCAATTGAAATCTCCAGTTATAATAAGTCTTGGGCAGGAAGGGGAGAAGTATATAGGCTTAAATGGGCGATTAAATTCCTTAAATAATTTGATCGTTTCCTCCGATAAGGCAGGACCCTTTGGCAGCCCCTATGTCGACTCTAACCTAGCAGCTGTTACAACAGCAACAAAAAACGCCTTGCAAATAATTTACCTACGGCCTTCAACCGAAGTAAAGAATGCTGAACAGCTGACAGAATCACTAAAGAATATGTTCGTCCAAGTTCATGGAGGACAAGCTTCTTGCCGAATCATAGAGTATTCATAATTAGCCATTTTTTTATTAACATTTTTCTCTTTTCTCAAAATGAAAAAACGCAATGCATCGTTCTTAATGAAACGATACACTGCGTTGGGTAATATGTATGGAGCGGGTGATGGGAATCGAACCCACTACATCAGCTTGGAAGGCTGAGGTTTTACCAGTAAACTACACCCGCAAGTATTTTTATTTTTTTATATTGTATGAGCTGACCAATATAATATTACACACTTTTTTTGGAGAGGTCAAGTCTTTTTACGCAAAAATTGTCGAAAAAAATCTATTAGGATATAAATATCCAGTAGCTGAAATACTCTGGTTACCTTTACAACACTATTATGCTGCTTTTTGAAAAGATCAGGTCACTTACAGGCAAGAAAAGTGACCTCTTCACTTGCTATTTGAACAGAACAGGTGACTTACAAGTAAAGCAAACAAAACAGCATTTGGTTCACCTTTGCGGCCAAAAAACTCATAACGTCAAACGCTATATCACGAGTTCCTCACCTATTAGCTAGCTTTTTCCACTAGTCCTTTTCCTTTGATGTCAACACGTAACCATGCAGGAAACTGATTAAACTGCTTTTTCCAAAACCCTCATCAAATTTAACTATTAATATTCGTTCAATAATTCCACTTTTTGTCTTTAGCATACAAACAACCTCACCAATTTAATTCGAACATTTTGTAGAAAAACTATCATGGGGAGGAGAATTTCTTAAACAATAGAAAAACAGCAGAGTACTTCGTACTCTGCTGTTTTCTTATAAGATAATACCGGTGGCCGGGGTCGAACCGGCACTCCAGAGGAACACGATTTTGAGTCGTGCGCGTCTGCCAATTCCGCCACACCGGCGTAATAAAACTAATTGAGTGATGCCGAGGACCGGAATCGAACCGGTACGGTAGTCACCTACCGCAGGATTTTAAGTCCTGTGCGTCTGCCAGTTCCGCCACCCCGGCAAAAAAAATTAATAGTTTTGAAGGCGGCAACCGGATTCGAACCGGTGGTAAAGGTTTTGCAGACCTCTGCCTTACCACTTGGCTATGCCGCCATATTATGGAGCGGAAGACGGGATTCGAACCCGCGACCCCCACCTTGGCAAGGTGGTGTTCTACCACTGAACTACTTCCGCAAATTGGCTGGGCTAGCTGGATTTGAACCAACGCATGTCGCAGTCAAAGTGCGATGCCTTACCGCTTGGCTATAGCCCAATGATAATTCCTAAAAATCACTAAAACAATTATGGGGCGACTGATGGGAATCGAACCCACGAATGCCTGAACCACAATCAGGTGCGTTAACCACTTCGCCACAACCGCCATAATTAAATTATTTAGATTGGCAGGGGTAGTAGGAATTGAACCCACACCAAAGGTTTTGGAGACCTTCGTTCTACCTTTAAACTATACCCCTATAAATGGTGGAGGGGGACGGATTCGAACCGCCGAACCCGGAGGGAGCGGATTTACAGTCCGCCGCGTTTAGCCACTTCGCTACCCCTCCACATATAAATAAGTAAAAAACAAATGGTGGCTCAGGACGGAATCGAACCGCCGACACAAGGATTTTCAGTCCTTTGCTCTACCGACTGAGCTACTGAGCCACATATATAATATTATTTCCTATACTTTGAAGGTGATCATACCTTCGTCCTCATCTCAGAAAGCTTATTCAAGCAGCAGCTCGATGAGTTCGCTGAAGCCATTTCTCTGTAGCTTATTCAATCGTAATCTACCGACTGAGCTAGTCGCCAATAAAATAAATGGCGGTCTGGACGGGACTCGAACCCGCGACCTCCTGCGTGACAGGCAGGCATTCTAACCAACTGAACTACCAGACCGAATTGCGGGGACAGGATTTGAACCTGCGACCTTCGGGTTATGAGCCCGACGAGCTACCAGACTGCTCCACCCCGCGACAATAATAAATGAAACTTGTTATCCATGCCATAACCTCATGAACTATATCAATCTTATTTAGCCTATTCAAATAGCAACTCAATTGATACTACTTACAGTTTAAAATTATATGGTGGAGGATGACGGGCTCGAACCGCCGACCCTCTGCTTGTAAGGCAGATGCTCTCCCAGCTGAGCTAATCCTCCACATATTGAATGGTGACCCCTACGGGATTCGAACCCGTGTTACCTCCGTGAAAGGGAGGTGTCTTAACCACTTGACCAAGGGGCCAGACTTTTAAAGACATTAATGGCGGAGAGCAAGGGATTTGAACCCTTGAGACAGGGTTACCCGCCTACACGATTTCCAATCGTGCTCCTTCGGCCACTCGGACAGCTCTCCAAAAGAATGGCTCCGCAGGTAGGACTCGAACCTACGACCGATCGGTTAACAGCCGATAGCTCTACCACTGAGCTACTGCGGAATAATATAACAGCCTGGCAACGTCCTACTCTCACAGGGGCGCCTGCCCCAACTACCATCGGCGCTGAGAAGCTTAACTTCCGTGTTCGGTATGGGAACGGGTGTGACCTTCTCGCCTTAATTACCAGACTATTGATAAGACATTTATTATTATACTGTCTTTTTCAGATATTGCAAGAGGAAATTTATAAAAATTTTCATTCCCTCAAAACTAGATAATGTAGAAGAAGTTTTGTAAAACCGAGTTCATCCTATTCATATTGCTATGTTTTATCCAGCTTTGGCTCCTAACTTCTCGGCCGTTTCGATCCGTCCCTACTAATCCAAAACCAGGATCTGTAGTGCCGGCCCTCCAACGTCTGTCGAAGTTGACCAGTCGCCTCCGCTTTTCTATTTGGTTAAGTCCTCGAACGATTAGTATCAGTCAGCTCCACACGTCACCGCGCTTCCACCTCTGACCTATCAACCTGATCATCTTTCAGGGTTCTTACTAGCTTGCGCTATGGGAAATCTCATCTCGAGGGGGGCTTCATGCTTAGATGCTTTCAGCACTTATCCCGTCCGCACATAGCTACCCAGCGATGCCTTTGGCAAGACAACTGGTACACCAGCGGTGCGTCCATCCCGGTCCTCTCGTACTAAGGACAGCTCCTCTCAAATTTCCTGCGCCCACGACGGATA
>NZ_MSLS01000064.1 GCF_001940785.1 Bacillus sp. MRMR6
CCCGTCCCTGTGTTATATTTAAAGGAAAAAGGTGGTAGATAAGCATGAAGCTAGGTGCGTTTTCTGTGAGTTTAAATGTTAAGGACATTGAAGCCTCAAAATCCTTTTACGAAAAGTTAGGATTTCAAACATTAGGTGGGGATATTACCCAAAGGTGGCTTATTTTGAAGAACGAAAATACCGTTATTGGACTTTTCCAAGGTATGTTTGAAAAGAACATTTTGACCTTCAATCCAGGATGGGATCAAAATGCGAAAAATATCGATTCGTATACAGACGTTCGAGAGCTTCAAAAGCAGCTTAAAGAAAAAGGAATAAAAATACTGACAGAAGCAGATGAATCAACTGAAGGACCAGCATATTTAACCATTGAAGATCCAGACGGGAATCAGATTCTACTTGATCAACACCGATAAGTAATCGTACATAGCGGACTGAACCTAACATTCCGACTAAGAAACAGAAAATCTGCCTGACCCTGCGGACAATAAACCACCGTCCACCTGGGTCAGGCAGATTACTCTTCCTCAGGTTTTTCGTTTAAAACCCAAGGAAGCCGAGCTTCAAATTCTAATTGCAATACTGGGTGTGGAAATTCATCGTGTAAAAACATGACATCTTTCCCGAAGGCGAACGTAAAGTTATCTAGTTTGGCTGTAGTAGCATCATTCCATTCAGAATCAGTACAAAGCTCTCCCTTAACTAATTTACCAACGATATGATAACTGCCAACATATAAGCGTAATCCATCTCTCCTTTCCCCGAACTCAGATAAATGACTTGGTTTAGACGGATTAATTCCTAACGTAAAAAATAATTTCACTAGAGATGAATCTAAAAGCTTAGACGCTTCCATATAATTTTCACAGTAAAGACAATGGCATCGTTCCATATCTTTGGTATAGAAATCTTTTGTTTGCTCTACATCAACCTCTACCACCCAGTTCATCCATCTTATTTGATCCACTTTCATCCCTCTCATCTTGTTCTATTGTTCCAAAAGGATTGCCCTTAATTGATTTGTTGTTTTAGAAGAAGTTAGGTAGGTATCTCCTTCTCCAACCATATACATGAAAATACTTTCTTCGTTTTCCTCACCTAACCATAAATGGATCGCGTGAGCAGGAAACCCCTCTTCATATTCGACCATAACATCGTAATCAGGTTTCGGATTATTTACCTCTGCTTTCTTATTAATTGCTGTTTCTATCGCTTTCTCAAATACTTTCATAGATTGTCTATCTGTAATCGATAGGAAAACCTCTTGATTCATATCACCAACTCCACTTGATATGGCGATATTTATTTTCTTCACCTTTTCATCTAGAAGAACCATATTTTCTTGTTTTTTTTGACAACCTACTTGAAACACTAACACTAAAAGTAAACACAAATAAAATATAACTTTCATTTCCATCCCACCTAAAAAATGTTTCACTACCAATCTACGAAATTTATTCTGAAATTAACTTTATCTTTTCTTCTATATTTTCTATTACAGAATTGATGTCTGCATGGCCAAAATAACGAACGTGTATGACAGCTTTTCCTTTAGAAGAATAGACTTCTTTGAACTCCTTTTCCTCATGAACAATCAAAAGATTAAAATTCGGATTCTTTATTTCAACATAATCTTCATCACTATATTCATATTTATATCTTTCTATTAAATCAAAAATTAGATGATCTGCCATACCTGGTAGACTAAGCTGATAAACCTTTGTTTGAATACTTGGTGAATATTCACCGCCATTGTCCTCCCACATTTCTCCGGAAACAACACCATTTTCATTTGTTTCATATTGGACAGGTGCCAAAAGACTCCAATAAAGTGTATACCGGTTTCCCCAGTCTACATGATCACCCATATTGTAGGGTTCCCCTCGAACCAAAGCAGGATGGTTTTCGATATCTGCTAATCTGACAATCGGTAAGTCAGGGCTTGATTCTGGCAGCGTTTTCGTTTCTGCTTTTACAAGCTGTAAGAATGGAAGGATAGCACTCAATCCAACCATTACGGTAAAAAGGAAAAGGATAATAGAATTTAACTGGGAGTGTTTTTTCCAAGGTGCATGATGATCAATCGGTTTCCCTTCGATAAGATTTTTTCGCAACGCACGAATGGATCTGGCTGCTTGGATTGAAGTATAGGCCGAAAATATAAGGAAAAAAGTAAATACAGTGAGTTGAATAGCCATCCCTTCTACCAAGACTAAGGTTGGCGTTCTATCAAGAAACCAAATAGAAGCTAACATGCCAATCAGTATGATTAACATGACTGTACCTAATCCCGCATTCCATGCTAATTTCTTGTCTAGTTCCTTTAATGTAAATGATTGCTCGGCGGGATCGGTATGAAGCTCTGGTGCACCTGAGCTCGACAGGGATGAAAATACGTGAAAATAATTGTATCTAGTCACATAGTCCCAGCCATTTTCAGCATACATATGTATTTGTTCTCGTGTCATCTTCTTTTTTATTGATACCTCTATACGGTACCTCATTTCTTTCGGTTCATCCTTAACGAATTTGGCAAAATAAATTCCCATCTTTTTCAGATGATATCCCTTAGCTGCCATTTCTTGAAACCAGTTTTCATGCTCACCGATTCGCCAATAATCACTAGGACGAAGTTTGTATGCTGCCTTACTCATGATTTTCCACTTTCCTCTAAAATATTTCCGTCCTGGATTAAGGCTTTTAATCGACTATACTCGATACGAAGAGCTTGTTCTCCTTTTACTGTAATTTGGTAAGTCTTTCTTCTCCCATCATCCTCTGCTAATGATATAAGGCCGTCCTTTTGCATCCGTGCGAGTACTCCATAAAGTGTTCCCGGGCCCATTACCAATCTACCTTTCGAAACTTCTGTAATAGCCTGGATCAGCTGATACCCATGATTAGGGTGCATCAAGGCTAATAGTACATAATACATCGCTTCAGTCATCGGTCCCCCATTATATGCCATTACATCCACCTCTTCCTTCTTCCATCAAGATACTATGTATCACGATATATCGTATAACATAATATTACATCAAGAAGTAGAGAAAGTACACAGGGACGGTTCTTGTGCTTCATTTGACAAAAAAGAAGCACAAGAACCGTCCCTGTGTATTTTTTTATGATTTATAGAATGATAATATAAATATAACAAATGTAAAATATGGTTTTTTTTGAAGGGATTGGTACGGTTTTGTCTGACTCTATTGAACAGGTTTCCTATCATATTTTGATTGTTCTTCTTCCTTTTATTATTTATCAGTTGTTTATTAGAGAGGAAAAGGTTGATAGGGGGAAAATTAATTCAAAATTAATGTTAATTTCCTCCATATGTTTGATCCTCACTATGTCCAATCCAATACAGGATTCTGAAGGACTGTTATTTGATTTTAGAATCGTTCCTATTCTCTTTATGTTCCTATATGGTGGTGTAAGACCGGGGATTGCCTTAATTGTTATAATGATGGGAAATAGGCTATTAATCGGTGGGCCTGGCTTAGTCATTACTATTATTAACTACACAATCGCCACTTTACTTTTCTTACTAATAATTAAAAGAATTCAATCTTATACTTTAGTGAGAAGAATCTTAGTTATCAGTATTCTATACTGGGTTATTACCTGTACTCGAGCAATTACTCTTATTAAAATTGAACATTTTTCTTTCATGCTTATTTTCTCATTTCTTGCTTGGGTTACCTTGATTATCCTAATTTTTATTGTAGACAATTTAGATAAGCAAATTATTTATGATAAGCATATTAAAAGTGCAGAGCGATTAAATGTGGTAAGTCAGATCGCAGCATCTGTTGCTCATGAAGTGCGAAATCCAATGACGTCTATCAAGGGATTTTTACAGTTAATTAAGGAAGAAAAGAATTTAAATGTAAACCAAAATAAATATATAGACATCTCTTTATCAGAATTAGAACGTGCTGAGGGTGTCATTAATGATTATTTGTCATTAGCAAAACCTACAACGACAGAAGTCCATACCGTATTAGACGTTACTGCTGAATTACATTCCGTATTGGATATTATTACTTCCTATACAAACACCCGTAATATTAAAATTAACCCTTCCATACAAGAAGGACTTCTAACAAATGGTAAAAAAAGTGAATTTAAACAAGCTTTATTAAACATTATGAAAAACGGTGTAGAGGCCATAAATACACACGGAACATTGACCGTTACTTCATTTAAAAATAATAATCATATCTTAATAGAAATAAAAGATAACGGAATTGGAATGACTCAAAAACAAGTAGAACAACTCGGTGCACCCTACTACTCCACCAAAGACAAAGGCACAGGAGTTGGACTAACCATCACCTATAAAATCATAAAAGACATGAAAGGAAAAGTACTCGTTCATAGCCAACAAGGAATCGGAACAGTCTTCACCATCGAACTGCCTGAAGCATAGGGACGGTTCGTTTAGCAAAACAAAGGAAGCACAAGAACCATCCCCTCATCCCATATTAGTTCCGAAAAAACGATCTAAAATTAATATTGGTTTAATCTCGTTTCAATATATATAATAAAAGCATGGATAATGAATGCGTTTACAGGTTGTAGCTTCCTTGCTACTTCTTATATATAAGGAGGAAATAAGATGAGCCAAATCGAACGGGATTATAAAGTTGAAGCGTTATTAGAAAAACAAAAATTCAATCAGAATGAAATTGCAAAGATGACAGATTCCCAGATTGAATATTACCACTGGCTCTATTTTGTAGATTCTGTTTATGATTATATGTAAGTTATAATTAATCTTAAACCTCCGTTGAAGTAGTTTATATTTCTTTGACGGGGGTTATTTAATTAATGGGACGGTTCACTTGCTTCGTTTGGGTTATCCGAATGAAGCAAGCAGGAGAAGAACGAAATCGCTACGCGATGGCTCTAAAAGAAAATTTAAATGAAGTTTAATTAAATATACTGTATAATAGTTGCGAACACTTGTATAAAAATGTATGAAAAATAGGTATCGGATTGAATCCCCAATACGACGTAAATTGAAAAAATCCTTCAACGAATAAAAATTTATTTTTGGTGGGGTTACCATATTTTAGTTCATTAGCGAGGGCCGCGACTTCATTCTTCTCTGGCAATCAAAAATTTTGCGCTATGATCTTCTGCTTAAAAATCATCAAAGGCACAACTA
>NZ_MSLS01000065.1 GCF_001940785.1 Bacillus sp. MRMR6
ACTCAGGCCCATGACCAAATGTATACTGTTTTCCAATTGGTTGATCAAAACGATAGATTTCACCCTTTTTATACCATCTCATCCAGGTCTCAACTTGAGATTTATTCTTTATTTGATACTTGTCCATAATTTCTTTGGTGGTCAATTTTCCCTCAAGTTTTTCTCTCACAACAGCCCACTTAGTTTCACTAGTATATAAGTTTTTGCCCATGCAAAAACACCCCCGATAAATGTACTTGTTTAAAGTGTAACATTTTCGAAGGTGTTTTATATTGTCTCATTAATTTAGGTTAGCCCACTGCCCGCTAAGTAGTGAGTTACTTTTTTCTTACACGTATTTAATTAGCTACCACATTACTACGGACAACTAAGACTGATGCCAGTGTTCACGCACCGACATCTTTCATATATCATAAACCACATCAATTTCGATTTTAGCGGAGCCTACATATTCTCAAAAGTTTCAATCGTCAGTTTCTCCTCTTCCTCCCGCAGCTCCTTAATCACGTGAGAATAGTACTTATAAGTCGTTTCGATATTGCTGTGCCCCAAGCGTTGACTTACATAATTAATGTCAACTTTCTTATAATAAAACACTTGCATGTGTGTGCCTTAAGCCATGGAAAGTGATTGGATCAATATCAAGTTCTTGTAAGGTTTTCTGAAGTACCTTGTTGGCATTGGTGTTGCTAATTACTTTGTACTTGGACTCTGGGCTATAAAAGACTATTCCATACAGATTAGGTGTTACTGTCGCGAAAAGTCTTCTAAATACGTTCATTGTCTTTTTATCTAGTTTGATTGTACGGACGGATGCCTCATTTTTCGTTGGACCAAAACCTTCAGGATGTCTTTTTGCATAACCCCATGTTTTTTCAATTTTTATTGTGTTGTTTTTAAAGTTAAAATCCTTTCTAGTCAGTCCCATTAATTCACCAAACCTCGCTCCAGAAGTCAATCCTAATAGAATTAAGTAATATGCAAGTACTTCGTCTAACAAACTATAAATCACTCCTAGCAATCTTTTAGTTTCAAAATAATTTAAATGCTTTTCTTCTGGCTTCTTCGCAGGATTGCTCCAAGTTAATACGGCTTTCCTTGTGAAATCATGCTGGATAATCTGCTCTTCAATTGCATCTTTTACGCATGACCGGATATGGGTATTCACTTTCTCAATAGTTTCTTTAGCCTTATTTGCTCCAAAGTTATTTAAAAAAAACTGGTAATCATGGCGCTTAATCTCTTGAATTGGCTTTTCACCAAAATAAACTTTAACTATTCTAGACGTATAGTCGTAATGGAGCTGGGTGGTTTCAGTTAACCTAGATTTATAAAGCTTCATCCATTTCTCGAAATATTCGTCAAATGGCATCGGCTTTAGATGTGGTAGTATACCTTTACTTAATTGTGCCTCGATTTCTGCAGCTGCAATTTGTGCCTCCTTTTTTGTTTTGAACCCACCTCGCCGGATGGGTTTCGATACTCCGTTCACTCTATTACTTACAGTAAATTGATATGTCTTTCCCCTTTTCTGTATACTTGCCATGTTGTCGCCTCTCTAATGTTGTATTGGAAATAATCAAGCACGGTATAGGGTACACTTGGTTATTCGTCTATTAGTAGTCCTTAAGCAAAAATCCGATCGAAGTTTTCATCTAAAAACTTTGCCATCTTTGAAGCTTGAAATGACCAAGTTTGACCTTTGCTTTTTGGATAAAATACAAATCCACCGGTCTCTGCATCTAGTATTTTCTTGAAACGTGTTGGGTAAAGTATATTTTCTTTAATCCATTCACTTTTTCTATTCACCCGTTTTTCAAGGTCTTTCATTGACCAATAGACTCCTGCTAACTGAAGTTTTCTCAGTTCTTGTAACTCGATTTTAGAAATAATAATGCTGTCTGCAGGAATTGGAATGTTTATATTTACAGATAGCGCTTGAACATAATTAGATTCATTATGATGATAAAAAAGATTTTTACTTTGATTATCTTGATATAAAGTTGCAATATCTGTTGCCATTGTGTTCACCTCCTGGTTGAAAATATTTATCAAGGATACTTGGTTATCGGTAGAATAATAGAAAAAACTTTGGTCCAAATAATGGAAATGATTCTGATATATAAAGTCAAAAAGATTATGTATTTATAGTAATATCGAATTAGAAGATTGGGAAATTTACTAGGGGGTAGGGAGAAATGAGAGCTATTTTAAGAAAAAAAAACGTATAATTCAAGTACATCCACTCGATTGAGTAGTTATTTTTTCAAACAGGTCCTAGTGAATTAAACGTGTGAAGTTTAAGAGAACACTTTAACTCATAATTTAGCAAACTGGGCGAGCATGTGAGTAACCCATGTATTACGTAGTAGACACATACTGCGCAGTAAAGATCTTAATATTCCGAGGATTTTGTGAAGGGATGAACTTAGACCAACGAGCAGTTTTGTGGAGAAGCAAAACTTCATCAGTCTTTTTTTTATTGAAATTGTTACTATATAAACGGGGATTTTGCAGACAAGTATTCATTTCTCGATAGGATTTTTAGCAATAGGATTTTTACACTAACTCTAACGTCATCGATAACATTATTGCGCATAATATTGTTTAATTTTTTCAAAGGTTGGAAATATTAAATATTGGTGATGTTATGGAAGAAGAAACTTGGAAACCAATAAAAAATTATGAAGGCAATTATGAAGTGAGCAATCTTGGTAGAGTAAAGTCTCTAAAACGTGACGTGTTAAGGAGAGACGGATATGTAAATAAAGTAATAGAAAAAATATTATCACCCGTCATTGCAGAAGGTTACCTAATCATAGGTCTTTATATGGATAATAAAGGGAAAAAATTCTATGTTCATAAACTGGTAGCAGAAGCGTTTATTCCCAATCCAGATAATAAACCATTTGTAAACCACATTGACAGAGATAGAAGTAATCCAAAAGTCGAAAATCTCGAATGGGTTACACAGAGAGAGAATATGAAACACTCTGTTAAGACGACACCAATTGTAGAAGACAAGGTGATAGAACGTACAGAAATACCAGCAGGTGCAATAGAAATTTGGAGAGAAATAAAAGGATTTGAAACTTTTTATGAGGTCAGTAATTTCGCGAGAATTAGGAGATTAGAAGGTTTTATTATTGATAGCACTGGTAGAAAGAGGAGAATTCAAGAGAAAATATTAAAACCGAGGAAAACTTCCAATAACAGATACATGGTTGAATTGAGGAAAGGTAATGAAGGCAAATGCATATACATTCACAGACTAGTTGCGGATGCATTTCTTCCTAACCCTGGAAACAAGTCACTGATTTCTCATATAGATGGATACACTGGTAACAATATAGTGTTCAATCTAAAATGGGCCACTTCCTCTGAAATATCTAAGCTTAAATCACACTCTGAAAAGTATGGTGGCGGGAAAGCACCCGAAATATTAATTACAGAAGATGAAATATGGAAAAATATCCAAGGTTACGAAGGTTATTATCAAATATCAAATTTTGGTCAAGTAATAGGTTTGGAAAGAGTAGTAATAGGTAGTCGTGGTTCGAAAAGACAAATTAAAGAGAATTTGATGCACATAAAGTTAAAAAAAGGTTATTCCATGGTGCGACTTTCTAAAAATGGAGAAAGACAAAATAAACTAGTTCATAAACTTGTTGCAGAAGCGTTTATTACTAATCCAGAAAACAAACCTACAGTGAACCATATTAATAACATAACCAATGATAACCGAGTGGAAAACTTAGAATGGGTTACACAAAAAGAAAATATTCAACATATGGTGTTACAGAATAGAGGTACGTGTAACTGCTAAACTAAAATCAACAGTTTCTGCTCGATAGGAATGAACACTTTTTTACCAAAATAATCATCAGCTAAGCTATTATGATTTTATAACATTATATTTAGCTGGAGGATTTGAAAGGTGGAAAAATTACTATTGTATGTTGAGATTCATCAACTCAAAAATCAGGGATTTAAAATTGCAGCCATTGCGAAAAAATTAGATATTTCTAGAAACACTGTGTATAAGTATTTGAATATGAACTTTGATGAAGCAACTGAATGGGTACAAACAACCAGTAATAGATCAAAGAAA
>NZ_MSLS01000066.1 GCF_001940785.1 Bacillus sp. MRMR6
TAATGAGCTAGTTGTGCCTTTGATGATTTTTAAGCAGAAGATCATAGCGCAAAATTTTTGATTGCCAGAGAAGAATGAAGTCGCGGCCCTCGCTAATGAACTAAAATATGGTAACCCCACCAAAAATAAATTTTTATTCGTTGAAGGATTTTTTCAATTTACGTCGTATTGGGGATTCAATCCGATACCTATTTTTCATACATTTTTATACAAGTGTTCGCAACTATTATACAGTATATTTAATTAAACTTCATTTAAATTTTCTTTTAGAGCCATCGCGTAGCGATTTCGTTCTTCTTCTGCTTCCTCAAGTAAGCCGAAGAACCGTCCCCGTGAAAGCCCCAATTCCTAACTCTCTTAGATGGACCAGTAGGAAATACAAATCTCTTATGTTCACTTGCTCCAAATCTCACTGATTTGGGTTTAGAGGTGTTAGCATTAGAGTATAAAGAAGGTCATGTATCCCTGCACCGCGAAGTGCAGGAATACATGACCTTTTCCCTTCGTATCTATCATATTAGTTAAATGCAGTAGAACCGTCCCTCTGTCTTTTTGCCCTTTATCAAACTTCAACTAAGCCCGAGGATTGATCGGCATGCGAATGGTTTAATACTAGTTTCTCAATCGCATGGGCTACTCCATTTTCGTTATTAGATAAGGTATGGAACTGAGCCGCTTCTTTAACAACTGATTCTGCATTAGCCATGGCAACTCCGCAGCCAGCATACTCAATCATACTTAGATCATTTTCGCCATCCCCGATGCATATGACTTCTTCCCGTTTTATCCCAAGTTTTTCGGCAAGTTGTTTGACTGCATTTCCTTTGCCGGCACTTGGGTCAAGGATTTCTAGAAAGAACGGAGTACTTTTCACGAACGTATACTTATCCCAAAATGATTCAGGAATATTTGCAATGACCTTATTCAAACGTTCCGGTTCGTCAATAAACATCACTTTTGGAATAATCATGTCCTTTGAAACTTCATCAATTGGTCGATAATGGAGTGGAATTTGATTGATATGGGCCTCATGAATGGTGTATCGATTGATCTCTCTATTCGGTGTATAAAGATTTTCTGTATCAAAGAAATGGAGCGGTGACTGGAGCTTTAAGCTTAATTCATATATTTCTTTTAAGTCTTCAAATGTTAAGGTAATTTGGGACTCTACATCATAGGTGTGAGTATTTTGAACAAGTGCACCATTAAAGGTAATCACATAGTCATCTTCATCATTTAATTTCAATTCCTCAATAATCGATTGGACACCGACGATTGGCCTTCCCGTACAGATGACCACCCTCACACCTTTTGCTTTAGCAGCTTGAATGGCGTCATTTACCTCTTTTGTAATCTCTTTTCGATCATTCATCAGCGTTCCATCAATATCTATTGCTACTAATTTATACAAATCTTCTCCTCCTAAATCTTGGTTGTGGGTAAAATATATTTCCTATACTACAAGAAGGACAATAATTAATCCAGCAATTTTATAAAAGCCACAGCCACAATCTACTTGTCGAGAGTGATGTGGACAATGGCTTTGTTGGATGGTATCTATTTGCAGATAAATATTTTTGGCCATAAGACAATGAAAAGGACTCATAGCATCCAATGCCAAAGTCCTTAAATATCCTAAAAAGCCATCAGAACCGTCCCCATTGTCTCCCTTCTCCTAAAGAAGACCTGTTCTCATCGATGCATGGTCCACATACCGATATCGTTAAAGCCATTAGACTGGAAGATCCCGCGGGTTTCGAAGGGGAGTGGAAAGCCGAGCAATTCTTTCGTGGTCTAGGCTATTATGTCCTAAATAACCAATTCAACCTACTATCAAAAAATCTAAATTTAACCGTTTCAACAATGTGTTTCGGCACTCATTGGTTCATCTAAGTGGAGGCCTTCCCATTAGACTACAATGTGTATTTAGAAACTAGAATGCTATAAACGCAGTATCTTATGAATCTAAAAGAGCCAAAATACACTAGTTTTGGATAAAAAACTGCAAATTTTAGGCTCATTTATTTTCATCCTTGTTTTTTGTTAAAGCAGCTTTTAGTTTGAGTAAAACCTAACAATTTTAAGGTCCAATAAGATTTACAGTCAGTGAAGCACTAGCATATTGACTGTTACCACTTAGATTTGTTGGAGCTACGGTCAAAACATCTCCTGCTACCAAAGTGGTTTGTATTGTTTTTCCTACTGTGGCATTGGTCCCTGCCGTAGTAAATCGCGATCCTGGAATTATAACATTGTTCCTTCTAATATTATAATTTGTTGCTGCACCACCTGAATTTATAGAAGTAAGGTCAGCGGATATTTCATAAATCCCATTAGCCTGAATCGTAATACTATTTGTCGCTGGATCTGGAGTTGTATTAGAAGCAGGACCAGGAAAATCGAACTCTATATTCATCCCTATTGTTACATTTCTGACAGAATCAATTCCATATAACGATCCAAACGTAGGTGTTACCCCCGGCCCTCGTGGTCCTGTTGGTCCTGTTGGTCCTGTTGGTCCTGTTGGCCCTTGTTCTCCCTGCGGTCCAGCTGGTCCTTGTTCTCCTTGTGGTCCTGCTGGTCCTTGTTCTCCCTGCGGTCCTGCTGGTCCTTGTTCTCCCTGCATTCCTATCGGGCCTTGTTCTCCTTGTGGTCCTGCTAGTCCTTGTTCACCTTGTGGTCCCGCTGGTCCTTGTTCTCCTTGTGGCCCTGCTGGTCCTTGTTCTCCCTGTGGYCCTGCTGGTCCTTGYTCTCCCTGTGGTCCCGTTGGTCCTTGTTCTCCCTGTGGTCCTGCTGGTCCTTGTTCTCCCTGTGGTCCTGCTAGTCCTTGTTCWCCTTGTGGTCCYGCTGGTCCTTGTTCTCCTTGTGGTCCTGCTRGTCCTTGTTCTCCTTGTGGTCCTGCTGGTCCTTGTTCTCCTTGTGGTCCTGCTRGTCCTTGTTCTCCTTGTGGTCCYGCTGGTCCTTGTTCTCCTTGTGGTCCTGCTAGTCCTTGTTCTCCTTGTGGTCCCGCTGGTCCTTGTTCTCCTTGTGGTCCTRCTAGTCCTTGTTCWCCTTGTGGTCCCGCTGGTCCTTGTTCTCCTTGTGGTCCTGCTAGTCCTTGTTCTCCTTGTGGTCCCGCTGGTCCTTGTTCWCCTTGTGGTCCTGCTAGTCCTTGTTCTCCCTGTGGTCCCGCTGGYCCTTGTACTCCTTGCGGTCCTGTTGGCCCTTGTTCTCCCTGCATTCCTATCGGGCCTTGTTCTCCTTGTGGTCCTGCTAGTCCTTGTTCTCCCTGTGGTCCCGCTGGTCCTTGTTCTCCCTGTGGTCCCGCTGGCCCTTGTACTCCTTGCGGTCCTGTTGGCCCTTGTTCTCCCTGCATTCCTATCGGKCCTTGTTCTCCTTGTGGTCCCGCTAGTCCTTGCTCTCCCTGTGGTCCCGTTGGTCCTTGTTCTCCTTGTGGTCCTGCTGGTCCTTGTTCTCCCTGTGGTCCTGCTAGTCCTTGTTCACCTTGTGGTCCCGCTGGTCCTTGTTCTCCTTGTGGTCCTGCTAGTCCTTGTTCTCCTTGTGGTCCTGCTGGTCCTTGTTCTCCTTGTGGTCCTGCTAGTCCTTGTTCTCCTTGTGGTCCCGCTGGTCCTTGTTCTCCTTGTG
>NZ_MSLS01000067.1 GCF_001940785.1 Bacillus sp. MRMR6
AAAAACCGCTATAAAATTGAAGCAAAAAATAGTGAACTCAAGCATGGGCACGGTTTTGAAACAGCCAAATCCTCGGGTTTATTTGGTATGGAAATTCAAGGAGCCACAACCATATTCGCTGTCAATCTCAAACGGATAATAAAACTTCTTAATGAAAAAGAATAGGAAATAGGCAGAGGTATAAGCAACTTCCCTTCGAATTTCGGTAGGAAGTTGCTTTTTTTTGTCTTTTTTCATCCATAATGCCTTTTCCTTATTTATAAAATATAAAAAACGGAAGTTCTTCAGTGCCCTCGCTAAGCGCCTGTGGGGTCTCCCCTGCCCCTTACCCCTGCAGGAGTCTCGCACCTGAAGCACAAATCCTCAGGATATAAAATTATGCAACTTTATTTAACATAGCCCTTACACAAAAAAAACTCCTGCAAAATTTTGCAGAAGGTTTTTTGATTTCTCAGATTAGATTTTTAACGAAATTTGATGAGAGTAATTCGCTGTAGAATTTATCAAATTGGTTAAGATCCATTTGCTGCTGTGCATCTGAAAGAGCGACTGCTGGGTCTGGATGTACCTCAGCCATCACACCATCTGCACCAATGGCAAGTGCTGCTTTAGCTGCTGGAAGCAACAGGTCTCTTCTTCCTGTTGAGTGAGTTACGTCAACAAACACTGGTAAATGTGTTTCTTGCTTAAGGATTGGTACGGCAGAGATGTCGAGCGTATTCCTTGTTGCACGTTCGTAAGTTCTAATTCCACGTTCGCATAGAATGATTTGTCCATTTCCTTGTGCCATGATGTACTCCGCCGCATTTATAAACTCTTCAATGGTTGCTGCAATTCCTCTTTTCAGCAATACTGGTTTTTTTACTGCACCTGCTGCTTTTAATAATTCGAAGTTTTGCATATTACGGGCGCCAATTTGGATTACATCAATGTAATCTATAGCCATTTCAATATCAGATGGATTTACAATCTCGCTGATAACTGCCATATCGTATTCATCTGCAACACGTTTTAAAATTTTCAGGCCCTCTACGCCTAATCCTTGGAAGTCATAAGGAGACGTTCTAGGCTTATATGCACCACCACGCAGCAGTTTTAAGCCTTTCTCTTTCATAGCTTGCGCAACTGTTGCAACTTGCTCGTAAGATTCAACCGCACAAGGGCCGAAAACGAAATGAGGCTTGCCATCCCCAACTGTTTCTCCTCTTAGTGTTACAATTGTATTTTCAGGTTGTTTCTTTCTAGAGACTAATAGTGCTTTCTCATGGTCATCCTTTTGTAAATCTAACCCAGCCTTAAAAATTTCTTTAAAAATATGATCGATGGTTGAATTTTCAAAAGGTCCATCATTATGCTCTTTGATAATATCAAGCATTTTTCTTTCCCGGACTGGATCGTAACGGTAAACTCCCTGATGTTCTTTTACCCGTCCAATCTCTTGGACGAGCTGAGCTCTTTCATTGATAAGCCTCAACAATTCCAAGTTCAGTTCATCGACTCTTGTTCTTAATTGATCTAGTTCATTTTTGCCCATGATTCGTCCCATCCCTTCCAATTAGCTAAAAAAATCTTTACTGTGCCAACCCTCATACATCCAACTAGTAAATATTTTTATTATTCAATAATTAGGCTAATTATATCGGATATAGATTTTTTTGTCACGTATTTTTTCTTTAACAATTAAACGCTTTTAAGCACTAAAGCATTTCGTATTAAATCATTCTATGTTGTTTTTTTAAAAGTGTTCCAACTATTATTCTGTAATGGCACTATCAAGGGAGCGGACGGTAATCTTCCAATGAGAAGTATTCCAAACATGTTCACCGTTCGAGAATAGAAACGCTTGTGGAGATTCATGCTTTACTTGAAACTTTTCTGCAATGTTGTTGGATAGCGTGCGCGCCTCTTGAACAGCTAGGTAATAGGTGGGAAAATCCTGATTTTTTTCTGCGAATTTTTGGTATTCCTGATAGGCTGCATGGCTGATTGGACAGGTTAAACTATGCTTCAGGAGCATGAATTTTTCTTCTTGTTTTAGTACTTCTTCAAATTGGTCCATTGTATCGACTTTTTTTAACATTAGTAAGACCTCCAGAATTATTAAAAGGTGAAGTAATTCTATCACTTCACCTTTGTTCTTACAAATTATCAGATTGTTAAGGTTAGCATTTTGCGAAATTCGCTCCCTTTCCGCGGGCTCCCCGGCGAGCCTCCTCGGTCGTTCCGAGAGGGCACTGAAAAAGTCCTTTGTTTTGAGGCAGTTGAAGGTTGATTTTATCAACCCTTCAACTGCTTTTTATTTTATAATTAAGGTAACAAGACTTTAAAGGTGGTACCGAAATGATTTCCTTTCAAGATTCATTCAATCTTAGCCCATATATAGGAATTTATGATCTCATTGTTCCAAAAGATAATATGCTTCGCCAAATTAAAGAACTAGTCGACTTTTCATTCATAATTGAAGAATTAAAAGATAAATATTGTCTGGATAACGGTCGCAATGC
>NZ_MSLS01000068.1 GCF_001940785.1 Bacillus sp. MRMR6
CCCTGAGGATCCCCTGAGGATCTGCAGCGGTTAGACAGAAGACATAAATATCAGGAAGACCAGAATCACTCCTCGTTAAAGGATAAACGTCAAAAGCGTGATGAACTGAAAGAGAAGAAATTCAATGCACAGCAGCAAAAATCAACCGTACAGTCTGACAAAGAAACAGACTCAACGGGTAATGAGTAGGTGATCAGTTTGGATATGAAATGCGATTGGTGTGAAGGAAAGGCAAGTATCGGTGAAAACACCGTTTATTGGGAGCTTCCAGATGGAACAAGGGCGGTTGAAATTACGGCGACACCAGCCGTCAACTGCACGGACTGTGGTATGGTGTACCAGAAAGATACGGTGATTAAGGAAATTGAGGATCAATTATTTTTAGTGGATACGAAAAAGATTGGTAGTTCAATAAGCTTTAAGGACCTACTGGAATTACCTCGATTGTTGAAGAGGAATTATTTTGATTTTTCTTCTTAGATAATTCTCAAAGCGTAAATGGCACTCAGAATTGGGTGCCATTTTTCTATATGAATTTTGAAGTAAGTTTGTTCAATAAATATTTTATTAAAATTAAAGTGTCTATCTATCTATAAATTAAGCATTTGATGCTATTTTTTATTTGTTCAAAGCATTCACTTGTGATCGATGGTTGGATTAATAAAGATAATTGGTTTACTATATATGTTTCCAGGTTTTATATATTACTATATCTGTGATGGTGGGTCGTTTTACTCCGTATTTTTTTGCAAGTTTATATTGTGCCTGGGATTTGGTAAGTCCAAATTCCAATAAGACTTCGTATTCGCCTCTAATTTTTTTGACTGCATTATCTGTTAATATTGCTTTATAGCAATTTTCACCTTGTAACTTCTCACGAATTTTTTGTCTGTAGTCGGAATTTCGGCTAAATGTCTCTTTTTTATTTGCTCCATGAAGTTGATGTATATTAATTATTGTTTTAATAGTTGTTTCACATAAATTTAATACTACTGCTATTTCATTAATTGATAATTTTTCTTCAAAGAATAACCTTTCAATTTCAATTTCATGAAGTTCCATATAATTAATCACCTCGAGGTTAAATATAACTGGAAAAAACATGAATGAAAAGTGAAGATTTAATGAATTTAATACAGATTATGACTTTATTAGTGCGGTAATAAAATTCTATTCCGGATCTTGAAGTTAACACCAAATAATTTTTTTCCTTGAAAAAGAATACTACTGAAAATGGATAGTGTTAAAAAATATAAGGTGTATATTTATGACTTTTTGATTACAGTTATAGTTTTCTATACACTTTTTTAAAAAGGTAATTTTAAATAAGCTTTATATTATTAGTATCAGACATTTTCACCCAATATGGTGTATGTTATGATGTAATTAAAAGTATGATGAACGGTGGTGGATTGAATGGGAAAAGTTCATTCTCCTGAAGAACTTATGAACTACATTTCTAATATGAATCGCGATAATTCTGTTGTTCAATTTTCTATTCCTGGGAAGGGGAAATTTACTTTAGTCCTTCAGGAAGAGGATGACCAGACAATTAAAGCTGATGTAGAAGCTAATCCAGAACTTCAACGCATGATTTTAGAGGCTCAAGAACAATACAAGAAGGGGTTAGAAATGCCGACATCTGACTTTTTAAAATCTTTTTCAGCTAAGGACTTTATTTAATGGATTCACGTCATGTTTTATGGCTACCTGTTGTAAGAGATAAACTTGTTCTTTTTAGGAATACTAGATTTACTCCTGAAGAAACCTTCGATTTTATTTCCCGACTTGTGTTGGAAATAGAGGATCAGTTAAAGAATCCTATTATAGGAGGAACTTATACCGAAGAATTCGGGAAGTATAAAGGGATTTCACGGATTGTTCTAAAAAAATTCCGCATATACTTTCAACAATTCAACAATGAAATAATAATTGTCGCAATACTTTTTCCAGGTGAAAAATAATATTAAAAGAAGTCAAACGGATTTATATAAAATCAGTTTGGCTTTTTTTATATTATTAACTTACTCAAATGTGAACCTAAACGAGTCATTTACTAAATATAATCAACATACTTACTTTAAAAAACGCAGTCCCGACCTTCGTTTGCGATGCTCCTGGCGGGGGAGGGAAGATTGCGTTGCAGCCGAATTACTTGATTTCTCAGAGTCCTGAAAAAGTGGTATTGAGAAATTTTGAAGGAGTTATTACTTCTTATCCGGAGCCTGAGAACTATGTACCAGGCAGAGCGGAGGATTATTTTAAAAGTATCTATACGGATTATGAGAAATACAAATCAACTGTCGGGATATCTGCAGTGATGAATGACAGCAAATTCAATCTCGTCCCTGAGGATCTGCAGCGGTTAGACAGAAG
>NZ_MSLS01000069.1 GCF_001940785.1 Bacillus sp. MRMR6
TTTTCAGTTATTTGCTACATTCTGCCTGAATCATTTTTGACCAGGGCATATATTGATCTAAAATTTTAGGGTTTTGTTGAATACCAAGATTCGGTAGATCCGTAAAAAGTTTCTTTATATATTCATAGAAATCAATGCCGTTACTTTTGGTAGTTTCAGCGATACTTAAACAGATAGCATTGGCTTTTGCACCAGCTTCACTTACACTAAATAGCCAATTTTTTCTTCCTATAACATTGGGGCGGATGGCATTCTCGGCTGGATTATTATCCATTTCAATTCGCCCATCATTTAGAAATGYTTTGAGTCCATTTGCTCTGTTCAACGTGTATTCAGCTGCTTTAGCGAGGGCATTCTTCCCGTAAAATGGTGACGTTTCAACCCATTCAAGGAATTTATCTAYAATTGGCTTCGAGTACTTTTGACGCTTTTTTCTTCGTTTGCTCGGAGGCAGGTGTTTAAATTCCCTTTCTAACCGATATAAATCATCGCAATATTTCACACCGATTCTGCCRTTTTTGCTATCAGCTTTCAGCCAATAACGACGAACATGCGCCCAACAATTTGCGAAATTGACGCCTTCCAACTTACCATAAGCAGAATAACCATCACACACAATTGTTCCAGTAAAGCCTTCAATWAAACTTTCAAGGACAGATCGAGCTCGAGATAATGCGCTTTGAAAGAGAGTCAATGTTGGCCCTTGGCTTGGCACACTCGAAACACCCAATTATAGGCATTGGCTTGTCCAGATTTCCCATCGGATCGGTTGATAATTTGACCGTATGTTTCATCGACATGCAAAACCGATTTAGCCATCATCAAATCTTTCATTCGTTCGTAAACAGGTAGTAGCCAATCGTGTGCTGCACGGATAACMCAATTCGAAAGGTTTTTATCATTGGTATTCAGTCCATAGCGATCCCATTCTTTTACCTGACGGTAAAGAGGTAAGTATTGTGCAAAYTTATCATAGATGACTTTGGCAAGTACGCTAGGACTTGCGATGCTACGCTGARTCGCTGGTTGTGGTGCTTTTCCGCGTTTGATTTGTGCTGGCTGAGATGAATCAACTTTGCAACCTTTACATTCATACGCATGTTCAATGTGCTGTATTTTCATCATTTTGGCAGGAATAAATTTTGCTTCCTCACGCACAATTGTACTGCCAATTTCAATCATTTGCCCTTGGCAACAGTCACAGATAGTATTTTCAGGATGATGGTGAAYAGCTTCTACATCAATACCATCATGCAAGGAATCATTTCGTTTTTTTGATTTAACTTTCCGTACAACAGTATAAGTGATTGTCTGTTGGCTTTGTTCTTCTGTGTGCTCAGGTTCGCTAAAAACCGGGTCATCATCAAATAATGAACCTTGCCCGTCTGATACGTTGTATTTCGATTTTTCGGTTTTTGATCCATATAAAAGCTTAGTTAAATTGCGCACTTGATYGGTTAACGCTTCAATCTGTTTCGATAAGTCCTTGTTTTGTTGATTCGAATGAGCCAATTGCTCTTCGAGCAGCCGAATTAATTTCTCGTTTTGTTTTTCATTCTTAGAAGCGTTCCCCACATCATTCACCYACTATTCGTTCACATAAATTAGTTTTATTATACCATTTTGAACGAGCTAAGAGAAGGTAGAAATGGCTTCAAATCAACGTTTTTYAATTAATTTAGAACACTCCTTTTGGTGATTTTTGAATAGCCTTTGGTTGCTCAATCGATAACCCCTCAAGCAACCACCTAACCTCCTGCTGGGAAAGTTTTCGCACCTCATTTTCGTCTTTTGGCCACTGAAGTTTGCCTTTATCCAAACGTTTATAAAGCATGGCGAAGCCATCACCATCGAAATACAAACATTTATACCGGTCCTTACTCCATCCTGAAAACAAGAAAATGGAATCACCATATGGGTCCAGTTCAAAAGAGTCTTGAATCAGTGTGGCTAATCCATCAATGCCTTTACGCATGTCAGTTTTTCCACAAATGATGTAAATATTTTTAACACTTGTATAGTCGTATTTCACAGATGTTTCAGCTCCCTCATAACAGTTTGAATAATGTGCTCATCCACGCCGTTGTTGAAGGAGATTTCTATGTTTGCCGTTTTGATCGTGCAAGCGTTATTGTAAGAGGGTGCTGATGAAGTGGATGAATATGAAACTTTATTTTCGGAATGTAATGTAACGGGGACGATTGTAAGTTTTTGTTCTGGCATATGAAARGCACCTCCTTAAATTGATACATTCATCGTACCAGGAGGCGCTACGTGTTTATATGCGTATTTTGATTGGGGGCTTA
>NZ_MSLS01000070.1 GCF_001940785.1 Bacillus sp. MRMR6
ATTTCTTTGATTTCTTTGATCTATTACTGGTTGTTTGTACCCATTCAGTTGCTTCATCAAAGTTCATATTCAAATACTTATACACAGTGTTTCTAGAAATATCTAATTTTTTCGCAATGGCTGCAATTTTAAATCCCTGATTTTTGAGTTGATGAATCTCAACATACAATAGTAATTTTTCCACCTTTCAAATCCTCCAGCTAAATATAATGTTATAAAATCATAATAGCTTAGCTGATGATTATTTTGGTAAAAAAGTGTTCATTCCTATCGAGCAGAAACTGTTGATTTTAGTTTAGCAGTTACAACTTGTTATTGTAAATCATTATCTAGATGGTTACCTCAATCCACCCTTTACAAAAGTTGATTTAATAGCAAGTATAATATCTCTATCTATTTTCGTGGTTTTTTTTATTCTATTGGGTAAATTGTATAAACGGTTTTATACCATCTCATTAAGAAATAAGATTTTACTTTCTATCCCAACTTTTATTATTGCTGGCTTAATTACAGGTATTATTATGTCTCACGCTTTTGGTGTAGAGTAACTTTGCTCCTTAAACTCCCTCAGTTTAATACGATTTTCTCGCGAATTCTCGCTTATTCGCAGGATTTCATAACCCTTGAAATAGATTTAACGATTAAATGAAATGAGTTCAGATCATTATGGCTCCGTGAAGGCATAGTTAAATAAAGGAGTCATATAAAACTCCACATTTTACCATATGATGTACATTCTCCACGCCGCCCCTAACGGGTAGCGTTAATGAAAAAAAGTACCGTTAAAAAAGACGGTACTTTTATGGTGAGATTAACAAAAATTCATTTTTGTAAAGCATTAGCATTTTTTTAACTAAGTGTGTTGCAAAAATCTAATGAGTATCTTTTTCATTAACATTCTGTTTATATTGCACTAATTCAACAAAATTACTATCCTTCGGATTAACTCTAAGAGTTATTGAATCAAATTTGAATTTTGATTCTTTCTTGTCATAGTCCTCTACGGTAACAATTGTATTTACTTCATAGCAACTTTTTGGTTCATTTGAAACAATGTAATTTACACCTGTTACTTTAACCCAATTCCACTGCATATCTTTTCCATATTCCTTTGTAATGATTTCGTTTACTTTTGGTCGAACAAAATCCAGTAGAAAATCATTAGCAGTAGCAGGAGTAACGTGTGGTTCTGTTTTGTCCTTTTGAGTTTGATTACCTTCTGCTTTTACAAAAGAAAATGGAGTACAAATTAATATAGCCGTTAAAATAAGTGTTATTGTTTTTTTCATACTATATTCACCTCAACCATAGTTTCTGTTTAAAAGTTTAATTTTATGTATTGTTTTTAAGGTGAATATAACAACTTAATGTAGATTGTGAAAGAGTGTACTTAAACAAACTGGTGCTTTTGTTACATAATTCACTTAAACCTCGGAAAGATAAATAAGAGGTGATTTTGTGAAAAAAATTTGTATATATATAACTGTTTTTTCGTTATGTTTTCTGCTTTCATCAAAATCTGTTGTGGCTGATACTCATCCACGAGAAGTAGTAGATAAATTTATGCAACAGCTCTTAAATAATTAAATAATAAATCTATCGACAGTCTTGTGTTTGATGGAGTTTACATACCCGAAATTAAGAAAGATACGCCAATTGGTAAATACGACATTATATCAACTCCACAAAGAAAAGACACATTGCTGCTTGTGGCATTTTATAAGGGAGAGATAAGGGATGACAGAGTTGCACTTATTTGGGAATTTGTTGTAAAAAATGATAAGATTTCTCGCATTGAAACAATCCATAATGGTACAWTTCCTTTGTTAGAGGAAGCAAACTGGTTAAAGAATATGAGCTTAAGTTCCAAAAAAATGTGTTAGTTCCAGTTAACTTTCCTTTTGAAATAACAGATTTTGACGGTTATCTTGATGATGATTATTTACTTTTAAACTATCGAAGTGAGCCTATTAATGGTATGGTTAAAATTTCAGTTTCTCCTGCTGAACGTCAACTGAATTTTTTTAAAGCTAATCGAGATGAGTTTTACACCTTAAATGATGGGACTGAGGTTTTATACAGAATGAGTGACCCATTAGAATACGGAATTATTTTTCAAAAAGATGGGCTTCAATATAATATTGGGATTGGGAATAAGAAGTACCTAAAGAAAAAGTTTACGGTACATCACCTTCTGCAAATCGCCGAATTAATGAACTGAAATGAGAAGTTATTTAGCTTCTCATTTTTGTTGTTTCGAAGACATATTAAAATCTCTGTATGATTCTG
>NZ_MSLS01000008.1 GCF_001940785.1 Bacillus sp. MRMR6
TTCGAATTGGTGGCACGGCATTGCGACCGTTATCCAGACAATATTTATCTTTTAATTCTTCAATTATGAATGAAAAGTCGACTAGTTTTTTAATTTGGCGAAGCATATTATCTTTTGGAACAATGAGATCATAAATTCCTATATATGGGCTAAGATTAAATGAATCTTGAAAGGAAATCATTTCGGTACCACCTTTAAAGTCTTGTTACCTTAATTATAAAATAAAAAGCAGTTGAAGGGTTGATAAAATCAACCTTCAACTGCCTCAAAACAAAGGACTTTTTCAGTGCCCTCGCTTCGCGTCTGTGGGGTCTCGACTTTTCCTCTACATCCCGCAGGACAAGGAAGGCTACGGCAGCGAAACATCGCACGAAGAAAATGTGGTTTTCATTTTCGAGGAGTCAAGCACCTTTCTCTCCAATCCACTCTGCTCTTTCAATTTTAATAAGAGCAACAATCTTTTAGAAAAGAGCCTATTTTTTTTTAAAACGATTTTGGACTTTATTTTGTTTCCGGTCGCGGTGGAAAATAAATCCTGCTACAAACCCTAGTCCGCCAATAAATAAGACCATTCCGATAATAAATTGCAGCCCTAACAGAGGGATGGGCGGTTGCAGAATCCCAAAAGTCATGTCACGCATTAATTTAATCCCGTATCCAGCCAATACACCTGGGATCACTAAAATAGTTAGAGCAATAATTCGCTTCATAAAGTAGATCCTTCCAATTATTTAATAGAAAAAAAATTACCTCATGAAAAATATTAGTATATAGATAAAAATTGTCAAGGAAAGATATTAGCGATAAAATAATAAATGAAAAAAATTGCATATTATCGATTAGTAGGTCTGAAATAATTTTCTGGTTTAGAATTACAGAAGACCGATTAAAAGAAGGGGCGAAAAGATGCAAAATGTCATGGTTGTTGGTGCAGGAAAAGGTGGTACCGCTATCCTAAAAATCCTAAGGGAAACAGAAGTGTTGAATGTGTTTGCGGTTATTGACAGGGATTTGAATGCGCCTGGCATGATTCTAGCAGAGCAAGAGGGAATTAGAACAGGAACAGATTGGAAGCACTTCATAGGGGAAAATATTGATATCATTATTGAGGTTACCGGCAATGTAGAAGTCTTTCAACAACTTCGAGATGCAAAAACTAAAAAGACGGTTTTAATACCGGGCAGTGTTGCATTTTTACTTTCTACCCTTCTAGAGGAAAAAGAGGAATTACTTAATAAACATCAAAACGAATCCTATCAACAGGAATTAATCTTTAATGCCACCCATGATGGAATGGTCGGTATTGATGCTAATGGAATGATTATTTTATTTAATCGCAGAGCTGAAGAGATGATCGGTGTCAAAAAGGATCGGGTGATTGGGCGAAACATCATGGAGATAATTCCTAAAAGCCGTCTGCCCCACCTTTTGGAAACAAGACGAATGGAAACGAATCAAGAGATGGTTCTAGGCAATGGGAAAAAAATCATCACAACACGAATTCCAATAATTGAAGAGAATGGGACGTTAATTGGCGCCTTTGCTGTTTTTAAAGATATAACAGAGGCTGTTAACCTTGCAGAAGAAATCACGGATTTGAAAGAAATCCAAACCATGCTGCAGGCTATTATCCATTCTAGTGATGATGCCATTTCTGTCGTCGATGAGCATGGGAGAGGTATTCTAATTAATCCTGCATACACCCGCATCACTGGACTTACAAAAGAACAAGTAATTGGCCAGCCTGCAACTGCGGATATATCTGAGGGTGAAAGTATGCATATGAAGGTCCTTCAGACAAGGCGGGCAGTCCGCGGTGTTGCTATGAGGGTCGGCCCTAATAAGCGTGAGGTAATTGTTAATGTTGCTCCGATTATTGTAAAGGGTAAATTAAAGGGCAGTGTTGGCGTTATTCATGATATGTCCGAAATTAAAATGCTTAATAGGGAGTTAAATCGAGCAAGACAAATCATTCGCACATTAGAAGCGAAATACACCTTTGAGGATATCATTGGCCAATCAGAAGAAATGATGTTGGCTATTGAACAAGCTAGGCTTGGTGCCAAAACACCTGCTACGGTTTTACTTAGAGGTGAATCAGGAACAGGTAAAGAGTTATTTGCTCACGCTATACATAATGCGAGTGACCGAAAGTATAACAAGTTTGTTCGTGTGAACTGTGCTGCAATAGCCGATTCGCTTCTAGAAAGCGAGTTATTCGGCTATGAGGAAGGAGCGTTTTCAGGTGCTAGGCAGGGCGGGAAGCGGGGGCTTTTTGAGGAAGCTAATAACGGGAGCATATTTTTAGATGAAATCGGTGAACTGTCGGCAAATACACAAGCGAAATTACTTAGAGTATTGCAGGAAAATGAGATTATTCGTGTTGGAGGAACAAAGCCGCTAAATATCAATGTTAGAATTATTGCCGCCACCAATGTAAACCTAGAAAAGGGAATTGCAAAAGGTACTTTTAGGGAAGACTTATACTATCGTTTGAATCGTATGCCGATCCAAATACCACCATTAAGAAAGCGGCGAGAAGAGATTCCTTTATTAAGTGAGAGACTGATACAAAAAATAAATCGTGATTACGGGCGAAATGTTGAAGGGGTATCCCAATCAGCAATGTCCCAACTAATGGGATATGATTGGCCGGGGAACGTAAGAGAACTGGAAAATGTCCTAGGCAGGGCGATGATTTTTATGAGTAATTATGAGAATCTAATATGTGTGGAGCATTTGCCAGAGCTTAGGAATAAAAAAACGGACCGGGAAACACCATTAGCTTTTGCAAGTGAAGATACATACCAAGAGAGAAGGCTTTCGGATTTATTAGAAGAATATGAAGCCGAAATTATCCAGAATACATTAACTAGATTGAATGGGAACAAAACATTGACCGCAAAGACACTGGGTTTATCGGTTAGAAATCTGTACTATAAGCTTGATAAATACAAGTTTGAAAAAAATGGCATGCAATAAGTTGCATAATTTGCAAAAAATTGCAGTATCGGTAAACTGGAGTGAAGCGGTTTCACAGCTAATCAGTTTGGCACGAATCTTGCATCTAAACTTAACGGAGTGTAGAGATAGGGGTTGATGAAAACTTGTTGCTTGAATCACTCATAGACAAAGCAGCCCAACGTAACAATTATACTGTTGCCGTTGCTGCTGCCGAGGATCATGAAGTAATAGAAGCGGTATTAGAGGCGGTAGAGCGTCAACTCGCAAATTTCATTTTATATGGTGAGAAAGAAAAAATTAACACCATCATTAAAGCTCACCGACTTGACTATACCAATAGTAAAAGGATTGAGATTGTTCAAGCTGACACAAAGGAAATGGCCGCAGAGCAAGCGGTAAAAGCCGTTTCTAGTAATGAGGCAACTGTATTAATGAAGGGGAATATCCCTACTAATATTCTCTTAAAAGCGGTGTTAAACAAGGACTATGGCCTGCGTACGGGTAATGTTTTATCACATGTGGCTGTTTTTGAGGTTCCTGAATATGACCGTTTTATCCTTGTGACAGATGCAGCCATGAATATTGCCCCAGATGTGGAACAAAAGGCACAAATCATAAAAAACTCAGCTGCTGTTGCTAGGTCAATTGGAATTGAGGTTCCCAGAGTCGCACCGATCGCGGCAGTAGAAGTAGTTAATCCTGCTATGCAGGCAACACTAGATGCCGCTGCTTTAACATCTATGAATCAAAGAGGACAAATAACTGGATGTATCGTAGATGGCCCGCTAGGGTTAGATAACGCTGTTTCCTTACTAGCTGCTAATCATAAAGGAATTACTAGTGACGTTGCCGGTAGAGCGGATATTTTGTTAGTCCCAACTATTGAGGTTGGAAATGTCCTATATAAATCATTGATGTATTTTGCAAAAGCTAAGGTCGGGGCTGTTATAGCAGGTGCAAAGGCACCGATTGTACTAACGTCAAGGGCGGATACGGCAGAAAGCAAGCTATATTCCCTTGCGCTGGCCGTTTGTTCTGTAACCAAATAGATATTTATACTAGAGGAGGAATTTTGTTATGGAGATTTTCAAGTACTTAGAAAAATATGATTATGAGCAGGTCGTCTTTTGCCAAGATAAACAATCTGGATTAAAAGCAATTATTGCTATACATGATACAACGTTAGGACCAGCATTAGGCGGTACTCGTATGTGGACATATGAATCTGAAGAAGCAGCGATTGAAGATGCGTTAAGATTAGCAAAGGGGATGACTTATAAAAATGCGGCGGCAGGCTTAAATCTCGGCGGCGGCAAGACAGTCATTATTGGTGATCCTAGAAAAGATAAATCTGAAGAACTTTTCCGAGCTTTTGGCCGTTATATTCAGGGCCTAAATGGCAGATATATAACAGCTGAAGATGTTGGTACAACTGTGGCTGATATGGACATGATTCATGAAGAAACTGACTATGTAACTGGTATCTCACCTGCTTTCGGTTCCTCAGGAAATCCTTCTCCTGTAACAGCTTATGGTGTATACCGAGGAATGAAGGCAGCAGCAAAGGCAGCGTTTGGTTCAGATTCACTTGAAGGTAAAGTTATTGCGATTCAAGGCGTTGGAAATGTGGCGTATAATCTTTGCCGTCACTTACACGAAGAAGGGGCACAGTTAATCGTAACTGATATTAATAAAGAAGCTGTGCTTCGTGCAGTTGAAGAATTCGGTGCGCGTGCGGTAGAACCAAATGAAATCTACAGTGTTAATTGTGATATATATGCTCCGTGTGCTCTTGGTGCAACAATTAATGATGACACCATACCTCAACTTAAGGCAAAAGTTATAGCTGGTGCTGCAAATAATCAGTTGAAGGATACTCGGCATGGAGATTTAATTCATGAAATGGGCATCGTTTATGCGCCTGATTATGTTATCAATGCTGGGGGCGTAATTAATGTCGCGGATGAACTGTATGGTTACAACCGTGACCGTGCGATGAAAAAAGTAGAAACCATTTATTCTAATATTGAAAAGGTAATTGAAATTTCTAAGCGTGACGGTATTCCAACATATGTAGCAGCTGATCGTATGGCAGAAGAACGAATTGAAAGAATGCGTAATTCTAGAAGCCAATTTTTGCAGAATGGACATCACATATTAAGTCGGAGATAAGTGACTAAAGAATTACTTTTGCAAATTAAGCAAAGCGCTGAATGGATATTCAGCGTCTTTGTTTAATGTGAGTTTGTATTAACCATATTGGAGGTAAAGACCTTGCCTGAAAATGTATATCGAATGCTCATCATCAACCCTGGCTCCACTTCTACTAAGATAGGAGTTTTCGATAATGACAGATCTATTTTAGAAAAAAACATTCGCCATGATAGTGAAATAATTAATTCATTTGCAAATATTATTGACCAGTATGAATTTAGAAAAAGTACCATTTTGGAAACATTGGATAATGAAGGAATTAATATTTCTAAATTAAATGCTGTTTGCGGACGAGGCGGCTTACTTCGTCCAATCGAAGGCGGTACATATGAAGTTAATGAAACCATGATCTCTGATTTACGTGCCGGCTTTTCCGGGCAGCATGCATCCAATTTAGGCGGTATTATCGCCTATGAAATTGCATCGGGACTTAATATTCCTTCCTTCATTGTTGATCCAGTTGTGGTTGATGAACTAGAGCCAATTGCGAGAATATCTGGTTTTGCTCTAATTGAAAGAAAAAGTATTTTTCATGCACTAAACCAAAAGGCTGTCGCAAGAAGAGTGGCTAAAGAGTTAGGAAAAAAGTATACGGAATTAAATTTAATCGTCACCCATATGGGCGGTGGCATCACGGTTGGAGTTCACAAACAGGGAAAAGTAATCGATGTAAACAATGGTCTTCATGGTGACGGCCCTTTTAGTCCTGAACGAGCAGGAACCGTACCAGCAGGAGATTTAGTGGCTCTTTGTTACTCTGGACAGTATTACCGTGACGAAGTGATGAAAAAGCTTGTGGGCCAAGGAGGACTAGTAGGGTATCTTGGCACCAATGATGCAGTTCAAGTTGAAAAAATGATAAAGAACGGCGATGATAAAGCCAAAATTGTCTATGATGCTATGGCCTATCAGGTTGCAAAAGAGATTGGTGCTGCCAGTGCTGTATTAACAGGGAAAGTAGATGCAATCGTTTTAACGGGAGGACTTGCATACGGGAAAGGGTTTGTGAAAGCGATCACGGATCGGATCAACTGGATTGCAGATGTAATTGTTCAGCCTGGTGAAAATGAGCTTCAAGCACTTGCTGAAGGTGCTTTAAGGGTTTTAAGAGGAGAAGAGGAAGCAAAAGAATATCCCGGTACTTTTAAGACTGCAAAAATATAATTGGGGGGATAAAAGTGGCACAAGAATACGATTTAGTTATCCTTGGCGGCGGTACGGGTGGTTATGTTGCTGCAATCCGTGCTGCACAGCTGGGGCTTAAAACAGCAATAGTTGAAAAAGGGAAGCTTGGCGGAACCTGTCTTCATAAAGGATGTATTCCTAGTAAGGCGCTACTTAGAAGTGCTGAAGTATACTCGACAACAAAGCACAGTGAGGAGTTCGGGATAGTTACAGGTGAAGTTTCGCTGGATTTTGGAAAGGTACAAGAAAGAAAGAGTAAAATTATTGCGCAGCTTCATAAAGGTGTACAGCATTTGATGAGTCAAGGAAAGATTGATGTATTTGAAGGGTTGGGGAGAATATTAGGTCCTTCGATTTTTTCACCAACGGCAGGTACAATCTCAGTTGAAATGAATAATGGCGAAGAAAATGAGATGCTTTTACCAAAGAATGTGATTGTAGCAACTGGTTCACGCCCAAGAACACTTTCAGGTCTTGCAATTGATGGTGAGCTAGTCATTACCTCCGATGAGGCTTTAGAACTCGAAACGCTTCCTAATTCCATCATCATTGTTGGCGGAGGTGTAATCGGAATAGAATGGGCATCTATGCTCTCTGATTTCGGTGTAGAGGTAACGGTTATTGAGTACGCTGACCGGATTATCCCAACAGAGGATAAGGAAGTATCGAAAGAAATGCAGCGTCTAATGAAGAAAAAGGGAATAAAAATCGTAACCAATGCGAAAGTACTTCCTGAATCATTGATAAGAGATAATGGTGTTACCATTTCTGCAGAGGTCAAAGCGGGAGTTAAGGAATTTAAAGCCGAACAACTTTTAGTTTCAGTAGGACGGCAGGCAAATGTGGAAGGCATAGGGTTGGAGAATACGGATATTCAGGTTGAAAAGGGATATATCTCCACCAATGAATATTATCAAACAAAAGAATCTCATATCTATGCTATTGGCGATGTCATCGGGGGACTCCAATTAGCCCATGTTGCTTCACATGAGGGGATTATCGCTGTTGAACATATTGCGGGAAACGTTCCATCATCCTTGAAATACGAGCTTGTTTCGAGATGTATTTATAGTAATCCTGAAGTTTCAAGTGTTGGGATTACCGAGGAACAGGCGAAGGAGAAAGGTCATAAAGTAAAAGTGGGTAAATTCTCTTTTAGAGCGATTGGAAAAGCCCTCGTATACGGAGAATCTGATGGTTTTGTGAAAATAGTGGCTGATAAAGAGACCAATGATATTCTAGGGGTGCATATGATTGGTCCTCATGTAACGGATATGATATCTGAAGCAGGTTTGGCGATGGTATTAGACGCAACGCCCTGGGAAATCGGTCACACAATCCATCCACATCCTACCCTTTCAGAAGCGATTGGTGAGGCAGCACTTGCAGTTGATGGAAAGGCCATCCATTCATAGGTAATTTGTCATTGGGGATGCGAACAACGGGAGGTATATAATATGGTTGAAAATCGTCACCATGTATTAGGATTAAGTGATGAAATGGTACTTGAAATGTATGAAACAATGCTATTAGCCCGCAGGATTGATGAGCGGATGTGGCTTTTAAATCGAGCTGGAAAAATTCCATTTGTTATTTCATGTCAAGGTCAAGAAGCTGCCCAAGTGGGAGCTGCCTTTGCACTTGACCAGGATAAAGATTATGTTTTACCTTACTACAGAGATATGGGCGTTGTGTTAACCTTTGGCATGACCCCGATAGAATTAATGCTTTCTGGATTTGCCAAGGCTGAAGATCCGAATTCTGGCGGCAGACAGATGCCTGGTCACTTTGGTCAGAAGAAGAATCGCATTGTTACGGGTTCATCTCCGGTAACAACCCAGGTCCCACATGCTGTTGGAGTAGCCCTTGCTGGAAAAATGGAAAGAAAAGACTTAGTAACCTTTGTAACATTTGGAGAAGGTTCTTCTAACCAGGGGGATTTTCATGAGGGTGCAAACTTTGCAGGTGTTCATAAGCTCCCAGTTATCTTCATGTGTGAAAATAATAAGTACGCAATTTCTGTTCCAATTGAAAAACAATTGGCCTGTGAAAAGGTTTCAGATCGTGCAATTGGTTATGGAATGCCGGGATTCACTGTCGATGGAAATGACCCACTAGAAGTGTATAAGGTTGTGAAGGAAGCAGCAGACCGTGGGCGAAGCGGTGCAGGCCCTTCGTTAATCGAGACCATTTCGTATCGTCTGACACCTCACTCATCTGATGACGATGACCGTTCATACCGAGCACCAGATGAAGTGGCAAAGGCAAAAACAAAAGATCCAATTATTACATTTGGAGCATATTTAAAAGAAACCGGTGTACTAAATGATGAGTTGGAAAAAGAAATAAATGACCGCGTAATGAAGCAAGTGAATGAAGCCACTGATTATGCTGAAAATGCACCGTATGCAGCAGCCGAAGAAGCGCTGAAATACGTATATGCGGACGAGTAAGAGGGGGATGTAACATGGCTGTAATTTCTTATATTGATGCGGTTACAATGGCTATTCGTGAAGAAATGGAAAGAGACTCAAAAGTATTTGTTCTTGGTGAAGATGTGGGAGTTAAAGGCGGTGTATTTAAAGCTACACAAGGGCTCTATGAACAATTTGGTGAGGAACGTGTAATCGACACGCCACTTGCTGAATCTGCCATTGCAGGGGTTGGAATTGGTGCGGCAATGTATGGAATGCGTCCGATTGCTGAAATGCAATTTGCAGATTTTATCATGCCAGCAGTTAACCAAATTATTTCTGAAGCTGCTAAAATTCGCTATCGCTCTAATAATGACTGGAACTGTCCAATTGTTATTCGTGCTCCTTACGGCGGAGGAGTTCACGGGGCACTATATCATTCTCAATCGGTTGAAGCAGTGTTTGCTAACCAGCCTGGTTTGAAAATTGTGATGCCCTCTACACCATATGACGTGAAGGGGTTGCTGAAAGCAGCCATTCGTGACAACGATCCTGTGCTTTTCTTTGAACATAAACGTGCTTATCGTTTAATTAAAGGAGAAGTTCCAACAGAAGATTATACATTGCCAATCGGTAAAGCCGATGTGAAGCGTGTAGGTGAAGACATTACCGTTATTACTTATGGTCTATGTGTTCATTTTGCCCTTCAAGCTGCAGAAAAATTAGCCCGTGATGGTATTTCAGCACATATTTTAGATTTAAGAACAGTGTATCCTTTAGATAAGGAAGCGATTATCGAGGCGGCATCAAAAACAGGCAAAGTATTGCTCATTACAGAAGATAATAAAGAAGGCAGTATCATCAGTGAAGTATCTGCTATCATTGCTGAACACTGTTTATTTGAATTAGATGCTCCAATTAAGCGCCTTGCTGGACCGGATGTTCCGGCAATGCCTTATGCACCAACGATGGAGAAGTACTTTATGGTCAATCCAGATAAAGTGGAAAAAGCAATGCGTGAATTAGCAGAATACTAATAGGAGGTTGGAATCTTGGTTATCGAACAAATTAAAATGCCTCAATTAGGGGAAAGTGTAACCGAAGGAACAATCTCAAAGTGGCTTGTTTCTGTAGGCGATAAAGTGAATAAATATGATCCCCTGGCTGAAGTTATGACAGATAAAGTAAATGCGGAAGTTCCATCTTCCTTCTCTGGAATAATTAAGGAACTAGTTGCCGAAGATGGAGAGACTCTTGGAGTCGGTGAAATCATCTGTACCATTGAAATAGAAGGCAGCCCAATCGAAGAAGTTAAAGGCAATGAAACTAAAACAGAAGCAGCGGAACCAGCTGCTGTTACTCAAATAGCTCAACCTAATAAAGCCCGTTATTCTCCAGCTGTTTTAAAAATTTCTCAGGAACATGGAATTGACTTAACCCAGGTGACAGGTACGGGAGCCGGCGGACGAATTACGAGAAAAGATTTGTTGGAATTGGTGGAATCTGGCAATATCCCATCTGCAGGTACAAAGGCAGAAGTAGTCCAACCCGTATCAACGGAAGAATCAGTTTCAAATCCACCTGCTCCAAAACAAGCCGTACAAGTAACAGCACCTAATATTCCTCTTGGTGTAGGTGATATCGAGATACCTGTCACAGGTATTCGAAAAGCAATTGCAGCGAATATGCTTCGCAGCAAGCACGAAGCTCCGCATGCTTGGACGATGATTGAAGTCGATGCAACCAACCTAGTTGAGTACCGTAACTCCCTAAAAGATGAATTCAAGAAAAAAGAAGGATTTAACTTAACCTTCTTCGCATTCTTCGTCAAAGCGGTAGCACAGGCCTTAAAGGAGTTCCCACAAGTTAATTCAATGTGGGCAGGAGATAAAATTATTCAAAAGAAAGACATCAATATCTCGATTGCAGTCGCAACGGCTGATGCATTATATGTACCTGTAATTAAACAGGCTGATGAAAAAACAATTAAGGGAATTGCCCGTGAAATTTCAGAGCTGGCTGTTAAAGTTAGAACAGGTAAATTACGCTCCGAGGATATGCAGGGTGGAACGTTTACCGTTAATAATACAGGATCCTTTGGTTCGGTTCAGTCCATGGGCATCATCAACTATCCGCAAGCTGCAATTCTTCAGGTGGAGTCAATTGTTAAGCGTCCTGTTGTAATGAACAATGGAATGATTGCTGTAAGGGATATCGTTAATCTTTGTATGTCTCTTGATCATAGAGTATTAGATGGTCTTGTTTGCGGCCGATTCTTACAACGTGTAAAAGAAATCCTAGAAAATACATCAAAGACAACTACATCCATATATTAAATTGCTCAGATAACTGCTGCCAATCCGGCGGCGGTTATTTTTGTTTGCTTGAAAGCTAAATCTATCCTAAAATAGAGTGTAATAACATTTGTTTGAAAATTGTGTTTTTTAAACTTTGAGTCAGGGGGTTGCATATGAGTTTGGAAGAGTTAAAAAATCAAACCTTTTCTTCCTTCACCCAAGAGAATTGGATCGAAAAAGCAGAGTCCACTTTAAAAGGGAAAACAATGGAAGTACTAAAAAGTAATACATATGAAAATATTACTTTGAAACCGCTTTATTTAAGTCAAGACGAGCAATCGGTACCTAATTATCCGGGAGGCTCAGATTTTAGAAGAGGTATATATCCTCTAGGCTATGTAACAAATAGGTGGAGGGTGGCACAGCAAATTGCTGCGAACTCTCCAGCTGAGCTCAAGGAAAAGCTAATCAATGCACTTGAAAAAGGGCAAACAGCCCTATCCTTTGAAGTGACTGAAGGTTTATTAGCTGATCAGGATACACTTCAAATACTATTAGGCAGCTTACCTGAAAAACATCCCTTTGCTCTTAATGCAAAAAATCTGCAAATCCCAATTTTAAAAGAATTAATCAGGTTGACTAAGGAACTAGATCAAGGCGATAAAGTGACAGGTTATATCGCTAGTGACCCTATTTCAATGTTCGTTGAAGAAGGTGTAATTTCTGATGAATTTCTAGCTAGTTGGACTGAGGAGATTAGCTTGGTCCATAATAAAATAGCTAACTTGCGTACTGTTTTAGTAGATACATCGATCTATCATCAGGGTGGAGCAAATGCAGTTCAGGAACTGGGGATTGCAGCGGCAGCAGGAGTGTTTTACCTTCAGCAACTAAATGAAAGTGGTCTGTCACTTGAAGACATTCTATCAAAAATGGTTTTTAACTTTTCAATAGGCAGCCACTTCTTTATGGAATTGGCAAAGCTTCGTGCAGCACGTATCCTCTGGAATAAAATTACCGAGGCATATGGTGCAAAGGAAACTGTTCGGGGGATGATTATTGCTGCTGAAACATCGCCGTTTACAAAAACTGTTCATGACCCGCATGTGAATATACTAAGAGCTGGTAATGAAGCATTTGCTGCTGTAATAGGGGGAGTTCAATACTTACATGTAACTCCTTTTGATCAATTTACTGGTGATTCCCAATTAGGTGAACGGATTGCACGTAACACACAGAATATTTTACAGGCAGAAGCACATCTGCAAAAGGTCGTAGACCCGGCAGGTGGTTCCTGGTACGTTGAGTCCTTAACTTCTGAACTTGCTGAAAAAGCATGGGATTTCTTCAAGAAGATAGAAGCAAATGGAGGTATTCTCGAAGTTTTAAAAACAGGTTCATTACAAAACGAGATTAAAGCAGTCAATGAAAATCGTAAACAGGATATCTTTACTAGGAAACAAAGTATTATTGGTTCCAATGTTTATGCCAATTTAGATGAAGTTGTTATAGCACCTAAAGTGGGAACAACAGATCAATATTTTAATAGCGAAGGTGCAATCATCGAAATTACAAAAATCGAGAAAACAAGATTATCTGAACCCTATGAAAACTTAAGAAATATGAGTAAAAAGCTTGAAGAAAAACTTGGGTCAAAACCGCAGGTAGGGATGATCTGTTTAGGAGAACTTAAGCAATATAAACCGAGGCTTGATTTCATGAGAGGCTTCCTCTCAGCTGGCGGTATAAAAGCAGTTGAGAGCGGACCAAGCTTATCGTATGAAACGGCAGAACAATTTATTTCAGATGCAGAGACAAAACACTTTTGTCTATGTGGGAGCAATGAACAATACGAAACAATCGGACATGAAATTCTGACATCACTTCATTCTGCTTTTCCTGAAATAACCTTTTATTTGGCCGGATTGCCAGAAAAAGATCTCCAAACACAATGGAAAAATGAAGGAATTGCTCAGTTTATCCATATAAAAAGTAACTGTTATGAAATCCTATCTACAATCCTTAAGGAAATGGAGGTGGCGGTCAATGAAGTTACAAAAGCCTGATTTTCAAAGTATCGCATTATTTAAGGACGAAGACTTCATCACAAAGGAACAATGGCAGGAAAAAGTTGAACAAGAAATAGATTGCACGATTGATGATTTATTTTTTGAAACCAATGAGCAAATAAAGTTGAAACCACTTTATAGAAAGGAAGACCGTGAAGGAATAGAACATTTAGATGATCTTCCGGGGCTGCCGCCATATACGCGTGGACCATATCCGACCATGTATGTGAATCGTCCATGGACGGTGAGACAATATGCTGGATTTTCAACGGCTGAGGAAAGTAACGCTTTTTACCGCCGAAACTTAGCGATGGGCCAAAAAGGCTTATCTGTTGCATTCGATTTACCTACACATAGAGGGTATGACTCTGATCATCCTCGAGTCGTCGGTGATGTCGGTAAAGCGGGTGTTGCCATTGATTCTGTTCTTGATATGAAGACTCTTTTTGATGGAATTCCGTTAGATCAGATGTCTGTTTCGATGACAATGAATGGGGCTGTTTTACCGATATTGGCCTTTTTCATCGTCACAGCAGAAGAACAGGGTGTCAGTCAGGAAAAGCTGTCTGGAACGATTCAAAATGATATCTTAAAAGAATATATGGTGCGTAATACTTATATTTATCCACCAGAAATGTCGATGAAAATTATTGCTGATATCTTCGAGTACACCTCCAAATATATGCCGAAGTTTAACAGTATCAGTATTTCAGGTTATCATATGCAGGAAGCCGGAGCACCTGCTGATCTAGAACTTGCTTATACACTTGCAGATGGATTAGAGTACGTAAGAACTGGCCTGAAAGCGGGAATTGATATAGATAAATTTGCACCGCGTTTATCCTTTTTTTGGGCAATCGGTATGAATTATTTTATGGAAGTCGCTAAAATGCGGGCTGCACGGTTGATCTGGGCGAAAATGATGAAATCGTTTGACCCAAAAAATGAAAAATCAATGGCCTTAAGGACACACTCGCAAACTTCTGGCTGGAGTTTAACGGAGCAAGACCCCTTTAATAATGTGATCCGAACCTTACTAGAAGCCCATGCTGCTGCAATGGGACACACGCAGTCACTTCACACCAATGCATTAGATGAGGCCATTGCACTGCCGACCGACTTCTCTGCTAGAATTGCACGAAATACGCAGTTGTTTTTACAGGAAGAAACGGGAATTACGAATGTAATTGATCCATGGGCTGGTTCCTACTATGTTGAAAAACTGACAGATGAGTTAGTAGAGAGAGCTTGGACGCATATCGAGGAAATAGAAAAGCTTGGTGGAATGGCCAAAGCGATTGAAACGGGTCTTCCAAAGATGAGAATTGAAGAAGCTGCTGCAAGAAGGCAGGCTCAGATTGATTCTGGAAAAGAAACAATTATTGGTGTCAACCGCTATCGTCTAGAAAAGGAGGAAGCGATTGATATCTTGGATATTGATAATTCCGCAGTTCGACTAAAACAAATCGAAAAGTTAAATAGCTTAAAAGCAGCACGAAATGAAGAAAAAGTTGAAACCGCTTTAATAGMCTTAACGAAAGCTGCTGAAACGGGTGAAAGTAATCTGTTAGAACTCGCAGTACAGGCAGCCCGAGTACGAGCAACATTAGGTGAAATTTCTGAGAGAATTGAAAAAGTTGCCAGCAGGCATAAAGCAGTTATTCGCTCAATTAGTGGTGTTTACAGCACATCTTTTTCAAATGAAGAGGAAATCCTTGAAGTGAAAAAGATGACAGATGAATTCCTTGAAAATGAAGGCAGAAGGCCGCGAATTCTTGTTGCTAAGATGGGACAGGATGGTCATGACAGAGGAGCAAAGGTGATTGCAACCGCTTTTGCAGATCTTGGGTTTGATGTTGATATCGGTCCGTTATTTCAAACTCCTGAAGAAACTGCGATGCAGGCGGTGGAAAATGATGTTCATGTAATTGGAATGAGCTCGCTTGCTGCTGGCCATAAAACATTACTTCCGCAACTCATTGAAGAATTAAAAAATCTAGGCCGTGATGATATTTTAGTTGTGGCAGGAGGGGTAATACCCGCACAAGATTATCAGTTTTTATATGATCATGGAGCAGCGGCTATTTTTGGTCCGGGGACGATTATTCCGGTTGCTGCTCAAAAGGTAATTAAGGAAATATATAAACAACTAGGGTACGAGGAAGTGGCAAATTAAATGGTTACGGAAATGAAACCGGAATGGAACGACCCAAATGAACCAGACAAATTCTCAAGTATAATCAGAAAAGGGAAGGAACAGGATGGCCAGGCTGCGTTCACAGAAAAAAACATTCGGTTTCAAAAACGTAAGTCAAATGAGCCTTCTGTAGAAGAATTATTTAATGGGGTATTGTCAGGGAACAGAGGCCTGCTTGCCCGTGCCATCACACTGATTGAAAGTAATGCCGAGCAGCATTTTCATAAGGCACAGGAGCTTTTGAAGAAGCTACTGCCCCATAGTGGAAATTCGATTCGGATTGGTATAACCGGAGTGCCCGGTGCTGGTAAAAGTACATTTATTGAAGCATTTGGAACTTATCTCTGTTCTCTAAATCTTCGTGTTGCCGTACTCGCGATTGACCCTAGCTCAAGCCTAAGCGGCGGCAGTATACTTGGTGATAAAACACGGATGGAACAATTATCGAGAAATCCCAGGGCATTTATCCGCCCCTCTCCAACGGCTGGAAAGCTAGGCGGAGTCCATCGAAAAACGAGGGAAGCGATGCTGATTTGTGAAGCTGCGGGGTTTGATGTGATTTTAATCGAAACCGTTGGAGTAGGACAAAGTGAAGTGATCATTCGGGATATGGTTGATTTTTTTATGCTGCTAGTCTTAACTGGAGCTGGCGATGAGCTTCAAGGGATGAAGAAGGGAATTATGGAGCTGGCTGATGCGATCCTGGTTCATAAAGCAGATGGAGCTAATAAATCAAAAGCAGAGCAGACGAGACAAGAATATAATCGAATTCTCCACTTTCTTCAGCCTGCTACAAAAGGCTGGGAGTCAAAAGCATATACGTGCTCTTCCTTAACGATGGAGGGGATAGAAGAAGTATGGGATGTTATTCGAGAATTTGGAAATAAAGGGAAAAGTTCTGGTGTGTTAGACGAACGAAGGAATGGACAGCAGAGAGATTGGATCTATTCGCTGATTACTGACCAACTACACTATAGTTTTTTTCATCATCCTACTGTAAAAAGGATGCTGCCCCGGTTCGAGAATGAAGTAATGGCAGGTGAAAAAACAGCTGCTTCAGTAGTTGATCTTTTATTTCAGGCATTTTTATCTCGTGAAAAATAACAGCTGTTATTTGGGCAACTGTTTTAAGCTAACTATATAAATTTGAAAAAATTTATACCTTCCTAACGAATTAGAAAAACAAAAAGCACTCGTCTGAAGGACTTGGCGAATGCCAAGTTTTTCTAATGTCACAAACCTTTCTCTATTTATTTGATAAATCTATATTTTTACTGTTATCATGTAGTATATACACATAAGTAGGAGTGATTGTTATGAGCATGGATTTCAACTTTTTTATGAATGATGTAGTTAAACAGGCACGACAAGAAATCGTAGCGGCTGGTTATCAAGAATTAAAAACACCCGAAGAGGTAGGACAGGTCCTTGAACAAAAGGGTACTACGTTGGTTATGATTAATTCTGTGTGCGGCTGTGCAGGCGGGATTGCACGTCCAGCAGCTGCACATGCTCTTCACTATGATAAGCGCCCTGACCATCTGGTAACAGTATTTGCGGGACAGGATAAAGAGGCAACTGAAAAAGCTAGAAGTTATTTTACTGGATATCCGCCTTCTTCACCTTCGTTTGCGTTACTGAAAGACGGTGAGATCATTTCAATGGTCGAGCGTCATCAAATCGAAGGCTATGATCCAGCAACCGTTGTAGCTAGACTGCAAAAAGAATTTGAAGAACATTGCGAAGAAATTTAAAAATGATAATAAGAAAATGGTTATTTTCCTAGTGGAAATAGCCTTTTTTTTATGAAAATATTATTTAAGGATTATATTTAAAATTCAAAAGTGCATTGTTGATATCCTTAATATCATGTATATTTATTAAATTATATTAATAGGAGGAATAGATAAATTATGAAAGAACATTTAAAAGAATATTTAGATTCAATTCAAAGAAGTCTCTGGGAGATAAGTGATTCCATCTATCACCATCCAGAATTGGGTGATGAAGAATTCAAATCAATGGAAAAATTGGTAGGGTTTCTTGAGGAACATAATTTTACTGTTGAAAAAGGAATTGTTGGCAGACAAACAGCTTTTAAAGCTGTCTACGATAGTAAAAAGGCTGGACCGACAATCGCATATTTGTCGGAATATGATGCCTTGCCACAGATAGGACATGGTTGTGGGCATAATTTAATTGGAACAATGAGCGCGGGTGCTGGAGTGCTTTTAAGTAAAGTCATTGATGAAATTGGTGGCCGAGTAGTTGTTTTAGGAACACCTGCTGAAGAAACAAATGGTGCAAAAGTCCCTATGGCAGAACAGGGAATCTTTCAGGATATTGATGCAGCAATGATTCTTCACCCGGCAGATGAATCCTATGAAAGTGGAGATTCATTAGCAATGGATGCCATTCAATTTGATTTCCGGGGTAGAACGAGTCATGCTGCTGCTTCTCCTGAAAAGGGGATTAATGCCTTGGATGCCGTAATCCAACTATTTAATGGCATCAGTGCACTTAGGCAGCATGTTACATCCGATGTTCGAATTCATGGGATTATTAAAGAAGGTGGCGTTGCTGCTAATATTGTCCCAGATAAAGCAGTAGCTCAGTTTTATGTACGGGCAAAAGACCGCGGCTATCTAAACGAGGTTGTCTATAAAGTGAAAAATATTGCAAAAGGTGCCGCATTAATGACTGGAGCAGAGGTCCATATTGATAAATACGAGTTAAGCTATGATGATATGGTTACAAACCAAACGTTATCAAATTTGTTTACAAGAAATCTCTTAACAACCGGTGTTAAGGAGGTTAAAAAAGCGAAGGATTCATATGGTTCTATTGATATGGGGAATGTAAGTCATGTGGTTCCTGCGATTCATCCGTATATAGGTCTTGACTCCCCCGGACTAATTGCACACACTAGGGATTTTGCGAACTTAACAATAACAGATAATTCCCATAAAATCCTATCAAAAGGTGCATTAGCATTGGCTGCAACCGGATATGATTTAATTACGAATAAAGAAGAATTTGAAAAGATGAAGAATGAGTTCCGACAGAATGTAAAATAATAAAATAAATTRGACAAGTGTCACTTTTCATAAGGGGCACTTTTATATTTCCGAAATAACATTATATAAATTAAAAGACACTAAATATTCAGAATATATTTATATTAATATAATATCTTTTCAAAAATAAATCCGTGTGTTAATATGCATTCTGCTGAATAAAAAAACAAATCATTAAAACTATATCTTACTGGAGGAAACACCATGAAAAACATATTCGTATCATGTTCAATCATTTTTACTTTACTCATCATGGCTGCATGCGGTCAAAGTAACAATGATGGTGCACAAGACGGAGGGAACAAAACAGAAAAAAGCGTTTTAACAATGGCGACATCTGCTGATTTTGCTCCTTTTGAATCAAGAGACCAATCAGGTGAAATAATTGGATTCGATATAGATTTAGCAAATGCAATTGCTGGGGAATTAGGTTATGAACTTGAAATTAAAGACATGAAGTTTGATGGACTAATTGGGGCATTACAGGCAAAACGTGTAGATATGGTCCTTGCTGGGATGTCGGCTACAGAGAAGCGCCAAAAAAATGTTGATTTTTCTACTGCCTATAATCACTCAGGTGAAATGTTTATCACTCTTAAGGACTCGACAATTAAAACAATTGATGACCTAAAAGGTAAAACAGTTGGAGTACAGTTAGGAACCATTCAGGAAGAAGGAGCAAAGAAGCTTCAAGAAACTGTTGATTTTGAAATAAAGCCATTAGATAATGCAACCACTCTAATACAAGAACTATTGTCAAATCGTATTGACGTTGCATATTTAGATAAATCTGTGGCCACTGGATATATTAAAGAACAGGATTTAGCAGGTTTCGATGATCCAACAACTAGTTCACCTGGAATGGCAGTTGCTTTCCCAAAGGGAAGTGACCTTGTTGAAAAAGTAAATAACGCTCTTAAACAGATGGAGGAAAATGGAAAACTCCAAGAATTGAAAGATAAGTGGTTAAAAGAAGAGTAAAAATGCAAATGAACTAATTGCGTAGCGTGTAGAAATTGTAAAGAAAATATTGAAATGAGGTGTAAGGCATGAATTTGGATTTTAGCCAAATTGTGCCTTATATTCCTTTTATCTTGGAAGGAATATGGGTTACATTAAAATTTGTTATTATATCTATTATTTTTGGGTTTATCTTAGGAACGATATTAGCTTTATTAAAAATATCCCGAATAAAAAGTTTAAACTGGTTTGCAGACGCATATACATCCATTTTTCGAGGTACTCCGTTAATTTTACAGTTAATGCTTATATATTTTGCTGTACCACAATTAACTGGTTATGATATCTCTCCCTTTTTATCAGCTATTCTTGCTTTTGGATTGAATTCATCGGCGTATGTTTCAGAGATTATTAGAGCAGGTATCCAGGCAGTTGACAAGGGTCAAACAGAAGCGGCCCAAGCACTTGGAATCCCATATAGTTTGATGATGAAAGACCTTATTCTGCCACAAGCATTAAAAAATATTTTACCTGCATTAATGAATGAATTTATCACTTTAACAAAAGAATCTGCTATTGTATCAACCATTGGCTATTTAGATTTGATGCGTCGTGCTCAGGTTGTTGGCGCCGATACCTACCGTAATTTTGAACCGTTAATTTTTGTTGGGTTCATTTATTGGATATTGGTTATGGTTCTTACGTTGATGGGTAAAGTTGTTGAAAGGAGGATGAAATATAGTGATTAAAGTAGAAAAACTCCATAAACAATTTGGTAAGACAGAAGTATTAAAAAATATCTCTACGAGTATTGAGAGTGGTGAAGTAGTCTCTATTATCGGGCCCTCTGGATCAGGTAAGTCGACTTTCCTCCGCTGCTTAAATTTGCTAGAGGAACCTACACAAGGAAAAGTTTGGATTAATAATCAAGAGATTACGGATAAAAGAACAAATATTATGAAGATTCGTGAACAGATTGGAATGGTATTTCAGCACTTTTATCTATTTCCACATATGACGGTTTTGGAAAACCTAACATACGCACCGATGAAAGTCAAAGGGGTACCCCGAGAACTTGCTGAAAACAAAGCTCGGGAATTGTTGGCTAGAGTTGGCTTATCTGAAAAAGAGGCTGCATATCCAAATAATCTATCAGGTGGACAGAAACAGCGGGTTGCTATTGCTCGTGCTCTTGCTATGGAACCAAAGCTAATGTTATTTGATGAGCCTACTTCTGCTTTAGACCCAGAAATGGTCAAGGAAGTTTTGAATGTTATCAAAGACCTTGCTCATTCAGGAATGACCATGGCGATTGTTACACACGAAATGGGATTTGCTCGGGAAGTATCTAATCGAATTATGTTCCTAGATGAAGGGATATTATTAGAGGAAGGGACTCCTAGTGACTTTTTTAATAATCCTCAAACTAGTAGGGCTAAGGACTTTCTAGAAAAAGTCTTGTGATTTTGGAGAAAATTAGAATGTTTTCGAATCAAATGTCTTATGGTCTGATGTCTCTTGCTAAAAATGCTCTAATAAGGATAAGCTAAAGATGGTCATAATGATCATCTTTTTATTTTTTCTAAGGGAGATTACTATGAAATTTCGAATTGGATACCGAACGATAAAAACAGCATTAGGAACAGCGATTTCTATCTTAATTGCGCAAAAGCTTGGATTAGACAACTTTGCATCAGCCGGGATTTTAACGATATTATGCATACAGGTCACAAAGAGACGGTCCTTAAGAACTGCCTGGGATCGTTTTTTAGCTTGTATATTAGTCATGCCTTTTTCCGCTATCTTTTTTGAAGGGATAGCTTATCATCCTCTTGTAATTGGGCTGATGCTCCTTGTCTTTATCCCTACTGTCGTTATGCTACAAGCAAAGGATGGGGTGGTAACAAGTAGTGTAATTATTTTACATATTTATATGGCGAAGGAAATCTCAAGAGGGCTCTTCATGAATGAAGTTGGTGTTATTACAATTGGGATCGGTGTCGCTTTGTTAATCAATTTATATATGCCTAGTGTCGATAAAAAGTTAATAGATTATCAAAGGAGAATCGAAGGTAATTTTAAAATTATCTTTTCCGAGATGATCTATTATTTAAGGAATGGAGAAAGTGACTGGTCTGGTAATGAGATTACTGATACGGCAAGGCTGCTGGATGAGGCAAAATCACTCGCATTTCAAGATATAGAGAATCACTTTTTAAGAGAGGAAAATGTCTACTTCCGTTATTTTAAAATGAGGGAAAACCAGTTTGAAATTATTGAACGGGTGTTGCCGATTGTAACTTCTATAACAAAAACTGTGGACCAGGGTAAAATGATTGCAGATTTTCTAGAAGAACTATCAAGGAATATTCATTTTGGAAATACTGCCACGGTTTATCTTGAAAAATTGAATGCGATGAACAAACAATTTGAGGAAATGGAGCTCCCAAAAACAAGAGAAGAATTTGAAGTGCGTGCCGCACTGCTTCAATTAGTGAATGAAATGAATCTTTACCTTACCATTAAAAGTTCCTTTAAAGCGAATAAGGGGAATGAACAGAAAAGAACGGCAGCAAACTAAGAGAAAAAGGGAGGTGGCTTTGTATGATTAAACTGCTAACTATGTTTGTAATATTCCTTTCTCCTTTATGGCCATTAGGACCGAATCCGCTTCCTGGCGACCCCTTTGTGATTGTTAATAAAACAACCAATGAACTAGCATTCGTTGATAATAACAAGCTTCAAACGGTTGTTAGCATTGGTACTGGCAAAACTCAAGAGTTAACTCCAGAAGGGCTGTTTACTATTACAGTTAAGGCAGAAGACCCGTATTATCGTCGTAAAGATATACCTGGTGGAGACCCAAATAACCCCCTTGGTGCGAGATGGATTGGTTTTGATGCAAAAGGAACGGATGGGAGAATATACGGGATCCACGGAACAAACCAACCTTCCACCGTTGGTCAATATGTTTCACAGGGATGTATACGTACTCAAAATGAGGTAATTACCTCCCTTTATCCTTTCATCCCATTGGGAACGAAGATTTTAATTACCTCTTCCAAAAAGTCATTTGAGGTATTAGCAAAAGAATATGGAGCTATAAGGTAAAAACGAATAAAAGGGACTGTTCATCATAGAACAGTCCCTTTTTTGTATATTATACTATGATACAAATTGAGCAATTCCAATTAGCAGTGTTGAGGCCAGCATCGCGAAAAGCATTAAATAGACAATGATCTTTCTTGTTCTTTTCTTAGACAAGGTGGGTTCCCCCTTTAAATTAAATACTTTAATACTATTTTACAGGGAAAAGCCCAGTGGAACAATGGTACAACCTCTCAATTTGGGAAGGAATTATGAATTTTTTAGCGAATAAGGTAATTGTCGAACTAATTAAAAACTTTTGAAATTGAGGGGGCATTATGATCAAAAAGGTAGATCATATCGGAATTGCTGTGCGCTCACTTGAGGATGCGCTTCCTTTTTACACAGAGGTACTGAAATTGCCTTTGCTAGGAATTGAGCTAGTAGATAGCCAAAAGGTGAGAGTTGCCTTTCTTAAAGCAGGTGAAACAAAACTAGAACTTTTAGAGCCTATTTCAGAGGAAAGTACGATTGCAGGATTTATTGAAAAACGTGGTGAGGGGATACACCATGTTGCTCTAGGGGTTGAGTCAATTGAAGAGCGAATAATGGATATGACATTAAATGGAATTAAAATGATTGACGAACAACCAAGGCTTGGAGCTGGGGGAGCACATATCGCTTTTATGCATCCTAAATCAACTAAGGGTGTTTTATATGAATTATGTGAAAAGAAGGAGATGGAAACAGAATGATCGATATCTATGAAAAAATTAATGAGTTATACGATAAGCGCCGTGAGGTAGAACTTGGCGGCGGTGATAAGAGAATCGAAAAACAGCACGAGAAAGGAAAGCTGACAGCCCGTGAAAGAATTGAAATATTAGTAGATAAGGGGTCATTTGTTGAGCTAAGTCCTTTCATTGAGCATAGAACAAATGATTTTGGTCTTGATGAGCAGAAAGGACCTGGTGACGGTGTTGTTACTGGCTACGGAAAAGTAAATGGCCGTCCTATTTACCTTTTCTCACAGGACTTTACAGTTTTTGGCGGTGCATTAGGAGAAATGCATGCAAAGAAAATAGCTAATGTAATGGATCTGGCAGCAAAAAATGGTACCCCGTTTGTTGGTTTAAATGATTCAGGCGGTGCCCGGATTCAAGAGGGCGTTGTTTCGCTTGATGGTTATGGGCATATCTTTTATCGAAATGCTATTTATTCTGGAGTGATACCACAAATTTCCGTTATTATGGGCCCGTGTGCAGGGGGAGCGGTGTATTCTCCAGCGATTACAGATTTTGTATTTATGGTAGAAAAAACAAGTCAGATGTTTATTACTGGTCCTAAAGTAATTGAAACTGTAACAGGTGAGAAAATTTCTGCCGAGGATCTTGGTGGAGCACATGTTCATAATAGCATTAGTGGTAACGCACATTTTCATGCTAAAACGGAAGAAGAAGTATTAGAAGATGTCCGTTGTCTTCTTAGCTACCTGCCGCAAAACAATGAAGAAAAGCCGCCAAGACTTGAATTTGAAAATGAAAACGATTACCGACCGGATTTAACGGATGTGATTCCTTTTGATGCGCTAAGGCCTTATGATGTGCGCAGAGTCATTGAACAGGTAGCAGATGCCGACTCGTTCATGGAAATTCAAAAGAACTTTGCAAAGAATATTGTTGTGGGTTTTGCAAGGATTAAGGGAGAAACCGTTGGCCTTGTTTGCAATCAGCCAAAGGTAATGGCTGGAGGACTTGATATCAACTCCTCGGATAAGGCGGCTAGATTCATTCGTACTTGTGATTCTTTCAACATCCCCATTATTACATTTGAAGATGTAACGGGCTTCTTCCCTGGAGTTAAGCAGGAGCATGGTGGAATTATCCGACATGGTGCTAAGATTCTGTATGCTTATTCAGAGGCCACAGTTCCTAAACTGACCGTTATTCTTAGAAAGGCTTATGGGGGGGCATATGTTGCATTAAATAGTAAATCGATTGGAGCGGATTTAGTCTTTGCATGGCCTAATGCTGAAATTGCGGTGATGGGGCCACAAGGGGCTGCCAATATTATTTTTGCAAAAGAAATTCAAAATAGCGAAAATCCAGAGCTGGTAAGACAGCAAAAAATTGAGGAATATCGTGAGAAATTCGCTAACCCATATGTAGCAGCAAGCAGGGGTATGGTTGATGATGTGATTGACCCGCGTGAAACTAGAATAAAGATTATTCAGGCTCTCGAGATGCTTCGCAATAAAAAAGAATCAAGACCCTATAAAAAACATGGAAATATTCCGCTTTAAAAGAAGTTAAGTCTTTCATTTGATGACAGGTTTATGAAGGGGTATACTGAAACTGATACGGAACAGTGAGTATACATAAATGGAGGTTTCACAGAATGGTGAATCATGAGCGTCTTTTAAATGAATTTTTAGAGTTAGTTCAAATAGACTCAGAAACAAGGTATGAAGCAGAAATAGCGAAGGTTCTAAAGCAAAAGTTTACTGATTTAGGTGTAGACGTTTTTGAAGACGATACTACTGCGGTAACAGGGCATGGTGCTGGAAACTTAATCTGTACACTCACCGCTACTAAAGAGGGAGTGGACCCAATCTATTTCACTTCGCATATGGATACTGTTGTACCGGCAAAGGGTGTTAAGCCTTCTATTCAAGATGGGTATGTCGTGACTGATGGTACTACGATTTTAGGAGCAGATGATAAAGCAGGTTTAGCCGTTATGTTAGAAACCATTCGTGTGTTAAAGGAACAAAATATTGCCCACGGCATGATTCAATTTATCATTACGGTTGGAGAAGAATCTGGCCTAGTTGGTGCTAAAGCACTTGATTCTTCTCTATTGAAAGCGAAATATGGTTACGCATTAGACAGCGATGGGTTAGTTGGAAATGTAGTGGTTGCTGCACCTACTCAAGCAAAAGTAAAAGCGACCATTTACGGAAAAACAGCACATGCTGGTGTCGCTCCAGAAAAAGGAGTTTCTGCAATTACGATTGCTGCAAAATCAATTGCCAAAATGCCGTTAGGCCGGATTGATTTTGAAACAACGGCGAATATCGGCCGCTTCGAGGGCGGAACACAAACAAACATTGTTTGCGACCGTGTCGATATCTTAGCAGAAGCACGTTCACTGATCCCTGAGAAAATGCAAACCCAGGTGGCAAAAATGAAAGCTGCTTTTGAAACCGTTGCTGCGGAAATGGGCGGAAGAGCAGAAGTAGAGATTGAAGTTATGTACCCAGGCTTTAAATTTGGCGAAGATGACCAAGTGGTTGAAATTGCACGGAAAGCGGCCTCTGCTATTGGCCGAAGCTGTGAATTACAGCATAGCGGAGGGGGTAGTGATGCGAATGTTATTGCTGGCTTTAACATTCCAACCGTAAACCTTGCAGTTGGCTATGAGGAAATCCATACAACAAATGAGCGCATGCCAATTGAAGAGTTAAATAAGCTAGCAGAAATGACCTTAGCCATTATTGATGTAGTTACAAATCAATAGCCATTTTTCACGGGGAGCCATGAGGCTCTCCTTTTGTTATACTATAGATATATTCACCCAAGGAGTGACCTCCTCATGAAGGAAATGTACCCAAAAAAGGGCAGAGTCATTTTACATGTTGATATGAACAGCTTTTACGCCTCAGTAGAGATGGCTTATGACCCATCACTTAAGGGAAAGCCTCTTGCCATCGCTGGTAATGTGGAGGAAAGACGGGGAATCATTATTACCTGCAGCTATGAGGCGAGGAGATTTGGTGTTAAAACAACCATGCCATTATGGGAGGCAAAAAAGCTATGCCCACAGTTAATTGTTAAAAAGCCTACTTTCGATCGATACCGAGCGGCATCGATTGGAATGTTTGAAATCCTTAGAAACTATACTGAATTAGTGGAGCCTGTTTCGATTGACGAGGGCTATATGGATATTACAGAATCTTATCAGCTAGGCAGTCCAATCGAGATTGCCCAAAGTATTCAAAAAAGAATTCTTGAACAATTGGATTTACCGTGCAGTATCGGAATTGCACCTAATAAATTCTTAGCTAAAACCGCATCAGATATGAAAAAGCCAATGGGTATTACTATTCTTCGAAAACGTGATATTGCAGCGGTATTGTGGCCGTTAAATACAAATGAAATGCATGGGGTTGGAAAAAAGACAGCTGAAAAGCTGACAACAATCGGCATTCACACCATTGGCGAACTAGCTAAAGGTAACGAGATTCAACTTAAATCATTGCTAGGTATTAATGGTATCAGGATAAAGGAAAGGGCTAATGGGATCGACACCCGCCCCGTAGACCCTGAGTCTGTTTTAGAATTTAAGAGTATTGGTAACTCAACTACCTTGCCCAAAGATACGGGTAATCAACAAGAACTTTTTCGTGTTCTAGATTCGTTAGCAGAGACAGTTTCTGTAAGGCTGAAACGAAAAAATGTACTTGCATCAACGATAGGTATTACCGTTCGCTTTAAAGATAGAAAAACCATTACCCGCAGTAAAAAACTAGCTAATCCCATTAACCATCAAGAAGATGTAGCGACACAGGCAAAACAGCTGTTTTTAAAGCATTGGAATGGCGATGCCGTTCGTTTGTTAGGAATAACGGGCTACGACCTTGTCGAAGAGGAATTAGCCTTTAAACAGCTTGACTTATTTTCGTTTGAAAAAGATGCAAAAAAAGAACCGCTTCTTAACACCCTATCCGCATTACGTGAAAAGTATGGAAAGAGTATTATTGAAAATGCTGGTTCGCATAAATTGGGTGCTGCTGACAATGTTGGGACAGGAACAAGCTTTAATAAAGACTTTTTACGCTCCTTTCCACAGAAAAATGAAGAGTAAAAAGCTCCGCTTCTATTAAAGAAATGCGGAGCTTTTATATTTTATTTACTTACAAATATCTACAGCTAAATCGGTCACTGGCCACCAGAAGAAACCATCCTTCTCGAGTAATTCTTCAGCAGCTCTTGGACCCATTGAGCCTGATGGGTAATTTGGAAAGTTCTCAGACTTTGTTTTCTCCCAAACTTCCGAAATCTTATCAACGAATGCCCAGGAATAGGCTACCTCGTCCCAATGAGTAAAGTTGGTCGCATCACCTCGCATGCAATCGTAAAGCAGCTTTTCATATCCCTCAGGAGTGTTCATTGCATGAATTCCTGTATTAGCAAAGCTAAGCTTGACCTCTTGCGCATCGAGGTGACCGCCAGCCTTCTTCGCGTTTAGATGAAGGGTTATCCCTTCTTCTGGCTGGATATGAATAACCAGTAGGTTCGGATTTAACATTTTCTCTGGCTGATAGTATAGATTCATTGGAATATCCTTAAATTGTACAACAATCTTTGTGGATTTCGTTGTCATTCTTTTTCCAGTTCGAATATAAAATGGAACACCTGCCCAGCGGAAATTATCAATCATTAACTTTCCAGCTACAAAGGTTTCCGTATTGGACTCCTTGTTTACCATTGTTTCTGCACGGTATTCAGGCACCTCTAGATCTTCAACCAAACCGGCCCCATATTGGCCCCGAATGAAATAATCATTCACTTCATCATGAGAAATGTTTCTTAATGAACGAAATACCCGGACCTTTTCTGAACGAACTTCATCAGTTGTTAAACTAATAGGCGGTTCCATTGCCAATAATGCAACCATTTGCATCATATGGTTCTGTACCATATCTCTTAAAGCCCCACTTGTTTCGTAATATCGTCCTCGTTCTTCAACACCAAGAACTTCACTGGAAGTAATCTGGATATTGGAGATATAACGATTATTCCACAGCGGTTCAAAAATGGCATTAGCAAAACGAATCACTTCAATATTTCGTACCATTTCTTTTCCTAAATAATGATCAATTCGATAAACTTCTTCCTCAGTAAAAGCGGTTCGAATTTGTTGATTTAACTCTTCTGCCGATGGAAGGTTATGACCGAATGGCTTTTCGATTACAAGGCGTTTATAGCCTGTTACATCTGTGAGCCCGTCTGATTTTAGATGCAAGGCAATTGGACCGAAGAATTCAGGTGCCATTGCTAGATAAAAGATTCGGTTCCCTTCAAGTCCATATTTCTCATCAATCTGATTTGCCATGTTCTTTAATGAAACATATGAGCTTGAATCTGCTACATCATGTGACTGATAATAGAAATGAGAAATAAACTCATCGATATTTTCCTTATCCCCCAAAGCAGTCATAACAGAGTCTTTGACGGAATTTTGAAATTCAGCTTCTGTTAGTGACCTGCGGGCAACTCCGATTACGGCAAATTTGTCTAGCTTACCTCGTGCAAATAAACGGTATAAGGAGGGGAAGAGTTTTCTTATTGCCAAATCTCCTGTTGCACCAAATATCATAATCAATGAAGTCATATTCTCAGAGTGTTTCACGTTCCATACCTCTCTTTTTATGTATTCAATTTAGATTTAGCAAATTGTTGCCTAAGCATGTATGAAAATATCATATCACACTTTACTTTATTAAAGGATATTGGACAGGGAGCATTTATGCAAGTGATATGCTATATTATTTATAATATCATTTCAATTTTAGTGAAAGGGGGCATCATATGGATCTGTTTTTCCTGGGAACGGGTGCAGGCATTCCAGCTAAACTCCGAAATGTGACCTCAATTGCCTTAAAATTATTAGAAGAGCGGGGATCAATTTGGTTATTTGATGCAGGCGAGGCAACACAGCATCAAATTTTACATACCTCGATAAAACCACGAAGAATCGAGAAAATATTTATCACCCATCTGCATGGTGATCATATTTATGGTTTACCTGGTCTGTTATCAAGCCGTTCGTTTCAAGGGGGGGAGTCAGAGGTAACTGTATTCGGCCCGGCGGGGATTAAGCAATATATTGAGGGCAGTCTTGCTGTTAGTAAGACTTATTTAAAGTATCCATTAAATATTATTGAAATTGATGAAGGAAATATTTATGAAGACAATCAATTTTTAGTGGAGGCAAAATTACTAGACCATGGTATTGCTTCCTATGGCTATCGTATTGTTGAGAAAGATAGACCGGGAACCTTATTGGCGGACAAGCTTGTTGAATCGGGTGTCCAGCCAGGGCCTATTTTTAGGAAACTAAAGAGCGGAGAAGAAGTCACGCTAGAGGACGGTAGAGTACTCATTCCTGCAGATTTTCTTGGTCCGGAACAGAAGGGAAGAATTGTAACCATTCTAGGAGATACTAGATACTGCGAAAATGCAATTGCACTAGCAATGGGAGCAGATGTATTGGTTCACGAAGCAACCTTCTCAAAAGGTGAAGAAAGGCTTGCTTATGATTATTTTCATTCGACCACTTGTCAGGCTGCAGATGTGGCTAAGCAAGCAGATTGTAAAAAGCTTATCCTGACGCATATAAGTTCTCGGTATGATCGAGCTGCTTGGCGAGAACTGATGACAGAAGCTCAGGAGATTTTTCCGAATACGGATATTGCGGAGGACTATAAAGAGATTAACATCCCACTTTTATGAAAAGAAGCACTACCATTACGGTAAGTGCTTCTTTATGTTTTAAATCCAACCGCGTTCGTACTGTTTTGGACCTTCGATTTTAACGTTTAAATCTTTAGCAGCTGTTCGTGGCCAGTATGGATCTCTAAGTAATTCACGAGCTAGAAACACCAAATCGGCACGGTCATTTTGTAAAATTTCCTCTGCCTGGACACCCGTTGTAATTAAACCTACTGCACCAGTTGGAATCTCTGCTCCGTGTTTAATGGTTTCTGAGAATGGTACTTGATAACCAGGATAGGCGTGGATAGCGGCAGGAACCACTGCTCCAGAACTAACATCAATCAAGTCTACTCCTTGCTCCTTCATCCATTGACAGAATACCACATAATCCTTAGGTGTTAATCCATTTTGATGATAATCATGAGCGGACACTCTTACAAACAATGGACCTTCCCAAACCGTTTTTACTCCATCAATTACTTCACGCAGGAAGCGATAGCGATTCTCAGGCGAACCTCCATACTCATCGGTTCTTTCATTTGAGAGAGGTGAAAGGAATTCATTAATTAAATATCCATGCGCACCATGAATTTCGATGATATCGAAACCAGCCAATGCAGCGCGTTCTGCACCTTGTTTAAATTTCCCAACTGTTTCGGCAATTTCTGCTTTTGTCATTTCTTTTGGGGTCTTCATATTCTCATTAAAAGCGATGGAGGAAGGTGCAAGGATTTCTCCCTCTAATACGGCCTTTCTGCCAGCGTGGGCAAGCTGAATTCCTGTCTTAGCTCCATGCTCTTTCATTAGCCCAACAAGTTCTTTGAACCCTTCGATATGGTCGTCATGCCAGATTCCAACGTCTTTAGATGAAATTCTTCCCTCAGGGGAGACAGCCGTTGCTTCAACAATTATAAGACCAACCTGGCCAACTGCCCTGCTTGTATAGTGGGTGCGGTGCCAATTCTGGATATGGCCATCCTCAGTATGACTGGAATACATGCACATTGGAGCCATGACAATTCGATTCTTTAACGTTATACCCTTAATCGTATAGGGAGAAAATAATTTTGCAGGCATAAGAAAAGCCCTCCTTTTTACTATACTAACCACACTTTAGTATAGCAAAAAGGTGAGAGCTTATGAAAAAATCTGATTTCTAATCTCTTTCCCGCAGGTCCCTCAACCGGTAGGTCGTGCCTCTCCAAACAATCCCGCCTCTTTTAAAGGTTAAGATACTCGCACGCAGGATACTGTATATAAACAGTAGTGCAGTAAAAGGAAAAACCAAAAATAAAGCAGGGGAGAACAGAGTTAATTTTCTTATCACAATTACATATAGAATTCCACAAAGGATAATATTAGCAATACTCAAGACAGCAACAGTTTTATTTGCAGAAAACATGGTAATGAAAGGTAGGACATTTGTGGTGAAAATGCCAAAGATCGCCAGAAATACCATGCTGACTCGATAATATAATCCAGCGAAGGTATTCTTTTCGAGGCCAATAAGGGCTTCCTTTAAGCTTCCGTACCACTCAACTTCAATAAGGGTAAGGGCTGTGACGATCTTTTGTCGAAAACCAGCTCTTTTTAATTTTATTCCAAGCTGTAAGTCATCATCTGGTCTCATTTTTATTTCTTCGTGTGTACCAAACGTAGTATACGCCTCTTTTGAAACAAGCATAAAAGCACCGATACCAGTACCTGCCTTAGACTTTGGATTATTGGCTGACCAAGGGCGCTTAAAATAGGAGAATCCGAACAGAAAGAAGGCAACGAATGACTTTAGCCAAAATGCATGAGCGTTCAAGTTTGGGGCTGCTGTTAGATGGTCAAGCTGGTGCCGTTCGAAATAATGGATTGCTTTTGCAAATGCCTGTTTTTTAAATTGTACATCTGCATCTGTGAATAATAGCCATTTTCCAGCTGCTTGATGAGCTCCTATATATAGGGCATGATTTTTTCCCAGCCAGCCCTCTGGAAGGTCATCTATATGGACTACAGATATCCGTGAATCTTGTTCTTTTGAATCATCCATTATTTTCCCCGTTGCATCGGTGGAACGGTCATTCACGAGAATCCACTCAACATTTTTGTATGATTGGTTTATCTGACTTTGAATACTTGATTTAATATGCTGTTCTTCATTGCGTGCTGCAACAATTACCGACAATAATGGTCCAGTTTCCGTACTTGTTTCATTTTCAAGAGAATCTATTTTTCGTAAACCGATTACACCATCTAGAAGAAATACGATCCATACAAGAATTCCAACTGAAAATAGAATAGTAAGCATTTAGACACTTCCCTGACTTTTTGTTACTGGTTTAACGGTAGGAACATCGTGCCATTTTAGGATGACTGGTCTACCGTTTCAAGCATAGCACTTAACGCTGCTCCCATTTTCTTCGACTGGTCAGTGGCTGCTCTAATACACGAAATAATTGCTTCCTGTACTCCATGTTCCTCTAAAATTCGGATACCAGCTTCAGTTGTTCCGCCTGGGCTTGTTACTTCCCTGCGCAATTGGCTTGATGTTTTACTAGAGTTTTTCACCATTTCTGCTGCTCCTAGGAGTGTTTGGACAATTAACTCGCTAGCCATTTCTTTTTCAAGACCTACCTCGACAGCACTTTTTTCCATCGCTTCGATTAGATAGTAAATGTATGCTGGACCGCTCCCAGACAGGCCTGTTACAGCATCCAGCTGTTCTTCCTCGACAATGGCGGCTAAACCTACTGAATCAAAGAGTTTTTGGGTTGTTTCCATTTGTTGTGGAGAGACGCGTCCATTTATTGCAACCGCAGTTGCTGACTTTCCAACGGCAGCTGAAGTGTTTGGCATTGCCCTGACAATTGGAAGTGGAAGTCCAGCTATGGTTTCAATCGTATTCATGGAAACACCGGCTAAGACAGAGACAATTAACATTTGCTCTGTTAGATGACCTTGAATGTACTGAATAGCAGTAGCCGCATCTTTAGGCTTCATAGCTAAAATAACGACGTCTGTTCCCTCAAAAAGCTCGTTTAAATGATAGGTACTATTGATGCCATAGCGGTTTCTTAAGTTCTCTAGCCTCTTTTCATTGGCATTATTCGTTACCCAAATGTTTTTTTGATCAATTAATTTATTTTCTAGTATGCCTGATATTAGTGCCTCAGCCATTGATCCTGCACCGATGATTGCTAGCTTTTTCATACTATTTCCTCCCGAATTTAGAATAAACAAAAAGACCTTTCATCCATAAAGGACGAAAGGTCTGTCTTCCGCGGTACCATGGATTTTACTCACTTTTGCCATTTCTCATTTACTGGTCTTATTCATCGCGTACTTTAATGTGAATTTTATTAGTGATTATGCAAGATAAACTGCCTGTCTGTCAAGAAATTAGTTTTTTAAATTTTTCGTCTCTTTCAAAATTTGTTCCTTCCGTTTAGAAGTAAACTTATCTTAAAATGCTGCTTAGCTTGACTATTTAACCTCAATCAGCGAGATTATTACTAAGGACCACAAGTCCGTTCTCTCTTTCATGAAAGGTGGGAGGGGAGAGAGGGAAACAAGCTGGATGAGGTGTTAACATGGTAAGGGAACAACTAAAGGAAAAAAATATCATCATTACAGGTGCTTCAGGTGGAATTGGTGCAGAAATCGCAAAGCTTTGTGCGGCGAGCGGTGCCAATTTGGCTTTACTTGCTCGAAGTGAGGATAAGCTTGTACGTTTACAAACAGAATTGCAGGAAAGCTACCAGGTAAGGGTGGAGGTTTTTCAGCTTGATGTTGCTGATTCGGAAAAAATAAAGGAAGTCTTTACGACTATTAACTCAAGATTTGACCATATTGATATACTCGTTAATAATGCTGGTTATGGTGTTTTTCGAGAAGCGCATTTAGCGACAATCGAGGAAATCAAAGGGATGTTTGATGTCAATGTAGTCGGGTTAATGGCCTGTACGAGTATGGTGCTGCCGAAAATGCGCGAACGCCGCTATGGTCATATTATCAATATTGCCTCTCAAGCAGGTAAAATTGCCACTCCAAAATCAAGCGTCTATTCTGCCTCCAAGCATGCCGTTCTCGGGTTTACCAATGCCTTACGAATGGAACTTAGTGATTTAAATGTAAAGGTGACAGCTGTTAATCCTGGGCCAATTGCGACCAATTTTTTTAACATCGCCGATGAAAAGGGCACTTACGTGAAAAATGTCCAAAGGTTTATGCTCAAACCTGAATTTGTAGCGAAAAAAGTAGTCGATTGTATGCTCACGAATACAAGGGAAATTAATTTGCCGCGATGGATGAACATGGGAAGCATTGTATATGTGCTGTTTCCACGGTTGTTCGAGCGTATTGGTAAGAAAGCCTTTAATCAAAAGTAACAGTAAAAAGCATCCCTTTTCAATTTTGAAAAGGGATGTCTCGTTTTAGGCTTCTTTTAGCTTTGCTTTATAGGTGCTGAATTGTTCCTCAATTTCTTTAGACGGGGCTCTGTCTATAAGGCTGACGATTACGATGGAAAGAGCTCCTAATAAGAATCCAGGTGCTAGTTCATATAAATCGAATAGGCCGCCACTAATCTGTGACCAAATAATAACGGTCAGGGCCCCGACGATGATACCAGCAAGTGCACCATTCCTAGTCATTCGTTTCCAGAACAGACTCAGGATGATAACAGGTCCAAAGGCAGCACCAAAACCTGCCCATGCATAGCCTACAAGCTCGAGAACCTTGCTCTCAGGATTGTAGCCTAATAGGATTGCAACAACGGCAATGCCTAGAACAGCAATTCTGCCAACAATCATTTCTTCCTTTTGGGAAGCATTTCTTCTGAATATGGACTTATAGAAGTCTTGTGCGAGTGCACTTGAAGAAACGAGTAATTGTGAGTCAACTGTACTCATGATTGCTGAGAGAATGGCTGCAAGTAAAAATCCAGCTACCCATGGATTAAAGAGAACTTGTGAAAACATAATGAAAACAGTCTCAGAGTTTGCTAGTGGTGCATCCGCGAAATAAGCAATACCTGCAAAACCAACAAAGATTGCACCGAATAAGGAAAGAATCATCCAGCCCATTCCGATAAATCGTGCTTTTGCAATTTTCCCTGTTGATTTAATTCCCATAAAGCGGACGACTATATGTGGCTGCCCAAAATAACCAAGACCCCATGCTAATAGCGAGATAACACCTATTGCAGTCGCACCTGAGTAAACATTTAGGTAGGACGTATCAATATTTCCTATTCTTTGAATGGTTTCGCTCCAACCACCAAGCTCACCGATTGCTACAATTGGAATAATAATTAAAGTTAAGAACATCAAAATTCCCTGAACAAAATCTGTCCAGCTGGCTGCTAAGAAGCCGCCAAAAAAGGTATAGGACACAATAACGGCTGCTCCGATCCATAATGCGAGTATATAATCCATTCCAAATGAATTTTCTAATAGGATGGCACCGCCAACAAGACTTGCAGATGTATAGAATGTAAAGAATACTAGAATGACGATTGCAGAGATTACCCTTAGTGATTTTGACGTATCACGGAAGCGGTTTTCAAAGTACCCTGGTACCGTAATTGAATCATTTGCTACTTCAGTATATACACGCAATGGTTTAGCAATAAACTGCCAGTTTATATACGCACCGATGGCCAAGCCGATTGGCAGCCAGATGGAACCCATACCGCTTACGTAGATAGCTCCTGGCAATCCTAGCATTAGCCAGCCACTCATATCAGAGGCTCCTGCACTTAACGCGGTTACACCTGCACTGAGGCGCCTTCCGCCCAGAACGTAATCAGATAGATTCTTTGTCAGCCTTGCTGCCATCCAGCCGATGATTACCATTCCGATTAAATAAATGATGATTGAGATCAAAGTTGGTAAATTAATACTCATGTTTGGTCACACTCTCCTTTTTGGTAGAATAATAACTAATAAATGATAATACTAATAGAAGCGGCATGGGGATCATAAGCCAAGCCCAAGTTGCTGATGTTAAGTCCATCTTTCTCACCTCCTTTCAAGTCCATTTCACAAGGGACAACTGCTAGCGTATTTGGCCGTTTCCTTTTATTAAGAATTTAACGGTGGTTAGTGCGGGTAATCCCATTGGACCTCTGGCATGGAGCTTTTGGGTAGAAATGCCAATTTCTGCTCCAAATCCTAATGCACTGCCGTCTGTAAAACGAGTCGAAGCGTTGTGGTATAGTGCAGCGGCATCGACTATTTTCATAAATCTCTCCGCTGCTTGTTCATTTTCAGTAATAATGGCCTCAGAATGCTTTGTGCCATACTTCTCAATATGACTGATGGCTTCATCTAGATGGTCGACAACTTTCATGGCGATGGCCAAGCTTAAATATTCATTTGCCCAATCATTTTCTCCGGCTAAAACTGCATTTGGAATAGTAGCAATTGCTCGCTCATCAGCATGAATAGTGACTGAATGTTCATTCAATGTTTTTACGAGAGCATCTTTATGTTTGGTAAGCCAATCCTTATGAATAATGACTGTTTCTACTGCATTGCAGACAGCGGGGCGATCTGTTTTAGCATTTACGAGTATTGGCAATGCTTTTTTTACATCGGCATCGGAATCAATGTAAATGTGACAATTTCCAACTCCAGTTTCGAGCACAGGAACGGTTGCATTCTTGACAACAGACTGAATTAATGAGGCACCGCCACGGGGAATTAATACATCAATATAATCATTCATGGTAAATAATTGTTGTGTTGCTTCACGATCTGTCCGATCGATAAATTGAATGGCTTCTTTTGGAATCTTTGTTTTGTCTAGGGCTGTATGCATTGTTTTCACAAGTGCTTTATTAGAGTGAATGGCTGATGACCCACCTTTAAGGATAATGGCATTTCCTGACTTTAAGGCTAATCCTGCAGCATCTACTGTGACATTTGGGCGGGCTTCATAAATCATTCCGATAACACCCAACGGGACTGTAATCTTGGATACAGCCAGCCCATTATCCAGCGTCCAGCTGGACTCGGTTATGCCTGTTGGATCTTCTAATTTTGCAACTTGGCGTAGACCCTCAGCGAAATCGAAGATACGCTCTTTTGAAAGTGCTAATCGATCCATGAGAGAATCGGAAAACCCTTTTGCCCGGCCTTCTTTTAAATCCTTTTTGTTTGCTTGTAAAATTTCTTGATGCTGTAATTCCAACGTATCTGCCAATAGGTTTAATGCTTTGTTTTTCTCTTCAGTTGAGGCAAGGCTCAACTGTTTTGCAGCTTTTTTCGCTTCTATTGCCTGTAGTTCAACAGATGTTCGTTCTTTTAACTTTGACATATAATCCCTCCCAATTTCTCACCTTACTCTTTTATACTGTTATTTGTGCTTCTGAATGGCAGACAAAATCTTCCTTTTTTATTGCGAATTCCGGTGTTATAGCTGAGATTACCTTCTGCTCTAGTAATTTCTTTAATTCTGCAGATGAATAATTGACAATACCAAGACCTATTTCAGTACCCTGACAATCATTTACGCGAATAACCGATCCTTTTTCAAACTTCCCCATTACTTGGTGGATGCCGGAAACGGTTAAGCTTTGACGATTTTTTATCATTATTTCCTTTGCGGGTTGATTAATGACGATGTCGCCCTCGGGGCCTGAATGGAAGGCAATCCACTTTTTCTTTTGATTTAACTTATTTGAAGTTGATTTTCTTTTAAAGTAAGTACCTTTAGCCATACCTGAAACAGCATCGATGACAATATTCTTCCTGCTTGCTTTCCCTATAAATGTTGGAATCCCTGAGGCCATGGCAATTTTAACCGCTTCAATCTTTGACTTCATTCCACCTGTACCCACATAGCTTCCAGAGCCGCCAGCTGCGGCCTCTAATTCAGGGGTAATTTCTTCCACAAGCTCTAATAGAGTAGCGTTAGCGTTCGAAGTGGGATTTGCGTTATACATCCCGTCGATATCAGATAAGATAACTAAATGATTGGCATCAACTAAGCCAGCTACTTTTGCGGAAAGGGTATCATTGTCTCCGAATTTTAAACGATCAATTGTAACGGTGTCGTTTTCATTGACGATGGGGATCATTCCTCTTTCAAGTAAAACATTTAGGGTGTTTCGAACATTTGTATAGCGAACTTCGTCTGAAAAATCACTTCGAGTGATTAATATTTGTGCTGCAATATAGCCATGGGATAAAAATAACTCTGAATAAGATTCCATTAATAATCCCTGACCAATTGACGCGGCCGCTTGTTTTTCCGGTAATGTATGCGGTCGCTCTAGGCAGCCAAGTTTGCGGTATCCTGCAGCGACAGCTCCTGAGGAAACTAGCACCACTTCATGGCCTATGTCTTTTAAATAGACAACTTCATCTGCCAGCTTCTCAAGTTTTTTTCTGCTGATTTCTCCATGTCGACTTGTAAGGGAACTGCTGCCGATCTTAATTACGATCCGTTGTTTCTTTGTGTTTCGGATCATCAAATCACTCCAGTATCAATTTTTATTTATTTCTCTTTTTGGAAAATTCGGATATTTGTTTTTGCACCAATGCTATATGGCTGTTCTACTATCTTTCTCAACTTGAACAATTAGGTTTGAGCTGATTTCTTTAGAGCGTTTAGCGGCCTCCTTAATTGCTTGAGCAATTGCCGTGCCACCGCCGTGCTTTGCCAATGCATCTAAACCTGCAGCTGTTGTCCCGTTTGGTGATGTAACATTTTCTCTAAGAACCTTAGGTGTTTGATCTTTTTCCTGAATCATTCTTGCCGCACCAACCATTGTTTGTGCAATAATCTCACGAGTGATCTCTTTATTTAATCCGGCTTTTACACCTTCTTTTTCCATATGCTCCATTAAATAATAAAAGTAAGCAGGGCCGCTTCCAGCTATTCCTGTGAAAACATCCATTTTTTCCTCAGGGATCACGTACACTTCTCCAATACTTTGAAGTAACTTTGCTGCAATATTCATGTTTTGTTTTGACGTGTTTGCTCCTGAAGATATGGCGGTAGCAGATTCACCAATCATACTAGATGTATTCGGCATCACCCGAATGACTTGTTGTCCTGGTGGTAAATGTTGTTCTAGAAATGATGTTGTAACTCCAGCTAATACTGATAAAATCAGTTGATGTGGCTTAATGGAATGGTTGATGGATTGTAAAGAGGCTGCTGCATCTTTTGGTTTCATTGCGAGGACGATTATATCCATTTTACCTAAAGGTAAGTCTTCTTTCGTTAGCCCGTTAATCCCATACACTTCTTCAAGGTGTTGTAATCGCTCCAGGTTACTTCGATTGGATACGTAAATTTGATTTTGCGGGATCTGTCCAGCTTCCACAATTCCTGAAATCATAGCTTCCGCCATAGAACCCGCTCCTAGAAAGGCAATCTTTTTTTTATTTATCATCCAATCTCTCCCAACTCGTTCGTGTTTTTGTTCTTGTTTTTTCCAATGCCCTTATACTAACATGATGAAATTCTATATCAAGGGTTTTGAGGGAATTTATGTGTATTTGATCCAATTAGTGAGGATTAGCGCTCATATTGCTCCTATTTTGGTCTAATGCGCTCTCAAGCCAAAATATCCCCGCTTAGGAGGAAATTTGAAGATTTTTTAGCTTCAGCCGCAGCTCTAATATCACTTATCCAGTCAAAAATTCATAAACGATATCGTTTACAACCTCGTACAGATCGGACTTAGGCTGCTCATTTTTTATTAGAATGATTTGTTCCGCAAGGCTCTCTAGGTCTTCATTACTCAATGGCAGTGAATCAGACTCGGTATAATACTGTTTAAAGCAATTTTTGATCATTTTGATAATTAGCAGTTTCTCCATTCACTTCACCTCTAGAATATTATAGCGCTTTCTCAAAAATTTTCCATTGAATACGAACGCATATTCGCTTAAGATATGAATATAATATTCTAGAACGGGTGTTCTTATTTTAGTGTGGAGGAAATAGTCATGGTTGATTACAGTGCGCTACCGAAAAATAAAATTTTATGTATAGATATGAAGAGCTTCTATGCAAGTTGTTCGGCTGTGATACTTGGCCTGGATCCTCTGAACTGCTACCTGGCTGTTGCCGGCAACAAAGAGCGGAATGGGAGTGTTGTGCTTGCAGCTTCACCACGTTTGAAAAAAGAGTTCGGAATCAAAACGGGTTCGAGGCTTTTTGAGATTCCTGATGACCCCCGTATTCAAGTTGTCGAGCCTAAAATGTCGACCTATTTACGTATTTCGACAGAAATCACCCGTGTGTTTAATCGCTATGTGCCAAAGGAAGCGATTCATATGTATAGTGTTGACGAAAGTTTTATTCAAGTCGATGGAGCTATTCATTTGTGGGGGGATGCAAAAACGATTGCCGAGAAAATGAAGGCTGATATCGAGCGTGAATTCCAACTGCCGTGTGCTGTTGGAATTGGTCCAAATATGCTGATGGCAAAGCTATGTCTTGATCTAGAAGCAAAAAAACAGGGGATTGCTGAATGGACATACGAAGATGTTCAGCAAAAGCTCTGGAATGTATCACCGCTTAAGGAAATGTGGGGAATTGGCAGACGGGTTGAAAAGACATTAAATGGAATGGGTATTTTTACTGTTGGCCAGCTCGCTCGCTATGATTTAGGAAAGCTTGAGAAGAAATTTGGAATCATGGGCAATCAGCTGTACTATCATGCCTGGGGTGTCGACCTTTCAGAATTAGGAGCACCAATTGTCGCAGGGCAAATAAGTTTCGGGAAAAGTCAAATCTTATTAAGAGATTATAAGGAGGAAGAGGAAATCAAGCATGTGATTTTAGAAATATGTGAGGAGGTCGCACGAAGAGCGAGATCTCATCGGAAAGCAGGGAGGACCATCAGTCTTGGGATTGGCTATAGTCAAGATGAATTAGGAGGTGGCTTTCACCGCTCTAGAACAATCAAGCAGCCGACGAATGTGACAATGGACTTATATCGCGTTTGTCTAGAATTATTTCATGAGCATTACACCGGAAAGACCGTGAGACAAATTTCGATTACGATTGGAAATATGGTAGATGACCATCAACTGCAGCTTGACCTCTTTGACATGGGGGCTTATAAACGAAGAAAACTGGGATATGTAGTCGATTCAGTCCGCAGGCGATTTGGTTCCGGTTCGCTGCTGCGTGCTGTTTCTTATACGGCTGCAGGAACTGCTAAGCACCGAGCCACGCTCGTTGGCGGACATAAGCGATAGCAGAAAGGTAAATGTCTAAAGCTAGTAGATAAGACAAGAAGGAGAGTAGAATTTATGATTCGTGATCGCGGGAGAATCAAATGGACTTCGATGATGCTTCCTGAGCATGTTAAAATGCTTAGGGATTGGGTAAAAGAAGATCAGGACGAAGAGAAAAGAGAAATGGATGAACAGCAGCTGGAGCTTATGAATGTGATTTTAGCGGAGGCAATTGAATTTAATCAGCTTGTTGCGATTACCCATTACCGGAATCGAAATTATGAAATTGTCATTGGGAAAATTCATTACTGGGATGAAGTAGGGCAAAAGCTCCATATTGTCGACCATTTCAAAGAAGGTCACCGGATTCCACTTTCAAATATCGCCGACATCCGCCTAACAAATGGATAACAAAAGAAAAAGCGACTTTAAGCAAAAGCCGCTTTTTTTAGATTAATCTTGCGAAACTCGAACTTGTGAGTCGAATTTTCCTTTATGCGATCCATCACAAAATGGTTTGTTATTTGACAATCCGCACCTGCATAGCGAAAAGGCAGGCTTTGTTTCATAGACCTTACCTTCTCCATCTACTAATTCGACATCACCAGAAATTCGCAATGACCCATTGTCATTTACTTTGATTTGAACCTTTGTCATCCTCTAGCACCCCTTATACAAAAATCATATTCTCTTTGAGATTATATGGAAGGGGAGGAAATTGCAAGCAATGTGCCAAGTGTGAGGGCTAAGATTGTTCGACGTATTTTAACAAAAATTCGTCAATGACCCGCTCGTAATCTTTAGGATTTTCATTATAGGATTGAGCGTGCTTACCGTTAGCAGCTAGATATAGCATCTTTGGTCCTTGTTTTTGTTCATACAATTCCTTTGTCATTGTCGGAAGGATGAAATCATCATGCTCACTATGAATAAACAGAATGGGATGTTTGATATTTTGTATAACCGATATCGGAGAAACATTTCTAATGGAGTATTTGTCACGTACGCGCAGAATAATGTCTGCAATCGGAATTAATAGCTTAGGAACCATCTTAAAATCTTTTTCCAACTGGTAGGAAACTTGTTCCTTTAGGTCGGAAAATGGGCAGTCAGCAATATAAAAATCCGCACCATCTTCAAGCATACCTGCATACAAAAGCATTGTCGCTGCTCCCATCGACTCGCCGTGAATTCCAAGCAGGAGATCAGGGCCTTTCGCTCTTCTAAGCCAATCAGTAACTGCCTTTAAATCAAACTTCTCATAATGTCCAAAGCTGGTTGTTTTGCCGCCAGATTCCCCGTGGCGCCGGTGATCGTAAATAATTGCATTAAACCCGCGCTCTAAGAAAAGATTCATATACTTTATTGAATTGATTTTTGTTTCTGTTACTCCGTGAGAAATAATGACATAACGGTTGGACTCGTGCGGCTCGACAAGCAGAGCTTTAATTGGATATCCGAAGGCGGAAGCGATGGTTACTTCACGCTTTGAAAGAGAGTCAAATCGATCCGGATCAAATCTGCCTGCCTCTTTTTCCCGCATGACAATAAAATGCTCATCCTTCTTTTTCATATACATAAGTCTATTTGTGAAATAGATTCCTAAAGAAAAAGTGAATAAGAATGAGATAAGAAGAGCCCGCAGCAGCTTACGCACAAGAACACCTCCTAATATAGAGTATCACCAGCATTTGGTAAATTCGGATGATTTTTATTTTACCATAGGAAAAGCCGCTAACTCCATTTAGCGGCTTAAAGTTGCAAATCTTATCCCTCATTAACGGGCAGTAAGCCCCCACCTCAAGGTTATGAGTGAAAACGAGAAATCTAGGTGGGGGATAACTGCCCGTAAATGCCCGATAAGTTCAACTAACCATCAGTGGAGGAGGAAAAAACCCGCACTGATGGAAGTTTCACTTTATTGCTCTGAATTTTGGCGTTTGGTAGGGTGAATGGCTTTTTCGATTTCTTCAGCAGAAATCATCCGCTTTCCGGTACCAGCAGATTCTGAATAGTCTTTACCTTTTTGGCTGTATCCTTTATCCCGTTTTTGGCTCATAATTGTTAAGACTCCCTCCTGAGATGGTTTCACTTATAACATGCTTATCAAGAAGGACGATTATGCATAGGCGCAAAGCTTAATACTGAATATCCAAAAATTAAATGGTGTTAGCATGAAGCTTGAAGTATCCGGTTTCAATTTTTCTTGAAAGATGAGGAAGGATGATTTCAAGTGCCTGAACGAGCTTGTTAAGGTCGACGCCGGTCTGTATTCCCATTCGCTCAAGCATGTATACAACATCCTCTGTTGCTGCATTCCCAGCAGCACCTGGAGCAAACGGACAGCCGCCAAGTCCGCCAGCGGAGGTGTCGAACCGATCAATACCTGCTTGTAGAGAGGCCAATATATTAGCTAGTGCAAGCTTGCGTGTATCATGGAAGTGAGCGGTTATTAAGGTTTCGCTAAATTCTATTTTTAATTTTGAGAACAGGGAATACGCCTCATTTGGTGAGGCCATGCCAATGGTATCGGCGACACTTAACTCATCCACACCAGCACCGACAAATTCACGGCAAAGCTCTAAGGCAGCAGACTCTGAAATTCTTCCTTCATATGGACAATAGAAAGCGGTAGAAATACAAGCACGGACATAGTAGTTTTTATCTTTTAATTCTTTAATGATCGGTTTAAGCTCTAAAAGACTGTCAGCAGTAGTTTTATTAATATTTTTTTGATTAAATGTATTGCTGACACCTACAAAAACGGCAACAGCCCTGCAATCTGTTGAATAAACACGATCAATACCTCTTCTGTTTGGTGCTAAGACAATATCTAGCGCATCAGGCTTAAGGCAGTCTCTAACAATTTCAGCCGCATCTGCCATTTGCGATACCCATTTAGGAGAAACAAACGAGGTAAGTTCCATTTCCTTAAGACCAGCATGTCTCAACCCCGCAATAAACTCCCCTTTAATAGCTGTAGGAACAAATAACTTTTCATTTTGCAGTCCATCTCGCGGGCCAACCTCAATAATCGTTACTTTCTCAGGTAAATTCAGCATCATTTTCCCCCTTGAACCTTCATAACTTTATTGTAGTGGAAATAATTTCCGAATAGCAAGAATAGAATAAACTTTGACAAATTAAAGTCTGTTCTTTTTCTAAAATGGTATAATACTACCGGAGACTTTTTTATGGAGGAGTTTAGTATGAAAAAGAGACAAAAACAAAAAACTCAATCAAAACCGAAGAAAGACGAAGCAGCGGTTACGCTTAAAGATATGATTAATCCAGCTTTAATTAAACAGTTAAAGGAACAGCAGGATGAATTGAAAGCTGCTGAGGAAAGAAGGAAGGAAGAGGAACAGCAAAGAAAGCGTGAGGAACAACGCTTGAAGGAGAAAAACAAATCATTTGAAGAGCTTCTAAATGAAAGTGGAATGAACTGGAAGGAATTTAAAAATTAGACGAGAAAGAAGAAGAGCTTAGCAGCTCTCCTTCTTAACGATGGTCCTGATAATAGGTTTCTTTCGCAATAGCTTTAATAACAGCAAGTTCATCATTTGTCAGAGGATTTCCTCTGACAGCTTTAGCGTTATTCTTCACCTGTTCAACACTGCTTGCTCCAGCAATGACGGAGGCAACGGCTGGATTTGCTAAATTATATTGGAAGGCAACCTCTGTAAGGGTACGAGGAAATGCCAAGCTTTCCTTTAATGCTGGTAGCACCTCTGCTAATTCTTCATAACTATAATCCTGGTAGCCCTTCTGTGATGCTTTTTCCAGCATTCTCTCACTAAGTAATCCCTTTGCCAATGGTCCTCGTGCAACAACACTGATGTCATTTGCTTGAAGGTGCGGAAGTACTTCTTCCTCCGGCCGGCGGTCTAGAAGACTATATTGCATCATGACAGACACAATATTAGATTTCTCTACATATTCACGAATGACATTTGGGCGAATCGAAGAGATGCCATAATAACGAATAAAACCCTCGTCCTTTAATTCTTCAAACGCTTCAATCGTTTCTTCAATCGAATCCTCCATCGTACCGCCATGCAACTGATAAAGGTCAATATAATCAGTGCCTATTCTATTTAGACTTTGTTTTACAGCTTCTTTAATGTAGGCTTTGGACGGATCCCAAGACCAGCCGGTTTGTTCTTGATTCCAGCGGTTTCCTGCTTTTGTTGCGATAATGACCTGTTCGCGTACATCTTTTAGGGCTTGGCCAACCATTTTTTCATTTTGCCCAAAATCATATAAATCGGCAGTATCAAAGTAATTGATCCCCTCAGCTAACGCAGTATGAATTATTTTCTCTGCTGTTTTCTCCTCAATGCCAATGGACATGCATCCAAGGCCTAGTTCTGTTACATATAGTTCTGATTTGCCTAACCTTCTTTTCTTCATTAAAATCACCCCATTCTTTATTTACAATTTTAATTAAGAACAGGGAAGACTACAAATGGAACGATATTATTTTTTTGCCACATCTTGAATCCAATCGGTAACAGTGGCATATTGCTTATTGTATTCTTGTAATTTGCGTAATACTCCCCAGCATTTTCCAGAAATGATAATTCCTTTTTCATGAACATAAACCTTCACTAATACCCCTCCAATCTGATATGGTAAAATGTATGAGCATAATAGGGTGGGTTAGAACAGGAGCTGATAATAAATGAGTAATCTTGAAGAAAAGACATTACATAGTGAAGAAATTTTCTCTGGTAAGGTCATTAGCCTTCATCTGCAGGAGGTAGAACTGCCTAATGGCAAACAGTCCAAACGAGAGATTGTTAAGCATCCAGGTGCTGTAGCAATATTAGCGGTTACAGATGATCAAAAGATTGTGATGGTGGAGCAATATAGGAAGGCGTTAGAAAGAACGATTGTGGAAATACCTGCTGGGAAGCTGGAAAAAGGAGAAGAACCTTCTTTATGTGCTATGCGCGAATTAGAAGAGGAAACTGGATATGTTTGTGAAAACCTCGAACTTTTACTCTCCTTTTACACATCACCAGGATTTGCTGATGAAATTGTTCATCTCTTCGTGGCGAAGGGCTTGGTAAAGAAGGAGGACTCGGCAGCACTTGATGAAGATGAGTTCGTCAATCTTGTTGAATTAACATTACCTGAGGCCGTTCAATATGTTAAAGAGCAAAGAATATACGATGCGAAAACGGCTTATGCTGTCCAATACTTACAATTACAAGAGGTATTAGGAAGAACATGAATCATTACTATGTAGACTTACATATTCATATCGGAAGGACATGGACTGGTAAGCCGGTTAAAATAACCGGTGCAAAATCGCTAACGTTTACGAATATCATTGAACACGCACGACATGAAAAAGGCTTAAATATGGTTGGGATTATTGACAGCCATTCTCCAGAAGTCATACTAGAAATGGAAAGTCTAGTTACAAATGGAGATATTGTTGAACATCCAGATGGAGGGCTGTTTTTTGGAGATTTAACCGTCATTCCCGGCTCAGAACTAGAAATTTACGATGAGCAATGCAATGGGCCGATCCATGTTCTTTGCTATTTTCCGACGATTAAGGTGATGCGGGAATTTTCTAATTGGCTTTCGGGCCATTTGAAGAATGTTCAACTTAGCTCACAACGAACGTATGTGACGGGTTTAAATTTACAATCGAAGGTGAAAGCATTAGGCGGGATTTTTATTCCGGCACATGTATTTACTCCTTATAAAAGCTTGTATGGTAAAGGTGTAAACCGATCCTTAACGGAAGTATTTGATCCAGATATGATTGATGCGATTGAACTTGGGCTAAGCTCCAACAGCATGATGGCAGATCAAATAAAAGAACTGCACCAGTATACATTTGTGACAAATTCTGATGCCCATTCATTAGCGAAAATTGCACGTGAATACCAGGTGGTGAAGATGGTAGAGCCAACCTTTAAGGAATTGAAGAAAGCGTTAAAACGTGAGGAAGGCAGAGGAATAGCTGCGAACTATGGCTTAGACCCGCTGCTAGGTAAATATCATAAAACCGTTTGTGCAGAATGCTTACAGCCTGCTGGTGAAGAAGATCAAATCTGCCTACAGTGCGGACATAAACATATTGTTAAGGGAGTCGCGGATCGAATCCTTGAACTGAAAACTGCAAATACATCTCCAACGAACCGCCCTCCATATGTCCATCAAGTACCGCTAGAGTTCGTACCTGGATTAGGGCCTAAATTACTTGAGAAACTGGTCAACCACTTTGGTTCAGAGATGGCAATCTTACACAAAGTTCCCGGTGAAGCTTTAAAAGAGGTTGTTCTTCCAAAAATAGCTGACCTCATTATCAAAGCAAGAGAAGGAAAAATTAACTTCGCAGCCGGCGGCGGTGGAAAATACGGGAAAATAGCAGATTAAAAAAGTTTTTTAAACAACCTCCAGCAGATGCAACTCTGCTGGTTTTTTGATTTGTGCGGAATCTGTGGGACTCCAGCGGTTAAAATTTAAATCTAGTAAATGATGTCATAGATTTACTAGATAGGCATAGAATGTAATAACTAATTACAGAGAGTTTAGGAGGATCGCAAATGAAGAAACGATTGTACCAGAACGATGTCGCTAGTTATTTCCGTGAGCATTCCTCAATTTTTTTATTTGTTGTCATACTATTTTTGATGGGGGTCATTTTTGGGGCAATTGTGGTAAATAGTATGAGTTTTACACAAAAAGAGGATCTGTTTTATTATTTATCTCAATTCTTTGGACAAATCTCAACAGGAAAAACAGCTGACAACAACGACCTCTTTATGCAAAGCTTTTTTCATAACAGTAAATTTATCGGTCTAATTTGGATTCTAGGAGTATCAATTATCGGCCTCCCTGTCATTCTCATTATATTATTTATTAAAGGGATGGTTGTTGGTTTTACCGTAGGCTTTTTAGTCAGTCAGATGGGTCTTAAAGGATTTATGCTAGCGTTTGTATCCATCCTTCCACAAAATTTAATTATCATTCCCGTTTTCATATTAATGGCTTCCTTTTCAGTCATCTTTTCACTGAGAATGATTAGAAGACAGTTTCTCAAAAAGATTGGGGAACCCATATACCCTTTTTTTAAACGCTATATTATTACCTTAGTGGCAGCGTTTATTCTTATTTCGGCAGCTTCTGGGATTGAAGCATACTTATCACCTTGGTTAATGGAATCTGTTATCACTTCTATAGGTTTATAATAGTTATTATTTAATAATTATTATTTTATCTTATTTATAATTATTTTATTTTTAATCTCTTTTGCCTTCTGTTATAATGAGAATTAGCAGTGGCGAGGGAGGACTTCGAATGGAAACTAGAATCGAAAGAATAAAGAAGCAGTTGCATTCATCGAGTTACAAGCTAACACCTCAACGAGAAGCAACCGTTCGAGTATTGCTGGAAAATGAAGAGGATCATTTAAGCGCAGAAGATGTATACCTCCTCGTTAAAGAAAAATCGCCTGAGATTGGCTTAGCAACTGTATATCGAACTCTAGAATTATTAACTGAACTAAAAATAGTCGATAAAATTAATTTTGGTGATGGTGTATCTCGTTATGATTTGCGTCAGGAGGGAGCTGCACATTTTCATCATCATTTAGTATGTATTGAGTGTGGAGCTGTTGATGAGATTCAAGAAGACTTGCTTGAGGATGTCGAGGCTGTAGTAGAAGATAGGTGGAATTTTAAAATAAAAGATCATCGTCTTACTTTTCATGGCATCTGTTACCGATGTCAGGACAAGAGCAAAGAAGAAGAAATAGAAGAATAATCGTAAAAGTCCTTTTATAGAAAAAAAGGGCTTTTTTCTATCTATGAATCTGAAAATGATATTTGAGAGTGATTTTTAGCATAAAAGAAGATCACTAAGGTATAAAACCTGGACAAATTGGCATATCTTTTACTAGGCTAATTTGTTTGGGGGATGACTTATGGGTGATTTCATGAAAGCGGCTTTTCAGACCGTCAAGGTTTTTATACTATTCACGGGGTGCACGGTCCTATTTTATTATGGTATTATGTGGGTTAGTGAGGAATATCAAAACTACCATCGCTATGAAGAACCGAGTGGAACGGCATTAAAAGTTTCAAATTCTGTAAAAGATGGAAATTTTTTATGGTTAGATAGACTAAGATTGTTTTATCTAAATGGGGAGTAATCATATGGAAGATAATTTAAAAGACTTTATGCATTTTATGCTCGTTGAAAAAGGTCTAGCTAAAAATACACTATTATCGTATGAGCGGGACTTGAAGAGCTATATGCGCTATTTAAAAAGTGTAGAGTCGGTTGAATCTTTAAATAATGTTCAACGTGTCCATATCGTACATTTTCTTGGGTTTTTAAAAGAACAGGGGAAATCGGCGAAAACATTGGCTAGACATGTCGCTTCTGTTCGAGCTTTTCATCAATTTCTTTTAAGAGATAAGGCAACAAACCAAGATCCAACTGTCCATATCGAAACACCAAAATTGGAAAGATCATTACCTAAAGTTCTAAGCTTACAAGAAGTAGAAAAACTACTAGATACACCGAATAAGCAGGGTCATTTTGGTTTGAGGGACAAGGCTATGCTTGAACTTCTATATGCTACAGGAATCCGTGTTAGTGAGCTTATAAATATTGATTTGGAAAATGTCCACTTAACGATGGGCTTTGTCCGTGTTATCGGTAAAGGAGATAAAGAAAGAATTGTTCCAGTAGGCAGAACAGCATCTGAAGCGATTCAAGCATATTTGAATAATGGCAGACCACACTTTATATCTAAAAAGCATCGAAGTAACGCATTCTTCTTGAATAACTTAGGGAATCGCTTAACAAGGCAGGGCTTTTGGAAAATCTTAAAAAAGTTAACGCAAGAGGCTGGTATACTAAAGGAACTAACACCGCATACTTTAAGGCATTCATTTGCAACTCATTTATTAGAAAATGGTGCTGACCTAAGGGCAGTCCAAGAAATGCTGGGTCATGCGGACATCTCTACAACCCAGATCTATACACATGTAACTAAAACAAGATTAAAGGATGTTTATAGTAAATTTCATCCAAGAGCTTAATAGATATGTAGATTTTGTTAACGTATTCGAAATGTTAAAAAAGCTGCCATAAATTTATGGCAGCTTTTTCTTGTATTTATTGAAACTTTTAGTAAAATAAAGAAGTCAGACTTCTGACTTGATAAGATATTAAAGTTTCATAATACCTTTAGAAAAGGGAAACATATCTGGTATGAAATGTTTTCTATATTTGGATGCGCTTTCGATAGAAAAAGGAGGAAAACTCGAATGACTGTTGGTACATATAAACGGATATTTCTCATTGTCATGGATTCAGTAGGAATTGGAGAAGCACCTGATGCTGAGAAATTTGGTGATAAGGGATCCGACACACTTGGGCATATTGCAGAAAGAATGAATGGTTTAAAGATGCCTAACATGGCCAAGTTGGGGTTAAGTAACATTCGTGAGATAAAGGGAATTGAAAAGCAGGAAAAGCCATCAGCTTACTATACTAAAATGATAGAAGCATCTAATGGTAAAGATACCATGACTGGGCATTGGGAGATTATGGGACTGAATATTCAAACACCTTTCCGCGTGTTTCCAGATGGGTTCCCCGATGAATTGCTTTCTGAATTAGAGGCACGTACGGGAAGAAAGATTATTGGGAATAAGCCTGCAAGCGGAACAGAAATACTAGATGAACTTGGCGAAGAGCATATGAAAACAGGAGCGTTGATCGTCTACACTTCTGCAGATTCGGTTCTCCAAATTGCGGCACATGAAGAGATTATTCCAATCGAAGAACAGTATAAAATTTGTAAAATTGCTCGAGAGTTAACACTTGATGAAAAATATATGGTAGGACGCGTGATAGCAAGACCATTTTTGGGTGAACCTGGAAATTTTAAGAGAACAGCAAATCGCCACGATTATGCCTTAAAGCCATTTGACCGCACGGTTATGAATGAAATGAAGGATTCGGGGTTAGATGTGATTGCAATCGGGAAAATTTCTGATATTTATGACGGCGAGGGTGTTACGAAATCCCTTAGAACCATTTCAAATATGGATGGAATGGATAAATTAGTTGAAACATTAGATATGGAATTCACTGGCATGAGCTTTCTAAATTTAGTTGATTTTGATGCCCTATATGGTCACAGACGTGATCCTGAAGGGTATGGAAAGGCACTTGAAGAATACGACGCCCGACTGCCAGAAGTGTTTGCTAAGCTAAAAGAGGATGATTTACTAATCCTCACCGCTGACCATGGAAATGATCCAGTTGCACCAGGGACAGATCACACAAGGGAATATGTTCCATTAATCGTATATTCCAAACAAATGCAAGTGGGTAAAGAGTTGCCAATACGAGAAACATTTGCAGATATAGGGGCAACGGTTGCAGATAATTTCAAAATTAAGATGCCCAACTTTGGGAAAAGTTTTTTACAAGAATTGAATTAAAGGGGTATGAAAAATGAACACTGAAAAAATCCAAAATGCAGCAGGTTTTTTAAAAAAGAAATACCAAACAACACCAAAAGTGGGTCTGATCTTAGGCTCTGGTCTGGGAGTATTGGCAGATGAAATTGAAAACCCTGTCAAAATCCCATACAACGAAATTCCTGACTTTCCTATTTCAACGGTTGAGGGTCATGCCGGTCAACTGGTTTTCGGACTATTAAATGGAATAGAAGTCGTAGCGATGCAAGGCCGTTTTCATTTTTATGAGGGATATGGAATGGATAAGGTGACTTTCCCAGTCCGCGTTATGAAGGAGCTTGGGGTTGAAATGTTAATCGTTACAAATGCTGCTGGAGGAGTGAACGAAAGTTTTGAGGCTGGGGATTTAATGATTATCAATGATCATATTAACTTCATGGGGACGAATCCATTAATCGGTCCTAATGATTCCAAACTTGGCGTTCGTTTCCCAGATATGTCTGAAGCTTACTCCAAGGAACTTCGTTCGGTTGCAAAGGTAATCGCCTCTCAGATTAACCTTAATGTGAAAGAAGGCGTTTATTTCGGTAACCCTGGACCTGTGTATGAAACCCCTGCAGAAGTTAGAATGGTCAGAGCACTTGGAGGGGACGCGGTCGGAATGTCAACAGTACCAGAAGTGATTGTGGCCCGTCATAGTGGTATGAAGGTATTAGGAATTTCTTGTATATCAAATATGGCAGCAGGTATTCTTGACCAGCCGCTGACACATGATGAAGTAATCGAAACTACAGAAAAAGTAAAAGCAAACTTCCTATTATATATAAAAGAAATTGTAAAAAGCATAGCGAAATAATTTGAACTTATTATACTAAAGTGGTGATAAAAATGAGAATGGTTGACTTAATAGAGAAAAAAAGGGATGGACACGAATTAACATCTGAGGAAATAAAGTTTATTATCAATGGTTATACAGATGGCTCAATCCCAGATTATCAGGTTAGTGCCCTAACGATGGCAATCTTTTTTAAAGGAATGACAGAGAAAGAAAGAGCAGATTTAACATTGGCAATGGTTGAATCTGGTGATCAAATTGATTTATCTCAAATTGAAGGGATAAAAGTTGACAAGCATTCAACTGGCGGTGTTGGCGATACTACCACTCTTGTTCTTGGTCCGCTGGTTGCAGCATTAGATGTACCTGTCGCGAAAATGTCTGGCCGTGGTCTAGGTCATACTGGAGGTACCATTGACAAGTTAGAAGCTGTTAAAGGCTTCCATGTTGAAATAGAAAATCAGGAATTTATTGATCTTGTTAATAAAAATAAAATTGCCGTTATTGGACAGAGCGGCAACTTAACCCCTGCTGACAAAAAGCTATATGCACTAAGAGACGTTACAGCAACAGTGGATAGTATTCCATTAATTGCGAGCTCGATTATGAGTAAGAAAATTGCTGCTGGTGCTGATGCCATTGTACTTGATGTAAAAACTGGTGCGGGTGCATTTATGAAAACGCTTGATGATTCAAGAGAGTTAGCTAAAGCAATGGTAGGGATCGGTAAAAATGTTGGCAGAAGAACCATGGCAGTTATTTCTGATATGAGCCAGCCCCTCGGTTTTGCTATCGGAAATGCTCTTGAAGTAAAGGAAGCGATTGATACATTAAAGGGAGAAGGACCTGAGGATTTAACTGAACTTTGCTTAACTTTAGGTAGTCATATGGTTTATCTGGCTGAAAAAGCAAGTTCTTTAGCTGAAGCTAGAACAATGCTTGAGCAGGTAATCAAAGATGGTTCCGCTCTTAATAAGTTAAAAGTCTTTCTTAGTTCACAAGGTGGAGATGCCTCCATTGTGGATGACCCTTCTAAAATGCCGCAAGCTCAATTCACTATTGAACTAGAGGCGAGAGAAGATGGATATGTTTCTGAAATCGTTGCCGATGAAGTTGGTACAGCAGCAATGATTTTAGGAGCAGGAAGAGCCACTAAGGAATCGGTTATCGATTTAGCTGTGGGTCTCGTTCTAAGGAAGAAAATTGGCGACCAAGTGAAAAAAGGTGACTCATTGGTTACGATTTATAGTAATTTTGAAGATGTTAGCGAAGTAAAAGAAAAGCTTTATGAAAATATTAAAATTTCTACTTCTAAAGTAGATGCCCCAATTTTAATTCATGAAGAAATAACAGAATAAATGATTATCCAAAAATCCAGGAGCCATCCTGGATTTTTTATTTTGCTTACAGGAAATAATTGTATAAAAATGATTCATTTGGAAAAAATGAAACTTATAAAGAATGGAGGGTTATGCAATGAAACGATATATCTCTTTACTAGTAATATCTTTGATGTTAACAAGTTTATCGATTCCTTCTGTATCTGCTGAAGAGAAAAAAAGCTCTGATATCACCGAAAATGTTAGGTCAGCGATCTTAATTGAACGTGATACAGGTAATGTTCTTTATGAAAAAAATAGTAATGAAGAGCTTCCGCCAGCAAGCATGACAAAAATCATGACTATGTTGTTAATTATGGAAGCCATCGACCAAGGTAAGTTGACTTGGGATGAGAAGGTCAGAACAAGTGAGTATGCAGCATCTATGGGAGGATCGCAAATCTTCCTAGAGCCTGGAGAAGAAATGACCACCAAACAAATGCTTCAGGGTATTGCAATAGGATCCGGGAATGATGCTTCAGTGGCGATGGCTGAGAGAATTGCTGGTTCTGAAGAAGGTTTTGTCGATATGATGAATGATAAAGTAAAAGAACTTGGTTTAAAAAATACAGTTTTCAAAAATACGACAGGGCTGCCTGAAAGCGGTCATTACAGTTCAGCAAATGATATGGCAGTAATGGCTAAAGAATTATTAAAATATGAAGAGATTACAAAGTTTACTGGTTCATACGAGGCGTATCTTCGCGAGAATACTGATAAAAAGTTCTGGCTCGTCAATACAAATAAATTAGTTCGCTTTTATCCAGGAGTTGACGGCCTAAAGACAGGTTTTACAGCCGAAGCAAAATATTGTTTAACGGCAACAGCTCAAAAAGACGGTATGCGAGTGATTGCAGTAGTGTTCGGTGCGCCAACTTCTAAAGAGAGAAATGCACAAGTTACGAAAATGCTTAACTTTGCATTTAGTCAATATCAAACACATCCAATGTTTAAACGTAACCAATCTCTTGGAATAGCCCACGTGAGTAAGGGAAAAGAAAAAACAGTTGAGGCAGTCACAAATGAGCCGCTTTCATTGCTAACCAAAAAAGGTGAAAAAACAGAAGATGTAGAACAAAAAATAACGCTTAAGAAGAACCTTGATGCTCCGATTCAAAAAGGAGATAAGGTTGGCAGTGTCAAACTGATGAAAGATGGGAAAGTAGTTTTACAGAGCGATTTAGTTGCAAAGAATGACGTAAAAGAAGCAGGCTGGTGGACTCTTTATAAACGTTCGTTTGGAATGTTTACAAAAGCAGGAAAATAAATTTGTCGAAATACTAAGATTCTCCACTACTTTTAGCAGAATACAACTAGTTTTGTCTTGAATGAAGGAAATGTTTGATTCCATAACGAATTGACTCATATACCAGTTGAAGGAGGCTAGGATAAGTGAGTCTAAACATTGATATGGAAATAAAACATGATGTTCTATGTATTCGTTTAAGTGGGGAGCTAGACCACCATACTGCGGATGAATTACGCGAAAAAGCCGCTATTGCAATTGAAAAAAATGATATTCGTCATATAGTGTTAAATTTGGAACAACTTGCTTTTATGGATAGCTCAGGACTCGGGGTTATTTTAGGCAGATATAAGCAAATAAAGCAGGTGCACGGCGAAATGGTTGTTTGTGCTATTTCCCCTGCTGTACAAAGATTATTCGATATGTCGGGGTTATTTAAGATCATCAAGCTTGAGCCGACAGAAGAATTTGCTTTGCAAAGATTGGGGGTGGCCTGAGTGAAGAATCAGATGAATCTTCAATTCAGTGCGTTAAGTCAAAATGAGTCATTCGCACGTGTTACAGTTGCTGCTTTTATCGCACAGCTCGATCCGACTATGGATGAGTTGACAGAAATAAAAACCGTTGTGTCCGAAGCGGTTACGAATTCGATTATTCATGGGTATGAGAATGACCCGCATGGAATTGTATACATTCAAGTTTCCATCGAAGACAATATTGTAGATATTTCAATAAAGGATGAGGGACTTGGAATTGTAGATGTGGAGGAAGCTCGCCAGCCATTATTTACAACAAAGCCAGACTTAGAAAGATCTGGCATGGGATTCACCATCATGGAAAATTTCATGGATGAGTTAGAGGTTCTCACACAGCCAGGTAAAGGAACCGAAGTGAAATTAAGAAAGCATTTACAAACTCGCAAAATGCTGTGCAATTAAGGAGACTTGCCGATGGATGTGGAGGTCAAAAACGATAAAAGTCACACGTATCTAAAGGACCATGAAGTAAAAGAACTGATTAAAAGAAGTCAGGATGGAGACCAAGATGCCCGGGACCTTATAGTCGAAAAGAATATGCGTCTCGTCTGGTCCGTAGTTCAACGTTTTCTTAATAGAGGCTATGATCCTGACGATTTATTCCAAATTGGCTGTATAGGTTTATTGAAATCTGTCGATAAGTTCGATCTTTCGTATGACGTTAGATTTTCAACCTATGCTGTACCAATGATTATTGGCGAGATTCAGCGGTTTATCCGCGATGATGGAACAGTTAAGGTCAGCCGCTCCTTAAAGGAAATGGGAAACAAGATAAGAAAAGCCAAGGATGAACTATCGAAAAACCTAGGCAGAGTTCCGACAATCAATGAGATTTCTAAGCACCTTGAACTATCACCAGAAGATGTGATTCTTGCTCAGGAAGCAAGTAGAGCACCATCTTCCATTCATGAAACCGTATATGAAAATGATGGTGATCCGATAACATTGCTTGATCAAATTGATGATGGTAATGAAGGAAAATGGTTCGATAAAATCGCACTTAAAGAAGCCATCCGCGAATTAGATGAACGTGAGAGGTTAATTGTTTACCTAAGGTATTACAAAGACCAAACACAATCAGAAGTTGCGGTAAGGCTGGGCATATCACAAGTGCAAGTTTCAAGGTTGGAGAAAAAGATTTTACAACAAATGAAAGACCGCATGGATATTTAATCCAAGCGGTCTTTTTTATGTGGATTAAGTTGTTTTTATCCAATTTTTGGTCTTCATGAAAAAAAAGGTAATGACAAATACTAGTGTTACAAAAGAAATCTGTGTATGGGGAGTGTATGTTTTGGAAAAAACAATTTACATCCGCATGCGGAATCGTGTTCTGGTTAAACCGGGAGAGACTATTTTCTTATCTGATCTCGCACAGGTTATTGCGCCTGAAACAGTCATTCCACAATTGAAAAAAGTGCCTATATATCAAATTACGGAAGATGATAAGAATATCGTGATCATTGATGTAATGAAAATAATAGGTATAATTTCCCAACTAGTTAAAGATACCGAGATTCAAACAGTTGGGCCGCCACAAACGATTATAGAAGTAGTATATAAGAAAAAAATGATGACATATCCATTATTCCTCTTAATCTGGTTCTTGCTATTCTTTGGATCAGCTATGGCCATTATGAACTTTCATGACGATGTGAGTATGCAGAGCGTTCAAGAAAAACTCTATACGATCATTACTGGCGTGAAAGATCCTAAGCCCTGGATATTTCAAATTCCCTATTCAATCGGCTTGGGACTAGGGATGATTTTGTTTTTCAACCATGTATTTAAAAAACGGATTAATGAAGAGCCTAGTCCGCTAGAGGTAGAAATGTTTAATTATCAAACAAGCTTAGATAATTACGTCATAATACATGAAAATAGAGAAAGCATGAAGCGGATAAAATGACTATAAAGGTAGTTGCAGTAATGTTTGTCGGTCTAGCGAGTGGATTAGCGGTAGGATCGGGATTTGTTGCTTTTTTGACGGTATTAGGTATTATACCAAGGCTGACTCAGCTAACGAAAACAATGAAGATGATTCACCATTATGAATGGGCTGTAGTACTTGGAGCTGTCAGTGGGACAGTGGCCAGCTTAAGGGATCCTGTACTAGGTGTATCGCCATACTTTATGATTCCTCTTGGTCTAGCAGGCGGTATCTTTGTCGGAATGTTAGCAGCAGGTTTAACAGAAGCGCTAAATGTGTTTCCTGTACTTGCCAAAAGACTTAGAATAGATGGAAAAATCATCATTTTAATAATGGCAATTGTGTTAGGGAAAATTGTTGGTTCAATCTTTCAGTGGGTTTATTTTGTACATCACTAAAAACTTCTTCTATCACGAAAGGATATCCCAGAATGAGTAATCGCAGACGGGTTATAGTAATTACGGATGGTGATGAGTATGCGAAAAGGGCTGTCGAACATGTAGCACATGAAATTGGTGGTCGCTGTATTACAAGTTCTCAAGGAAATCCTTCGGTACTTTCAGGTGAAGAACTTGTCAAATTAATTAAAATGGCCGCTCATGATCCAGTACTAGTCATGTTCGATGATAGTGGTCTAGTTGGTGAAGGCGCTGGAGAAAAAGCCTTAAAATACGTTGCTACTCATAAAGATATCGAAGTGCTAGGAATTATTGCAGTAGCTTCAAAAACACATCAGGCGGAGTGGACAAGAATAGATGTAAGTATTGACCGCGACGGTGAATTAACCCCATATGGTGTAGACAAGTTTGGTATACCAGAACTTGAAATTGGAAGGTTAAATGGAGATACCGTTTATTGTCTTGATGAATTAGATGTCCCCATTGTAGTTGGAATTGGAGATGTTGGTAAAATGGCGCGACGCGACCATTACGAATACGGTTCGCCTATTACAAAAAAAGCGGTTGAACTCATACTCGAAAGGAGCGGATATCGTGTCAAGGACAACAGATAAGAAATGGCCGATACCTGAATCATTACATGAAATAGAAAATTATATGAAACAGCGTGTTGGACTGGGTGTTAGTTTTGATTTGGGTGTCAGAAAACTAAAAATCCTGAAGAAGGATGTTCATTTTTATTTTGTAAATGGGTTGATTGATACAAGTTTCGTCATTGAAATAACCGAGCAACTTGTTGAAATCAATAACCATGAAAAGCTATCATCTGATCTCCTGAAGTTAGTAGAAAACCGTATTATTCATCAAGCAGTGGAGCATATAAAGACACTTGATGAATTAGTAGACTTAGTTCTATCAGGGCTAATTGTGGTTGTTGTGGAAGGTGCCGCAGTAGCACTATCCGTTGATGTAAGGAGCTACCCTGGGAGGACACCTCAAGAGCCGGATACAGAAAAAGTAGTACGGGGATCTAGAGATGGTTTTGTAGAAAATATTATCTTAAATACAGCTCTTACAAGAAGAAGAATTCGTGACGAGCGATTAAGGTTTGAGATGTTGAAAGTAGGAGAACGCTCAAAAACAGATGTAGCATTGGGCTATCTTGAAGATGTAGCAGATCCAGACTTAGTAAATATACTGAGGAAAGAAATTAACGCTATTGAGGTTGACGGAATACCGATGGCCGATAAGACAATTGAAGAGTTTATACTAAAACAAGGATTTAACCCATATCCGCTAGTTAGATATACGGAACGGGCTGACATTGCAGCAACACATATACTCGAAGGCCATGTTGTTATTTATGTAGACACCTCTCCAAGTGTCATTATCTCTCCAACGACATATTTTCACCATGTACAACATGCTGAAGAGTTTAGAGAATCACCAGTGATGGGTACTTTCTTACGCTGGATGCGCTTTCTAGGCGTTCTAACGTCTATTTTTTTACTACCTTTTTGGTTATTGCTCGTACTAGAACCATCCTTATTACCAAAAGCACTTTCATTCATAGGTCCGAATGAAAAGACCAATATACCCATTGTAGTTCAGATTTTCTTAGCCGATTTTGGAATTGAGTTTTTAAGAATTGCAGCCATACATACACCTACACCATTGTCAACTGCGATGGGATTAATTGCTGCTGTGTTAATCGGGCAAATTGCAGTAGATGTAGGGTTATTTGTACCAGAGGTTATTCTTTATGTTGCCATATCAGGGATTGGGACATTTACAACACCAAGCTATGAATTAAGTGTAGCGAATAAGATTGGCAGATTAATTTTATTATTATTTGTAGCATTTTTCAAAACTCCTGGTTTCGTAATTGGGACAACATTATTGTTTATTCATTTAGTCACGACAAAAACGCTCAACACCCCATATTTCTGGCCGTTCTTACCTTTTGAGCCCAAAGGGTTTTTACAAATTATCTTCCGAAGGGCTGTACCAGGAGCGATTTTCAGGCCTAGTATTGTTCACCCAAGGAATCGTTTTCGTCAGCCGCCAAAAGCAGAAAATAAATGAGATATTGCGGAATAGTATTAGTTGTGCTAAAGTAAATTTTACCTGAGTAAAAGGATAGAAAAAATAAAAAATAGGCAGTATCCTTTGCGGATTCTGTCTATTTATTTATTACTTTTTTATTGTTTAACATACACTAAAAACAAGAGTATTCATGGAGAGAGGGAAGGAAATGTATTTTTACGGGACAACCGGGGTAAATGGTAGAGGGAATTTGGAAATAGGCGGAGTAGATGCAGTTGAGTTGGCCGAACAGTTTGGAACTCCCCTCTATGTTTATGACGTTGCGTTAATGAGGGAAAGAGCAAGAGGATTCAAGCAAACCTTTGAAGAACAGAAAGTGAAATCACAGGTTGCCTACGCGAGTAAGGCATTCTCAACCATTGCAATGCTACAGCTTGCCGATGAAGAAGGATTATCTTTAGATGTAGTATCAGGAGGAGAATTATATACCGCCATAAAGGCTGGTTTTCCTGTTGAAAGAATTCATTTTCATGGGAATAATAAAAGTAGAGAAGAATTAGAAATGGCGTTAGAGAACAAAATTGGCTGCATCGTAGTGGACAATTTTTATGAACTAGAGTTATTAAAAACAATTAGCAAAGAAAAAAGTGAAACTGTAAATATTTTATTAAGGGTTACTCCAGGGATTGAGGCCCATACCCATGATTATATTTTAACTGGACAAGAAGATTCTAAGTTCGGTTTTGATTTGCAAAATGGACAAGCGGAAGAAGCACTTAAAACAGCCCTTTTGTGTAACAACTTTGAGGTTCTAGGATTACATTGCCATATTGGCTCACAGATTTTTGAAACAACTGGCTTTTTGTTAGCTGCTAAAAAAATCGTTGAGCAGATGAATAAATGGAAGCATGAAATATCTTTTGAAGCTAAGGTGTTAAACTTGGGCGGTGGTTTTGGAATTCGCTATACAAGTGAAGATGAACCAATGTTACCTTCTCAATATGTAAGCGAGATTATTAGGGAAGTTAAAGATTTAGTTGAACAATTTTCATTAAAGATGCCTGAGATTTGGATTGAGCCAGGTCGCTCACTTGTTGGCGATGCTGGAACCACGTTGTATCAGCTTGGATCCTCAAAAGAAGTACCAGGTGTTAGAAAATATTTAGCTATTGATGGGGGAATGAGTGACAATATTAGACCTGCACTCTACCAAGCAAAATATGAAGCGGTTTTAGCTACTAGACCATTAGCTGAGACAACTGAAACTGTTTCTATTGCTGGGAAATGTTGTGAATCTGGAGATATGCTCATTTGGGATCTGCCCTTGCCGGAAAAAAATGATGATGATTTATTAGCTGTTTTTTGTACGGGTGCTTACGGTTATTCTATGGCAAACAATTATAACCGCCTGCCACGGCCTGCTGTTGTATTTGTAGAGGATGGAAAGGCAAACCTGGTAGTGAAAAGAGAAACTTATGAAGATTTGGTTAGACTAGATCTGCCATTAAAGTAAATAAGCTGCCGTGTTTACGGCAGCTTACTTCTTTTCTTTGAAGAGATGGATTCTTTTTATTAATTAGTGTACAATGTAGGGCAGTACGCTATCTTCAAATACTATTTGGAGGTTTCAGCATTGAAGAAAAATAATTGGACAGTTTTTACCATTCTTATTGGTATTTCTGTTATTTGGGGAATAATATACTGGATAGTAATTGCCCCCAACCAGTAATAGTATGAAATGATAATATCGATGGTCAATCATCCATGTAACTGACATGACACTTTAATTACTCAACTACATACTATAAATAAATCTGAATAATATTTATATTTCAAAAGTGAAAAATAGACTATTTTTATCTGGTTTATTTCATATGATGAGGGATCTATTATGTTAATTCGTTATAAGAAAAATTTCGAAAAAATCGCGATGGGTTTGTTGTCCTTTATGCCGACTGAAAAGGACTTAAAGAAACTTCAATTAACGATCAAAGAATACGAGAACGAAGAGAACTGGCAACTATTTCTTTGGAAGGAAGAAGATATCATAGGGCTGATAGGGGTGCGCAATAACGACCTCGATCATTCACTGGAAATCCAGCATATTTCAGTTAATCCCTCCCATCGATACCAAGGGGTGGGTAAGAGAATGGTTAAAGCTTTAAAGGATTTCTATCCGGATAAGACAATAAAATCAAATGAACACACATCTGCATTTATTGATAAGTGTGAGCTATACTAAATGGCAACATCTAAAGAGGCAGCAATTATTCGCTGCCTCTTTTCTTGTTTATTGCATTTAATCTATCTTGAATGACAGGTGTTCGATCCCTTAAGGAATGTCTATTTACTAGCTCTTTATCCGAAATATCGCTTTCTTTCCCCCAAACATACCCTTTATTATTACATTCTGCTTTGCATTGTTCCAATAAGTTGGGATCGTTGATGGGTAGATTGAAGCTTTGATAAGGTTTTTCGTTTTCTATTGCTGCCAAAAGTTTGTGTAACAGCGGAAAAAGGAATAATTTATTTACACCTAGCTTTGATATTTCATGATCATGCTGAGTAAAGATTCGAATAGCTTTTTCTAACGTTCTCTTGGCACCAGCAAAATTAGAACGACGGTGATGATAAGTTGAAACTGCAAGAAGGATGAATCCGACCCAAATTGAATCCTTATGACCTTCCGTTTTCGTTTTCCAATATTCTTCTAAAATTTCATGGCATTCAAAATAATCGCGATCAGCATGGAAATGAACTAAGAACTTAATATAATCTCTTGGATACAAAACATCCTGCTCCTTTTCTGTACGTTTATGTATAGTTTATCACATTCAAAACGGTAGATAACCAGATAAGTTTGACTAGGAACAAAGACAAAGCCTGCCAGGTTAAACAGGCAGGCTTCTTTTTGATGTTAGAACCAAGAAGCACCAACGATAATTAACAGAATAAATAAAACTACGATTAACGCGATTCCGCCACCAAAACCGTAAGCGCCATCAGCCATATTTAAAACCTCCCAGAGTTTTTACCCTTTTCCCTGTCATCTTATGTAGTATCTCTGTCCAAAGTTATGGGCAATCATCCCTTTTTGCCATTTTATAAAAAAAGCAAAGGCAAATTTCTATTGGATAACCAATCCGAATCCACTATACTAGTAATAGTTATGAATTAATTTTAAGAAAATTTTTAAGGATTTTGGTGAAGAATGACTCCATATAGTGTGAAAATCGATGCGTTCGAGGGGCCGTTGGATTTACTCCTCCATTTAATTAATCGGCTAGAAATTGATATATATGATATTCCAGTTGCTCAAATTACTGAGCAATATTTAATTTATATAAAAACAATGACTGATCTTAAACTTGATGTAGCCAGTGAATTTTTGGTAATGGCTGCAACCTTGTTAGCGATAAAAAGTAAAATGCTTCTGCCTAAACATGAGGAAGAAATGAATGAACTAGACCCCGAATTAACCTTTGAGGAAGATCCAAGGGATGAACTGGTTGAAAGGCTGATAGAATATCGTAAATATAAAGAAGCAGCACATGATTTAAAATCAATGGAGGAAGAAAGGGGACTTATGTTCACCAAACCTCCAAGTGACCTCTCAAATTTTGCCAAAGAAAACCTGCCTGAAAAATCTGAGTTGAATATAACCCTATATGATATGCTGGCTGCTTTCCAAAAACTATTAAGAAGAAAAAAGTTACAAAGACCTTTAGCAACGAAAATTGCCCGTCAGGAAATTTCCATTGAAACGAGAATGACGGAAATTATGGACGAATTAAGATTGCTTAGAGGGAAAAGGAATTTTTACGATTTGTTCCCTTACCCCGCTAAGGAACATATTGTGGGGACATTTCTTGCCGTTTTAGAGTTAATTAAAAGAAAAGAAATCGATGTAGAGCAAGATGAGAACTTTGGAGACATCTTTGTCCATGCAATTGAGGAAGGAGCAGAAGGACTTGGAAATTATTAATTGGCAGAATATCTTAGAGAGTCTTTTATTTGCAGCTGGCGACGAAGGGCTGACAATTAAACATATAGCAGAGGTATTAGAGATCAATGAGTTGAAGGCTGCTGAAGTAATTGAAGAATTAAAAGAGGTGTATGATAACGATCAAAATCGAGGGATTATGATTGTTCAGCTTGCAGGTACTTATCAGCTTGCAACTAAAAAGGAAAATGCACCATATTTAAAAAGACTTGTTGATTCGCCAAGCACTACTGCCTTGTCACAGGCTGCCTTAGAAACATTAGCCATCATAGCTTATAAACAACCGATCACACGAGCAGAGATTGAAGAAATTCGAGGAGTGAAGACGGAACGTCCATTGCATACGCTCATGTCAAAGGCACTTATTAAAGAGGTCGGACGAGCAGAAGGAACAGGCAGGGCCTATCTTTATGGAACTACAAAAGAGTTTCTTGATTATTTTGGCTTAAAAAGTATCGATGAACTTCCTTTGCTCCCTGACAAAGTAGATGAAGAATATGTGCAAGAGGAAGCCGATTTGTTTTTTGAGAAATTTCAGGAAACGATTGGCTCTTAAACGGTTTGGTTGTGTTAAAATAAACTTAAGTATTTTGTTTGGATGATTTCCAATTTAAAGGTATTACATGATTTGTCCAAGGCTAAAGGAGATTGATTTAGTTGCTAATTAAAGAATGTATAGGATATGAATTAGAAAAGGAGCAATCGAATACATCAGAGGATTTCTTTAACAGAAGTGAAGTGACATTTGTTGAAGAGGGGGAGGAAAGAACGCTTCACGTTCTTTATGTTAGGTTTTTTGATGAATTCATTCACGAATTTACTCCATATCAGGAGAACCCAATTCTGACCCTAGGGGAAATGAACATTACATTTAAAGATATTGTGGCCCTTGTATGTCTAATAAAAAATCCTGGTTTACGCCAACGAAAAAGGTTGTATATTAATTCTAAACATGAATTTGCCTCCTACTTCAAAGGGATTGACTACAGCAAATTGCCTGAAATCCTGTTCTCAATAAAGCAGAATAAACCTTTCGAGCTTCAATCGCCATTAGAGTACATCACGCAGCCTAGTTAAAACTATTTACGAAAACTAAAAGGGGTGTAAAGTATGGGAAATGCATTAGTCAAAACCCAGCTTAATGACGTTAAAGAATTTTTAGCTAATACAAGCTTAAAATTAGAAAATTATCTAAATGAAACAACTATTGTCCAAATGCAGCGGGAAAAAGAGAGTGACCTTAATTACTACAAAATAATTCTTTCAAACCTTAGAAAGCTTTTGGTCTATAGTGAGGAAGGGTTAGAAGCCTGTTCGGTTATTCTGCAGAGTGAGCCATTTCAGAAAGCAACAGCAGAAAAAACTCTTTATCGAATTTTCCATCAATGCATTGAGGAATTCTTCTCTCCGAAAAATGATGCCTGGTATGAAAACAGTCGAAGTGCTTATACAGGCAAGAATTCTATAAAATTTTATAAAGAAATACCAGAAAACCTTCAGGTATTAATTAAAGGTTTAGAAGGTGAGTTTCAGAGAATTAGAGAAGAATTAGAATTTTATGAAACAGACTACCGGACAAAGATGATCCAATCAAAATAGTTATTTCTTTTAAAAAGCTGACCGTTATTAAAATGGTCGGCTTTTTTTATTACTAATTAATATTAATCATAAACCTGACGGTAATTCATACTCTTTAGGTAGTTAAGTTTTTAAGGAGGTATACAATGAGTCAGTTTAGGAATTATCTACAAGAGCTGTTTAAGTGGAATGAAGATATAAAAAAGTTTTTAGGCTCGCAGGAGGTCGAAAACAATACGGAGCTATGGGAACAACTCGATCGCTTTACAAAATTAGTAGAAAATGGCAGCAACAGTGGACAATTGTCGGACACAGAGCTGCTAAATCTTCAGACAGAAGCTGAGAATATTCATGAGCAGATGGAGAATTATTTTAATAGGAAACGGGTTGTAGGAACGATTTGGGTAAATGAAAAAGTAATTCCCCCTGGCGAACATACCCTCCCTGCACTCCCATATGCATACAACGCCCTAGAACCCTATATCTCAGAAGAAATAATGAGACTTCATCATGATAAGCATCATCAATCATATGTAGACGGTTTAAACAAAGCAGAACTTAAACTTAAGGATGCAAGGAAAACAGGTGACTTTTCCTTGATTAAACATTGGTCGAGAGAATTGGCTTTTCACGGATCAGGACACTATCTTCACACAATATTTTGGAATAATATGACCCCGAATGGTGGGGGGAGTCCACAAGGTCCGCTAAAAGAGAAAATAGATAATTATTTTGGGAGCTTCGACAATTTTAAGAAACAATTCTCAGAAGCAGCAAAACAAGTAGAAGGAGTCGGATGGGCTTTGCTAGTCTGGTCTCCTCGTGCAAGGCATTTAGAAATTCTTCAATCCGAAAGACATATGCTTTTAACACAATGGGATACTATTCCATTGCTTGTTCTAGATGTTTGGGAACATGCCTACTATCTCCAATATAAGAACAATAGAGGAGAATACATTGATAATTGGTGGAAAATTGTAAACTGGAACGATGTAGAACTACGCTTTGATCAAGTAGCTGAGATAAAATGGCCGGCTTTTTAAGTTTTTGTCAGAGCAATCAGTGTTTTTTGCTGATTGCTTTTGTTTAATATGGACAAAGTGTCATAACAATTCTTGTCCTGCATAAAATTTTATAAAACGCGAAAAAGCTAAAGAAGGGGACGAGGTAAATCTTATGAGAATGATTTGGAAGCTAGTCATTTTTACCCTCATGCTCTCACTCATCATGGCAAACATTCCTCAAAAGGTGGATGCTTCTGTTTCCGTAAGTGCACGCAGTGCTGTATTAATGGAACAAGAATCTGGACGTGTCCTATTTGAGAAAGATGCTCATACAAAAAGGAGAATAGCTAGTATTACTAAAATCATGACAGCGGTGCTAGCGATTGAGTCAGGGAAAATGAGTGATATAGTGAAAGTAAGTGAACAAGCTACCCGTACGGAAGGGTCATCGGTATATTTAAAGCCTGGAGAAAAAATAAAATTAGAGCACTTAGTTTATGGGTTAATGCTACGCTCTGGTAATGATACTGCAGTAGCAATTGCTGAAAATGTTGGCGGCAGTTTAGAAGGTTTTGTGTATCTGATGAACCAAAAGGCAAACGAAATTGGGATGTTAAATACCCATTTTGCCAATCCGCATGGTTTAGATGACCATGAGGACCACTATTCAACAGCATATGATATGGCGTTACTGACACGTTATGCAATGCAATATGAGAAATATAGAGATATTACCGGGACAAAGGAGCATCATGCACCAAACCCAGCAGAGAATTGGGAAAGAGAATGGAAAAACAAAAACCGCCTTCTAACAAAATATAAATATACAACAGGCGGTAAAACAGGATATACCAAACGTGCAAAAAGAACCCTTGTTACTACTGCTGCAAAGGGTGAAATGAACTTAATCGCAGTAACGATCAATGCTCCAGATGACTGGAATGATCATATTGCAATGTTTGAAAATGGTTTTAAAGCTTATGATATGGCGGAGGTGTTACCAGAAGGAAAATTAAAGCTTAAAGAAAACGAGGATTATAAGAATCAATTATATATAAAGGATTCATTTGTATATCCTGCAACAAAAGAAGAAATGGATTTATTTACCGTTAAATATAAACTGAACAAGCCGCCTGAAAATTGGGACAGGTCCAAGAATAATGAAGCAATCGTTGGAAGAGCATTAGTATACCTTGATGAAAAAGTTATTAAGGATTTGCCAATCTATTATGAAGCGATTCCAGAAAAGAAAAAGGGATTATTCGACTCCTTAAAAGAAATATTCCTATCCATTCTAGGTGTGAAAATGAATGGTTAATTACATTTGGGTTTTCATGATGGTAATTGGAATTGTTTTTGCAATGATAAACGGAACAATGGGAGAAGTTAACAAGGCTATATTCGATGGAGCAAAGGAAGCTGTTACTCTCTGCATTGGATTAATAAGTATACTCGTTTTTTGGCTAGGTTTAATGCGTATTGCCGAGGAATCAGGACTACTGAAACGGCTATCAAAGTTATTTAGACCTTTAGTAAAGAGATTATTTCCTGAGATACCACATAATCATCCAGCCATGGGCTATATTTTATCCAATATGATAGCCAATATGTTTGGTTTGGGGAATGCAGCCACTCCTCTTGGAATTAAGGCAATGGAAGAGTTAAAACGTTTAAATGGGGGAAAGAACTCAGCAAGCAGATCAATGGTAACCTTTTTAGCAATCAATACAGCAAGTATCACCATCATTCCTACCACGGTAATTGCTATTAGGATAAACTATAATTCTGCTTCTCCAACTGAAATAGTTGTACCGACCTTAATTGCAACTATTATTTCAATGCTAGGAGCAGTGATGATTGATCGTTATTTCTATTACCGGCGGAGCCGTAAAGGATGAGAAGCATGGAAATTATTTCACTCATTTCTCTAGGATTTATACCTGTATTAATAGGCTTTATACTCTTGTATGGAACGTTTAAGCAAGTTCAAACATATGAAAGCTTTGTTGAAGGTGGAAAAGAAGGAATCAAGATAGCTGTTTCAATTATTCCTTTTTTAGTTGGAATGTTAGTGGCCATTTCAGTGTTTCGTGCCTCAGGAGCATTAGAAGCTCTAATGAATTGGATCCGGCCAGCAATGGAGGCAATCAATGTCCCCGCTGAAATCGTACCCTTGATTTTAATAAGACCTATTTCAGGTACAGCTGCGCTTGGCATGACTAGTGATTTAATTGCAGTTTATGGACCAGACTCATTTATTGGCAGACTAGCTTCTGTCTTGCAAGGAAGTACAGATACGACCTTCTACGTGTTAACTGTATACTTTGGAGCAGTTGGCATTAAAAAAATGGGTGATGCACTAAAAGTGGGATTACTTGCGGATGTGGTAGGAATTATAGCAGCGGTTGTTGTCATCACACTATTTTTCGGAGCAGTTTAGTTTGTTTTACGATTTTTCATACTAAGTATTGGCAGGTTCCTTATAAAATAGGGCTTGCTTTTTTATTTTTAGGGTTTATTAATATCACCTGCTTTGAAAAAAGGCAAAGTTGTGTCATAATTCATTAGGATAGAATAATGAATTTTGTTTTTTTGGGGAATTTGGTTTTTCCCTACGTGTCCGAATACAGGCTAACATATGAGGTGAATTAATAAATGGAAAGATTACAAAAGGTAATTGCCCGTGCAGGCATTGCTTCTAGAAGGAAATCTGAAGAATTGATTAAGGAAGGTAGAGTAAAAGTAAACGGAAAAATCGTTACTGAACTAGGGATAAAGGTGACTCCTTCTGATCGGGTAGAGGTTAATGAAGTACAAATTGAGAGTGAAGTACCTGTTTATTTCTTATTATATAAACCCCGTGGTGTCATTTCGAGTGTAAGCGATGAGAAAGGAAGAAAGGTGGTAACAGATTTCTTTCCACATTTAATGGAAAGAATTTATCCTGTTGGTCGTCTTGATTACGATACATCAGGCTTATTGCTGCTAACCAACGATGGTGAGTTTGCTAATTTACTAATGCATCCTAGTAACCAAATTGAAAAAGTATATGTGGTTAAAACAAAAGGAATTCCAGCAAAGGAAAACCTCCGTAAATTGGAGAGGGGAATTCGTCTAGAGGATGGAAAAACTGCACCAGCAAGAGTTAAAATGCTTTCTGGAGATACGAAAAAACAAACAGCTATTATCGAAATTAGCATTCATGAAGGACGTAATCGACAGGTTAGAAGAATGTTTGAGGCAATAGGTCATGATGTTCTGAAATTAAAAAGAGAACGATATGGATTTTTAACATTGAGTGGTCTAACAGCGGGAGATGCAAGGGAATTAACTCCACATGAGGTGAAACAATTAAGAGCGATGGCAATGGATTTAAAGAAAAAGTCATAAAGATGTCACAATTCCATTCATCATTTACACTGTGTAAATGATGATAAATGATATACTTTAGACAAAATGTATCGGAGACTAGAAATACTGGGGGAGGACTTATGAAAAAACGGCGATTAATTATGAGGACAATCATCCTGCTCGTTCTAGGTGCAGCCGTAGCCTATACATTGTATGCAAACTTAACTAAAGACAAATTAGATCGAGTGGCTATTGGCAAGGAAGCTCCGGATTTTGTATTGGTAGATATGGATGGAACGAAACATCAATTATCCGAGTATAAGGGGCAGGGTGTATTTTTGAACTTTTGGGGAACATGGTGTAAGCCCTGTGAGGAAGAAATGCCTTATATGAATAATCAATATCATCAATTTAAAGACAGCGGGGTACAAATTCTAGCAGTAAATATTAGTGAGTCAGAGCTGGCGGTTAATCAGTTCGCAGCTCGACATAGCCTTGATTTTCCAATATTAATCGATAAGGATGATCAAGTCCGGACCGCTTATAGTATTGGTACGTTACCTGCAACTTATTTAATTGATAAAGATGGCAAAGTCATTAAATACCATACCGGACAGCTGACAGAAAGAGCAGTAAGGGAGTTCATGGAGAAAATTAAGCCGTAAGGTTGTTGGGAGATTTTTCAAATGAAAGATGTAAAATGTGAATGTGGTCATGTTAATCCACATGGGACCGTCTTGTGTGAAGCATGCGGGAAGGTTCTCGTTGAAGAGGCTATGGAAACTAAACTGCTCGATATGCGATATGAAGGCAGTGCTCGACGCTCACAAACATATAATAAAACGATTGTTGATAAAATATGGAATTTCTTTTCCTCTGTTAAGGTAGGAGTTAGTTTAATTGTTATTACCCTAGTTGCCTCAGCGGTTGGCACCATTCTTCCTCAGGAAATGTATATTCCTTCTGTACAGCCAAGTGTATATTACCAAGAGGAATATGGGTGGGTTGGAAAGCTATACTACGACTTAGGTTTTCATGACTTATATAGTTCTTGGTGGTACTTAATTTTAGTTGCCATGATTGGCGTCTCCCTTGTCATTTGTAGTCTTGATCGGGTAGTCCCGTTGTACAAAGCGTTAAAAGTACAAAATGTCACAAGACATGAAGGTTTTTTAAGACGCCAGCGTATCTTTGGTGTAACTGAGAGTGTCAATGTAAAGGACTTGGCTAGTATAAAGGAAGGTTTAAAGGCTAAAAGGTACAACGTTCGCGAAAAAAATGGTGACCTGCTAGCTGAAAAGGGCCGTTTTTCTCGCTGGGGCCCTTATGTAAACCACGTTGGACTTATTATTTTCTTAATTGGCGGTATGCTTAGATTTGTACCTGGTATGTATATCGATGAAGTCTTGTGGCTTCGTGAAGGGGAAACAAAGGTAATTCCTGAAACAGACGGACAATATTATATTACTAATAATAAATTTACCGTAGACCATTATGATAAAAATGAAAATAAAACTTTTGAAGCAGCTATTGACCGTGCGGGTATGGTTGTGAAAAACTACCAAACAGATGCTGTTCTTTATAAAAGAACAGGACCCGCTATTCCGGGTGAAGCACCAGATCTCAATAAGGTGAAGGAACATAAAATTAGAGTTAACCAGCCGTTGAAGTTTGAACATTTTGCTCTTTATCAGGTTGACTTTAAACTAAACGAATTAAACACCATGACCTTTTCCTTAACTAACAAAACTACCAAGGAAACCTTCGGGGATCTAAAAGTTAACCTTTATGAACCGGAGCCGAAGTATGAATTGGGCAATGGATATAGTGTAGAATTAATTAGTTATTTTCCCGATTTTGAGTTTGCAAAAACTGGGGAACCAACGACAAAGTCTAGAATCCCAAATAATCCTGCCTTTGTATTTAAAATGTTAACACCTGAAAAACCGCAGGGGGAAACAAGCTTTGTTGCGATTCAGCAGACGATTGAACCATTAGGGGAAAATGAATACAAAATGGCATTTAAGGGTGTTGAAACAAAAAATGTAACTGCCCTAACAGTTAGAAAAGACTTAACACTTTGGATAATTGCACTTGGCGGTGTTATTTTCATGATAGGAGTTGTACAAGGTGCCTATTGGAACCATCGAAGAGTCTGGATTCAACAAAAAAATGGACAGGTTTGGGTTGCGGGTCATACGAATAAAAACTGGTATGGTTTGAAAAGAGAATTAGAGATAGTATTTTCAAATACAGCTATAAATATTCCAGAAGATCAACTTCAAGAGAAAAATACGGATAAGGAGGGAGTCTAGTTGGTAACAATAAGTAGTAATTTACTTTATATTGCATTTATTTTATATTTAGTTGCGACCCTCTTCTTTGGCGGTGCCATAAAGTCAAATCATGGTATGGAAGAAAACAAAAAGGGAACAAATCGGTGGGGGAAATTAGCCGTTCTTCTTACCATTATCGGCTTCATTGCTCAAATAGGTTATTTCATTACAAGATGGGTTGCAGCTGGACATGCACCAGTTAGTAATTTATTTGAGTTCACAACATTTTTTGGAATGTGTCTTGTCGGTGCGTTTATCGTAATATATTTTATCTATCGAACTCCGCTTTTAGGTTTATTTACGTTACCGGTTGCTATTCTTATTATTGCTTATGCGAGCATGTTTCCAAGAGACATTTCACCATTAATACCTGCATTGCAAAGTGACTGGCTGCACATTCATGTAACAACTGCAGCACTCGGAGAGGCTATTCTAGCGGTGAGCTTTGCCGCAGGACTGATCTACTTGGTTAAGGTTATTGATCAGACAAAAGCTAGTAAAAGAACATTTTGGCTAGAAGCTGTAATGTTTAGTTTAGTGACAACAGTAGGTTTTGTTTTAGTTTCAACGGTCTTTTCAACTACGGATTATCACGCTGAATTTAAATGGATTGATAAGAACAACCAGGAAGTAACAATGGAATACACCATGCCGGCGATAACAGGCCCCCATGAATGGGAATTAACAACAAAGGGTAAATTTGAACCGCTTGTTGAAATGCCAGCTATTATTAATGCCAAAAAATTAAACACTGTTATTTGGTCTCTTATCGGCGGAATTCTACTTTATGGTGTAATAAGGCTTTTATTAAGAAAGCGGATGGCTGCCGCTTTACAACCTTTAGTAAGAAATATTAAGCTTGATTTAGTTGATGAAATTAGTTATCGATCCGTGTTAATCGGGTTTCCAGTGTTTACACTCGGAGCATTGATATTTGCAATGATCTGGGCGCAAATTGCATGGACACGTTTCTGGGGATGGGATCCAAAAGAAGTTTGGGCACTCATCACCTGGCTGTTCTATGCTGCATTCCTTCATCTGCGTCTCTCAAAAGGGTGGCATGGTGAGAAATCAGCTTGGCTTGCCGTAATTGGCTTTATCATTATTATGTTTAACTTAATCGCAGTAAACCTAGTCATAGCCGGTCTCCATTCATACGCAGGTTAAGACACCAACCTTATAGGCCTTCACCTTAGTGAAGGTCTTTTTAGAAAAAATTTTTATGTTTAATCGTCAAAATTTAGACACTTTTTAAACAGCCATTTTCTTTAAATTATAGATTAAACGATTAGCATTTTGTACAATAAACTGCATGGGGGGATTATAAATGGAAAAAGACGTGAAGATTTTAGTGGTTGATGATGAAGAAAGGATTCGCCGCCTTTTAAAGATGTACCTTGAGCGTGAGGACTATCTAATTGATGAAGCTGAGGATGGAATTGAGGCACTCGCGAAGGCTACAGCAAATGATTATGATGTAATCCTTTTAGATTTAATGATGCCAGGTAAAGATGGAATCGAGGTTTGCCGAGAACTGAGAGAAAAGAAAGCGACTCCGGTTATCATGTTAACAGCAAAAGGTGAAGAAGTTAACCGTGTGCAAGGGTTTGAAGTCGGCACAGATGATTATATTGTGAAACCATTCAGCCCGAGAGAGGTAGTTCTTCGGGTCAAGGCACTATTAAGAAGGTCTTCTCAAACTTCTTACTTGCAAACTGATACAACATCTAAAGATATTATCGTATTTCCACATTTAACGATTGATAATGATGCTCACCGGGTAACTGCCGATGGTAAAGAAGTAAGTTTAACACCAAAGGAATACGAATTGCTTTATTTCCTATCTAAATCACCAGATAAAGTATTCGACCGTGAACAATTACTAAAGGAAGTTTGGCACTATGAATTTTTCGGTGATTTACGTACAGTCGATACGCATGTGAAGCGTCTCCGCGAAAAGTTAAACAAGGTTTCGGAACAGGCCGCTAGGATGATTGTAACGGTTTGGGGAGTGGGGTATAAGTTCGAGGTAGTAAATGAATGACCTTTCTAAGAAGTGTAGTAGGTAAACTTTGGTTTACTATTATTTTTTTAGTATCCTTTATTCTGTTTATATTAACAGTGATGCTAGTAGAATTCTTTGAGAATACCAACATTACTCAAACTAAAAATGATTTGACGCATACGGCAGAGAAAATTGCCAGGGTTTTAGAAGAACATCCAGAAGAACAATTTCCGCTGGGGCTTGAAATATCTTGGGAAATTATAGATGAGGTTACAAAGGTGGTTATCATTAAAAATTCTGATGAAAGCTATTACTCACCCAATACGGAAAACGGAGTAAAGGTCCAATTATCAGAACTTAGAGATGATAACGAACTAGCAAAAGTATTTGAGGAACGTACTTCGGTTGAGAAAGTTTCTAACCTCTCCAGTGAACGTGAAGATATTGAAACAAAACACTTTATTATCGGTGTCCCACTTCAGTTAGATCCTGAAGAGAATGGAGCCGTATTTATTTACCAGTCATTGGAGGATGTACAAGAAACAACACGTTCTACCACAAGTTTTATATTATTGGTAGCCGGTGTGGCGATCATTTTGACGACAATATTTGCCTTTTTCCTATCAACAAGAATTACAGCTCCTTTGAGGAAGATGAGGGAAGCCGCTTTTGAAGTTGCAAGGGGTAAGTTTGATACCAAAGTACCCATATTAACGCATGACGAAATTGGTGAGCTGGCAACAGCCTTTAATCAGATGGGGCGTCAATTAAAATTTAATATGAATGCCTTAAGTCAGGAAAAAGAGCAGTTAGCAAGCATCTTAAGCAGTATGGCAGATGGGGTAATTACCTTTAATCGTGATGGGACCATCTTAATCACCAATCCACCCGCTGACCGCTTCCTCCAGTATTGGTATTACGAAAAAGGGGGAAACAGCAGTAACACGGAAGCTATTCCTTCAAAGGTTATGGAGCTGTTTCAGCTTGCAGTTGATACTGAGCAGGAGCAGGTTGGTGAAATCTCGCTTCAAGGCCGTCACTGGGTGATTCTTGTAAGTCCGCTATATAGCAATCGATTTATCCGTGGGGCAGTTGCCGTCTTGAGGGATATGACAGAGGAACGTCAGTTGGATAAGTTAAGAAAAGACTTTATAGCTAATGTATCTCATGAGTTAAGGACCCCGATTTCAATGTTGCAGGGTTATAGTGAAGCGATTGTTGATGATATTGCGGAATCTCAGGAAGAGAAAAAGGAAATGGCTAAAGTGATCTATGATGAATCGTTAAGAATGGGACGGCTTGTAAATGAGTTACTGGATTTAGCTAGGATGGAGGCTGGCCATATCCAGTTAACAGTTGAGGTAATGGATCTTGATTCTTTTATGAATCGAATTGTTCACAAGTTCCAAGGCCTAGCTCGGGAAAATGATATTTATCTAAGTGCAGAGCTAGATAAAGATATTCCGGCCATTTCATTTGATCCAGATCGTATTGAGCAGGTATTGACAAACTTAATTGATAATGCAATTAGACATACTCCTGAAGGGGGTTCTGTCCGGTTACACGTTACGCAGCACGAGAAAAGTATTAAAGTGGAAGTATCCGATTCTGGTTCAGGTATACCTCAAGAAGACTTGCCTTTTGTTTTTGAACGGTTTTATAAAGCAGACAAGGCCCGAACAAGAGGAAGAGCTGGGACAGGCTTAGGGTTATCCATTGCTAAAAACATCATCCATGCTCACCGAGGACATATATCGGTTCAAAGTAAAATCGGACAAGGAACGACATTCACCTTCCTTTTACCTCGAATATAGCAAAAAAATAGAAAATTATGCCGATTGTTCTTGATTCACGAGAAACAATAAGGTTTCGTTTAACAACTCATTCAATTTGAATGAGTTTTCTTTAAGTTTGAGGCTTTAACTTCTTTAAATTGCCTTTCTTTTTATTTACAGAAAGTCTATATTAAAAATGTGAAACTTTTTATACATAGGTATCGACTAATACTATGAACGGGGAGGGGAAATGATTTGGACTCCGTTTTCGATGAGCTATATCAAAAGTATCATCATGACGTTTTTCAATTTCTATTTTATATGGTAAGAAATAAGGAACATGCTGAAGATCTTGTACAAGAGGTTTATATCAGGGTGTTTAAGTCTTATCACCGGTTTGAAGGTAAAAGCAGTGAGAAAACATGGCTATTTTCGATTGCAAGAAATGTGGCAATCGATTTCTTTCGCAAGCAAAAAGGCTGGAAAGATCGGTTACTTGATAAATTTGATTGGTCTACAAGTCAAGTCAAGGATGAATATCCCATACCTGAGGAGATTACCGTTCAAAATGAAGAGATTAAGTGGATCTATAAATGTCTTGAATATTGTACGGTAGATCAAAGATCAGTAATAATCCTTCGGTATCTTAATGGTCTTTCTATTGCTGAAACGGCTCAAACACTTGGCTGGACAGATAGTAAGGTGAAGACAACACAGCATCGAGCTCTAAAAGTATTAAAAAAGCACATGGAAATGTTTTACGAAAAGGAGGGTTTAGAAAGTGAGAAAATCAGAGTGGAGTGATAAACAGCTTGAGGATTTATTGAGGCAAATGCCGAAGATACAGGATCAGCGCCATCCTCGCGAGATCTACCAAAATCTCTCTGTAAAAAAGCGGAAAAGGCCAATCTGGTTATTACCTGGAATTGCCACAGCCGCCGCCGCGCTTCTTTTTCTAATTCTTATTCCTAAACTCATGGTTGGAACTGAGTATTCGTTAGACCGTGCCCAGGAAGAAAAGTCATCCTCAGCAGAAAACTCTAGGATGACAGAAGACAATGCTAACTCAATAATGATGGAAAAACAAGACGATGCGAGTCTCGAAGAAGAATTAACACATTCTCAGCTTGAACAGGCTGCTCTTGGAGGCGGCAAAACATTATTATTTGAGGAAGAAATAGGCAATGGTAGGGTTATAACGTATTGGATTCCAGATTCACAGGTGCAAAATCTAGTTCCAATTTCGACCGTTGTTACTCATGAAGAGGGAGCAAATTGGTTAACAGTGTTTACGGAAACTATGGAAAAGTTAACAGAAGAAGAGTGGGGTTTAAGTGAATTTTACCCGCTTAATGCCACCTTAACTATAGACGCTAAAGATAATAGTTTAATGGTTGATGTACCCAAAGACCATAAATATGGGCAAGGATCAGCCATGGAAACAAACTTTATTAGTAGTTTGGTTAGAAATATAGCATCAAATAGTGATATAAGTAAAATTAAATTTTTTACAAATGGTCAACCAGGAATCGAATTGGGGAATTATGGTATTTTAAATGAATTACCCGTTAATCCAGATGAGAATCGTGCTTATTTTCGATTTACACCTGAAGGTGAGCAACTGCCAATGCTCGTTCCATCTTCAGATTCTTACAAGGACATTAACGCTGCTCTCAATGCTATGATGAAGGGGCCATCACCAGAGACGGGGTTATCTTCTTCCTTGGTGCCTTCCATTCAAATTCAGAATGCAAGCATAGCTGGAACCCAATTAGTCATAACCTTAAGTGATGGTTCAAACTTGGAAAATAATATTGATACCATGTATTCAGTCGAAGCAATATTATTAACGGCCAAGGATTTTGGGCTAAAAACTGTACTATTTGTAAATGCCCCAATTGAATATTTAGGACCTTATCAATTAACTGCTGAAATAAAAGTTCCATTAGCAGCAAATTATCGTCCACTCTAATACTAAGAAAATCGATCTTAAAAGTGATCGATTTTTTTGTATAAAAAGTCGAATGTCTCCAAATTATAACAAGTATGCTCAGGCAACCTCTCCAAAAATGGAACCAAATGTTCTATTTGTTCATAAACTGACATATGGTTTTGAAGGAGAGGACAAGAACTAAGGAGGAAGAAAATTGCGAGACTACATAAGGCGGCTATTAATCGCCGCAATTATGGCGCTATGTGTTGGTTTATTATTTCTTGGAGGTACACAAACAGAAGCGAAAACCCCAGAGTCAAATGAGCTTCAAAAGGAATGGATATGGCCAACTGATGGCATCATATCTGATACATATGGAACTAGGAATGGGGATCATAAAGGAGTGGATATTGCAGGGAACCTTAACTCCCCTATTATTGCTGTAGAAGACGGAATAATTGAAAAGTCCTATTATTCCAATACATATGGCCATGTTGTATTTATTAAACACCCAAGTAATTTTGTCACCGTATATGCGCATTTGAACAAAAGATTAGTAAAACCTGGACAAAATGTAAAACAAGGAGACAAAATTGGCACAATGGGAAAAACGGGTGAATCCACAGGAGTTCACCTCCATTTTGAAACCCATCAAACGGAGTGGACATTCGATAAGAAAAATGCTTTTAATCCTGAAATACTGTTAGGTAAGGCGGAAGTAGGATTTACTGTCCTTGGAGGGAGAAAAAGTAACGGTGAGGAAACTTTAGAGGCTAGCTCCTATCCAAAGGAAAGTAAAAATCATTATGTTGTACGAGCTGGGGATACACTAACCGCTATCGCAAGGGAAAATAACCAAACAGTTGCCAAGTTAAAGGAATTTAATCAACTCCAGTCTGATTTAATCAAACCAAATCAAATACTCATCGTAGATCAATGATCAAAACCCGCTGCAAAGTGCAGCGGGTTTTCTTAATAGAAAAGTATTTTTGTGAATAAAAACGTAACAATTGATCAAATTTCTTATAAAGCCTTATGACAGGTAGTACAACTGGAATACTATTTATTCTGTCAGCAATTTTTATGCTATGTTTATTCGAATGCAAGCCTGGATCAACCGGTTAACTTAATAAAAAATACTTAAGGTCAAAAAGCAGCCAGAGAGCATCTGGCTGCTTTTTTGCAAAAGGCTGTGTTAAACTAGGCTGTTGATTTACGCTACAGTCGCTATGCTTTCCGCGGGCTCGCCCGTGAGCCTATTACAGCTTCGCACCTGTGGGGACTCACTCAGCTCGTACATTCCGCAGGACAAGGAAGGCTACGGTAGCGAAACATCGCACGAAGAAAATGTGATTTTCATTTTCGAGGAGTCAAGCGCCTTTCACTCCAATCAACAGGTTATAAAATCAACAGTATCCATTAACACAGCCTTGCAAAAAAATTCCCCCTTATTGAAAAGGGGGAGCAGCTTAATTACAACCTTTTGACAATTATTCGAATTTTGTTGCGTCGCCCTCAAATGGTTCGTCAGCGACTTTAATAGAGTCTGTAGGGCAACCCTCGAAAGCATCCATCATGTCGTCAATTAAAACATCAGGAATTTCAACAATTCCTTCGTTATCATCAAGTGTTACAAATGCGATGCCCTCATCATCATAATCGTAAATATCAGGTGCTGCAGCACCACAAGCTCCACATGCAATGCAAGTTTCTTTGTCAACGATTGTATACTTTGCCATGAAAAAAACCTCCCAATAAAATAACAAAAATTATTCTTACTTATGCTTCCACTGGTTATGGAAACGCATTACTCATTCCTATTGTAAAACTGTATGACTAACTTTTCAATAGAAAAGTGCTCAGTATTTAAATACTTAGATATAAGTTAGAGTTGAATCCTGCTTATTATTTACAATGTAACGAATCTCTTCTTGATATGATAATGCATGCATTCATGTTATGATAATATAGAAAAACATCAAAATTTGTCGATACTAAATATAAAGTGGTGGAGATATGCAATATATCGAGAACGTTATGCTATATTGTTTAAAGCAATTAAATGGAGAAAGAACTATTTATTCCATCTACCATCTTTTGAATGGAAAAAAGTCATCTCAAACGCTTCAGGATGCACATTTATTTCTACTTAAAAAGTATTTCCGTATACTCGAATCTTTAACCAGAGAAGAATTTGATCAGATCATGAAACAATTAATCGATAAACAATATATTGAGACTATCGGGGAACAAAAGTTTGTGCTGAGCAGTCTCGGGGAAAAAGCTCTGAATACTACTATGCCTAATGAGTATATAAATGGGTGGAAATATCATCATTTGACATCTTTAGTTTGGGAAAGATTGTCCTTGATGGTTCAGGTAACCTCTAATTTAACTTTCCAAGAATCCCAATATATTCCGGTTCAAAAAAGTTCCGACGTTCACAACTGGCTAAAAAAGGTGCTTAAGAAACAATTGGTTCAGAAAAATGAGATGGGGAGAATTCTTTTTTTGGAATTAGTAGATTGCCTTGAAGGAGCAAAGGACCTTAATCCTTCTGTATTAGTCTTCCGATTAACCGGTTATCAACAAATTGGACTTACCTCAATACAAACAGCTCATATGCAGAAAATGAATCTAATGGATTATCACCTTGAATTTACTTCGATCATTCATTATATCCTCCAAAGGCTTGAAAAAGATTTTACCCGCTATAAATTGTTATCTTTGCTCTTATACGATATACAGGAGAATGACATACTAACACTTTCAGCCAGAAAAACATGGAGCCTGTTATCCCAAGGGTTCTCCTTAAAAGAAATTGCCGAAATACGAAAATTAAAAATGAGCACAATTGAAGACCATCTTATAGAGTTTGCCCTAAATGTAGAGAATTTCTCGATAGACACATATGTTGAGAGAGAGATCCAACAAAAAATACTCAAAATTTCCCAACGAGAATCCTCCAGACAACTTAAGGTCATTAGGAATTTCCTAGAAGAAGTCTCCTATTTTCAAATAAGACTGGTTATGGCAAAGTATGGTGATCGATAATGGAACTAGAAAAATTATTAAAAAAGCATTTTGGTTTTGATCAGTTTAAGCGAGGTCAAAAAGAGGTAATAACGTCTATTCTTAGTGGCAATCATACGCTGGCAATGTTACCCACAGGTACAGGGAAATCGATCTGTTATCAACTTCCTGGTTATTGTACCAAAGGGCAGACATTAATTGTCTCGCCCCTTTTATCGCTCATGCAGGATCAAGTGGAACAACTGATGAAGTTCGGAGAAAAAAGGGTAGTTGCGTTGAATTCCTTTCTGACTAACGAAGAGAAGTCAGATGCCTTTCAGAATTTATCTAAATACAAATTTATCTATATTTCTCCAGAAATGTTAAGTATTCCATGGGTCATCAAAAGGCTTCAGCAATTGTCCATTTCTCTTTTTGTAGTAGATGAAGCTCATTGTATTTCACAATGGGGATACGACTTTCGGCCAGACTACTCGAAGCTCGGAGAAGTGCGATACAAACTAGGAAATCCACTTACCCTTGCATTAACTGCGACGGCTACGAAAAACGTAAGGGAAGATATCATACAATCCCTCCAATTAAAAGAATTAAATAGATACGTATCATCAGTAGACCGTGACAATATTGCTTTTTATGTAGAAGAGGTCCCTGATTATCTTGGAAAAAAACAACGAGTATTTGACCTAGTTTCACAATTAGAAAAACCTGGGATTATATATTTCTCTAGCAAACGGATGGCTGAGGAAATGGCCTCTTTGTTAGCGAATCAAGGGAAAAACCGGGTTATGGCTTATCATGGGGGATTAGACCAAGAACAAAGGATACTTATTCAACAGCAATTTATTAATAACCAATTAGACGTAATTTGTGCAACAAGCGCATTCGGAATGGGTGTAAATAAAGAAAATATTCGTTTTATTATCCACTATCATATGCCTATGCAAATAGAATCGTATTTACAGGAAATAGGCAGGGCCGGTAGAGATGGCCAAAAGAGTATTGCGATATTGTTATATTCTCCAGGAGATGAGCAGCTCCCCTTGCAGCTTGCTGAAGGAGAGTTACCTTCCGAACAGCAAATAGATTGGCTGTTCAGAAACTATCCACAGATCCTTCAAGAAGTCGATTCTTCCCTCCATTCATATCAACAGTTCGGAGAGCACGCTGGTTTGTCAGAAGTCCAGTGGAGGCTATTACAAGACTTAATAAATCAGAATCAAGGAATTTCAAGTCTGCAGATGTTGAGGAATAAGATTTTACAAGTAGTGAATGGGAGATTGACAGAAAAGAGAGAGAATATACAATACCTGAAAGAATGGATACGTTCCAATTCCTGTAGAAGAGAAATAATCCTTAACTATTTTGAAGAAGAATTAATGCCTGAACAAAATGAGTATTGCTGTGATAATTGCGGCTTGGAAGTTGCTTCATATAAACAGAAAGACAGTAGTGTTGGTTCTTCCGCAAATCAGAGTGGATGGAAGGACTATTTAGAAAATATTTTAACAAATAGCAGGTTAAGTAAATGAAAAAAAAATATACAGAATTAATTAATGGACTAACAGATAAAGAACTATTGTTTCATCTTTATATGACACAATTGATTTTGTTGGTTATGTCGATTATTTTGGGATTTCTTCTTTATGACCGTTACTCCTTTTTACAAAATACCGACATAACTGACCCAAGAATATTTACGATTGGGATTCCAGCTGGTATCGCTGTTGTTCTTTTAGATATTTTGTTAATGAGATATCTTCCGCCTTCTTTTTATGATGATGGGGGATTAAATGAGAGGATTTTCAGAAATAGGAATGTTCTTCATATTGCATTTATTGCAGCCTTTGTAGCGTTTAGCGAGGAATTATTGTTTCGAGGAGTGATTCAGACTAAGGTTGGTTTAATTGTTGCCAGCATAATCTTTGCAATCATCCATTATCGATACCTTTTTAATTGGTTCTTATTTTCAAACATTGTGCTATTAAGCTTTTTAATTGGTTTTATATATGATTGGACTAATAATCTGGCTATTACTATTGTGATGCACTTTACCATTGATTTCTTATTAGGTCTATATATTAAGTGTAAAAAGGTAAAAGATGTCAATGTCCAGGAAGGAGATTAATATGAATAAGGAAGAACCGTATCGTGACCAAGCCGAAAGATTAAGGAGAAGAATTGAGAAAATCAATGAACAAAACTTAGTTGAACAGGATAAACTGCCCCCAAGAGAGCAAATTCATCGTCAAAAACGAAAAAAAACAAAGATGAAAATAAAATATCCTGTCATTCGGCTATTGGTTTTATCGTTTATTCTTCTTCCGATCATTATCTTTAGTATGAATTCTTATTATAATGACAAGAATCGGGGTGGTGTAGAAAAAACTACTGTGCCTACCTCTGGCTACGAAACCGTAAAGTTTGAAGAAGCTAATACTGATCATATTGTGGATGAAGATAAGGAAGAGGAACAGGCTGTTGTTGAGGTAGATTTGGCTGTTGAAACTGAGCCGGTAGAAGAAGTGATCCCACCTGAAAATGAAGCTTCTGAAAATGGAGTCGAAACTCCTGAAACAACTGCATCAACGAAAAATGATGAAACGAAAACCCAGCAAAATAATTTTATCTACCACACAGTTCAGCCTGGTGAAAACCTTTTTAGAATATCGATGAAATATTATCATTCGAAGGCCGGAGAGGAAATTATAAAAAAAGCGAATAAGCTGTTAAATGAGAATGTATATGTTGGACAGGTATTGAAGATACCACTTGAAAATTAACCGATCTGTGATCGGTTTTTTTATTGTAAAAATCATATTCAAAGGGACAAGTTCATATTAATGAAGGGAGGAGGGTGATAAAATGGATTCTCCAATCCTTTTACTAGAATATACGGATGAAGCAACGAAACATATGCTGGAAAATGTGAGAAAAAGAAAACAAAAATTTGATGATGCTAAAAGGTGGCATTATTACTCCATTTATGGAACGCTCTTTTTTGCCTTTATTTTCTTTGCCTATTTTTATTTCACAATAGCGAAATTTTATTCTTATTCCTTTTTCGCAATGTTTTCTGCCTCAGTCAACGATAGCGTTAGTGTTTTTTTGTTTTTTGTTACACTTGGCATATATGGGGCTATGAATGTTTTGAGACAGCAGAAGGATAAAAAGGAAAAGGAATATCAAGAATTACGATGTGAAATTGTGGATCGAAGTAAGGATTTATGGAAAAAAGAAGAACAGTGGAATAACCGGCATCATGTTTTTGAAGTAATGAAAAAGAAATATGATATAAACCTTTATCATGAAAAAAAATAAAGAAGCAGACAGACCTGCTTCTTTGATATTAAAATATCCTTTTCTTATCTCTTTCATCTTTTAATATTTCAACAGCCTCGCGGAAACGCTGAGAATGGATAATTTCTCTTTCGCGAAGGAAACGAAGACCATCATTTAAATCAGGATCATCACTTAAATTAATAATCCACTGATAAGTCGCTCTAGCCTTTTCTTCGGCTGCAATATCCTCATATAAATCAGCAATTGGATCACCTTTTGCTGCAATATAGGAGGCAGTCCAAGGGACACCAGCGGCATTATGATAAAATAAAGCACCATCATGATTTGCGTAATGGTCTCCTATGCCTGCAGCTTTCATTTGTTCGGGAGTGGCGTCTTTTGTAAGCTTATAAACCATCGTTGCAATCATTTCTAGGTGTGCAAACTCCTCAGTGCCAATATCAGTGAGCAGTCCTATAACCTTATCGGGTATGGTATACCTTTGATTTAAATAGCGAAGTGCGGCTGCAAGCTCTCCATCTGCACCACCGTATTGTTCAATTAAGTATTTTGCTAATGTTGGATTGCATGTACTTACACGAACAGGATACTGTAGTTTCTTTTCATATACCCACATCGATTTTTTCCCCTCCCTATTTAAAGTTTGATTATTACCCATTTTAAAAGTCAAAGGCAAAACGATTTATACCTGCCACGGCCAAGGAGAGTCATTCCAATTCCAGGGGTGTCCGGAATAACTATTTCCATATTGCAGTAAGGGTCCAAACTGACTCTCAAATAGTTTTTTTATTTTTTTCCTCTCTTTCGCATAATGATTGAATTGTTTAATCGCTTCTAAGTCATCAGGGTGAGTATCCAAATATAATGTTAGTTCGACAAGGACAAAGTCAACTGCTTGAAGCTGCTCAAGCACCTGATAGTATTCAGCAGGGACTTGTTTCATTCTGGAATCCCTCCTTTTGCTTTCTCATAAGGGTTGTAGTATGGATCATAAAAGGGTTTCCATAGGGTTCCCGCCTTTAGGGCCTCAAGTGGTGTAAATTGTGGAAGATTTGGTGGTTGAAATCCCATATAAAGATTTGGGGGAGTAGAGTATACTTTTTCAGGTATTGGCTTGCAGGGGTCATAGGGACTGGCGTACGGCTGCCAAGTTTTGTATAGAGTAAACATAATAGCCCTCCCTCGGGTCAATTTAGTTTATAAATATGAAAAGAATCTTCATATCATGACATAATCTTTTATTTGTAGAGGGTTCTTTGCTACTATTGTTGAAGTATAATAATGATGCAGGATTATTACTTTGAGGTGATGGGGATGTTTGTAAAAAATATTATGATTCCTAGAAATGAGTGCGTAACAGTAGAAAAAGGTACACCGGTAATGAATGCTTTAGAACTGCTGGAAAAGCACCAGATTGATGGAATACCGGTTTTAGAAGGCAGTCGCTATTTAGGAGTTGTTACTCGTTACAATATTTATGAAAATTATTTTATTTCTGGTCAGCCAAAAGAACAGTATTTAGCAGAGACCTTAGTAAATGATGTGGCAACACATCAAGATGACTTTTTAGAGGGTGGAGAAATGTTTGAGCGAACTCTGTTAGAGCTTAAAGACTTTCCACTGTTAGCTGTTCTAAGTGAAGACCAAAAATTTCTTGGGGTGGTAACACGTTCTGATGTGTTGACTACATTTGGCAGTGCTTTTGGAATCAATCGTCCTGGTGTCCGAATTGCCTTTACTTCTGTTGAAACTGAAGGACGAATTGCTCGTCTTTCAGAAATTGCCCATCACTTCCATGAACATATTATATCCCTTGTTACCTTTGATGAAACAGATAAACTAGTTAGAAGAATTGTCATGAAAATTGAGAAAAAAGATAATATCAATCGTTTTACTAAAAAGCTTGAAGAACATGGTTTTAGAATTTTAAGTATTCAAGAGGACTAGTTGCCTGATAATTGGAAAGTATAGGAATCCTTTTCATACAATCGTATGGGAGGGATTTTTTTATGCTGAAAATAACTTGGAGACTTTTTATGACTTTTTTATGTGGGTATTTATTAATACAATGGTTTCCTGTTATTCATCCCGTAAAGTTTTCTGATTTTATGATAAGGTTAATTATCAATCCGTTAGAATTCTTTGCTGCTTCAATTGCCTTCGTTTTCGGATTAGTTATGAGCGGCCAATTACTGGAAGAGATGATCCAGCATGTCATAGGGGTGTTGAGGAAACAAGATTCCATGTCACATTCTACCATAGCTGCCTTAACGGGTTTAACTTTTGTTTACTTTTTCCTTTTTCAAAGCGGTTGGGAACAAACAACTGTCCTTTTTAGTTTTAGCTTTCTTTATGGTATGATTTCCTTAAACAGTTGAATTAAAAAAGGGGAAAAGAGAGTATGATGATTGCTATTTTGGTTGGTATCCTTCTAGGCATATCTCTCTTGTTGTATATGGTGAGAGAAGCGTTTTTAAATAAAATTGTGCATCATGAATTTGCTTTTAGCGAATTTCCGGCAACATTCGGCAAGGTCACGATTTTTTTTATCTCTGATATACATAGGCGAGTCATTGCTGATAAAGTTATTGAAGAAGTAAAAGGGAAGGCTGATATTGTCATTATTGGCGGAGATTTAACAGAAAAAGGGGTACCGTTTGATAGGGTTAAGGAAAATCTGAAGAAGCTTAAACAGCTTGCACCAGTTTATTTTGTTTGGGGTAATAATGATTATGAAACAGATTATCGCAAATTGGATGCTACCTTTCTTGACTATGGAATAAAGGTTTTAGATAATACAGCAGTTACCTTTGAGTCAAAAAGCGGCGATAAATTATCTGTTTTAGGGATAGATGATATCAATCAAAAGCGGGATCGTCTCGATTTAGCTTTATCTGACGCGGAGTCAAAAAGTTTTAAGATATTAGCCAGCCATTATCCTGATATAAAAAATAAGCTAATGCCGGATCATAAAATTAATCTTGTTCTCAGCGGGCACACCCATGGGGGACAAATACATATTCTTGGCTATAGTCCATACAAAAAAGGTCGAGTCGAAAAAATAGGGAACACAACAGTTTTGATCAGTAATGGCTATGGTACCACTGGGGTGCCACTTAGGCTTGGCGCTCCTGCAGAATGTCACTTAATTACCTTAATTCATGATAGCAGTATTAAAAATAATAATTAATACGTTTCTAAGTTAAGCGGGGGAAACAGATGGAAGACCAAGAGGGTAAATATAATATTAAAGCTGTATCATTAATGCTCGGAATCCAGCCGGGAACTCTCAGGGCATGGGAAAGACGGTATAAAATGATTGCGCCAGTCAGAAACGACTCAGGGCATCGATTGTACACGGAGGAACATATTAAACTTTTAAGAATATTATTAAAGAAAACCAATCAAGGGTTTACAATTAGTCAAGCTGTAGCCATGATTAACCAAAAACCTTTATATGTAGAAACAGATGCAGAACAGCCTATTTATCAACAACAGTTAGTAAGACTGACAGAAGAGCTGTTAGAAGCATTCATTAAGTTTGAAGAACCTAAGGCACAAGAGGTGATAAATACATTATTTTCTATATTTACTGTTGAAAAAGTTATCTTTGACGTACTCAGCAACGTTCTGGTTAATATGGGGAGGTTATGGGAAACGGGTAAAGCAAATAGCAGTCATATACATTTTGCCTCCATGCTCATAAGGTCACGAATAGCTTCTATTTATTATAACCACACGGCTAATCCGCTTCGGCCAAAAGCAGTAACCTTTTGTAGTCCGGGTGAATGGCATGATATTGGCCTTTTAATTTTTTCGTCTTTTTTACGTCGGCAGGGGTTAAATGTTATTGATTTGGGAGCTAATATCGGTGCAGATGACCTGGATCAGAGTTTAAAAATAATTCAGCCAAAGTATTTATTTATATCCTGTACAATGGAGGAGAATATACCACCGACAATTGAACTGATTAATCAGCTTACTGAAAAATTTCCAAGTCTTCGAATTGGTCTAGGGGGCTCTGGATTCTGTACATTAAAGCAGGTGGAGAAAAAACAGCTTTCAAATATATTCGTTGGTCAAACTATAGCTGAATGGGAGAAGTGGCAAATGTAAAGGATGATACATAGACAAAGCACCAACCTGAATTTATGACATAAACTAAAAATAAGAGTTACGTCATGGCAGGGGGCTTAATATATGCGCTTAGAACGCTTAACCGTTAATAAAATAAAGATTTTCTTAACCTCTGATGATTTATTTGAAAGGGGACTTTCAAAAGAGGACATTTGGAAGGATTCAATTAAATGGCATCAGCTCTTCCATGATATGTTGGAGGAGGCTAGTGAGGAGTTTGATGTAGAAATTCAAGGTTCTGTCGCAGTTGAAATTTTTTCTCTACAAGCACAAGGCATGATTTTGATTATTACGGTTGACGAAACAGACAGTGATGAAGAAGTTTTGTTTGATGGCTTTGTGGAGATGCAAGTTAGGCTTGAAGGCTGTGAGAACCTCTTATATGAATTTGTCTGCTTTGAAGATATTATTGGCCTTTCTAAGAGGCTGGCTGTGCTAAATATTATGTGCGGAAGTGTATATTGCTTACATGGTCACTATTACTTACTTTTAGAGAATCTTGATTCGGAAATGATTGAAAAGGCTGCGGCATTATTATCAGAGTATGGAACAGCTTCTATACTAAGTCAACATGTACTCTTAGAATATGCGAAGAGGGTAATTGAAGATAACGCAGTTGAAACAATCCTGCATTATTTTAAATAAAGTTTAACCAAACTACCAAAAGGACTTAACTCACCTTTTTGGTTAGTTTGGTTAGCTTTAATAGTTTATGTATATATACATGAATGAGCTATTACTTTAAGCCAGCTGCTTTCCTTCTTTATCACACTAAAACACTCAACTGTTAGCGCTTACAAAATATTTTCGAAATACGGTAAAAGTGAATTTTTGTTCTTGCATAAATCAATTAAACGTGTATACTTGTGTCTGAAAGCGACAACATTCGTTAAAGTGATACTTAGGAGGTTTACAGATGGTAGCCGAAAAAGGAAATGAAAAAACGATTCAAGAGGGGAAAAATGATGTGTTGAAATCAACACAAACTGTTATACATAAAGCTCTTGAAAAGTTAGGTTATCCGGAAGAGGTATACGAATTATTAAAAGAGCCGCTGCGTATGATGACAGTTAAAATTCCAATTAGAATGGATGACGGTTCTGTTAAAATATTTACTGGCTACCGTGCCCAGCACAATGATGCTGTTGGCCCAACAAAAGGGGGAATCAGGTTCCACCCGGATGTAACTGAAACAGAGGTTAAAGCACTTTCCATTTGGATGAGTTTAAAGTGTGGGATTGTAGACCTACCTTATGGTGGGGGTAAGGGTGGAATTATTTGTGACCCACGAGATATGTCATTTAGAGAGCTTGAAAGACTAAGCCGTGGATATGTACGAGCAATCAGTCAAATTGTTGGACCAACGAAGGATATTCCTGCACCTGATGTATTTACGAACTCACAAATTATGGCATGGATGATGGATGAATACAGCCGTATTGATGAATTCAATAATCCTGGATTTATTACAGGTAAACCTTTAGTTTTAGGTGGTTCACATGGGCGGGAATCTGCAACGGCAAAGGGTGTTACCATTTGTATACGTGAAGCGGCAAAAAAGAAAGGTATCAATATTGAGGGTGCCAGAGTTGTTGTACAAGGCTTTGGGAATGCTGGAAGCTTTTTATCTAAATTCATGCATAATGCTGGAGCAAAAGTAGTTGGAATTTCAGATGCTTATGGTGCATTATATGATCCAAATGGATTAGATATTGATTATCTCTTAGATCGTCGTGACAGCTTTGGAACCGTTACAAAATTGTTTAACAATACCATATCAAATAAAGAGCTTCTTGAATTAGATTGCGATATTCTCGTTCCTGCAGCGATTGAAAATCAAATTACTGCAGAAAATGCCCATAATATTCGTGCCAGCATTGTGGTGGAAGCTGCAAACGGTCCCACTACATTAGAAGCAACTGAGATTTTAACTGACCGGGGAATTCTTTTAGTTCCTGATGTGCTTGCTTCTGCCGGTGGTGTTACTGTTTCTTATTTTGAATGGGTGCAAAATAATCAGGGTTATTATTGGACAGAAGAAGAAGTTGAAGAAAAGCTTGAGCGGGTAATGGTAAAATCCTTCAACAATATTTATGATACAGCCCAAACACGCCGTGTAGATATGCGATTAGCTGCCTATATGGTGGGGGTAAGGAAGATGGCTGAGGCCAGCCGCTTTAGAGGTTGGATTTAATTTATATGTTTTAATATTGAAACTAAACAAAAAAACTCCTATCATAAGACGGTAGGAGTTTTTGATTTTAAGTCAGTTTTTTACAGGGGTGTTACACATGCAGATAGAAGATATTATTATTATCGGTGGAGGGCCATGTGGGCTGGCTGCTGCCATTGCCATGAAGGAAATAGGAAAAAATCCGCTTATTATTGAAAAGGGGAATGTAGTGAATTCCCTCTATCATTATCCGACTCATCAAACATTTTTTAGTACTAGTGAAAAACTAGAAATAGGGAATATTCCATTTATAACCGAACATTATAAACCAAAGCGAAACCAGGCACTTGTTTATTACAGAGATGTTGTAAAGAGAAAGGAACTTCGAATTAATGCTTTCGAAACAGTTTACAAGGTTTCTAAGCAGGACGATCTGTTTTTGATTAGTTCCAATACAGGAACTTACAAATCCCGTTTTCTAGTTGTTGCAACCGGATACTATGATCATCCTAACTATATGAATGTACCTGGTGAGGATTTACCTAAGGTGTTTCATTACTTTAAGGAAGCCCATCCTTATTTTGATCAAGATGTTTGTGTCATTGGTGGGAAGAACTCCAGTGTTGATGCCGCATTAGAGCTTGTTAAAGCAGGCGCTAGAGTTACTGTGTTGTATCGTGGGCATGAGTATTCCCCAAGTATTAAGCCGTGGGTACTGCCGGATTTTGAAGCTTTAGTCAAAAATGGCACGATTACGATGGAATTCAATGCACAAGTAAAAGAAATTACCGGGGACAAGGTGATTTATGTAAAGGATAACTTGGAAAAAGTGATTGATAATGATTTCGTTTTCGCAATGATAGGCTATCATCCTGACCATCAATTCCTTAAAACAATGGGGATTGAAATAGATGAGCTAACAGGAAGGCCATTATATAACCCAGATACGATGGAAACGAATATTGAAAATATTTTCATAGCAGGAGTTATCGCTGCTGGTAATAACGCAAATGAGATTTTTATTGAAAATGGCAGGTTCCATGGCGAACAAATAGCTGCTTCAATTTTAGAAAAAGATGAAAAGGGTGAATGATATGAAAAAGGTAGTCTTGTTAACAACAGGCGGAACGATTGCTAGTAAACCTAACAAAGACTCAGGCAAATTGGCTTCTGGAGAATTAACAGGAGAAGAACTTGCAGCAATGTGCAATCTGCCTAAGGATATTGAAGTTATTATTGAATCTGTGTTTCAAAAAGCTAGTATTCATATTACTTTTGAGGATTTAGTATTATTAAAAGAAAAGATTGAAACATATTTTACTGATGATACGGTTTCAGGTGTAGTGGTTACCCATGGAACAGATACCCTGGAGGAGACTGCTTATTTTCTAGATTTAACGGTAAACGATTCAAGGCCTGTCATTGTTACTGGGTCACAGCGTTCACCGGAGGATTTGGGCAGTGATGTTTATATAAATCTTAGGCACGCAATTTATTCTGCTTGTTCAGATGATTTAAGAAATGCTGGTACTGTCGTTGTTTTTAACGAGAGGATATTTGCGGCGCGATATGTGAAAAAAGAACACGCATCGAATATACAAGGATTTAATGCTTTTGGCTTTGGTTACTTGGGAATCATCGATAATGATGCTGTACACGTTTTTCAGAAACCTATTAAGCGTGAATATTTTCACATAACACAACCTATTCCGCAGGTTGAAATTATTAAGTGTTATATGGGTGCTGATGGGAAATTTATCAAGGCTTCCAGGGAAGCTGGGGTAAAGGGCATTGTCTTAGAGGGAGTCGGTCGTGGACAAGTTGCACCGAGCATGATGGAAGAAATTGAAAAATCAATTTCTGCTGGAGTCGTTTTAGTAGTTACAACAAGTGCAGAAGAAGGATCAGTATACACAACCTATGATTATAAAGGCAGTGCTTATGATTTATTCAACAAGGGAGTAATTCTTGGCAGTGACAATGACTCGAAGAAAGCTAGAATAAAGTTGTCAGTAGCACTTGCGAGCGGACTGGAGAATATCAACTTCTAAAATGAACAGTAATGGATGATTTTTTTCATTTAATAAATCCTCCTATCATGGTACGATAAAGGAAACGAATTGGAAATGAGGATAAGCCATGCTGGGAATCTTGTCAGCCGGAATTGCTCCCGGTCTGGCCTTGCTAAGTTACTTTTATTTAAAAGATGAATATGACTCAGAGCCTATTTCGGTGGTAATGAAAGCATTTTTATACGGAGCTCTTCTGGTATTTCCCATTATGTTTATCCAGCACGTCCTTCATACCGAAAATATTATTAAAAGTGATTTCGTCGATGCTTTTCTATCCTCAAGTCTTCTTGAAGAGTTTTTTAAGTGGTTTATTTTATTTTATGTGATTTATCAGCATGCTAATTTTGATGAACCGTTTGATGGAATTGTTTATGGAGTAGCAGTGTCACTCGGTTTTGCAACAGTTGAGAATATCCTTTATTTACTCGCAAACGGGATTGAATATGCGATGGCGCGGGCATTACTTCCTGTGTCTAGTCATGCTCTTTTTGGAGTTATTATGGGTTTTTATATTGGAAAAGCAAAATTCACTGAAAATAAAAGAAAGTGGATAGTATTTTCCTTGTTTTTACCCTTTGTTTTACATGGATCTTACGATTTTATTTTAATATCACAAGAGCACTGGTTATATATTATTTTGCCTTTTATGATTTTTTTATGGTGGTTCGGACTGAGAAAAGTAAAAATGGCCAAAACCCTTACGGCTATTCACAAAAAGCACCAATATTCAGCAGAAAAAACCCTTCATTTATAGATGGAGGGTTTTTGATTTGTCTTTTTTGGAATAAAAAAACTAAAAGAGCAAAAAATAGGTTTACATCTAAAAAGATTTACAACTGGGGGTTAGTTTGCTATGAAGAAGAAAAAAATCTTATTTAAATCTTTCATTGTTATCTCCCTTTGTATGATGCCATTATCTTATGTGGAGGACAATAGGGTTCATGCCTTTTCCAATCAGGTAATCCAACAAGGGGCCGTTGGTGAGGACGTTATTGAACTTCAATCTAGACTACAATACATTGGCTATTACAATGGAAAGATTGATGGAGTTTTTGGTTGGGGAACTTATTGGGCATTAAGAAATTTCCAATATGAATTTGGACTGCCAATTGATGGACTAGCAGGGACTGTAACAAAAGCAAAGCTGGTAAAAGCGAGTAAATATAATAAACAGTTTGTAAGAGAGCAAATAAATAAAGGTAATAAGTTTACCCATTACGGTGGAGTTGATAAGAATAAACAGAGTGCTCCTGCGAAACCGCCAGCAGGTCAGCAAGCCAAGCCGCCGGCAGGTCAACAGGCCAAGCCACCAGCAGGTCAACAGGCCAAGCCGCCGGCAGGTCAACAGGCTAAGCCGCCAGCAGGTCAACAGGCTAAGCCGCCGGCAGGTCAGCAGGCTAAGCCTCCTGCAAATACTGCAAACCCTCAAGCACCGGCAGAGCAACCGACGAAACCAACGGCGGCAAATACACCGGGTGGCTTTTCAAGCAATGATATACAGTTGATGGCTAATGCTGTTTATGGAGAAGCAAGAGGAGAGCCATATACAGGGCAAGTGGCAGTTGCTGCAGTCATCCTTAATCGTGTAAACAGTGCTACATTCCCTAATACTGTCTCTGGAGTTATTTTTGAGCCAAGAGCCTTTACTGCAGTTGCTGACGGACAAATTTGGTTAACTCCAAACGAAACGGCCCGAAAAGCAGTTTTAGACGCAATAAATGGTATAGATCCAACTGGCCAGGCCTTATATTACTTTAATCCGGATACAGCAACAAGTGGATGGATTTGGACGAGACCACAAATTAAAAAAATTGGAAAACATATTTTTTGCAAATAAAGGGGTGAAAAGGATGATAAGAGGAATCATCATTGGTGTTCTAGCGATTGGTGTAGCGGGTACAGCCTATTGGGGCTACCAAGAGCATCGGGAGAAAAATGCAGTTTTATTGAATGCCGAGAATAACTATCAACGTGCATTTCATGATTTAACATATAACATGGATTTACTAAACGATAAGATAGGAACAACCCTAGCGATGAACTCAAGGAATTCATTGTCACCTTCCTTGGCGGAAGTATGGAGAATAACTTCAGAGGCGCATAGTGATGTGGGGCAGCTTCCACTAACTCTGCTTCCTTTTAACAAAACGGAGGAGTTTTTAGCTAACATCGGAAACTTTAGTTATCGAACGGCGGTAAGAGATTTGGACAAAGAACCACTATCAGATGAAGAATACGAAACGTTAAAAGTTCTATACAGTAAGTCAGGAGAAATTCAACAGGAGCTTAGAAAGGTTCAACACATGGTCCTAGAGAATAATMTTCGTTGGATGGATGTTGAACTAGCGCTGGCCTCAGGAACAGTAGCTGGAGATAATACGATTATTGATGGGTTTAAAACAGTTGAAAAAACAGTTTCAGGTTATAAAGAAAGTGATCTTGGTGTCTCATTCAGTAATTTGCAAAAGAAGGATGAAAACTTTGCAAAGATAAAAGGGGAAACCATAACAGAAAAACAAGCCATTACAACAGCAAAAAAGTATATGAAATTTAATGGTGATGCTGAAGCAAAGGTAACTAAAAATGGTAAGGGTTCTGACTATGGTTTTTATAGTGTGTCGATTCAGAATAAAAAAACAGGTCAAGAAGGAAATATGGATATAACAAAAAAAGCTGGATATCCAATTTGGTTTATTAATTATCGGGATGTAACCGAACAAAATATAAGTCTAAACGATGCTTCAAATAAAGCAACTGCATTTTTAAAGGAAAATGGATATAAAGACTTAGAACTATTTGAGAGTTCCCAATATGATAATACAGGAGTCTTTAATTTTGTCACTTCTGTCAATAACGTAAGAATTTACCCAGAGGCAGTCAAGATAGAAGTGGCTCTCGATAACGGCGATATCATCGGTTTTTCTGCACAAGAATACTTAAAATCCTACCAGACAAGAGAAATTGAACAACCAGTACTTACAAGTGAACAGGCCCGTGCAAAGGTTAATCCGAACTTGAAAGTGATGGAAGAAAGACAAGCGGTAATTATCAACGATTTAAATAATGAAGTTTTATGTTACGAGTTCTTAGGTACATTGGGTAATGATACTTACAGAATCTTTATAAATGCAAAAGATGGTGTAGAAGAAGAAGTAGAAAAACTTAAAAATGCCGAAGCGGTATATGATGATGTAGTTTAGGAAAAGCAATTCTGCTTTTCCTTTTTCTTCATGAAGAGAATAAATTGTTCCTAACACTCTCATAATAGTGAATATAGAAATTGAGGTGTTGGTATGAAGGTTTTTGAGAGGATTCTGCTAAAAGTTATTGTTATCCAATTTATCTTTCTCCTAATGGTTCAGTTGTTCTTGCATCAATTAGACGTCTTTCCTCAGCTGGACCAATTAACAAAATATGAAGGTGTAAATGAAAATACCTTCACTGAGATTCTTCAAACCTTTAATGGGAACTAGTAGAACATATAGAAAAGTTAGTACTTAAAAGCAGGATACCTGCTTTTTTTTTGGCTAATAGGAAAGAAGAAATTTCTTCAAACTTCTTCTTTCCTAACGCATAAGAAAAACTAAGGCACTCGCTAAGAACATGGCGAACGCCAAGTTCCTCTAATGGTGTGTGGGAACAGTATACATTAGAGAATTCAATTTTTTCGAAGATAAAAAACGAGGAATATCCCTTTCTTATGGTAAAATAAATTTTGGGTACAAGATTAGACCTGAACGACCTAGGAGGAAATATGGAAAAGAAAATATCTATCGCAATTGACGGTCCTGCTGCAGCCGGAAAAAGTACAGTAGCAAAAATTGTGGCAGAAAAACTATCATACATATACATCGACACTGGTGCGATGTATCGAGCATTAACTTACAAAACAAAAGTTAAGAATATCAATCTTGAGGATGAAAATGCTCTATTACATACTCTGCTTGAAACGAAACTAGAGTTGTTCCCTTCACCTAAGGGACAATTAGTGTATCTTGACCAACTAGATGTAACTGAGACAATTCGATCTTCTGAGGTTACAAATTCAGTGTCAATCGTTGCCAAGCACCAAAAAGTACGGGAAGAAATGGTAAAAATGCAACAAGCCTTTGCTGTTGGTGGTGGTGTTGTGATGGATGGCCGGGATATAGGAACCCATGTCCTTCCAAATGCTGAAGTAAAGGTGTTTTTGCTTGCCAGTGTGGAGGAACGGGCAGTTAGAAGGCATATGGAAAATCTTCAAAAGGGTTTCCCATCGGATTTAGAACAATTAAAAGAGGAAATCGCCCGTAGAGATAAAATTGATTCTGAACGGGAATATGCTCCTTTAAAAAAGGCGGAAGATGCAATCGAAATTGATACCACATCTCTGACCATTCCTGAGGTTGTAGAAAAAATTATGATTCTGGCATTAGAAAGGATTGGATAAGTGTGACGTTTTATTCTTTTGCAAAAGCGGTTGCAGGATCTGTCTTCAAACCATGGTATAGAATTGAGGTAAGCGGAATAGAACATTTCCCAAAGGATGAAGGTGTGTTGCTTTGTGTGAATCATATTCATAACTTCGACCCCATTATTACAGGAATCACTGCACCCCGACCCGTGCATTTCATGGCAAAGGAAGAGATATTTAAAGTTCCCGTTTTAGGAAATATCGTTAAAAATTGTAATGCTTTTCCAGTAAAGAGGGGGATGAGTGATCGGGAGGCACTTAGAAAAGGATTAAATGTCCTGAAGGAGAACGGAGTACTCGGACTTTTTCCTGAGGGGACTAGGAGTCATACTGGGGAACTGGGTAAGGGTCTTGCTGGGGCAGGCTTTTTTGCCCTGAGATCTAACGCGGATGTAGTTCCAAGTGCTATCATTGGTCCATACAAAAGCATGCGGAAATTAAAAGTGGTTTACGGCAAACCGATACCGATGGAAGAGTTAAGAAATAGAAAGGCTTCCGCTGAACAAGTGACCGAATTAATTATGGAAGAAATTCATAAACTTATTAAAGAGCATCAATAGGTTGTGCTTGACAAAATAGTTTATTTATAAGAAGTTAGTTAAAAGAGATTTTTTTGGCTAGGAAAGCTTTATTTTTTCATATATTTCTTTGCAGTAAATGGATTAAGGAGGAGTACATATGTCGGAAGATATGAATCAAGTAGAAGTAAAAAATTATGAAATTGGCGACAAAGTCACCGGACAAGTCACAAAAGTAGAAGAGAAGCAGGTTATAGTAAATATTCCTGATAGTAAGTTAGATGGAATTATCCCAATTAGTGAACTTTCAAGCCTCCACGTTGAGAAAGCCTCTGATGTGGTTTCTGAAGGTGATGAACTTGATTTAGAAGTGCTGAAAGTGGAAGAGGATGCATTAATCCTTTCTAAAAGAAAAGTCGATGCAGAGAAAGCCTGGGTCAACTTAGAGCAGCTTTTTAACAGCGGAGAAATTATTGAAACTGAGGTAAAAGATGTTGTAAAAGGCGGACTAGTGGTTGACCTTGGTGTACGTGGGTTTGTACCAGCGTCTTTAGTTGAAGCGCATTTTGTAGAAGATTTCTCTGACTATAGAGGTCAAACACTTACCTTTAAAATCGTCGAACTTGATAAGGAAAAGAATCGTTTGATTCTATCTCATCGTGCGGTTGTCGAGGAAGAAAAAGGCAGACATAAGAAAGATTTACTTAAAAATATTCAGCCAGGCCAGGTCATCGATGGAACGGTTCAAAGAATTACCGATTTTGGTGCATTTGTTGATATTGGTGGTGTGGATGGTCTTGTCCATATTTCCCAACTATCTTATGAACATGTCGAAAAACCTACAGATGTCGTACAAGAAGGCCAAAAAGTAAAAGTGAAAGTCTTGAATGTTGATCGTGACAATGAAAGAATTTCTTTATCAATTAAGGAAACCCAACCTGGGCCGTGGTCAAATGTTAGTGAGAAAGCACCAAAAGGCGGTACACTAAAGGGCACTGTTAAAAGATTGGTATCATACGGTGCATTTGTTGAAGTATTCCCAGGAGTCGAAGGCCTAGTTCATATCTCGCAAATCGCACATAAGCATATTGGAACACCTCACGAGGTTTTAAAGGAAGGTCAAGAGGTTAACGTAAAAGTCCTTGACAGCAATGAACAAGACCAGCGCCTCTCCTTGAGTATTAAGGATCTTCTTGAAAGAGAAGGGGAAGAGAACTTTGATTACGAACTTCCGGAAGAATCAAAAGGTTTTCAGCTTGGAGAAGTAATTGGAGATAAATTAAAGAATCTTAGAAAATAATGGTGATTATTAGTGTCTAGATCTGAACGCAAATGGGATCATATTCGATTTGCCCTTAAAAACCAAAAGGGGCAACGTTTTAACGCTTTCGATGATATACAGTTTATCCATCAAAGTCTGCCAAACATTAATGTATCAGATGTCCGATTAGACCAGAAAATAGGCGAACTTTATTTAAGTTCGCCTATTTTTATCAATGCAATGACTGGCGGCGGAGGGGAAAAAACTTTTGAAATCAATAGAGAGCTTTCCAAGGTCGCAAGATCATCAGGGCTGACCATGGCTGTAGGGTCGCAAATGTCTGCAATAAAGGACAAGAATGAAAGATATACATATGAAGTTGTCAGAGAAGAAAATCCTGATGGAGTATTACTTGCAAATCTTGGAAGTGAAGCAACACCTCATCAAGCAAAGCTTGCTGTTGACATGATTGCTGCCAATGCACTACAAATACATTTGAATGTTATTCAAGAATTAACGATGCCTGAAGGCGACAGGGATTTTACTGGTGCGCTTCGAAGGATTGAAGAAATTGTAAATGAGGTAAATGTACCTGTCATTGTTAAAGAAGTCGGTTTTGGAATGTCAAAAGATACAGTAGAATCACTTGTAAATATCGGAGTTTCTGCGGTTGATGTAGGTGGTTTTGGGGGGACAAATTTTGCCGAAATTGAAAATAGTAGGCGCAGTCATTCCCATTCCCTGGCATTTTTTAATAACTGGGGTATTCCAACTCCGATATCCATCTTAGAAGCTTCACAAATTTCTGGAATTACTGTCATAGGTTCAGGGGGCTTTACATCCGGACTTGAAATAGCCAAGGGGATAGCTTCAGGAGCAAATATTATTGGTTTTGCAGGGAATTTTTTGAGAATTCTGATGGAGGATGGTATTGATGCTTTAAGTGAACATATTGATTCGCTTCAAAAGGAATTAATTATGATTATGACTGCAGTTGGTGCAAACTCAATCAAAGAATTACAAAGTGCTCCAATCATGATATCTGGTGATACATATCATTGGTTGTCACAAAGAGGGATAAATACAAAACAATATAGTCAGCGTATAATAAGATAAGCTCTCGCAGTTGCGAGAGCTTTGTTCGGTTAAAACGTTTTAACTATACTTCGAATCGTTCAAGCCTCTAGCCTCTTCTGGGCTTTGAAGTTTTGTTGAGCCAGGATAATGCAGGGCCTGGTCACGATCAGATTCAACTCGTCCACTTGCCTTTAACTTTTTCTCTTGGCGGTCTTTTCCCATTTGCACACCTCCTTCTTATAGAATGATTTTGATGTGGGAAGATTATTCAAGAAAGTATGAAAATACATAAAGTATACCGATAATGGAAACATTAGGAGGTGTGGCAATTGGAAGGTTCAATGTTTTACTGGATTCTCTGGGTATTTTGGGTGTACCTTACTTTCATGTTCAATAAGAAAAACCATCAACGTCTGAACTTATCAGTAATCATTTTACTAATCATTATTCTTTCTGATTTTCAAATTAAGCTAGGTGATTTTGAGATAACGGCTAGTGGAGTGTTCATGCTGCTTCTATCCTATATCATTTTAAGTAAAGAAAAAAATTGGTCTTTGCTTTATATTTATCTATGTTCGGTTATTATTACATTAGCCTACGCTGCCTTTAATTTATTTGAGATATTTGACCCCATATGGATCATCTTTCAAAAAGAATGGATGATGGGTGTAAGCTTTTGTTATTTAGCGGTACTGTTACAAAAAACTTTAAAGGGCAGGTTGCTGATTATTGTATGCGGAACGATTCAGGGTGAAATAGTATACGCCTATTTCCTAAGCAGACTTCAATTTCCTTACCCGGTATCTTCTCTAGCATATCTGGATGTGTGGGCGTTAATTACAGCCTTGCTTTTAGTGTGGAGCTTACTTGAAAATACAGGTGCTTTTCTACAAAATCATTTTAGTTTTATGGAAAAACAGAAACAAAAGTCATCGTAACTGGAGGGCAAGACGAGTTTTCAGGTTGCGGTAAAGGTTTAACATTGCTAAACTAATATGGTTAGACCCTTCTAAACGAGAGAAGGGTTTCTTTAGCATTTATTTTTAACTTTTAAGTCATTGCTTAAGATAAAAGATAAACAATATTGAAAATTACAAGGTATTTAGAAAGGTGGCAATTGAAAATGGTAAAGCCCGTTATAGCTATTGTAGGTAGACCAAATGTAGGAAAGTCAACGATCTTCAACAGGATTGTTGGTGAGAGAGTTTCGATTGTAGAAGATATCCCAGGAGTGACAAGAGACCGTATCTATAGCTCTGGAGAATGGTTAACCCATGATTTTAATGTAATTGATACCGGTGGAATTGATATCGGCGATGAACCATTCTTAGAACAGATTCGTCAGCAGGCTGAGATAGCAATTGACGAAGCAGACGTAATTATCTTTTTAACGAATGGAAGAGAAGGAGTTACGGCTGCAGATGAAGAAGTAGCTAAAATCCTATATAAATCAAAAAAGCCAATTGTCTTAGGTGTAAATAAAATTGATAATCCTGATATGCGTGAACAAATTTATGACTTTTATTCATTAGGTTTTGGAGAACCGATTCCGGTATCTGGCTCTCATGGGCTGGGTTTAGGTGATTTATTAGATGAGGCAGCCAAATACTTCCCGAAGAATAAGCAGCAAGATTATGATGCAGATACGATTAAATTTTCTTTAATTGGACGACCTAATGTTGGTAAATCATCACTAGTTAATGCTATTTTAGGAGAAGAACGAGTCATTGTCAGTGATATTGCAGGAACAACCCGAGACGCAGTTGACTCTCCTTATACATATAACGGTCAGAAATATGTGATTATTGATACTGCTGGAATGAGGAAAAAAGGGAAGGTGTACGAAAGTACTGAGAAATACAGTGTTCTGCGTGCACTAAGAGCGATTGAACGATCAGATGTTGTCCTCGTTGTTATTAATGCTGAAGAGGGAATTATTGAGCAAGATAAGAAAATTGCTGGATATGCTCATGAAGCAGGAAGAGCCGTTGTTATTGTTGTAAACAAATGGGATGCCATTGAAAAAGATGAGAAAACCATGAAAGAGCTCGAACAACAAATACGTGAACATTTCTTATTCCTTAGCTATGCTCCGGTTGTATTTTTATCCGCAAAAACGAAAAAACGGATCCACACGCTGTTGCCTATGATTAATACTGCTAGTGAGAATCATGCAATGCGAGTTGAAACAAGTGTTTTAAATGATGTAATTATGGATGCTATAGCCATGAACCCAACACCGACAGATAAAGGGCGCCGCTTAAAAATTTATTACACCACACAAGTTGCTGTAAAGCCGCCGACATTTGTTGTGTTCGTAAACGAGCCTGAACTACTCCATTTTTCTTATGAGCGTTTTCTAGAGAATAGAATTAGAGATGCTTTTGGATTTGAAGGAACCCCAATTAAGCTTTACGCTAGAGAAAGAAAATAATATTGGTGGGAGTTGTTGTATTATGGAGAGTAATAATGCACCTATAGCGGTTGTTGGAGCAGGGAGCTGGGGGACTGCCCTAGCAATGGTGCTTGCAGACAATGGTCATGAAGTGCGTCTTTGGAGCCACAATGAAAGCCAAGTAAATGAGATTAATCACTTTCATACCAATAAGAAGTATTTACCAGAGATCACATTACCGGAGTTAATTATCGGATATGCTTCGCTAACAGATGCCTTGGCAGATGTAAGAACAGTCATTTTGGCTGTACCTACTAAGGCAATCCGCGAAGTAGTTGGGAAAATCCGTTCGATTCAAACAAAACCAATTACAATCGCTCACGTAAGTAAAGGGATTGAGCCCGATTCATTAATGAGAATAACAGAGATGATTAAGGCTGAGATGCCAAGTGAATTCTTAACGGCAGTTGTAGTACTTTCAGGACCAAGTCATGCTGAGGAAGTAAGTTTACGTCATCCAACAACCGTTGCGGTTTCGTCTGAAAATATGAAGGCTGCAGAGGAAGTTCAGGATCTATTTATTAATCAAAATTTCCGAGTCTACACCAATCCTGATGTAATTGGAGTTGAAATAGGCGGGGCATTAAAGAATATCATCGCTTTAGCTGCTGGAATTACAGACGGACTTGGATATGGGGATAATGCCAAAGCAGCTTTGATGACTAGAGGGCTGGCTGAAATTGCACGTTTAGGTACAAAAATGGGTGCGAACCCCTTAACCTTTGCAGGTTTAGCTGGAATCGGTGATTTAATTGTAACATGTACTAGCGTCCATTCAAGAAACTGGCGGGCGGGAAACTTACTGGGTAAAGGGAAAACGCTAGAGGAAGTATTAGAAAATATGGGAATGGTTGTCGAAGGTGTTCGGACAACGAAAGCAGCCTACCAGCTTTCTGAGAAGTATGGAGTTAATATGCCGATTACACATTCACTTTATGATGTTCTTTTCAACGGTAAAAATGCAAAAGATGCGGTCGATGTGTTAATGACCCGTGGAAAGACACATGAAATGGAGGATTTAGTCAATATTCTCGAGGAAAGAAATACTGACGAATAAAAATGTAAGATTAACCCATAAAAATAGCAATTTGTGATTCCTTTTATTGCTGGATTGCATACAATGCAACGAAGAACACTTGAAGTATGAACCTATAAAATGGGTTATTTTAGTCATAATGCTGAAGTAAAGAAATCGCCCCTCTTTACTTCAGTTTTTTTATTGCAAAAGAATAATTTTTTTAATGATTTTGCTTACCTATGATATAATTACTTTCGGAATAAAGGGGGAATTAATTTGTCACCAGGTATGCTGAAAATGTGGATATCAATCGCTGGAATTGGACTCATGTTTCTAGCGATCATTACAATTTATTTAAGCAGATTTAAACTAAAAGGCTTTCTAAGAATTATTACGGCAATACTAGCTTACTTGTTTTTAGTCGTATCAGGATTAACCCTGTTTATTGTCCTATTTACATAAGGTACATAGAAATAAACAGATAAACTCTAACTTTTAAGGTGATTGTTATGAAATGGAAAGTGCTTGGTATAGTTATCTCATTAACGTCATTATTTTTATCAGGATGTATGTACCCTAACTCTAAGCTGGCAAAAAATCAAATACCGTACACAGATCAACTCCAAGCTGTTCAGCAGGCTGTAAATTCATTTCAAGAGGATAACGGCGGAATCCTGCCTATAAAGACTAAAGATGCCGAAACACCAATTTATCAAAAATATCCTATTGACTTCAAAAAAATAGCTCCGCGATATTTGGCCGAACCACCAGGGAATGCTTATGAAAGTGGAGGGGTTTTTCATTATGTTCTTGTCGATGTGGAGACAAATCCAACAGTAAAATTACTGGATTTAAGAATAGCTGAGACCATCCGCGATATTAGGTTTAGAATTAGCGCAAATGGTTATCCGCCATTTAAAGATAGATTAGGCAAAAATGTCTATTCAATTGATTATGAACAGCTTGGCTATGAAAAGCCTCCGTTTGTTTTGAGTCCATTTACTAGTCAAAATTTACCCTTGGTAATTACGACAACGGGTGATGTTGTGGTAGATTATCGCCAAGACCTTTACCAAGAACTGCAGAAAACGGACAAGCAGGTAAAGCCGGGAGAGGATATTCGATTTATCCTTGTTGAAGATTCGATGTTTGTTCCGGCCTACTCAATACCGTATACTTTAGATGCCGAAAGTAATGAGCCTGTTTTTTTAGAACAATAATTTGTCATATCCCTTTTTCTACGAAATATATTGTAGGAGAAGGGTTTTTTTTTAGGCTAAAAGGTGTAATCCAAATCTATTATGAACTCTCGCATGGAAATTCCTTGGAGCCCTGCTATTAATAAACCCTCATTCGATCAAAACTTTAAGACACGACAGATACTAGGAAAAGCAGCGAATTCTTTTAAGGGAGGTAAAAAATTTTTAAAAAAGTGTCATAACAATATAGGACAACATCATAAACATATATTGTCCAAAAATATCTAGATGGATAATATTATCCCACTTTACTCTATGATCGGGAGGGGATCACTTGGAAAAGGTTGATATTTTTAAAGATATTGCCGAAAGAACAGGCGGTGATATTTATTTAGGAGTTGTAGGTGCTGTACGAACAGGAAAATCTACCTTCATAAAAAAGTTTATGGAGCTAGTAGTTTTACCAAACATAGAAAATGAGGCGGAAAGATCAAGAACACAGGATGAACTTCCACAAAGTGCAGCAGGAAAAACAATTATGACTACAGAGCCAAAATTTGTACCAAATCAGGCTGCGACTGTCCATGTTGACGAAGGACTCAATGTAAATATTAGACTAGTGGATTGTGTGGGCTATACAGTTCCTGGAGCAAAGGGTTATGAGGATGAAAATGGTCCGAGAATGATTAATACACCGTGGTACGAAGAACCTATTCCTTTTCACGAAGCGGCTGAAATAGGCACAAGAAAAGTAATTCAGGAACATTCTACAATCGGGGTAGTCGTTACAACAGATGGAACGATTGGAGAAATTCCTAGAAGTAATTATATTGAGGCTGAGGAAAGGGTAATAGAAGAGCTTAAAGAAGTTGGCAAGCCATTTATTATGGTTGTCAACAGTGCTCAGCCTTACCATCCAAGCACAGAGACGCTTAGAGCAAATTTAGCTGAGAAATATGATATTCCGGTTTTAGCAATGAGTGTCGAGAGCATGCGTGACAGCGATGTGCTTAATGTACTTAGAGAGGCTCTCTACGAGTTCCCTGTACTTGAAGTTAATGTTAATCTCCCGAGCTGGGTGATGGTATTAAGAGAAAATCATTGGCTTCGTGAGAGCTATCAGGAAGCAGTAAAGGAAACAGTTAAAGATATCAAGAGATTACGAGATGTGGATCGAGTTGTACAACAGTTTAGTGACTTTGATTATATTGAAAAAGCAGGTTTAGCGGGGATTGAAATGGGTCAGGGTGTAGCAGAAATTGACCTATTCGCTCCTGATGAGCTATACGATGATATCTTAAAAGAAATTGTAGGAGTGGAAATCAGAGGAAAAGACCATTTACTCGAGCTTATGCAGGATTTTGCACATGCCAAGGCAGAATATGACCACATTGCAGATGCTCTGAAAATGGTAAAGCAAACAGGATATGGCATTGCCTCTCCAACACTTTCAGATATGAGTCTAGAAGAGCCTGAGATCATTCGTCATGGTGCACGATTCGGTGTAAGATTGAGAGCAGTTGCCCCTTCCATCCACATGATTAAAGTAGATGTAGAATCCGAGTTTGCACCAATCATTGGAACTGAGAAACAAAGCGAGGAACTTGTCAGATACTTAATGCAAGATTTTGAGGATGATCCGTTATCGATTTGGAACTCAGATATTTTCGGAAGATCACTAAGTTCAATTGTACGAGAAGGTATTCATGCGAAACTTTCGTTAATGCCAGAGAATGCGAGATATAAATTAAAAGAAACGCTAGAAAGAATCATAAATGAAGGTTCTGGTGGATTAATCGCCATTATCCTCTAAGTACTAAGACTCCATTTTTGGGGTCTTTTTCTTTTTTGACAAAAAAGCAACTCCAAATTCTTCAAAAATAGTAGAATTTTGTCGAATCGAAGAAAAGATTACCATAATTTCATGAATTATTCTTGATATGCTCAAATGATTGTGATAATCTTTTAACAGACTTACGTTTAGTGCTTAAAACCTTTATATAATAGGGTTTTTTATTAAAAAGTACATTAAAACATAAATTACCGTAATTTTTGATTACTTTACTAATAAAACTGCACTATGACGTATAGAAACTAGAAAAATTGTTTAGAAATGTAGATAAGTAATCTTATTTTACGAATCTAAATTCATTTTATTGGGAGGAGGTGAATGGCATGAACAAGACAGAACTTATTAACGCAGTAGCAGAAGCAAGTGAGCTATCTAAAAAAGACGCTACAAAAGCAGTTGATGCTGTTTTTGATTCAATTCTAGATGCTTTAAAAAATGGTGATAAGGTACAACTAATTGGTTTTGGTAACTTTGAAGTACGCGAGCGTGCAGCCCGTAAAGGTCGCAATCCTCAAACTGGTGAGGAAATCGAAATCGGTGCAAGCAAGGTGCCTGCTTTCAAACCAGGTAAAGCGCTTAAAGACGCAGTAAAATAATTACATACAATTATTGCTTTAAGCGATCGCTTAGGCAAAAGGCCGTGGGACAACCATGGCCTTTTTTCTTTATGGTAAAATCTTATTGCAGATTTGATTTTTGATTGCACGTAAATGGATATGCTAATATGTACATGTCATAGATAATTTTACTGTTTTACATAGGAGGAAAAAAGATGGCAGAAGTAAATCGGGCCCAAATTGAAGAGGCGGTGCGTTTAATATTAGATGCAATTGGTGAAGACCCCAATCGAGAAGGGTTGCTTGATACACCGAAACGAGTAGCTAAAATGTATGAAGAAGTTTTTAGCGGTCTAAATGAGGATCCGAAAACACATTTTGAGACTATCTTCAGTGAAGATCATGAAGAATTGGTTTTAGTAAAGGATATTCCCTTTTACTCCATGTGTGAGCACCACCTTGTCCCGTTCTATGGTAAAGCGCACGTTGCTTATATTCCCAAAAACGGACGAGTAACTGGACTTAGTAAGCTAGCAAGAGCCGTTGAAGCTGTTGCGAAAAGACCTCAGCTTCAAGAAAGAATTACATCCACTGTTGCTGAAAGTATGATGGAGAAGTTAGATCCATACGGAGTAATGGTAGTGGTTGAAGCAGAGCATATGTGTATGACCATGCGCGGAGTGAAGAAACCAGGGGCTAAAACAATAACAACAGCTGTTCGAGGAACGTTAGCTGAAGATACATCCGCACGTTCTGAAATTCTATCACTAATTAAAATGGACTGAGGTGTAAAAATGGAAAAACGACTCGCTCATAATAGTGATTTTGTGGTTATTAAAGCAATTGATGACGGTGTAAATGTTATAGGGTTAACGAGAGGGACGGATACTAGATTTCATCATTCCGAGAAGCTTGATAAAGGAGAAGTATTAATTGCTCAATTTACCGACCATACATCAGCGATCAAGATCAGGGGTAATGCTAAAATACTTACCCAATTTGGGGAAATCGACAGTGAAATGAAGAAGTAGTTTGTGTAGTGGAAGAAAGGGGAGCGTCTTAATTATCTTTTTTTAGATAATTGAAATGTATTTATTTTGTGAATTCCTGCCCATCCAAAAAGCATTTATGATATAATTGTGACTGCCTTGTAAAGATAAAAGAGTTTAATAAATATACATTTAGGGGAAGCAAGGGTGATTAGATTGCCAAATATTCGACAAAATTATACAGACACAAAACGACTGGTTGAACAAAGGGTCTATCATCCCTACTTGCTTAAATTTATTGAAACTCCGATAATTGATGATGATAAGCTGCTTATTTTAGTTTCAATGCTAGAACGACAAAAATTCTCTTCTAGTGATATACAAACCTACGCACTTACTACAATGCTTATACAAATTGCTCTAGATACCCATGAACATATATCGAATAAAGATGTTGATGAAAAAAGCCGACAGTTAACTGTTTTGGCTGGTGATTACTATAGCGGCTTATACTATAAGCTTCTGGCCCAAGCAGAAGACATTGGTTTAATTAGAGAACTATCCAAAGGAATCAAAGAGGTTAATGAACATAAAATAATTATTTATCAAAAGGAAACGATTGGTATTGAACAATTAATGGTAAGTATCAAAAAAATTGAAAGTGCAATTTTTAATAAATATTCAGGATATTTCCAAGTTGAATTTTGGAATGACTTCATAGAAAACTTTTTATTTATAAAACGGCTTATTAGAGAAAAAAGACACTTTGTCGAGAATGGTGAATCCTTTTTATTTGATGCATTGAAAGCTTTGATGTATCCCGGGTACAGTTCAAAGGTTAAATTATCTGAGGAACAAACAAAACACCTTATTACTATTTGTGATGACTATATTAATGAATCAAAAGATGAAATAAAAGGAACAAGCCAGCATACCTTTATTAATGACATGATAAAAGAAAGAATTGAAATGATCATGAATGAAAAACAGCCAATTGTAAAACTTTAGTGGAAGAAGGGTTAACACATGCAGCAATCGAAAGAACAGCGAGTTCATAAGGTGTTTGAAAAAATATCTGACAACTATGATAAAATGAACTCAGTTATCAGTTTTCAACAACACATCAGATGGCGGACAGATACTATGAAGAAAATGGCTGTCAAGCCAGGTTCTAAAGCGCTGGATGTTTGTTGTGGAACAGCAGATTGGACGATTGCATTAGCTGAAGCTGTTGGTCCAACAGGCGAAGTTACTGGCTTAGACTTTAGCCAAAATATGTTGAATGTTGGGATTGACAAGGTAAAAGACCTGGGGCTAAAACATGTTCACCTGGTACATGGCAATGCCATGGAGCTTCCATTCCCTGATCATAGCTTTGATTATGTAACAATTGGTTTTGGATTGCGTAATGTTCCTGATTACCTTCAGGTATTAAAAGAAATGAATCGTGTACTAAAGCCAGGCGGAGTAGCCGTTTGCCTAGAAACCTCACAACCGACCTTAATTGGCTATAAACAGATGTATTATTTTTACTTCCGGTTCATTATGCCGATGTTTGGCAAGTTATTTGCAAAAAGCTATAAAGAATATTCATGGCTCCAAGAATCTGCAAGGGACTTTCCAGGAATGAAAGAATTGGCACGGATGTTTGAAACGGCTGGTTTTAAAAATGTTATGTACAAACCATATAGTGGTGGAGCGGCGGCAGTCCATATGGGGTATAAATAATAGAACAAGAATTGTAGACAGGAAGAAAAGCTGGGTGAATACAAATGAAATTAAAAATGATGTATTCATTTTTGAATTCGGATATAAACATAATTGAAAAAAAGCTAGAGGCTACTATACAAGCTGACTCTCTTCTTTTGAAACAAGCTTCTTTGCATACCTTACAAGCAGGAGGAAAAAGAATTCGTCCTGTTTTTGTTTTGCTCGCAGGGAAATTTGGGCATTATGATATAAATGTCATGAAAAATGTCGCGGTTGCTTTAGAGCTGATTCACATGGCCTCACTCGTACATGATGACGTAATTGATGATGCAGATATTAGAAGAGGACAACCAACAGTTAAAGCAAAATGGGACAATAAGACAGCTATGTATACTGGGGACTTTATCTTTGCGCTGGCACTCGAGTTAATGGCGAATATTGGAAAGCCCCTTGCACATAAAATCTTGGCAAACACCATTGTTGAAGTGACTGTTGGTGAGGTTGAACAAATCAAGGACAAATACCGCTATAATCAAAATCTTAGAAATTATCTTCGTAGAATAAAAAGAAAGACAGCATTATTGATTGCAGCAAGCTGCCAGTTGGGTGCAATTGCAGCAGGTGCAGATGAAAAAACTCACAAAAAACTATATCTCTTTGGATACTTTGTAGGAATGTCTTTCCAAATCACTGATGATATATTAGACTTTACCTCAACAGAAGAAGAGCTCGGTAAACCAGCAGGGAGTGATCTTCTTCAGGGAAATATCACTGCGCCAGTCCTATATGCAATGGAAGATGAGAAGATCCGGTTAGAAGTTGAAAAGGTTCATGAACATATCGAACCCGCTCATATGGCAGAAATCCTCAAGATGATAAAAGATTCTGGTGCAATTGAAAAGTCAATAAGACTAAGTGATATGTACCTCGAAAAAGCCTTAGCTGTCTTAGAAGATCTACCTTCAAACAGGGCAAGAAAAACGCTTCGTGATATTGCTAAATTTATTGGCAGAAGAAAATACTGATAGGTAGCGGACTATTAGCAAAACACAAGCGGCAAGGTGCTAAACACACCTTTTAAATGCCGCTTTATTTCTTTCTTGCGAAATATTCAAAAAAGTGTTATATTTTCATGGGTTGCCCAATGGCAGCAATTATACATATTTGATTTAGGAGTGGAATTCATGGAAAAAACTTTTTTGATGGTAAAACCTGATGGTGTACAACGAAACTTGATTGGTGAAATCGTTGCACGTTTTGAAAGAAAGGGTTTTCAATTGGTAGGGGCTAAATTAATGACCATCCCTACTGAGCTAGCAGAAGAACATTACGGTGAACATAAAGAGCGTCCATTCTTCGGTGAATTAGTCGATTTTATTACATCTGGTCCAGTATTTGCCATGGTTTGGCAAGGTGAAAATGTAATTGCTACAGCACGCCAAATGATGGGGTCTACAAACCCTAAGGATGCAGCTCCTGGTACAATTCGTGGAGATTACGGTTTAACGGTGGGCAAAAATGTAATCCATGGTTCAGATTCACTTTCAAGCGCTGAGCGTGAAATTGGATTGTTTTTTAAAGATGGCGGCGTAGTAGAGTACGGTAAACTAGTAAACGAATGGATCTATTAATAAAAGGAAGGCGCTTGTATAGATAATATACAAGCGCCTTTTTGTATGCGCATACATAATTTTTAATGAAGAAATAATGATCTTTTATGTACAAATGGTAGAATACTCATTATTATTAAATAAATAATTACCATTCAAATTTTTATGATATTTTCTGAATAGTTACTCTATGTTTATTAAATGGTATATGTTATATTGGTACAAAATCCTTTAATGAGTTGAAGGGAGAAAGAGTTATGGCAATGAGATATTTAACAGCGGGGGAATCCCACGGACCGCAATTAACGACTATTTTAGAAGGCCTTCCAGCAGGGATGCCGTTAGTAGCAGAAGATATTAATAATGAATTATCAAGACGTCAAAAAGGCCATGGCCGCGGCAGAAGAATGCAGATTGAAAAGGATACTGCGGAAATCATGTCTGGTGTTCGTCATGGTCAAACCCTTGGTTCACCAATTGCTTTAGTTGTAAAGAACAACGACTGGAAGCATTGGACAAATATTATGGGTCCCGAACCCTTATCAGAGGGGCAATCTGATGAAGTAAAAAGAAAGATAACCAGGCCGCGTCCAGGACATGCCGACTTAAACGGTGCAATTAAGTATGGTCATCGTGATATGAGGAATGTGTTGGAGCGTTCATCTGCTAGGGAAACAACCGTAAGAGTAGCAGCAGGTGCGGTGGCAAAAAAGCTTTTGTCACTAGTTGGAGTGGAAGTAGTTTCACACGTTGTTGAAATAGGCGGCATAAAAGCGAGTGTGAATCCAGATTTAAGTATTGAAGCATTAAAAGAACTCTCAGAAGTTTCTCCTGTCCGCTGTACGGATGCCAGCGTGGAACAAAAGATGATGGATGCCATCGATGAAGCAAAGAAAAATGGAGACTCTATAGGCGGGGTAGTAGAAGTAATAGTTACAGGAATGCCGTCAGGAGTAGGCAGTTATGTCCAATATGATCGTAAATTAGATGCTAAACTTGCAGCCGCAATTGTTAGTATTAATGCATTTAAAGGTGTTGAATTTGGAATAGGTTTTGAAGCAGCGAGAAAACCAGGAAGTGCGGTTCATGATGAGATCCAGTGGGACGAGGAAAAAGGGTACACTAGAAAGACGAATCGTCTAGGAGGCTTTGAAGGCGGTATGACGACTGGAATGCCAATCGTCGTTCGTGGCGTAATGAAACCAATTCCAACACTATATAAACCATTAATGAGTGTTGACATCGAAACAAAAGAACCGTTTGCTGCTAGTGTAGAACGTTCGGATAGCTGTGCAGTTCCAGCCGCAGCGGTTGTTGCAGAACACGCTGTTGCATGGGAGTTGGCTAACGCACTTGTCGATCAGTTTTACAGTGATCGGTTTGAAACCTTCGCAGCTGAAATAAAGCGCCAGCATGAGTATGCGAGGGATTATTAATGGAGACGATCCATATACAAACTAGTTCGAAAAGCTATGATGTAATAGTTGGAGAAGGTGTTATTCGCGATATTAACTCGTTTCTGACTGCCCAGTTTCCAGACTTGACGAAAATACTGATTATTACAGATGAAACAGTTGCAAAGTTACATCTGAATAGTTTAATGCCCTATCTGAAGGAGTGGGAGCCGGTTGTCTACACGGCTCCTAGCGGCGAAAAAGCAAAAACTTTTGATGTTTATTATAATGCCTTATCTGTTGCATTAGAAAACCGTCTAGATCGCAAATCTCTCATAGTTGCATTTGGCGGTGGAGCGGTAGGAGATTTATCAGGATTTGTTGCCGCTTCATTTATGAGGGGAATACCATTTATTCAAGTTCCAACTACAATTCTAGCTCATGATAGTGCAGTTGGTGGTAAAGTAGCAATTAATCATCCATTAGGTAAAAATATGATTGGGGCCTTCCATCAACCTGCTGCTGTTTTTTATGATCTTRATCTGCTTGGTACCTTAACTAGGCAAGAAATACGATCAGGATTTGCAGAGGTTATTAAACATGCGCTCATCCATGACCCTGAATTCTATCAATTGTTACGAGCAAATCTAACGAACTTAGATTCGCTCCCTGCTCATGTTTTATTTAAGTCACTCACTGCCGGAATAAAAATTAAAAATGCATTTGTTTCCCAGGATGAAAGAGAGTCTGGAATACGTGCATATTTAAATTTTGGGCATACATTGGGTCATGCGATTGAGGCTGAAATGGGCTACGGGAACATTACCCATGGGGAAGCGGTTATGATTGGTATGGTCTATTCACTTAGTTTAAGTAATGATTTACTGGAGCTTTCATTTGATTTAAGTGATTTCATTTCCTGGGTTCAGCAGTTAGGGTATGTCACGACAATTCCATCAAATCTATCGCATGACCAATTACTGGAAAAAATGAAGCAGGATAAAAAATCAATAGGAGAGTCTATTCATTTTGTCCTGTTACAGCAAATTGGAACACCAATACTTCAGCAGCTAAATGATGATATCTTGTTAAGTAAGTTAAAAGAACTTTAAGGGGGAATTTTCATGCTAAGAGGGGTGAGAGGAGCAACAACGGCGAGCAGTAATACGGAAGAAGCCATTATTTCTGCCACCGAAGAGCTTCTGTCAAAGTTGATTGAAGTAAATCAGGTTAACCCAGAGTATGTTGCATCCGTTTTTATCTCAGCTACAGAAGATATTGACGCAGTATTTCCTGCGAAGGCTCTTCGAAACTTTCCAGGATGGAAGTTTGTACCAGTCATGTGTATGAGAGAACTTCCTATATCAGATTCCTTGCAAATGTGTATTAGGGTTATGATGCATGTGAATACAACTCAATCGCAAGAAGATGTCGTGCATGTATATTTAGGTAATGCGGATGTTTTAAGACCTGATCTTGGTAAAAACTTGGAATCGTAATTCACATTATTAATATGGGCGAGGTAGAGAACAATGAGATGGAAAAAACAGTTACTAACACTAACTCCATATCAACCTGGTAAATCAATAGAGTCAGTTAAGAAACAATATAATCTTGATAAAATTGTCAAGTTAGCATCAAATGAAAATCCATTTGGCTGTTCCACGAGGGTAACCGAAACACTTCTATCTAACCAGCCAGGTTTGGCTATATATCCTGACGGCTATACGACCAAATTAAGGGAAGGATTAGCGTCCTTTTTAAAGGTAGAGCAAGAAGAATTAATATTTGGCAACGGATCAGATGAAATTATCCAAATCATTTCAAGGGCTCTTCTAGATCGTGATACGAATACAGTAATGGCTGCACCAACCTTTCCGCAATACAAGCATAATGCGGTAATTGAAGGGGCAGACATTAAGGAAGTGCCGCTTGTTAATGGTGAACACGATTTGGAAAAAATGCTAGGAGCTGTAGACGAGAAAACCAATGTTGTTTGGGTATGCAGCCCCAATAACCCTACTGGTACATATATTTCTGAAAATAAATTAATATCGTTCCTAGAAAAAGTTCCTAAGCATGTACTGGTAGTTCTTGATGAAGCCTACTATGAGTACGTTGTGGCGGATGACTATTATGATTCCATTTCGTTAACACGCACTTATTCCAACTTGATTGTTCTAAGGACCTTTTCGAAAATTTACGGCCTGGCTTCGCTAAGAGTCGGTTATGGAGTTGCAAATCCAGCCATTATACAGGCACTTGAACCTGCAAGAGAGCCTTTTAATGTAAATAGCTTTGCCCAAGTTGCCGCCCTGGCAGCTTTGGAGGACCAGGAATTTGTCATATCCTGTAATGAGAAAAACAGACAAGGTTTAGCACAGTTCTATGATTTCTGCGCTGAAAACCAATTGAGCTATTATGAATCGCAAACCAATTTTATCTTAATAGATTTCAAGGTAGAGGGTAATAAAGTGTTTCAATATTTATTAGAAAAAGGTTATATCGTCCGTTCAGGTCAAGCCCTCGGGTTCCCTACATCAGTAAGAATTACAGTTGGCTCAAGTGAAGAAAATCATGGAGTCCTGCAAGCACTGACTGAGTTTTTAGCAGAGGAAAGTAGTGTGGAACTCGCGGGGAAATAGGGGGAATATCAATTGAAAGGCCGTGTTTTTGTCATTGGTTTAGGCTTAATTGGCGGCTCTCTGGCGCTTTGTATTAAAAAACAACATCGGGATGCAACGGTTGTTGGCTTTGATATTAATCGTGAACAGGCCAAACTAGGAAAGATGCTGGGTGTGATCGATGAGATTGCCGAGAGAATCGATGAGGGTGCAGTTCATGCCGATTTAATTATCATTGCTGCTCCAGTAATCGAGACAGAATCGATTATCCACCTTCTCTCTCAACTTCCGTTGCAACCTGAAGTAATTATCACGGATACCGGGAGTACGAAAAAGAAAATTGTTGAAAATGCTTCCTGCCTAGAGAAAAAAGGATTCACCTTTATTGGTGGACACCCTATGGCAGGTTCTCACAAAAGTGGTGTATCAGCAGCAAAAGAATTTTTATTTGAAAACGCATTTTACTTATTAACACCAAACGAGAAGCTTGATCCTATGAAAGTGCAACTGCTGAAAGAATGGTTAAAGGGGACCAAGGCGAAGTTCTTGACTGTGTCACCAGAAAATCATGACTATTTAACAGGGATCGTCAGTCACTTCCCACATGTTATTGCTGCTTCAATCGTTCGTCAAACTGAGAAATTAGCAGAGGAAGAAGGGCTTATCCCAAGGTTGGCTGCAGGCGGCTTCCGGGACATTACAAGGATTGCCTCTAGCAGCCCGGAGATGTGGACAGATATTTTGCTTCATAACCGCGAGATATTAATTGACCTAATCACACAATGGCAAGGGGAAATGACTTGGGTTAAGGAACTCCTTGAACAGGAGAATAGCAGTGAGATACTCCGTTATTTTCACCAGGCAAAAGATTTCCGTGACGGGCTGCCAATCAGGGAAAAAGGTGCTATCCCTGCTTTTTATGATTTATATGTTGATGTGCCAGACTATCCTGGTGTCATTTCAGAAATAACTAGCTACTTAGCAAAGGAAAATATTAGTATCACGAATATCCGGATCTTAGAAACTAGAGAAGATGAGATTTACGGGGTCCTTGTTATCAGCTTTCAAACAGATGAAGACCGGCAAAGAGCTGAAAGGTGTATCCACACCTATTCTAACTATGCTACTTCTATCGGATCTTAAAAATGAACTGAATATAGGTGATGAAATGGAGTCTATTAATTTGAGCCAGTCTTTAAGAGGCTTATTAGGTACGATTGAAATACCGGGAGATAAATCGATTTCCCATCGCTCAGTTATGTTTGGGTCAATTGCACATGGTGTAACAAAGGTAAGCAATTTTTTACCTGGTGATGATTGTTTAAGCACCATTTCCTGTTTTCGGAAACTTGGTGTGAAAATTGAAGAGAATGAAGAAGGACTAAGCATTTATGGGAATGGATTTGACGGTTTAAGAGAGCCTAATGACATTTTAGATGTCGGAAATTCTGGGACGACTATTCGGTTGTTAATGGGCATCTTAGCAGGCAGACCCTTCTATTCGACACTCATAGGTGATCACTCAATTGGTAAAAGACCGATGACAAGAGTTACCGGTCCTTTGAAAACAATGGGTGCACAAATAGACGGCAGACAAAATGGCGGTTTTACACCACTGGGTATTCGAGGCGGATCCCTGAACGCAATCGATTATCAATTGCCTGTAGCGAGTGCCCAGGTTAAATCAGCCCTGATTCTAGCAAGTCTTCAAGCTGAGGGAGAATCGACAATTATTGAAGTAGCTGAAACGCGTGACCATACGGAAAGAATGATTAGGAAGTTTGGCGGTGAGGTCCTGTCTGATAATCGAGTCATTAAGGTTAAGGGTGGCCAAAAACTGTTAGCTGCTAACATTCATGTTCCTGGTGATATATCTTCAGCAGCCTTTTTCCTCGTGGCGGGTGCAATTGTTCCTAATAGTGAAATAGTCTTAAAAAATGTTGGCTTGAACCCAACAAGGACAGGTATTCTTGAAGTTATGGAGAATATGGGGGCAAATATTGAAATTGCTCCTTATCAAGACAACTCCTTCGAACCGACTGGAGATGTAACCATTAGAACTTCGGGGTTAAAAGGAACCATAATCGAGGGAGATTTAATTCCGAGATTAATTGATGAAATCCCCATCATTGCTTTATTGGCTACACAAGCAAAAGGAAAAACAATTATCAAAGATGCTGCTGAACTTAAGGTCAAGGAAACAAATAGAATCGATACAGTTGTTCAAGAATTAACTAAATTGGGAGCGGATATTGAGGCAACTGAAGATGGAATGATTATCAATGGCGGTCAGACCCTAACGGGGGGGAAAGTCTCTAGTCATGGAGATCATCGTATTGGGATGATGCTGGCAATCGCAGCCTTAATAGCAAACAGCGAGGTTGAACTTGAGAACCCAGAAGCAATTTCTGTTTCTTATCCCAATTTCTTTGCTCATCTGAATAGCCTTACAAAGTAAAACTGCCGAAAATAGGCAGTTTTTTTTAGTGTTTTCACTGTCATAGTTTCTAAGAATAATTCATAGCTTGTCTTAAGAAGGCTTGGAGAAAGGGGCGGCAGGATGGATTATATAATTGAAAATGCAAATATCCTTATAGAAAAAACACTTAGCCAATATTCAATATTAATTAAAGAGAACAAGATCGTATCCAAACAAGCTTCTTTTAACCGGTATCTTTTCATGAAAATGAATGCTGAAGCATTTGTCATGACCCCCACTTTTGTACTTTTAGATTCTAAACTTCCCTTGAAGGCTACTTTTCCAGAATTAAGAAAATATATAATGGATCAGTTTTTACTAAAGGGTTGTACCACTTTATTAACCTACGCAAATATCTCCTACGAAAGTGAATTAAAAGAAAAAGTGAAAGAACTAAAAACGGCACTAATAAGCTGTCCAATTGATTTTATTATAGGTGTGAAAATTCCAGTAAGTGTTCTTACCTCTTCTTTTATAAGAAAATGTAAAAAAGAAAAGATTCCAGCCATTTTTTTAGAGTTCAATCATCCAGATGAACTACAAAGAATTCCCTGGGGTTGGATTAGAGAAGCGATCTTTCCTTACAATAGTCCGCTGATACCAATAATTTCTAATCCAATAAAGAAGGAAGCAAAGAGTGTCATGTCGAAATGGAAAGAGACAATGGAAAAAAACAATATCCCGTCTTTATTTGAAGAGATTGAGGAGCATAGTCCTTTAGCTATTCCTATTTTGAATAAAATTGGTCTTTATCCTCACAAAGCTAGTTTAATGAATGGTTCTGAATTGAGCTATAACTTATATATAAATACACTTGAGGTCAAGAATGTTGAAGTTAAGGATTTATTTCATTATCATGGTGATAGACTTGTAGTTACAGTCCATAAAGGTAAGGTAATTCGCGCAGGTAAAGAAGTATTATTTAAACCAGGATATGGAGAGTATGTTAAGGTGCGAACCCCATCTTATTTTTCTTTTATATGATTCCGTGGGAACGAGAGGATAAGGATATGAACAGAATAAACAAAATTATTACGATGCTAGAAAACGGTCAACATAAAGAAGCAATAAATGAATATAATGTTGTATTAGCTAATGGCATGCCGGATGAAAAGTTCCTCCTAGCTGAAGAGTTGTCACAGTTTGGGTTTTTGTCTGAAGCAAGGGCACTAGTTGAAAATTTACTAGAGGTATACCCTGAAGAAGGTGAACTCCTAGTCCTATTAGGTGAAATTCTTGTTGATTCTGGTGAAGAGGAACAAGCCATTCTTGAACTAGAAAAAATTTCCGAACATGACCCCAGCTTTGGACAATCTTTATTATTGTTAGCAGATCTATATCAAATTCAAGGGCTGTATGAAGTGTGTGAACAAAAGCTGCTAAAAGCTAAGGGTTTATTGCCTAGTGAAATTATTATCGATTTCGCTTTGGGTGAGCTGTATAGTGATCAGGGGGAAGTCCCTAAGGCCATTAAGGCATACGAGGTGGTTTTAACAGAGCAGCATGAAATTGCTGGAGTCAACATACACCAACGCATGGCCGCTTTATTAAGTGCATCTGGTTCATTTGAAGAAGCTTTAGTATATTATGATAAGGCACTTGTTGAAAAGCTAGAGATTAATACTCTCTTTGGTTATGCATTTACCGCACTCCAGGCAGGTTATAATCGTACAGCCATTCAAAAGTTTGAGGAGTTAAAAGAGCTTGATCCAGAGTATCATTCTCTATATCTTTATTTAGCAAAATCCTACGAGCGTGAAGAAGAACTTGAAAAAAGTTTGAAGGTTATTCAAGAGGGGATTAGGCAGGATGAATTTAATAAAGAATTGTTTTATTTCGGCGGAAAGATTGCGATAAAATTAGCACAACCTGAACAGTCCGAACAGTATTTCCGCGAGGCTCTAGCGTTAGATCCAGGATACACAGAAGCAGCTTTAACTCTTAATAAAGTTTTTTTTCAGCAGGAGCGATACGAAGCTATCATTGATTTAATCTCACAAATGGACTTTATAGAGGAGGAAGAACCACAGCTGCAATGGGACGCAGCCCTCGCCTATAATAAATTAGAAGATTATTCACATGCATTAGACAAATATGAAAGTGCATATAGTTTCTTTAAAGATAATGAAGCGTTCCTAATTGATTATGGATATTTTTTAATTGAAGAAGGAAAAAACGACCGTGCTGCCGAAGTTTTTAAACAGCTGCAAAAAAATGACCCAACTAATGAAGAGTATTTAGATGTAATCGAACGACTTACAAGTACAGAAGCATAATAAAAAAGCTGAATTCGCAGAGGAGGGAAACTATCATGGCAACCCCTGTATCTGTCAACGAGAAGAAGGACTTTATTCGCTGGTTTCTAAATCATTATCAATTAAAAAGAAGAGAATGTGTTTGGATCCTAAATTATTTAATGAGTCATGATCAATTAATGGAAAAGGTTCATTTTGTTGAGCAAGCACAGTACTGTCCCCGCGGACTGATTATGTCTACTCATTGCGTTGATAAAGTACCATTTCGCTTTTATAAGGAAAATGTGATGACGACAGATGCTGAAAAATCCTTTCATGATATTCGGTTGAATCGAGATGAAGATATCTTTATCCAACTGAATTTTCATGCATCCAATCAAGCACATCAGTATGCGGCTGTTTTAGAAGAAAATCCTTTTGTACCTAAACACCTTCAAGTTAATGAAAAAGATGGTTTAGTAGCAGATCAATTCTTACAAAAAAGCATTGAGCGTTTTCAACGGGAAAAGCTGCTAGCCATGATCGACGAGGCGCTTGATAAACAGGACAAAAATGCTTTTCGCGCATTAACAGAAAAACTAAACAAACTAAACATACTGGAACAAAACGGAAGCTTGCGCTAGCAGGCTTCATTTTTTTTGTTGAAATCTAGTGTTATCTTTTGAACCCTTGAAAGAAAATGATATGATAGAGGTAGTATTTGCAAAAGGGTTGGTGTTTAGATGAAATGGTTACCTAAAGAAATAGAAACATACTTAACGGCAAAAGAGTATGTCGATACGGCTGTGCTACCTTTACAGCCAGTTTCATTCGGAGCAGATATGAAACAGTCTGCATCAAGCACAGAATTTATTAACTTATTGACCAGCTACCTTGAAAGACAATTCACAGGCAGACTTTTATTAATTCCTTCTTTTACATACTTAAAGAGTGAAAAAGGTGAAGAGGTTTTACATGAGCTGAAGAAATGGGAAGCCGATATAGTAAAAAGTGAATTTAAACACATTTTTTATATTACTTCTGACAGTGACTGGAAATTATATGAAAATGAGTTATCAGGTACGGTAATATGGCTTCCTTCATTACCTTTAGAGCATTTAAATGATTCCCAAAAAATATCAATGGTTGAAAGCCAAGTGAACCAGCTGTTAGGACTTTTTACTCGGAAATGGCATGAAAATTTATAATTCTTTTTATATTAACATGTTTTTAAAATAGTATGATATTGACCTTGGTTAAAGATTGATATATCATGATTATGTCCTAGTTTTATATGTGTTTAATTTATGTCCGATGGACTTAACTTGTGAATAGAGGGGGGATAAACATGAGTAAGCATCGAGTATCAAGACGACAATTTTTAAGCTACACATTAACAGGTGTAGGGGGGTTCATGGCGGCTGGAATGTTAATGCCAATGGTTCGCTTTGCGATTGACCCTGTCTTAAAGGCAGATGAAGGCGGAGATTATATTGCTACACCATTAAAAGTAGCTGACATTAACGAAGTTCCACAGCGTGTTGACTTTACGTTTGAACAAAAGGATGCATGGTATGTTTCAGATGTAACTGAAACTGCTTGGGTTTACAGGGATGAGCAAGATAATATCGTTGCACTTTCACCAGTATGTAAACACCTTGGTTGTACAGTAGCATGGGGTACTGACAAAGAACATCCTGAGGAATTCTTCTGTCCTTGTCACTATGGACGCTATACGAAGGATGGAATGAATGTAAAAGGTACACCACCAATTGCACCACTGGATGTATATCCATTTACAGAAAAAGACGGTTATCTTTATTTAGGAAAAGCTGAACCGCGGAAGGGGGCGTAATCATTGTTAAACAAAATTTACGATTGGGTAGATGAACGTTTAGATATTACGCCTTTGTGGCGCGATATCGCAGACCATGAAGTACCTGAGCATGTTAATCCAGCGCATCATTTTTCTGCGTTTGTATACTGCTTTGGGGGTCTGACGTTCTTTGTAACGGTTATTCAAATTTTATCTGGTATGTTCCTAACGATGTATTATGTGCCAGATATCAAAAACGCATGGGAATCGGTATTTTATCTTCAGAACGAAGTTGCATTTGGACAAATTGTTCGTGGAATGCATCACTGGGGTGCTAGTTTAGTTATTGTAATGATGTTTTTACATACATTACGCGTTTTCTTCCAAGGTGCTTACAAAAAACCTCGTGAACTAAACTGGGTTGTTGGGGTACTTATTTTCTTCGTAATGCTAGCTTTAGGTTTGACAGGCTACCTATTACCTTGGGACATGAAAGCGCTATTCGCTACAAAGGTAACACTGCAAATTATTGAGGCAACACCGTTCATTGGAACCCAGTTAAAGACATTATTGTCGGGCCATGAAACAATTGTTGGTGCACAAACACTTACTCGCTTCTTTGCGATTCACGTGTTCTTCCTACCTGCAGCATTACTTGGTTTAATGGGAGCTCACTTCATAATGATTCGTAAACAGGGTATTTCTGGACCACTATAAAATTAACTCTAATTAAAAGTAGTTTCTTATTTTACGAATAAAGGAGGGGGATTGCTCGATGCATCGCGGTAAAGGAATGAAGTTCGTAGGTGATTCACGTGTACTAGCACCTTCAGAACGTACAAAGTCAAACATTCCGAAAGATTACTCAGAATACCCTGGTAAAACAGAGGCATTTTGGCCTAACTTCCTTTTAAAAGAATGGTTGGTAGGTGCCGTATTTCTTGTCGGTTTTTTATGTTTAACAGTTGCACATCCGAGTCCACTTGAGAGGATCGCGGATCCAACTGATACCGGTTATATCCCATTACCAGACTGGTATTTCTTATTCTTATATCAATTGTTAAAGTATGAATTTGCTGCTGGTCCGTATACAGTGGTCGGTGCGATGGTAATTCCAGGCCTGGCTTTTGGAGCACTGCTTTTAGCTCCATTTATTGACCTCGGTCCGGAACGCCGCCCTAGCAAGCGTCCGCTCGCAACAGGATTTATGTTGTTAGCTCTTGCTGGTATTACATTCTTAACATGGGAGTCTGTTGCTTCACATGACTGGGAAGCTGCAGCTCGACAAGGGCAGATTGTAGCGGAAGTAGAGATTGACACTGAAGCTGATGGATATAAAATTGCTACAGAGCAAACTTGTATTACTTGTCACGGCGATAGTTTCCAAGGCGGCGCACTTGGAGTTACTTTAATCGGCACAGGACTTTCGGCTGAGGAGATTGCTAAAATAGCAGTTGAGGGCCAAGGAAAAATGCCTGCCGGTATCTTCAAAGGTGATGAAGAACAGCTTCAAAAGCTTTCTGAATTCCTTGAGGAATTAGGTAAAAAATAAAAAAAGCAAAAAGCTGGCGTAAACGTCAGCTTTTTTGTTCATCTTAAATCTTTTTGAAAAAATTCACAATGAAAAGAGGAGTAATAGTGAGATGGATCTATCCTCTCTTGGCTAATCGGTCAGTTTTAATGCTATTATTAATCATTAATATTGCAGGAACAGTCTATGGTTATATCTGGTATGGTTGGCAGTTGAAGGACACACCGGCCAAATTTTTATTATTTGTTCCAGACAGTCCAACAGCAAGTTTATTTTTTGTCTTTGTTATAATAGCTTTTCTTTTAAGGAAAAACTGGCCATTAATGGAAGCGCTGGCACTAGTCACTTTAATTAAATATGGTGTTTGGGCAGTTGTCATGAATGCATTAGTATTTGCCGTCCAAGGAGACCTAGATCCGATTGGCCTTATGCTCATCTTTTCCCATTTTGCAATGGCAGTCCAGGGAGTGTTATACGCTCCATTCTATCGTTTTAAATGGTGGCACCTGATAGTCACGGCAATATGGACTTTACATAACGATGTCATAGACTATGTCTTCTCCATGATGCCGAGGTACCATATGCTTGAGCAGTTTACCGCGAATATAGGATACTTTACTTTTTGGCTTTCAATTGTATCCATAGGCGCAGCGTATTATCTAGTGATTCGTTCAAGCCGCTTTAAGTTAGAGATTAAATAGTTTTAGGTAGTAATAAAAGATGGTCTAACCTTGTCCATCCTCTCATACATTTTATTAGTAATGATAGGGGGGACAAGGTTTGAAAATCAAATGGGTACTCATTATTGTAATTCTTTTTATGCTCACTCCCATGGTTGTAAGTGCTAACCAACAAACGCCGATAGAGAGACTTGATCATATCTCTGACGAGGCTCTTCAAATGATGAAATTTCATAGATACGAAGATGCCAAAAAATTACTAGACTACTTCTCTGAACAGTTTACGAGTATAGCCGACCATGAATCATTCTCAATGGATGAGTTACGCATTGTAAATTTATCACATGACGAAGCGTTAGAGGCAGCAGTAAGTACCAACATGGAGTATGAGGAGAGAATATCTAGGCTTACGAAATTCCGTCTTGTAGTAGATGCAATCACCTCTAGTCATCAGCCTTTATGGACTGAGATGAAGGATTCGATTATGACAGCTTTTCATCAGGCTAGAGAAGCAGCCCTCAATGGGGATTCAACACATTTTCACTCGAACTTTAATACCTTTTTAGCCTTGTATAATGTTATCTATCCTAGTATGAAAGTCGATGTTTCTGCAGAGAATATTCAAAGAATAGATGCTCGTATCAATTATATCGATGGATATCGCTCTCAAGTCTTTAATAATGTCAAAAGCCAGCAAGAGTTAGAAGGCCTTGAAATGGATTTGAAAAATCTATTTGAAAACCTAGATGAGGACGAGGCTGATCCATCTCTATGGTGGGTGATTATTTCAACTGGCAGTATCATTATATCGACTCTTTCCTATGTAGGTTGGAGAAAGTATCAGGGTGAAAAAGAGCATAGAAAAAATCGATCCAGGGGACATAAGGAATAAAACTCTCTTAACACAACTATGATTGGCTTTGTACGATAGGAGGTAAATATGTTTTACTTGGTGTATTTTCTTATTATTATCTTAATACCTTTATGGGCACAAATGAAAGTGAAGGGAACCTTCGCAAAATATTCTCGTGTTCCTAATTCAACAAATCGAACGGGTGCTGAAGTCGCGCGAGAAGTACTCAATGCAAACGGTTTATATAATGTTAGTGTAGAAGAGGGTAAAGGGTATTTAAGTGACCATTATGACCCAAGAGCAAAAGCTGTTCGGTTGTCACCTGATAACTATCACGGGCCATCGATTGCAGCAGCAGCAGTCGCTGCTCATGAATGTGGCCACGCCATCCAAGATGCAGAAAGGTATGCATTTCTAAGGTTTAGACATGTTTTAGTTCCTGTTGCAAATATCGGATCGAATTTCTCTTGGGTGTTAATTTTAATTGGTATTTTTGCGCAAATAAGTGGATTATTATTATTAGGGATACTATTTATGGCAGCTGCCGTTTTATTTCAAGTGATTACTCTACCAGTTGAATTTAATGCATCGAATCGTGCTATGGATCAGGTTATTGCGTTAGGTTTAATCCGAGATAATGAGGAACGAGAGGCAAAGAAGGTTCTGAATGCGGCTGCACTGACATATGTTGCAGCGGCCGCAGTAGCGGTGTTAGAATTATTAAGACTTGTCTTAATCTTTACAGGGATGAATAGAAGTGAGTAAAAAAGCAATGTCCAACTCGGGACATTGCTTTTTTAAGTTTCAATGGGCATTTTATTTTCATCAAGGGTAAACCCTTCACCTTGAACATCATGAACCACTGAAACGGAAACAAATGCGTGCGGATCAACAGACGTGATTAAGTTTTTTAAGCGGACAATTTCATTTTTGGCGACTACACAATATAGAACTTCTCGTTCTGTCTTTGTGAACGATCCGTATCCTTTAAGTACGGTCACTCCTCTATCCATATTTTCCATTATCTTTTCTGCAATTTCTTTATTTTTCTCGGATACGATCATCGCACCTCTTGCTGAATAGGCCCCTTCTTGAATAAAGTCAATTACTCTAGCACCAATAAAAACTGCTACAAGTGTATACATGGCCTGTTTGTAATTTAAGTATGTAAGCATCGACACCGCGATTACACCAATATCAAAAAGAAACATCGTTTTCCCCATACCCCATCCAAAGTACTTCTGAACTAATCGGGCAATAATATCCACTCCGCCTGTTGTACCTCCGTACCGAAAAATGATGCCGAGACCAATTCCTAAAAATACACCAGCAAACAAAGCCGCAAGAGTTAGATCATCTTGAAGAGGCATGTTGATTGAATAACGCTGAAAGATCCATAAGAAAACAGATAATCCAACGGTTCCTAACACGGTGTATAAAAAGGCATTTCTCCCAAGTATCTTCCAACCAATGAAAAATAGGGGAATATTTAAAATTAGGTTTGTATAGGAGGGGTCCCATTTGAACAAGAAGTAAAGTAACAGCGTTATCCCAGTAAAGCCGCCTTCTGCCAGCTTATTTTGCATGTTGAAATTAACAAGTCCAAATGACATGATTGCTGTTCCAATCACGATAAATAGAATATTTTTTAGTTTAAGCCCAAATATCATTAAACTGCCTCCTTTACCATATTTTTCTCCTGACCAGCGTTATCTATTATAACCAATAAAAAATAACAGGGCAATATTATAGAAATGTTCAGGAGTTATTCGAAAATATTTGTAAAATAAACCTATTTTCGCTAATGTATTAGTATATGTTCTCTATGAGTAAAGAGGTGAAAATCATATGAATAGTGGGAAATCAATGAAGGAATTGCAGGTTGAGGTAGATACATATATCAGTCAATTTAAGGAAGGATATTTTAGTCCACTTGCTATGATGGCAAGACTAACGGAAGAGCTGGGGGAATTGGCACGAGAGGTTAATCATCATTACGGTGAAAAACAAAAAAAGACAAGTGAAACCGAAAAGGCGATAGAAGAAGAGCTCGGAGACCTTCTTTTTGTTATAATTTGTTTAGCAAACTCTTTAAATATCGACCTTGAAGAAGCGCACGACTATGTAATGAACAAGTTTGCAACCCGTGATAAGGACAGATGGACAAGAATTGACAAGTAAAGGTATGGAGTGAATATAAATGAAGAATGTAAAAATAATTATTGCTGGACCAAGAGGCAGGATGGGCAAAGAGGCTGTAAAGCTTGTAAAAGATACTGAACATTTTGAACTTGCTGCCGTGATTGATAATAAGTATGATGGAATGCTGCTTAGTGATTTGGAAGGTTTCCAAGATATCAAAAACGTACCTGTCTATACAGATATAGAGCGTTGTTTACAAAATGTTGAAGCGGATGTTCTGATTGACTTAACTACACCTGAAGTGGGAATGCTCCATGCTAGGACAGCACTTGAGCATAATGTTAGACCTGTTGTTGGCACTACAGGCTTTACAAAAGCCAATCTTGAGGAATTAAACCAGGTTTGCCGTGAGAAAGAAATTGGCTGCATCATTGCACCTAATTTTGCACTTGGTGCTGTTTTAATGATGAAATTCTCTCAAATGGCTGCTAAGTACTTCAATGATATTGAAATTATTGAGCTTCATCATGACCAAAAGCTTGATGCTCCGTCTGGTACTGCATTGAAGACAGCAGAAATGATCGCTTCTTCACGTGAACCGAAAAAACAAGGCCATCCGAATGAAAAGGAAACCATAAACGGTGCAAGAGGTGCCGAGTACGATGGGATGCATATCCATTCCGTCCGCTTGCCTGGCCTCGTCGCACATCAGCAGGTTTTATTTGGCTCTGATGGACAAACATTAACCATCCGTCATGATTCTTACAATCGTGCTTCATTTATGTCAGGTGTAAAAGTTGCTGTCGAAACTGTTTTAACATTAAATACACTAGTCTATGGACTTGAAAATATTCTAGAATAGGAGCACCAACCATGAATATTGCACTTATTGCACATGATAATAAAAAAAATGACCTTATTCAATTTACTACAGCTTATCAGCTCATCTTTGCGAAACATACTTTATTTGCAACTGGAACAACAGGCCTAAAGATTAACGAGGCTACTGGTTTACCGATTACAAGATTCCGTTCAGGCCCACTTGGCGGCGATCAGGAAATTGGTGCGATGATTGCACAAAATAAAATGGATGCTATTTTCTTTTTTCGTGACCCATTAACAGCACAGCCTCATGAGCCAGATGTGACAGCATTGGTCCGACTATGTGATGTGTATTCGATTCCGCTTGCTACTAATATGGGGACAGCCGAATTACTTATTAGAGGATTAGATGAAGGTTTTTTAGATTGGCGAAATATTGCTAAAGGTGAATCACATGAGCAGTAAACAAATTGACATATTAGCATTCGGAGCCCATGCCGACGATGTTGAAATTGGTATGGGAGGGACGATTGCAAAACTGGCAGCCCAGGGGAAGAATATAGTTATCTGTGACTTAACAGAAGCTAACTTGTCTTCAAATGGTACTGTTGAACTTCGTAAGGAAGAGGCAAATGCAGCTGCTGCTATTCTTGATGTTTCCCAAAGAATAAATCTTGGTTTACCAGATCGTGGTTTGTATAAAAAGGAAGAATATATTAAAAAGATTGCAGCTGTTATTCGCCAACATAAACCTAAACTAATCTTTGCTCCTTATTTTGATGACCGGCATCCGGATCATGGTAACTGTGCCCGCCTTGTAGAGGAGGCGGTTTTTTCTGCAGGAATTCGTAAATATCAGACAGATACCGAGCAAGATTCTCACCGGGTGAAGAGAGTTTATTATTACATGATTAATGGCTTCCATGCTCCAGATTTTACAATAGATATTTCTGATTATATGACCCAAAAGCTTGATTCTTTAAAAGTTTATAAAAGTCAATTTGAAAGAACCGGAGACAGCGTTGACACGCCGCTAGTGAATGGTTACATAGAAACTGTTGAGTCAAGAGAAAGACTGTTTGGTGGTCAGGTTGGAGTAGCATATGCAGAAGGTTTCAAATCCAGGATTCCAATCCTCTTAAACCGAGACTTGATAGGAGAATGAAATAATGAAGAAACTTAAGATTGGAATTACATGCTATCCGACCGTGGGAGGATCAGGTGTAATCGCAACTGAATTGGGAAAAATGCTCGCTGAAAAGGGACATGAGATTCACTTTATATCTTCGAGCATGCCATTTCGACTGAATAGAATTTATCATAATATTTATTATCACCAGGTTGAGGTCAATCAATATTCAGTATTTCAATATGCTCCCTATGATATTGCACTTGCCAGTAAAATGGCAGAGGTTGCAAGTCGTGAGCACTTAGATATACTTCATGTGCATTACGCCATTCCACATGCCGTTTGTGCGATTCTGGCAAAACAGATGGCAAATGTAGATATGAAAATAGTAACTACACTGCACGGAACGGATATTACTGTGTTAGGTTACGATCCCTCTTTAACAGATGCAATTAAATTTGGAATTGAAAAGTCAGATATTGTAACGGCTGTTTCCAATTCATTGATTAATCAGACCCATGAACTCATACAGCCGGATAAGCAATTAGAAACTGTGTATAACTTCATTGACGAGCGGGTTTACCAGAAGAGGGATGCAAAGCATTTAAAGAGAGAATTTGAAATTAAGGATGAAGAGAAAGTAATTATCCATGTATCAAATTTTCGCCCTGTAAAAAGGGTTCAAGATGTGGTTAAGACCTTTGCGAAAATTGCTGCTGCCATGCCAGCTAAATTGCTGCTCGTTGGGGATGGCCCTGAAATGACGATTATTTGTAAGCTTGTAAAAAAACTGGGACTAACAGAAAAGGTACATTTGTTAGGGAAACAAGAAAACCTCGATGAACTATATTCCATAAGTGATTTAATGCTTTTATTATCGGAAAAGGAAAGCTTCGGATTAGTGGCTCTTGAGGCAATGGCATGCGGCGTACCATGTATTGGTACAAATGTTGGTGGAATGCCGGAAGTTATTCAAGATGGTAAAACAGGCTTTATCTGCGAATTAGGAGACATTACTAGTATTTCTGATAAGGCGATAACACTTTTAAATGATCCGCTCCTCCACCAAGAATTTGCTAGTGAATCGGTTGTCGTTGCAAATACAAAATTTAAAGCCGAGCACATTGTGAAGCAGTACGAACAGATTTATTTAAGGCTTTTAGAAAAAGGTGAATAAAAAATGAAGGAACCTTTTTTATCAGCTGTGCCCGTTCTAGAAAAGCTAGAGGAAGCAGGCTATGAAGCATATTTTGTAGGAGGTTCTGTTAGAGACTATCTTTTAAACAGACCTATCAATGATGTTGATATTGCAACATCTGCTACCCCTATAGAAGTAAAGCAGATCTTCTCGAAAACAGTAGATATTGGGATTGAACATGGGACCGTTTTAGTTCTTTTACAAAACCACTCATACGAAATTACCACTTTTAGAGCCGAAGCAGAGTATATAGATTATCGAAGGCCAAAAGAGGTAGCCTTTATTCGAAATTTGACAGATGACCTTGAGCGAAGAGATTTCACGATGAATGCAATGGCAATGGATAAAAGCGGTAAGCTGCTTGATCCATTTAACGGGCAGGCAGCCATTAAGGAAAAAGTAATTAGAACAGTGGGAAAAGCGGAAGAGCGTTTTCAAGAGGATGCACTCAGAATGATGAGAGCAGTTCGCTTCGTTAGCCAGCTATCTTTTCAAATTGATGAAGAAACAGAATCGGCACTATCTAGACTTGTTCATTTGCTAGAGAATATTGCAGTTGAGCGTAAGCAGGCCGAACTAGAAAAGTTGTTAACAGGAGTTAACCGTAAACAGGCACTAAAAATTGTCATGGACACTAAAATACTTTCGTATTTGCCAGGTTTACGCGGCAAGGACCAACAAATTAAAGAAATGTTAAACCATGAACTGCTGAATCTAACATTGCGTGAGATGTGGGTTATGCTAGTCTTTTGTATACGTCACGTAGGAAAGAATTTGGAAGATTTCCTTAGAAACTGGCGTCTACCTTTAAAAGAGATACGGAAAATTCAGCTAGTACTGTTTTACCTGAACAAGCGTTTAGAATCAGAGTGGTCCCTTTATGATTTGTACACAGCTTCGAAGGAAATCTTTATATCTTCTGAAAAACTTTATTTAGTTATTAAGGGAATCGAAAACGAGCAGAGTCTAAGTCATTACCTAGATTTGTACGAAAAGCTTCCAATAAAGAACCGAACAGAAGTTGACGTATCAGGTCAGGACATCATGCTTTGGTTTGAGCGAAGCGGTGGTCCGTGGCTAAAGGAGACCCTTTTAAAGATAGAAATGGCCATTTTAGAAGGGAAGGTCGAAAATAAAAACCAAAGTATAAAGGAGTGGCTATTGAAGTGCAATCACAAATAAGAAAGGACATGCTGGATGCCTTCACAAATGCCGGAGATACTTATTTATCGGGACAGTATATTGCAGAAGTAATTGGCTGCTCAAGAACAGCCGTGTGGAAGCATATCGAGGAACTGCGTAAAGAAGGCTTTGAATTAGAAGCTGTTCGCCGGAAAGGGTACAGAATCGTGAAAACTCCTGAAAAAATTACATCAGATGAAATAAGACTTGGTTTAAAAACGGAGTTTATCGGTAAGGACATTTACTATGAAGAAAGTGTTGAATCAACACAAAAAATAGCTCACCGCCTTGCTTATGAAGACGCTCCCGAGGGGACAATTGTCATTGCAGAGGAGCAGGTAACTGGAAGAGGCAGAATGGGCCGGAAATGGCACTCACCAAAATATACTGGTATTTGGATGAGTGTAATCCTTAGGCCGAAAATTCCACTGACCAAGGCTCCACAGTTAACGCTTTTAGCAGCAGTTGCAATCGTTCAAGCAATTGAAGAACATACTAACGTTACCCCTGAAATTAAATGGCCCAATGACATACTGATTGGTGGGAAAAAAGTAACAGGAATCTTAACGGAACTTCAAGCAGAATCAGACCGCATCAATTCAGTTATTATTGGTATTGGGATAAACGTTAACCAGCGTAAAGAGGATTTTCCTGTTGAGCTAAGGGAGATTGCTACATCACTCTTGATTGAAAAAGACGAAACTGTTTCGCGTGCAGAATTAATAAAAGGAATTTTCTTGAAACTAGAAAAATTATATACTTTATATTTGGAAAAAGGCTTCAATCCCATAAAACTATTATGGGAGAGCTATGCTGTTAGTATTGGTAAAGTGATAACTGCACGAACGTTAAACACAACAATCGTTGGGTTCTCACTTGGAATAACTGAAGATGGTGTATTATTGCTGAAAGATCATGAAGGTGTAACACATCATATTTATTCAGCAGATATTGAACTCTAGAGCAAGTTTATACTTGCACTTTACAGTTATATTTTTTATAATTCCAATAACGGGCGGTATCCATGTGAGCTGCACCTTTCTGTAGGAAAACTAACTAAAAAGGTTTCTGCCTAGATCCGTAGTACGGACCGGGACAGAGGGATAGATCTAGTAAGAGCGAAACAAGATCCTTCTGCCATCAGAAGGATCTTTTTAATTGTCTAAAAAGGCAATCCTCTATTTTTTATCCCCTCTCCCTATTATAAGGAGGGAAAGTTGATGAAACAAACGACTGATTTTTTAAAAATGAAAATAGAAAATGAAAAAATCGTTATGTTGACAGCCTATGATTATCCATCTGCTAAACAGGCTGAGCAAGGAGGAGTCGATTTAATTTTAGTTGGTGACTCTTTAGGAATGGTAGTGCTCGGATATGATTCTACTATTCCAGTGACAATGGTGGATATGATTCACCATGGTAAAGCGGTGAAAAGAGGGGCAAAAGATACATTCATTGTTATCGATATGCCGTTCTTAACCTATCACCTGTCAATAAAAGATACATTGGTGAATGCTGGCCGACTAATTCAAGAGACAGGTGCACAGGCTGTCAAACTCGAAGGCGCAGATGATGTGATTGAACAAATTTCGGCCCTTACTAAGGCAGGAATACCAGTCTGTGCCCACCTTGGACTAACACCACAATCAGTTGGTGTCCTGGGAGGATATAAGGTTCAAGGAAAAGATGCACAATCAGGAAGAAAATTAATAGAAGATGCGAAAAAATGTGAAGCGGCTGGTGCTTTTGCGATCGTCCTGGAATGTGTACCTAAGCAGCTTGCTGAAGAGGTTTCAAAAATGCTTGCCATTCCTGTAATTGGTATTGGTGCTGGGGCTTTAGTCGATGGTCAAGTTCTTGTTTATCATGACATACTAGGCTATGGAATAGAACGGGTGCCAAAGTTTGTGAAGCAGTATAATTCTTTAGATACACTTATCCTAGATTCAGTTCATTCTTATGTGCAGGATGTGAAAAAACAGAAATTTCCCGAAGATAAGCACTCCTTTACGATGAAGGAACAAGAGTTGTCTGGACTCTATGGAGGGGTAAAATGAGGATTATTACGACGATTAAGGAAATGCAAGCTGAAATACAAAACGAGAAGAGGCACTCGAAAAAAATTGGCTTTGTTCCAACGATGGGATATTTGCATGAAGGTCATTTAACTCTTTTAAAAAAGGCTAGACAGGAAAATGATTTGATTGTCTTAAGTATTTTTGTAAATCCCCTTCAATTTGGTCCAACGGAGGATTATGCTGCCTATCCTAGAGACTTTGAACGGGATTGTGCCCTTGCTGAGGCCGAGGGTGTTGATTATGTTTTTTTTCCAGAAGTTAAAGAGATGTATCCGAACGAACCGTCTCTAAAGGTTACTGTTCTAGAACGTACGGATGTATTATGTGGAAAATCACGTCCTGGTCATTTTGATGGAGTAGCGACCGTGTTAATAAAGCTATTTAATATTGTTATGCCAGATACGGCCTACTTTGGAAGAAAGGATGCACAGCAAGTGGCCGTTGTGGAAGGTTTAATAAATGAGTTTAATTTTCCGATAGAATTGGTATCCGTGGAAGTCATTCGGGAACAGGACGGGCTCGCAAAAAGCTCTCGTAATGTTAAGCTCCTGCCTGAGGAGAGAAGTCAAGCTGCTGTCCTATATGAAGGCTTGTCGCTTGCCCAGGAAGCTATTGTAAAGGGAGAAAGAGACCCACGTGAGGTAATAGCATTTATCAGAGACTTACTAACAAACAAAACAAATGCTAAGATCGATTATGTGGAACTATTGACATATCCACAGTTAAAACCAATTGAAAAGCTAGAAGGAAAGTTCATTATCGCACTTGCAGTGAAATTTTCTCAGGTCCGTTTAATAGATAACGTCATCTTAGAAATTGAAGACACAAGGTAAAAGTAAAACGGAGGGGTTTATGATGTTCCGACACATGATGAATGGTAAAATCCATCGTGCAACTGTAACTGAGGCGAATTTAAATTATGTAGGCAGCATTACAATTGATGAAAATATATTAGATGCAGTTGGTATGGTAGCCAATGAAAAAGTACAAATCGTAAATAATAATAATGGTGCACGGCTTGAAACTTATATCATCCCAGGTGAACGTGGAAGTGGTGTTGTCTGTTTAAATGGTGCGGCAGCTAGACTTGTACAAAAAGGGGATATCGTCATCATTATCTCTTATTGTCTTGTAGCTGAAGCCAAACTAGCGACTCACACACCTAAAGTAGCCATTATGGGTGAAAATAATCGGATAAAAGAACTAATCAACGCTGAACCGGCGTTAACCATTATGTAAGGAAAATCCTCTTTTTAGGGGGTTTTTTCTTTTTTGCTAATAGTTTATTATAATGGGAGTTAATAATGATTCATAAAAGAATGATTACTTTTTCTTTTATTCTTTTTGTGATACCGTTTTAATGAAGGTTAGAGGTGTTAAAAATAATGGTTAATAAATTTGTTGTAATTGATTTAGAAACGACAGGAAATAACCCCAAAAAAGGGGATAAAATTATACAGTTTGCTGCGGTAGTAATTGAAAACGGAATGATTACTGAAAGATTTTCATCTTTACTCAACCCTATTCGTTCAATCCCTCCGTTTATTGAAGAATTGACAGGATTATCAGATGAGATGGTTGAGTCCTCTCCTTTATTTGAGGATATCGCACCAAAGGTAAATTCTATGCTAGAGTCTGCTTACTTTGTTGCACATAATGTATTGTTTGATTTGTCGTTTTTACAAGAAGAACTAATTCAAGCAGGTTATGATGGCTTCTATGGAAGTGTTCTTGATACAGTGGAGATGGCCAGAATTCTATTTCCGACTGCAGATGGATATAAGTTGACAGATTTAGCGGCCATGATGAACCTAAATCATGACCGTCCTCATCAAGCGGATAGTGATGCAGAGGTAACGGCTGAGCTTTTGCTTATTCTTTTAAAGAAACTGTCTTCCTTACCAAACATCACAACAAATCAGCTTTTTCAACTTTCAGGAGGACTAAAAAGTGATCTTCAACAGCTGATGGATGAACTAATAGCACAAAGAAAGAATGTGACAGAGAGCCAGCTTGATTCAATTAAGATTTTCAATGGACTTGCATTAAAAAATAAGGACCACCAGGTTTTATATAATGAAATTATACAAGAACAGGTGATATATCCTATAGGTGATCAAGAAAAAACAAACCTATTAAAGCAAGGATTTAAAGTTTTTCAAAAGCGAACGGGCCAGTTTACGATGATGGATAGTATCTATCAAGCGTTTGTGGATAACTGTCATACATTAATTGAGGCAGGGACTGGAGTAGGAAAATCACTTGGATATCTATTGCCTATAGCCTATTTTGCAAAAAAAAATCAACTACCGATTGTGGTTAGTACACATACCATTCAACTGCAAGAGCAAATTATTTCTAAAGAAATACCTTTGCTTGAAAAGATGATACCCTTTCATTTAAGATACGTACTACTAAAAGGAAGAAATCATTATCTTTGCCTTGAGAAATTCTCACGTTCATTAACGGAAGAAAACGATAACTATGATACCACTTTAACAAAAATGCAAATCCTGGTCTGGTTAACTGAAACGGTTACGGGTGATCGTGATGAATTGAATTTATCAAGCGGTGGAAGCATTTTTTGGAATAAGATTAAGAGTGAACCTTCATTATTTGTCAAAAGTGGCTTATGGAAAGAAGAGGACTTTTACATTCGGGCCAAAGCGGCTGCAACGGACGCTGATATTATTATTACAAATCATTCACTACTATTAAGCAGTGTTTTTGCTGAAGTTTCCATTTTGCCGGAGTTTGACTATGTAATTATCGATGAAGCACATCATTTTGAAAAGGTAGCAAGCAGGTACATAGGCCATTCTATCGATTATCTAACCACCAGACTGCTAATAAGTCAATTTGGACATTACGAACAAAAACTACTTTTTTATCATTTAGAGGAATTAGTTTCCGCTCAACATCTTGATAAAAGTAATCTCATAAGAGTGAATGAAATTAGTAAATTGATAATGGATCTTACCTATGAAATTGATGAATTCTTTAAACTTACGGCTATCTATGCTAAATTAAAGCAATCAGGTAAAAAAGGTTATCGTACAAAGGTGCGTTTTTCTAAGGATGATAACGTAAAAGAAAAAACGGCCCTCATTAATAGTGCGGAGCGATTTGCTTTTTTACTAAAGGACCTCCATCAAGAAATAGGGAAACGATTGTCTCTAATTGAACAAAATGTAGAATCTCTTTCCAGTAACCAAAAGAGTAAGCTGGAAGAAATAAGCTCATTTGTTCACGACCTTAATGAACTCAGAAACTCAATAGTAAATTGTTTTATGAATGACACTCCGTTTGTAAACTGGATTGAGATTGATTTCCGTTCACAGCAGAATGTAACAACATTTTATGCACAGCCTGCGTTTGTATCATCTGCCTTGAAAGATAGATTTTTTGACCGTAAAAAGAGTGTCGTACTAACTTCGGCAACCTTAACGATTAATAACTCATTTGAATATATGATGAATGAAATAGGTATTAATCAGGAGTCTACTCGTAAGTTGACGATTCCTTCTCCCTTCGAATATAAAAATCAGGTTCAGCTTTTAATTCCTGAAGACTTGCCTGAAATTAACGCTGTAAGTAACGAAGAATATGTTATTAGTATCACCGAGCATATTATTACGATTGCTGAAGCCACTAAGGGGAGAATGTTGATCTTGTTTACGGCGCACGATATGCTCAAGAAAACCTATGAGCTAATCAAAGAGAGCGGGTTCCTAAATGATTATGCAATGATTGCCCAGGGGATTACGAGCGGAAGCAGGACTAGGCTGACTAGAAATTTCCAACGCTACGAAAAGGCAATCCTCCTTGGCACAAGCAGTTTTTGGGAGGGAGTCGATATTCCAGGTGAGGATTTATCATGTCTGGTAATTGTCAGACTGCCTTTTAGCCCGCCAGACGAACCTTTAACAGAGGCAAAGTGCCAATTAATTTCTCAGCAGGGTGGAAATCCATTTACAGAGTATTCTTTACCAGAAGCAATTTTAAGGTTTAAACAAGGTTTTGGCCGCTTAATCCGAACAGAGACTGACCGTGGAATTATGGTTGTTTTTGATAAAAGAGTAGTCACGACAAAATATGGAAAGGCATTCTTACAATCAATCCCTGATGTGCCGGTAAACAAGGGGAAAATGGACGATTTGGTCGATATTATCTACAAGTGGCTTTGATAAAATCATACCGAACGACACAACCTATAGTAAGGAGGTATGTGTATGAGAATATTGATCATAGCCGTCATCTTTTTCCAACTCACAGCTTCTGGTTGGGCATCTTCAACTACTACAAAGAATATTGAAAATATCAACTTGAATTTAAAAGACCACGAGATGGCTGTCACCTTTTTTGGACTATCCAACGGAGAAGTTACCCTGATTCAAGGACCAAATGGAGAGAATATTTTGGTGAATGTTGGTGGTAAGGACACATTAGATGAATTGAAAAAGTTGCTTACACTCTATAAAATCCAGCAAATCCAATCTATCATTATGACCAAATCTGATAATCTGACATTTGATTCAATTAATCAAATCATTTCATCTTATAATGTCAAAGAAATTTTCACTACACCTCAAAGCTTAACTCAATTGAACGGTAGTATGTCCATTGGAAATGAGGTTAAGATAGCAGCTTGGGAAGCAGGGATGAAGTCTGAACTTTTCCCTGACCTATCGATAGAAGTATTATTTTCAGGGGATGGGAAAAATGAAGGATTGGATTTTACATTGAATTTTCTTAAGCATCGCCTCTTTCTTATGAATTCATCTAGTCACCGTGCAGAGGAAATCTTATTAAATAACAAAAATTTAGTTAATATCAATATTTTTAAAATACCTAACTGGGCAAAGGAAGATTCCATATCCGAACGATTCATACAATATATAAACCCACAAATTTCAATTTTGTTTGAATCAGAAAACCACCAACCCGATCCCGATATTATCAACGATTTACAAGACACATGGTCTGAAATCTTATTTACTAAAAAGCATGGGACAATTACAGTAAAGTTCACGGAAGCAAACTATGAGGTCTTTACCTTTAAAAAAGAGAAGTCAAAGTAAAAACAGCAAATAACTCCCAAGCGGTCAAAAAAATCCAAAAAAATCTGACATCTACAGTTATTTATTTGTCGACACCTGTTATAATAATTTAGAAGATAAGTCCCCTGGTATTGCTATATGGGACGAGGAGGGTAATATATGGAATCAAAAATTGAAGTGTTAACAACTGTAAAAATACAACATGGTCCAGACTTATATAAAATAGTTGATGCATTGAATAGGACGCTAAAAGAAAAGGATCTTATGTTTGGTCTAGCTTTAGATCAAGAGGATCAAAATAAAGCGATTTTTTCTATCTATCGTACATAAAGAAGTGGAATCTGATGAAGAAGTTAATAGTTATTTTTATAATATTTATTTTATTATTAATAGGTCTATTCACAAAGGTTTATTTGAGTGCAGTAGAACCTGTAAAACAAGCAGAACAGCGGGCTATTCGTTTAGCAGATAAGGAAGTTAACCTAAGTAAGGTTCTAGATTTTCATATCTATAATGGTCTCGAAGTGATTAATATCATTGAAGGTATAGATGAGAATGGTGAAGAGATCATTGTATGGATACCCGAAAAGAGTGAGAAAGTGATAACCGAAAAGGCTAAGAATGGGCTGAGTGAATCAGAGGCGGTTCAAAGGCTTATGGAAGAAAAAAAACCCAAAAAAGTAATATCGGTAAGATTGGGTATGGAAAATGAAATTCCTTTATGGGAAATTTATTATCGTTCAGAAAATAATTTAATAAATTATTATTATGTTCACTTTAAAACAGGTGAATGGCTCAAAAAAATTGAAAATTTATAGCTTCACTGGAGATAGGAGAGAAATAGAAATGGAAGTTAAATTAGCAAACAGGGTTTTATCCCTCACGCCATCCACAACATTAGCGATTACGGCAAAGGCAAAAGAGTTAAAAGAACAGGGTGTAGATGTAATTGGTTTGGGTGCAGGTGAGCCTGATTTTAATACTCCACAGCATATTTTAGACGCTGCGGTTCAATCGATGGAGCAAGGGCATACGAAGTATACACCTTCAGCTGGTTTACCTGCATTAAAGAAAGTCATTATTTCAAAGTTTAAACAAGACCAAAACATTCACTATAATATGAATGAAATTATTGTAGGGAATGGAGCAAAACATGTACTTTACACATTGTTTCAAGTGCTTTTAAATGAGGGAGACGAAGTCATAATTCCAATACCTTATTGGGTAAGTTATCCTGAACAAGTGAAATTAGCAGGTGGAGTTCCTGTTTATGTCGAGGGTTTAGAAAGTAATAGTTTCAAAATTACGCCTGAACAGTTGGCTGACACGATTACAGATAAAACAAGAGCCATTATTATCAATTCTCCAAGTAACCCAACTGGGGTTATCTATTCTGAGGAGGAATTAAGTGAATTAGGAAAAATCTGCTTGGAACACGATATTCTAATTGTTTCTGATGAGATTTACGAAAAGCTTATTTACGGCGAGAACAAACATGTTTCAATTGCACAGCTTTCCCCTGAGTTAAGGGAACAAACCATCATCGTAAACGGTGTTTCAAAATCTCATTCGATGACGGGATGGCGTATAGGTTATGCGGCTGGTAACAAAGAGATTATTGAAGCCATGACGAACCTTGCCAGTCACAGTACCTCGAACCCAACAACAACTGCCCAATATGCTTCCATTGCAGCGTATAACGGTCCCCAGGAGCCTGTGGCTGTAATGCGTCAAGCCTTTGAAGAAAGATTGGAAATCATCTACAGTAAATTAACAGCGATCCCTGGTTTTACCTGTGTAAAACCACAAGGTGCGTTTTATCTTTATCCAAATGTTAAACAGGCTGCCAAATTAACAGGATATGAGGATGTTGATGCTTTTGTTGAAGCCTTGCTTGTTGAGGCCAAGGTAGCAGTAATCCCAGGTTCAGGATTTGGAACTCCAGATAATATTCGCCTTTCTTATGCAACTTCACTTGACCAGTTGGAACAAGCCGTTGCAAGAATCCACCAATTTGTCGAATCTAAACAAGCTTAATATGTTTATAGACAAAAAGTCTGCTATGAGCAGGCTTTTTGTTGCATCAAAGAATAGTTGGATTGTTCATCCACTTACTTAGTGAGGTTGTTCATGTTATACTAGGCAGGAGGTGTCTGAAGATGAAAACAAACATATTAGCCTGGATTCAGGAAGGTAATATTTCAATTCCTTCTATTCTTTTGTCTGAGTATCGTAAATTGAACCTGAATGAATATGAACTTGTTCTATTATTAAATATTATTTCTTTTTTAGAAAAAGGACACGATTTTCCAACTCCGGAAGAGCTGTCATCAAGAATGACCGTTTCCGTTTCAGATTGTAACGAAATGCTAAGAAGGCTGATACAAAAAGGGTGTATTGAGATTATGGATCAGTATTCACCCGATGGAATTCGCTATGAAAAATATACAGTAAAACCCTTATGGGAAAGGCTGGTTGAGCAATTTTTATTGAATAGCAAGAATAGTAATGACGTGAGTAAACAAGGTGAAGAAACAGATTTATATACTTGTTTTGAAAAGGAATTTGGCCGTCCTCTTTCGCCATTTGAGTGTGAATCCCTTGCAATGTGGATGGATGATGATAATCATGATCCCAAAATAATTAAGGCGGCATTACGTGAAGCTGTTATGTCTGGAAAATTGAATTTTCGTTACATTGATCGTATTTTATTTGAATGGAAGAAAAATGGTATCAAAACGATTGAACAAGCTAAAAATCAAGGGAAAAAGTTCCGTCAGAACCAACAGCTTCCCCGTCAACAACAGGAAGAACCTAAGCAAAGTACATCAGTCCCATTCTATAATTGGCTAGAGCAATAAATGAAACGAGGGGATCAACATTCTCTCGTTTTGTTATGATTATTTAAGGCAGGTGAAATAGATGTTGAATAATACACAAATTCGTTATTGTCTTGATCAAATGGGGGAAATGTTCCCAGACGCTCATTGTGAGCTAAATCATTCCAACCCTTTTGAACTAGTAATAGCAGTTGCACTATCTGCGCAATGTACAGATGTCCTTGTCAACAAAGTGACTAAGAGCTTATTTGAAAAATATAAAACTCCAGAGGACTACCTAAACGTTTCGCTCGAGGAACTACAAACCGATATTCGTTCCATAGGTTTATATCGGAATAAAGCAAAGAACATTCAAAGCCTTTGTCGTCTAGTAATAAATGAATATAATGGAGAAATACCTCGAGATCGTGATGAGTTAACTAAGCTTCCTGGTGTGGGCAGAAAAACGGCAAATGTAGTTGTTTCAGTTGCTTATAATATCCCAGCGATTGCTGTAGACACACATGTTGATAGAGTAAGTAAACGGTTAGGCATCTGCCGTTGGAAGGATTCTGTACTGGAAGTAGAAAAAACCTTAATGAAAAAGGTTCCAAAGGATGAATGGGGAGTGACTCACCATCGACTGATATTTTTTGGCAGATATCACTGTAAATCTCAAAATCCACAATGTCCAAGCTGTCCGTTACTAGAACTTTGCCGTGAAGGAAACAAGCGGATGAAGAAACGGGCTGATGGTAATGGATAGTCAGATTACTTTTGCCTCCGTGGATGGTATGGCTGAGGGTATCCCAGCAGACGTAAATGAAAGTATCATAAAACTGTTAAGCGAGTGGGCAGAGGTTAAAACACCACTTGAGTCCTTTTACCGGAATCGTGATCAGCAAAACACGACAGAAGGTATGAAAAGGGGGCTTGCTATATTCATCCAATTCTTGTTCTGGTCAAATGAGGAACCGATTCTAGGAGCGAAACCAATCACAACCAATAATCTTATAATAAAGCCGTTTAATCTGGAAGAAAGATTAAGTTTTGTTATTGCTAGGCCTAATTTGTTTCATTCCTACCGCCAGCTTTCAGAGTTAATGATCGAGCAGGAAAAACTATATGCTAAGAAAATGGCATTGAAAAAAGCGTCTAAGCCAATCGGCTAGACGCTTTTATTATAAACCGTTTATTAAGTTCCTCTTTTTCCGCTGCCATTTCCACGTCCGGCGCTATCTCCAGAACCATCTGTAGGTGTGGTAGTGCCAGCATCACCTTCATCAGTCCCGTCACCCTGGCCATCGCCGCCGGATCCATTACCATCTTCCTCTTTTTCATCATTTTCTTTTTCATCTTGCTCAATGTTTGGCTTTGGTATTTCGATGGTGGCAGATGCCGGATCACTTCTTTTCTCCCCGCTTATAGCAACGATTGTAATCGTATATTTAGCTCCTAGAGCTGGGTTCTTAACCGTGATTGTTTTATCAGCAACAGTTGATTGTTTTTGTTGTCCAGTCGTGTCAGTGATTGTGACTTCAAATTGAATTTCTACATTTGTTGGATTGTTATGTTCCCATGTCAAAATGATTTCATTTTTTTCCACATTATACGTTGCTTGTGGATTTACAGGGGACTCGAGTTTATTATACTTATTTGAGACCGTTTTAGGTGCATGCCCTTTTACAGCATATTCCGTAATAACCTCATTCTCAGGTGTAAATTCTCCAGCCAATACTGGGGGCATGGAGCCTTTCTCAACACGAACTCGTTCAACACTATCTGGAACAGGGAAATCAGCTGTTTCAATATCTTTTGATACATGAGCCATTACATTTTTAAATATATCCTGTGCAATATTTTTATTTTGGCCAGTAATAGGGGTAGAGCGATCACTATATCCTGTCCACACAGATGCAGTATAGTTGGTTGTATAGCCTGTAAACCATGAATCAGGAACGGAGCTGCTGCTCGCAATATTCCATTTTTTCAATTCTTCTGCGGTATAATTGGTAGTCCCCGTCTTGCCTGCAATTGGTAGTCCTGGCACTTTTGCTCTTGTACCTGTCCCAGGTGATACGAGTACACTCTTTAACATATCCGTGATCATAAAGGCTGTGTAATCCTTCATAACAATCTTTGCTTCAGGTGCGGTGTCAATAACGGTACCATCACGGAGCTTAATTTTCTTAACCGCATGTGGTGCAGTATAAAACCCGTTATTACCGAAGGCGCTGTAAGCTCCAGCCATTTCTAATGGAGATACGCCTGTTTTAAAGCCTCCAATAGCATAAGATTCAAAAATCTCATCCAGTGGGATACCTAGACTAACAGCAAAGTCTTTCGCTCTATCTAATCCCACTTCCTGTAGTGCTTGAACTGCAGGAGTGTTTCTAGACAATTGCAGGGCCGTTCTGATGGACATTTTCCCCATGTATTTATTATCCCAGTTTCCAAACTCTTTTCCAGATGAGTAAGTAATTGGTTTATCATCAATTGTTTGATACGTACCCCATTGAAGGTATTCAATCGCTGGGCCATAATCAAGTATTGGTTTGATGGTAGAACCAGGTTGACGCTTTGTGTCTATTGCATAGTTAAATCCTCGTTTAACCTGTTGATTTCTTCCACCGCCAAGTGCCTTGATTTCCCCTGTTTTTGTATCAAGTAAGGTAATCCCTGCTTGAAATTGATCATCCGGATAATTAATGACCTCATTTGTGTTTAAAATAGTGTTCACATATAATTGTGCATTGCTATCAAGTGTTGTGTAAATGGTTAAGCCATCTGAAAAGATATCGAAGTCACCCTGCTCTTTTACCTCATCTATGACAGCATCTACAAATGAATCAAAAGGTTTTTCGTCGCGGTTACGATTTTCTTCCTTAACGAGGGTGGCGGTGACAGCGACACTCTTAGCCTCATCCATCTCAGCCTTTGATATGAAACCATGCTGCTCCATTAAGGTAAGAACGATATTACGTCTCTTTTCAGCTAAATCCGGATAATTAAAAGGATTATAATTATTTGGACTCTGAGGCATTCCAGCAAGCTGTGCGGCTTCAGGTAGTGTTAAATCCTTTAATTCTTTACCGTAATAAATTTTTGCAGCTGTTGCAAGACCATGACTATTTTCTGATACAAAAACTTTATTTACGTACATTTCAAAAATTTGATGCTTGGTATATTGTTGTTCCAGCTGATAAGCTAACCATGCTTCTTGAACTTTCCGTTTAATCGTTTTTTCAGGTGTTAAGAAAGAGTTTTTAATAACCTGCTGGGTAATTGTACTTGCTCCCTCTGAACCAAATCCATTACGGAAATTGGCAATAACCGCACCGCCAAGGCGGATGGGGTCTAAACCATGGTGTTTATAAAAACGAACATCCTCAACTGCTAAAACAGCTTCTTCAACAAGCTTCGGTATTTCTTTATAGTTTACATATTCCCTGTTTTCTGCTCCTACCTCGGTAATTAACTCCCCATCCATATCTAGTATCTTTGAAGAGATGGGATCTTTTAATAATTTCGGGTCAAGCTTAGGAGTATCTTTTACAAGATAGGCAAAAGTTCCAACACCGGCTAGTAGTCCAATGATTCCAAGTATTACAAGAATGAGAAGAAATTTCTTTACAAGTCCCTTTGGTTTTTTCTTCGTTTTTTGTTTACCCTTGGTTTGGAGTTTTTTCCGGCGCTCCTCTCTTGATTGAAATTGATCTGCCATAATGTATTCCATCCTTTCTAACTTCCGCTAACATTACCTTTTGTATGATTGGATAATTGCTTCTATTACTTTAATATAGTCAATTCGAGGCTGAAATCCAAGTGGAATTAAAAATCCATGCTCTTCAATTTCTTCCTTCGTAATTGATTTTCTTCCGCCAGTGGCCATTCTCCTCCAAAAAGATAATAAATGTCTCGCTTCAAGGAGATACACTTGTTCATATTTTGAAAACCGAAGAATAACAAAACAGATACCGTCTTGATTTATTACTTCTTCCATATGCTTTATTTGGTGTTCATGGAAATTTTGTAAAGGGAAGGATGTCGGATTTTTAGTTTCTTTTGCCTCAAAGTCAATATATCTTCCTTTATATATGCCATTGTAGTCCGTAGTTGATGCTTGTTTAAAATATGCCTCTTTAATAACTGCCGCACTTCGTTTTGGATAGTCTACCTTAACGATTTGTACAGGTGTTGGTTTTTTATGGATGACAGCAATCTTTCTTTCACGGTAAAATTCGTTTGTTTCATTTAAATCCTCTTCAAGTGTCATTCCTCTATTACTATAGGAATGGTCTTTTGTACTGTTCGACACAGGCTTAGAAAGTGAATTTTTTTGAACATACTTTTTTCCATTAGGGTAGTTAAACTTCATACCATGCACCTCACAAGCTATAACCTATCATACCAAATCTTCGCAAATTAAGGTGTATAAAAATATTTAGACAACACACTCTAATGATAGAGATTTATTTAAATCTAAAAAACTACTTAATTAAGGAAGAAAAATATGAATCATCTTACAATACAGGAGAACGAGTTAATTAGTCAAATAAAGGCCGAAACCACTCAGAAAAATATGGATAACATCTCGAGAACAGATGCTTATTTTAGATATTTCAAAAAAAATCCTGATATTATTTGGTCATTTCTGGCAAGCATGGTTTCAAGGAATGGCGGCTGGAATATGTGCGACCTTAAAGACCATTTTTTTGAAGGTGTATTAGAGCCACAGACAAGAAGACAACTATTCCTTACCTATGAACGAGCAAATTGGTTAATCTTTCAGGATGTTTTTCCACAATTACTCATCTATCAATATTCGACGAAAATACAGTCTCCTATGTTTCATCTTCTGCCCTATTTTCAGGTATCTACTTTTATCCAGGCAGAGTGGAATAAGTATTGGAAAGAAAAAGATCGTGAACGGTTAACTACTGCCTTAATTATTAATGAACAAAATGTGATACATAAACCTGTCATTCTTCATCCTATCTATAAGAAAAAAGTCTTTCACTCGGCTATTTTTAATTTTCAAGATTGGCTCCATTTTAGTTGTGTATTATTTCCGACTCTTGGGGGAGAGGTTTATGGGGCAAGTGTAAATGGATTTAGATCGCTATCGAAGCGGATAAATCTAGGAAAGAGACTTGCAAAGATATTAACTCATCCGCGCCTTTTTCCTTATTTTTATGAGTTTGCTGAAAAAACTCCTCATACCGGGTCACGACGTGATTACGAACAATATTTCAAACTAAGAACCACTCGGAAGTCTCCTATCTTACGAGCCGCCTTTCCAATTATTGTGCATCATCAACATGAATATGAGGATTGGAGTAAGCAACGTAAAATTAACCCGATTTGGTTACATTTTGCTGCCCGCCATCGGCATCCCATCCATTTAACTGATTGGTATTATGAAAAGATTAATCAGCTAGAATTAATGGCTTTGCTTCATAAGGTTTTGGATATCAAGAAATTGTAAAAAAGCAAGGAAGTCCTTGCTTTTTGTCTTTGATTTATTCGGCTGGTCGATTTGGACCTTCAAGCTTTTTATCGCCATAGCCCACTTTTTTTTCTGGTTCTAAAGCACCAGCTGTAGGGGTTTTCTTATTGTGTCTGCTCTTTTTTGACATCTTTAACACCTCCCTAGATTAGCTTGTGCGATTATCTGCTATTTAATTCGATATAGGATCATGTCGAAATTGAAAATGTTAATTGATGGATAGACACTTTCTTTGACGAATCTCTTCTAGTTTTGTCATGTCTGAAGGAAGCTATAAAAAGATAGAGAATACCTAGGTATATAAAAGCGAGGAGGGTACAAAAAATGGATAAAGCAATACCCGATAAGGAAAAGCTGCTATCTATGCTAACAGATATATACGACCAATTGGAAGATTTGGAGTTGGTTCTTGAGGCATCTTTCTCAGACCTTCGCAATAAATTAAATGATGAAGAGTTAAGTAAAATCTCTAAATCAGAAAATAGATTATCCAATATTGAAAAAAGTATAGAGAGAATAAATGAAAATTCAGGAGAACTTGAGTCACATAAACAAGTAACACGAGAGCTAAAACTTGAAATGGGCTTTTAATAAACGATAAAATAATACTAATCGATTAAAGTAGCTTTAGAAATGAAAAGCTACTTTTTATTTTGTATGAGGAGTTTTTACATGTCTGATAAAATAACGGAATTAACAAAAAAACTAATCAATTATAATCATTTCTTTCTAGATACCTTTCAAGCGGCAAGAGAGAAAGGGAACGAAGCTGATTTCTATACTGTAATCAAACCCTTTGCTAATGAGGTGAAAGAAGTATGCGATCATTGGAGTATCAGCATGAAGACATGGTTGAAAAACAACCCCAAAAAACATCTTCACACCAAACAAATTGATACCACTACTGAACATATTGAACAATTATCCATTCAGGCGTTTTTTCCAAAAACTAGCCGTTCCATTTTTTTAAATACACAGCGTACGGTCGATTTCTTTTTGCGTGAAGTACTAAAGGAATTAGATTAATAAAAAAGAGATGCAGCAAGTGCATCTCTTTTTGTTAGTTATGAATTTTCGATGAGGGAGACTTCTTTGTAATTTTCAGGTACCACTGCGCCTTGTGCTTCGAGTTCACGAATAAAGAGTCGATATTCTTTAATGTCGATTTCATTATGAATGTAGGCTTTCCTTGCAAAATCCAATAGTTCGTTTACATCTTCAGTGTTGTATTCCCGACTTTGAATAAATTTGCTTTTTAAAACGCGAATGGGCAAAATAAACTCCTCCTTCATCATTTTTTTTATCGTAACATGAAAAGACATGATATCTAGTTTTTCAAATATTTAAACTTTAGACAAATTTCTCTGGTTTTTGACATTGTATTTAATGTTAAGATATGCACCAATTTCATTGCCCACACATATTGTGTAGTAATGAAAATGCGGAGGAGATGTTTGCCCATGTTTGGTAAGAAAAAACAAAATCACTATGTCAATCATGGATATCCAGGGCAAATGATGTCTGGAGTCTCTGCCTATCCGGGGGACCAATTTCGTCAGCCAAACCCGTACCAGCCAAATCTATCAAACTACTCTATGTATCCATTTCAGCAGCAAAATCCGTACTACCCACAACAGCCTTACCAGACATTTGCCCCAAATTATCAACAAGGACCATCGCATCCATATCAATATAATGCACAACAGGTTCCTCATAAGGATGCTCAATTTCTGTTTCAAAATCCACTTCAGCCAAGCGAAGAAAAGATGACTAATCCTTATTTTTCAGCAAATCCTTATCCATATATGAACCCCTATCCAAAACAAAATTGGGCCGTAAAACAGCCTGGAGGGGTAAAATCTTTTATGAACTCTTTTAAATCTCAGGACGGTACAGTAGATCTAAATAAAATGGTTAATACTGCAGGACAAATGATGAACGCTGTTACCCAAGTTACTTCGCTCGTCAAAGGGTTTGGGGGGATCTTTAAAACATAAAAAATTGAAAAGACGGCGGAAGCCGTCTTTATTTGCTAATAGGAAGGTATAAATGTTTTAAAATTTATACCTCCCAACGCTTAAGAAAAACTATGGCACTCGCCTTAAGATCTTGGCGAACGCCAAGATCTTCTATTTGTTGGTATTTGTCGATAAATATTTACCCATGTTATTCCTCTATTGTAATGGTTTTTCCTTTTTCTCTTGGGATGCGAATTTGTAATAACCCATCACGGTAAGAGGCTTTTACTTTATTTTCAATAATTGGCTGCGGCAGAGAAATAGTTCTTGAGGATTGCTGTCTAGATAATTTCTGTTGGAACACTTGAGCATACTTGTCTTCAGCGGTTTCTATTTCATTATTTTCTACCGATATCGTGATATAGTTTCTTAAAATATTCAGTTGGATCTGCTCTCTTTTAATACCCGGAAGTTGTGCTGTGATAATGAACTCTTCTGCTTTTTCTTGGGTTTCTACCGTGAATGCTCCATTAGGAAATGGACTCTTGAAAAAATCATCGATGGTTTGCAAAAAGCCTTTTATTGGTTTTTCATGAAAAAAATCGTTCATCGACCTGAATATTTCTCCAAATGGCTCTGGTTTATTTTTTTTATTGTTATTTTGATCACCTGGAAGCATCGAAGACATTGTTAATCCCTCTCTTTCCAAAATTCTTCATCATAACATATGCCTATTAAGCTAAATAGGTGCTCGACAAAATTTCGAGACAAATTTATGAACGATTTATTACAACTGTATTTAAGGTGACTTATGTCACATTAAATAATGTTGGTAATTTGTATCCTAATATCATTGTTAAAAGAGAAGGAGAGGAAATAAATTTGTTTTGTTATCAGTGTGAACAAACTCCAAATGGCGGTTGTACTGTAGTAGGTGTTTGCGGTAAGGATGAGACGATTGCAAGTTTGCAAGATACGATTATTTTTGGATTAAAGGGGATAGCAGCATATCGTACCCATGCAAATCAGCTGGGGTATACGGATGCGTTTGTCGATGCTACAACTCATGAAGCACTTTATTTGACCTTGACGAACTCTAACTTTAATGTTCAAGAACACATCAATATGGCAATGAAAGTGGGCCAGGCAACTGTTCGTGTAATGGAAATGTTAGACGAGGCACATACAAAGCTACTAGGTATCCCTGAACCAATTCGAGTTAGTCAAAACAAAATTGAAGGTAAGTCAATCGTGGTTACAGGACATAATCTATTTGCTTTGGAAGAATTATTAAAGCAGACAGATGGTAAAGGCATTAATATCTATACCCATTCTGAAATGCTTCCGGCCCATGGCTACCCTGCATTGAAGAAATATCCTCATCTAAAAGGGAATATTGGAAAGGCTTGGTATGATCAACGCAGATTGTTTGAGAAGTTTCCAGGTGCCATTCTAGCGACAACAAACTGTGTTATGCCGATTAAAGGAACATACGCTGACAGAATGTTCACTTATGAAGTGGCAGGTCTAGAAAACGTTGAAAAAATAATCAATGATGACTTTTCCCCAATAATTGAAAGAGCCTTACAATTACCAGAAGCTAATATTCATTCAGATGAGACATTGCTTACAGGCTTTCACCATGAAACGGTTCTGGGATTAGCACCAGAGGTAATTGAAGCAGTTAAGGCTGGAAAAATTAAGCGTTTCTTTGTTATTGCGGGATGTGATGCGCCAGGAAAAGGTGGAGATTATTACCGTGAACTTGCAACATCTTTACCACCAGAAGCTGTGATTTTGACCACTTCTTGCGGGAAATTCCGTTTTAATGATGTTGATTACGGTGTAGTGCCTGGTACAAACATTCCTCGCTACATAGACTTAGGACAGTGTAATAATTCGGGGTCTACAGTCAAGATTGCTATGGCACTTGCTGAAGCATTTGGCTGCGAAATTAATGAACTCCCAGTTAGTATCGTGTTATCATGGTTCGAACAAAAGGCAGTTGCTATTCTACTAGGATTGTTTAGTCTAGGAATAAAGGATATTCGAATTGGCCCAAAACCCCCAGAATTCATTTCAGAAGGTGTGTTACAAGTTCTTCAAGATACTTTTAATCTAAAGTTGATCGGAACAGCACAAGAGGATATGGCAGATATGCTAAATCTGGCTACCGTCTAATATAGTAATCAAAACCCGCGGTATGCAAAATAAAGGTTTACTTTAGAGGTGCAAACAGCTATATGAAAATGGAAAGCCACGCAAAGACATTCGAGAATATGAGTTAACCCCTTCTTCACTTGATTAGTGGATTAATCAAAGTAGGAACTCTGATTCTTTCAAAAAAAGCCGTATCCACGGCTTAACGGGTTCGGTTTTCGATTGCATAGAACACTAATTAGCAGTCCAATTCGCAACGGAATTGGACTGTTTTTTTGTATTGATATAAAAGGTTTTTTGGAAATTGAAGACGATAGGACGATCATTCACCCACTTTTAATAGATTGACAGAAATTTTTGTCAATCTACGAATTCCTTTGTTAAAACTGATACTAATTGACGTGCTCATAAAATTCAAGGCACTGTTAAAGGTTATTGTTGTTTTTTGCACTTGTTAATTGGAGGAAATCAACAATCAAGTTTAACAGCGACAAATTTAAAAGAAGGTGTATTGGATATTTTGTTAAAATTTAGTAAGAACTTAATCCGCTATCAAGGAAGTAATGTAATAATAAAAGGTGAGTAATAATCGTTTCATATCTAAATAAAATTAGATGAAGGGAGAAGAATTAAAATATGTTTAGCAGAAAAACAAAAAAGATTAATAGTAAATATAAGTCAATCTCAGTATTAGAAAATGTAATTATTGGTGGACTTAATCAATCAATACTAATTAGGGGAGAAAATGTAAATAATCCACTAATGTTATTTTTGCACGGAGGACCAGGTACAGCACAAATTGGGTTTGCTCCAAAATTTCAAAGTAATTTAGAAAAAAATTTCACTGTTATCAATTGGGACCAAAGAGGAGCAGGATTATCGTACACTAAAAATATCAGAAAAGAAGACCTTACGATTGAAAATATGGTTAACGATACAGTTGAATTAGTAACATATCTTTTAGGACGGTTTAATCAAGAAAAAATATTTTTAGTTGGTCACTCTTGGGGGACGGTTCTTGGTATATTAACGGTAAAAAAAGTACCAGAATTAATTCATGCCTACATAGGTATTGGTCAAGTTGTAAATATGAAAGACGGCGAGAAAATCTCCTATGATTATACTTTACGTAAAGCAAACGACTTGAAAAATAAAAAAGCACTAAAAGAATTAAGCGAAGTTGAGTTTAATCCAAATGATTTAAATTATTTAGACATTCAAAGAAAGTGGTTAACAAAGTTTGGAGGCTCTTTTGTTGGTGTAACTATGTATAATCTGATTTATTCTAATATGTTATTTGCAACAGAATATACAATAATAGATTGGATGAGTTACATGAGATCTGGAAAATTTTCATTGGATGCTTTATGGCAAGAGCTAGTGAAACTAAACTTCTTAGAAACAATTACAGAATTAGAGGTTCCTGTATGGTTTTTAGTTGGTAAATATGATTATCAAACTCCTTTTCAATTGGTGGAACAATACTTTAATACTTTGGAATGTTCCAAAAAAGAACTGGTTTGGTTTGAAAACTCAGGACATCTTCTAAATTATGAAGAAACTGATAAATTCAATGAAGTATGCTTGAAAATAAAGGAATTTTGTATATAATTTAGATTTTTATTGTGTTAATTGGTGCTTTAGTGAAAAAAGAAACGACAAGAAAGGCTTAAAGATATTTTTTCATCTCTAAGCCTTTTGAATGTCAGATATACTGTGAATGGTGATGTGAAATTTATGGTGATTTGCTATGTGAATTACCGTTTTGCACCTCATTAGTAAACCATTATATGCAAAAGTTGCGGGTTTTTATTACTATAGTAAATGTATCTCTTCAAGTAAGACATCTATGTCTAAAATCATATTACCTGAATCATCTACTTCGATGATTTCGTCTTTTTTCATTTTTGTCAGTGTTCTACTAATCGTTTCACGGGTAGTTCCAATCATATTTGCAAGATCTTTATTTGTAAATTCTGATTTGAGCAGGATGGTTCCATCTGCTGATTCTTTCCCGTGCTTCTGTCCAAGCCGGATTAAAAGTTTAACAATCTGTTCATATGTATTGTTAAGGATCTGTTCTTCGAGACGATTTTGTAAATCAACAATCTTCTCACCCAGGACTTTAAACACTTTTATACATAGATTGGGATTCTCAATTAGAACTCCCTCGAATTTAGAAATCGGAACGGCTATAAGTGTAGATGGCTCAAGGACTTCTGCATATGCTGGATATTCTCCTTTTCTAAAGAATCCAACATGAGGGAACATCTCACCTTTTTTTGCAATAGCAACAATCTGCTCTTTTCCATTTATATCACTTTTATATATCTTTATCTTTCCATCATATATAAAATAAACGTTTTCTAGCGGATCACCTTGTAAAAAAACATGACTCTGTTTTTTCCATTCTCTCGTTATCGAGATATCTGCAATCTTTCCTAATTCATAGTTATCTAAGTCTCTAAATAGAGTGAATTCAGAAAGCACTTTCTTAATCTCTTCCATCCTCATTTCATTCTCCGCCTCCACAGACTAAATAAAAATGCCTTATTCTATTGTAACAGAATAACGTTTATCTTATCATTTGTTTTTCTAGTTAAACTAGTTAAATATTCTTAACAAAATTTTCCTATTAGAATTTTATCGATTATACTTTTTATCCGAACGTTCATTCGCTAGAATAGAGTTGAGGTGAGACCCATGAAATTAAAGAAAAATCTGCAGAATATTCTGGCAGACTTAAAAATAAATGAAAAGTTTAATGAAAATATTGTAGATTGGAAGACAATAGATGCGAAGGAAGCCCAAACTGTAGGTTTGCCAGATGATTTACACCCAGCTATTAAAACTTCCCTTCAAAGCAGGGGAATTGACAAACTTTATACCCACCAATCATCGGCATATAAAGAGATTATGAAGGGGAATAGTATCGTTGCAGTCACTCCCACTGCTTCTGGAAAAACCCTTTGTTATAATCTTCCTATTCTTCAATCCATCCTATTAAACTCTAGCTCAAGGGCACTTTATATGTTTCCAACTAAGGCACTCGCCCAGGACCAAAAAAGTGAGATAAATGAAATCATCCAGGCAGCTGGGGTGGATATTAATAGTTATACATATGATGGCGATACACCTGCGAACATCCGCCAAAAGGTACGAAAAGCGGGACATGTTGTGATAACGAATCCAGATATGCTTCACTCTGCTATTCTGCCCCATCATACAAAATGGGTTTCTCTCTTTGAAAACCTAAATTTTGTTGTAATAGATGAACTTCATACCTATCGAGGTGTTTTTGGAAGTCATGTAGCCAATGTTATTCGCCGTTTAAAACGGATTTGTCATTATTATGGCAGCAATCCAATTTTTATTTGTACATCTGCTACCATTGCAAATCCACTTGAACTGGCGGAAGCATTGACCGAGGAAAAAATGCAGCTGATTGATAATAATGGAGCCCCAAGCGGAAAGAAACATTTTCTGTTTTATAATCCGCCAATTGTAAATAAACCCTTGAACATCAGGAGAAGTGCGACCCTTGAGGTTAGGAAAATTGCTGGTGAACTTTTAAAAAATAAAATTCAAACCATTGTATTTGCCAGGAGTAGAGTTCGTGTTGAAATTATCTTAACCTACCTGCAGGAACTGGTGAAAAATCAGTTAGGTTCAAAATCGATAATGGGTTATCGAGGCGGGTATCTGCCAACAGAAAGGAGGAAGATTGAGAAAGGTCTTCGTTCGGGTGAAATTTATGGAGTTGTCAGTACTAATGCACTCGAACTTGGCGTAGACATTGGCCAGTTACAGGTATGTATTATGACAGGATATCCCGGCACGATTTCGAGTGCATGGCAGCAGGCAGGGAGAGCGGGGAGGAGACATGGGGAAGCTCTTGTCATCATGGTGGCAAGCTCGAGTCCGCTTGATCAATACATTATCCAGAATCCTGAATATTTTTTTAATAAAAGTCCTGAAACCGCGAGAATAAATCCAGATAATCTAATCATCTTAATTGACCATATGAAGTGTGCTGCTTATGAGCTGCCGTTTAAAGCTGGTGAGGAATTTGGCAATGTCGGTACGGAAGAATTACTAGAATACTTAACAGAAGAGCGGATTCTTTACCAGAATGGAGAAAAATGGTTTTGGATGAATGACTCATTCCCGGCGCATAACATCAGCTTGCGCTCGGCTTCCCAGGAAAATGTTATTATTGTCGACCAGTCAGATGTCGCAAATGTTAAAGTAATTGGTGAAATGGACCGTTTCTCAGCGATGACACTTCTTCATGACGAAGCTATTTATTTGCATCAAGGAAGACAGTTCCAAGTAGAAAAGTTAGATTGGGATGAGAAAAAGGCATTTGTTCGTGAAGTTGATGTTGATTATTTTACTGATGCAAATCTAGCGGTTCAATTAAAAGTGCTGGAAGTTGATAAACTAAATCAGCATGATGAAGTAGAGACAGGTTACGGTGATGTAAGTGTTCGGGCAATGGCAACTATTTTCAAAAAGATTAAATTTGAAACGCATGAAAATATAGGGTCAGGGCCAATTTACCTTCCAGAGGAGGAACTTCACACTAATGCCTCGTGGATATCGTTAAAGGATTCATTTGTAAAGATGGGGAATGAAAGGTTAGAACAAGGACTAGTAAGTGCTGCACATGCACTAAATCACATCGCCCCATTATTTGTAATGGCGGATCCCCAAGATATACATGTTATTCCACAAGTAAAAGCAGACCATAATGAAAAGCCAACGATATTTTTTTATGACCGTTATCCCGGAGGAGTCGGTTTAAGTGAGAAGATTTATAGTGGAATGGATGAAGTATTTATGGAAACGAAAAAAATGATTTCAAACTGCTTATGTGAATCTGGATGTCCATCTTGCATTGGAACAGATACTATAAGTGAATTGGCAAAAAAAGATGCCTTAAACATTATTGATTCCTTCTTATACTCTTCCCAGGTGAAAAAGGAAGTGTAATGATGTCCTTAAAAAATAAACTAAAACGACTAAAGTCACATATAACAGCGGAAGTTCAAAAGGAAGAACCAAATTATAAAGCTGTTGACTTTGAAGTCCCTTATCTGGACCTTTGGCGTGAGGAAAATGTGTTTCCATATTACTTTGATCAAAATTATTGTCTGATTCGTGAAGTGAAATACCCACTGAGTCAAAAGCATGGTCATTATTATTTTCAAGATTTTCTAACCGCCGTTAATCTATGGAATAACCTATCAATTAATCATCCGCTCTCAGCTTCCGGGCACAAAGCGGAGGAACTATTCTTTTTTGATACAGAAACTACCGGACTGGGAGGAGGAGTCGGGAACTCAATTTTTTTACTAGGCTATGCCAGCGTAACAGGCACGCACCTAGTGTTAAGGCAGCATATTCTCCCAAATCCAGGCGCAGAGGTACCCTTATACCAAAGTTTTCTTGAGAAAGTGAACTATAAAACACTTGTGACGTATAACGGAAAATCCTTTGATTGGCCGCAAGTAAAAACTAGGCACACACTTGTCCGCGATCATGTCCCAAAGCTCCCAGCATTTGGTCATTTTGACTTATTTCATGCAGCTAGGAGGCTTTGGAAACATAAACTTGACCGCATTAAGTTAGCTGTTGTTGAAAAAGAGATATTAGGTGTCGAGAGAATTGACGATATCCCAGGCTATTTAGCCCCGATGATTTACTTTGATTTCATCGAAAGCAAAAAGCCTGATGGGATGCTGGGTATTATTAAGCACAATGAAATCGACATCCTATCGCTTGTAACACTCTATACACATTTAACCTTTCAATTATGCGGTCAGGATAATAGTCAAACTCGAAAGGAATCCTTTGAAGTCGGGAGATGGTATGCATCGCTTGGGGAAAAGAGAGAAGCAAAAAAGATTTTGACTAAACTTGCAGTTGGTAATGATAAAACTTCCTTACAGGCCAAACTGGCATTAGCCTATCAGTTAAAAAAAGATGCAAATTGGGATAAAAGTTTATCCCTATTTATAGAAGTGGCCGAAGCTGGAAAAGAAACATGCTGCCAGGAAGCATGTATCGAAGCTGCGAAATTCTTTGAACATAAACTAAAGGATTACAAACTAGCTTTATGGTATTCACAGAAAGCAATCGAAATAACCGAAAATCCAGCAGCAAAAGTTCTAAATCAATTAGAAACAAGAAGAGGAAGATTAGAGAAGAAAATAGCTAAATACTTGTAACAAAAATTTCACATTTCATTATGACATAAAAAGGATATTTCATATTGTTTCTTATAGTTGAAGCATGTACAATAGTTTACTGTGAGTAAAAAACGACTATTAGAAAATATGGGGTGGAATTATGTACAAAGCAATCTTATATTTGTTTTTTGTTGTCGTTTGTCTGACTGCAGTTGTTTTTTCGAGCTTAAAAGATAACTTTTATTCAATGCTTTAAAAAATAGGTATTTTCCTTAGTACAAGAATTTATCTTCCAACATAGGCTGTTAATGTAAACAGAAAACAGAAAATATTGAAGGGAGAGTTTATATTGTATCTTGGAACTAATTTTGCACCGCCAGTCATTCATCCGACTAAACATCTAGTTAACCATACTTTTTCATCAACGGTGGTTCCGCATATTCATCCAACACATACAACAACAATCAATCATCATACGTTCCAGCATAAACATTATTGTCCACACTCTGCATCTACTGCACAAGAATGTTGCGAACAGCATATAGATTGCTGCTGCCCGGGGGGGCCAATGCCGGTTGCTGCACCTACAGCTGTTTCACCAGCGCAAAGCAATGCTTTACCTCCTGGACCAGGAATGATGGGACCAGGAATGGGACCAGGAATGATGGGACCGGGAATGGGACCAGGAATGATGGGACCGGGAATGGGACCAGGAATGATGGGACCGGGAATGGGACCAGGAATGATGGGACCGGGAATGGCACCAGGAATGATGGGACCAGGAATGGCACCAGGAATGATGGGACCAGGAATGGCAGCTGGACCACGTCCGCCTCGACCACTCTGGGGTTAATCAATAAAAACAAGGGCAATTTTGCCCTTGTTTTTTCATCGTTTTTTGATATGTTATAAAAAGAAAGATTTCATTCGCAAGGAGCAAAAACTTGATTAAAGTTCTAGCTATATCAGGCTACAAACCTTTTGAACTAGGTGTTTTTAAAAATGCTCATCCCTCTGTTTTTATTATCAAGGCAGCGATGAAGAAATCATTAATTCCCATGATTGAAGATGGCTTAGAATGGGTCCTTATTAGTGGGCAAATCGGTGTAGAACTTTGGGCTGCAGAGGTTGTCTTTGAGTTGAAATCAGAGTTTCCAAATATAAAACTGGCAGTTATAACGCCTTTTTTAGAACAAGAGGCTAGATGGAACGATCACAATAAGGACTATTATCAATCTATCCTCACGCAGGCTGATTTTATAGATGCTGTTACAAAAAAGCCCTACGAGAAGCCATGGCAATTTAGGTTGAAAAATCAATTCTTTATTGAAAAAAGTGATGCCTTACTACTTCTATACGACAACGAAAAAGAAGGTAGCCCTAAATACTTATACGAATTGGCAAAACAGTACCAGAATAAACAATCCTACACGATTGAACTCATCACTTTTGATGATTTGCAAACAATTGTTGAGGAAGAGCAGTTAAAAAGAACAGACTTTTAATGACTAAATTTAGTAACAACTAGAAAATTGACAAAAGAACATATTTTTGAAAAAATAATACTAATGAATGGCGAATGACTTGAGGTGAATTGAATGCTTTCTGATAAAGTAAAGTTAGCGGCAAAGGATATATTAGAAAAAGAATTTAAAACAGGTGTTAGAGGCTATAAACAAGAAGATGTAGATAAGTATTTGGATTTAATTATAAAAGATTATGAAACATTTCATCAGGAAATAGAGGAACTCCAACAAGAGAATTTGCGTTTACGCAAACAACTTGAAGATACTTCAAGAAGACAGCCAGTAACTCAACCTGCTGGAACAACAAATTTTGATATTTTAAAGCGACTATCTAACCTCGAAAAACATGTTTTCGGGAATAAATTAGGCGATTAATTGCTTTTGGAGAATAACCTCCTAAAAAATACCATTGAATTACTGAACAAAAATACATATAATAAAAAATGTATTCATTAATAACGTTCGGGTAATCGCTGCAAGGAGCTTAGCAAATTGTAGAGGAAAGTCCATGCTCGCACGAGCTGAGATGCTCGTAGTGTTCGTGCCTAGCGAAATCATAAGCTAGGGCAGCTGGGTTAAGCCCAGTTGACGGCCGGGAAAATACCTAAGTCCCAAAAGGATATGGTATGAATACCTATAAAAGTGCCACAGTGACGGAGCCTTTTCAGAAATGAAAAGGGTGGAACGGGTAAACCCCACGAGCGAGAAACCCAAATAATGGTAGGGGCACTTTCTCTGAGGAATTAAACGAGGAGAAGGACAGATTCATCTGAATCTGTAGATAGATGATTACCACCTAAGTACGAGACGTAACACGTCGTTTGCAGTACTCTGGTACAGAACATGGCTTACAGAACGTTATTAATGTAAAAAAATGTACGTACGGCTCTCCAAGTGAGGAGAGTCTTTTTATTTGCCATAATATATTTGCATTCCTTTATAGTTTTTGGTCATAATGATTGTTAGGAACTAGAACTACATACATAATTCTTGTTAAAAGTAAAAGGTGGAAACTATGGGAAAATATCAATTGATCGCTACTGCTGCAATGGGGCTCGAATCCTTGGTTGCAAACGAGGTCCGTGCACTCGGTTATGAGTGTGAAGTAGAAAATGGTAAGGTTATTTATATGGGTGACGAAAATGCCATTGCACGAAGCAATTTATGGCTGCGGACGGCTGACAGAGTTAAGGTCAAGGTAGGGGAATTCAAAGCCTATACCTTTGATGAGTTATTTGAGAAAACAAAGGCATTGCCTTGGGAGAAATATCTTCCTGAAGATGCCGAATTCCCTGTGACGGGGAAATCGGTCAAATCAAAACTATTTAGTGTCTCAGATTGTCAAGCGATTGTGAAGAAAGCGGTTGTTGAACGCATGAAAAGCACCTATAAGCGGAATAGCTGGTTTGATGAGAATGGTGCATTATTCAAAATTGAGGTAGCGCTATTAAAAGATGTGGCTACGATCACGATTGATGCAAGCGGGCAAGGACTTCACAAGCGTGGTTATCGCGTCGACCAAGGTGAAGCACCGCTAAAGGAAACACTTGCAGCTGCTTTAGTGTCGTTGACAAATTGGAAGGATGAAAAACCGTTTATTGACCCTTTCTGCGGCTCTGGTACGATTGCGATTGAGGCTGCTTTAATAGGTCAAAACATTGCACCAGGCTTTAATCGTGAATTTGTATCAGAAGGTTGGGGCTGGATTCCGTCAAAAGTATGGGAGGATGCTCGAACAGAAGCAGAAGACTTGGCAAAATATGACCAGCCCCTCGAAATAACAGGCTCTGATATTGATCATCGTATGGTTAAAATCGCTCAAGAAAATGCCTTTGAGGCTGGTCTAGGGGACTTGGTTCAGTTTAAGCAGATGCAAGTAAGGGACATCTCAACAAGTAAAGAGTATGGTGTGATTGTTGGCAATCCACCTTATGGCGAGAGATTAGGCGAGAAAAAAGCGGTCGAGCAGATGTACAAAGAGATGGGGCAGGCATTTAGCAAGCTTGATACCTGGTCTGTATATATCATGACCTCTAATGAGGAGTTTGAACAATTATATGGAAGGCCGGCCACGAAAAAAAGAAAGCTTTTCAATGGGTTTATTCGAACCGATCTTTACCAATACTGGGGGAAAAGGCCTCCCCGTCAAGTTGACTAATAGCAATTAGCAAGCTTACTAGTAGGCTCTTTTTACTTATCGATGTATAAAAGGTATGAATATTGAATAAAATAAAATAATAATCTTAAAAAAGAGCTGCTCTATTTGCTTGACAATGAGTACTTTTGCGATAGAATTAAAGGATTGAACTGAAAAGGTAGCGTCTATCTATGACGCTATTCTTTTTTTGGAGGTAGCTTATGCAAAATCGCATGCCATTTACTGTTTCAAAAACGGAAAGCTTTTATGACAAATTGAGCGAGTGGATTGGTGATTTGTTTTACGATATCTTACCAGAGGCCGGATTTGAATTAAGAGATGAACAAATTTTTATGGCTTTTCAACTTGAAAAGGCTTTTAAGGAAAAGAAAATTATGTTTGCAGAAGCTGGTGTTGGGACGGGGAAGACAATTGTTTATTTACTTTATGCAATTATGTATGCTCGTTATACCAACAGACCTGCCATCATCGCTTGTGCAGATGAGACATTAATTGAACAACTGGTGAAAAAAGAAGGCGATATTAGCAAACTCGAAAAAGTTCTCGGGTTAAATATTGATGTCCGCCTTGCTAAGTCAAGAGATCAGTATTTATGCTTGAAAAAACTCGATCATGTAAGACATGATGATTTCAGTGACGACATTGAAGGGATCTATGAGCAATTACCTGATTTCGTCCACAGTGATGCTTCAATGCAAAAGTTTGAACGGTATGGAGATAGAAGGGATTATCCATCATTACCAGATACTGCGTGGGACAAGGTAAATTGGGATGCTATTCAGGACTGTTTTTCTTGTGAGAAGCGGCACCGTTGTGGACTTACGCTTCATCGAGAATATTACCGACAATCAGAAGATTTAATTATTTGTTCGCATGACTTCTATATGGAACATATTTGGACAAAGGAATCGAGGAAACGAGAAGGACAACTTCCACTCTTGCCTGAATATTCTTCGGTTGTTTTTGATGAAGGTCATCTTCTTGAGTATGCTGCCCAAAAAGCATTGAGCTATCGATTTACAGACACAACACTTGAGAATCTGTTAACTAGATTAATGGAAAATGAAGTGCGTGAAAAAACATTATATACGATTGAAGAAGCACTACTTGATAACGACCGCTTTTTTAGTACGATAAAACAATTCTCCAAGCCTTCACAAGGTTCAGAAAAACAAATGATTGTACTGGACCCTCAAGTAAAAAAGTTTGGTACTATCCTGTTAAATCGTTTACAAACGCTTGAGGAGGAACTTGTCTTCGAGAGTGAATTGTACGTAATTAACGAATATGAGTTGAAGATTGTTGAGGAATATCTTGAACAAATTACCTATTCCCTTACTTTATTTCTAAAGGAAATGAACGGAATATCCTGGTTTGAAGAAATTGGCTATGAACGTACTTTAGCTATTATGCCAAAAATGGTAGAAGTGGTTATGAGGGAAGATGTTTTCTCTCAGAAAAAACCGATTATATTTTCTTCGGCGACCTTATCAAACCAAAAGCGATTTGATTATATTGCCAATAGCCTTGGTGTGAAAGAATACTTATCTTTTTCTGTAGAATCCCCTTTTGATTATGATGAAAAAATGGTGATACATCTGCCAAAATTTCGTAAAGATTCTATTGATGAAAAGCTAAATTATCTAATCCGGAATTTGTCACAAACGGAAGGAAGAGCTCTAATTTTGCTCAATAATCAGAATGAATTGCTTCAAATTAAGAAAAGAATGGGTGACTTATTTTCATATCCGATTTATTTCGAAGGCGACGAGGAGATCAGCACGCTCGTGTCTAAGTTTCAAAATGATGAACAGTCAATTCTGTGTACCATCCACCTGTGGGAAGGTTTAGATATTCCAGGAAGGTCTTTAGAGAATGTATTTATTTTCTCATTGCCATATCCTCCAAATGACCCAGTATTTATTGCGAAAAAAGAAGGGGTAGAGGACCCATTCAAGGATGTTGAACTTCCGTATATGCTGCTTAGGCTGCAGCAGGGTGTTGGCCGCTTAATCCGCAGTCAGGAAGACAGCGGAGTGGTTCATATCATGGCAAACGAAGATACGAGCGAAGAAGTGTTAGAAAAGATAAAAGACGTTTTACCGACGGAAGTTAACGAAAAATAATAAAAAAGAGGCCGAGCAGTGATAGGTGCTTTGGCCTCTTCGTCGTTTATCTGAAAAACAGCAAAGCTTAGTTTTGCGGTTTTTCTCTATTTTCGCAGCAGTCATAGCAATATAGTTTTTTATCATCTGTTTGTATACCATTAAAAAAACCATCTAAACAAAAGATTTCTTTGGAACAGGAAGTACAGTTGCCAATGAATTCCTTCAAATCTTCCACTCCTTTCTGAAACGATAAACAAATCATGAGTAATATATCCATTATTCAGAAGAATATGATAAGATTTAGGGGTTAGAAAAAGGAGGTATACAGATGGTGGGTTTAAAAATAGAAAAAGAGTTTTTGGACTATGTAAAAAAGATGTCTGCCTATAACGAGGCCCTTGGACTAATTTTTTGGGACTTGAGAACTGGAGCACCAAAGAAAGGTGTTGATCAAAGGTCCGAAGTCATCGGAATGCTATCTTCGGAAGTTTTTAGAATGTCAACTTCAGAGGAAATGGCCGCATATATAGCTAAATTATCGAAGGAAGAACTTTCAGAGACAACAAATAAAATTCTTGAAGAATGTAAAAAGGAGTACGAGCGAAATAAAAAAATTCCTGCAGATGAATATAAGGAATACGTAATTCTGCAATCAAAGGCGGAATCCATATGGGAAGAAGCCAAAGCCAATTCAGATTTTGAGTTGTTCAGACCTTATTTAGAGAAGCTTGTTGAGGTGACAAAACGCTTCGTTGATTATTGGGGTTATAAAGCTAACAACAAGTACGATGTTCTGTTAGACCTATACGAGCCAGGTATTACCGTCGAGGTACTTGATCAAGTATTTGGAGACTTAAGGGAAAGAATAGTCCCGTTGGTAAAACAAATATCGGAGTCACCGAATAAGCCGGAAACAAATTTTTTATTTGAAACCTTTAAAAAGGATAACCAGCGAGCCTTTAGTATAGATATTCTTGCCCAGATGGGCTATGATTTTGACTCAGGACGTCTAGACGAAACTGTACACCCCTTCGCAATTGGATTGAACCCAGGGGATGTTCGTGTTACGACCAAGTATGATGTGCATGACTTCCGCACAGCCGTATTTGGTACCATTCATGAAGGCGGTCATGCCTTATATGAACAAAACATTTCGAAGGAGTTGGTTGGTACACCACTCTGTTCCGGAACTTCTATGGGCATTCATGAGTCCCAATCGTTATTCTATGAGAATTTTGTAGGGAGAAGCTTGTCATTTTGGAAAAATAATTATGAGTTATTGAAAGAGTATGCTAACGGTCAGTTTGATCAAGTGGGTATTGAAGACTTTTACCATGCTATCAATGAGTCCAAGCCATCGTTTATTAGAATTGAGGCAGATGAATTAACCTACCCATTACATATCATTATTCGCTATGAGATAGAGAAGGGGCTTTTTAATAACACCATTGAAGTAAAAGATCTGCCAAAGGTATGGAATGACTTATATGAAGAATATTTAGGCATTAGGCCTGAGAATGATGCACAGGGAGTCCTTCAGGATGTTCACTGGGCAGGGGGGAGTTTTGGTTACTTCCCATCGTATGCCTTAGGTTACATGTATGCTGCCCAGCTTAAAAATTCCATGTTAAAGGCATTGCCAAACTTTGAACAATTGTTAGAGGAAGGCAGTCTGCTTCCAATAAAGGAATGGCTATCTGAAAATATTCATCAATATGGAAAGCTGAAAAAACCACTAGAGCTTCTTCAGGATGTTACAGGTGAAGGGTTGAACGCACAATATTTAGTTGATTATTTATATGACAAATATTCAAAAGTTTATAACTTAAATTAATTTTACTAGTCAAGAAGGGGGAGAATTCCCCTTCTTATTTTGATTAACGGTACAAGGTGGGTGGGTATGGAGAGATTTATTCCGATTTTCTTAATTGCTGTTAGTGCCAGTTTGTGGGGCATGATAGCCATTTTTGTCAGAACACTATCAGACGCTGGGTTTACGTCGATGGAAATTGTTACTTTGCGAGTGGTTACCGCGGTAATCATACTTGGTATAATCGGGATCTTTAGGTATCCGAAGCAAATGACAATCAAAGTTTCAGATGTAAAGCTTTTTATTGGCACTGGTATATTGAGTATTGTGTTTTTTAACTGGTGTTACTTCACATCGATTAACCAGTTGAATCTTTCATTTGCGGTGATCTTGTTGTATACATCACCAGCATTTGTGGTTATTCTATCAAGCATCTTTTTAAAAGAAAGAATGAATCAAAAGAAGCTCCTTTCGGTTTTAGGAACCATTATAGGTTGTATACTCATTGCAGGGGTTAGTTTAAATGATACAGGGACGATGAACCTGGCTGGGCTTGTTACAGGGCTTGGTGCCGGGCTGGGGTACGCTCTTTATAGTATATTTGGAAAGTTTGCCCTAAATAAGTATACCCCCTTTACTGTTACTCTATATACCTTCCTTATTGCGGCAATCACTTTACTTCCTATAACCGGCCTATGGGAAAAAGCTAGACTGCTAGTAAATGGAGAAGTTCTTTTATATAGTGTTGGGTTAGGGTTATTACCGACCGTTATTGCCTACATTTTTTATACAAAAGGGCTTGAAAAGGTAGAAAGCAGTAAAGCTGCCATTGTTGCTACTGTCGAGCCTGTTGTTGCGACTATATTAAGTGTTTTCCTCTATCGGGAAAGCTTTGGACTACTGCAATTCACCGGGACCGCTGTTATTTTACTTTCGGTTATCTTTATTAATTTGCCGAAAGATTATGGAAGTAAAAAACATAAAGAAAAGGCGTCAATCACGTAGATAGACGCCTTTTTCTATGATTCTACCATGTTTTAAATCCAGGTGACCCTAGAGGTGCATTTTGAATCATATCAATAAATGGTATCGTGTAAGCAAACAGAATGAGAACAGCGGTAATGCCTAACCATAATTTCCAGTTTTCAAATACCATGGGTGCTTGTTCTGCTGTTTCTGCTTCACCAACTGGGAACTCTTCTTCTCCTTTAGGAGCAAAGAAGGCAAGGTTAACGAAAATAATAAGAACTAGGATGATACCTAGGAACAGAATTGAACCTCCGACCGCTTGCGCAATTTGATAGGGAATCCACTCTGCGGCCTGGGCAGCGTCACCGTAGGTTGAGAATGCTGAACGTCTTGGACCGCCAAGAAGTCCCTGGAAGTGCATCGCACCTGACATAAAACTCATACCTATTACCCAAACCCAGCCTTGAATAATCGCCAATTTGTTCATGGCTTTAGTTAATTTACGTCCAGTTAAATGTGGAATAAGCCAGTATGAAATTCCAAAGAATGTTAAAACTACAGCTGTTGCAACAGTTAAATGGAAGTGTCCAGTTACCCAGATCGTATTATGAACCACTTGGTTCATTTGGTTAGAGGCATTGATTATACCGCCTGCTCCACCAGGTATAAAGCTGGCCATACCGATGAATGGAACCGTAAAACGGGCATCATTCCAAGGAAGTACCTTAAACCATCCAAACAGTCCAGTTGCACCCTTAGAGCGCCCATATCTTTCAAAGGTTGCAAACAACGAAAAGGCGGTCATTAACGACGGAATGATGACCATAAATGTAAGTACAACTTGTAAGAACTTCCACGCAGGGTCAATTCCAGGCTCAGTTAACTGGTGATGGAAACCCACGGGAATAGAGAATAGTAAAAATAAGATAAAAGACAAGCGAGCTAGGGAATCTGAGAATATTTTTCCGCCAATAATTTTCGGTACAATGGCATACCAGCACATATACGCAGGCAATAACCAGAAGTATACTAGCGGGTGGCCGAAATACCAGAATAAGGTACGGCTGATTAACACATCAACTGTATCTACTAGACCAAGAGACCATGGCAGCAGCTGGAATAATACAGTAGCTGCTACACCAAGTGTTGCTACAATCCATAGGACTGTATTAATTATCGCCATAAAGGTTAAAAGCGGACTTGGTTTTCCAGGATTGTTCTTGCGCCATTTAGCATATGTCATGATTTGAGCAGCGCCATCAAGCCAGCTGCCTACAACTACAAACGTCATACCTAAGTAAAAGATCCAGTGTGCTTTTAATGGAGCATAGAAAGTATATAAGACAGATGCTTCTTTAAGTAATACCATAGTAGCTGCCATTACAGTACCGACCGTCATAACCCAGAAGCCAATCCAGGCAGTCATACGAGCACCATTAGAATGCGTGCCTGCTGTTCGGCTGACAGCGGCATATTGGAATCCCATGATAAAAAATGTTGTTAATACAAGTCCTAGCAAGACGCCGTGTACAGTTAATATTTGGTAATAATCGATTCCCCATGGAAGCTCATATTTACCTGACCGTACCAAGGTCTGCAATAGCCCCATCAGGCCACCAAGTGCTAAAGCTGTAAAGGCCACAAAAAAGTGGGCCATCGCTAGTTTGCCATCACGCGGGTCAACCTTTAATTTTGTAGTCTGGCTAACCATTATTTAACCACCTTTATCTTAGAACTCATTAGATGGTGACCAGTACCGCAGTACTCGTTACAAACCACTAAATATTCGCCTTCTTTATCAAACGTTGTAACAATTTCGTTTATATAGCCTGGTTCAAGCATCATATTAATATTTGTACCTGCTACTTGGAATCCATGGATAACATCCTTTGTTGTTGCCATGACCTTTACTTTTGCTCCAAGAGGAACCTCGACCTCTCCTGGAGAGTAAAGAAAGGCAGATGCTACATACACTAATTCATAGTCCCATTCTTTCCCCTCTACCTTGTGAAGTCCTGGTTTATCAAACGGAACCTGCTGATCTACCTTTTGTGGATCGATCGTAGCTAAGCAGCTTGGCGGTTTGTTACCAAGGTAGAATGCGCTTACGCCTACAACGGATAAGAAAAAGACAAGTGCACTTATACCAAATATAAGCCATATTTTTTCAAACTTATGCAAATGCATGATTTTTTCCCCTTTCTCACTTAAAAACGGTTTACGAATAAGAAATATACACCTACCCATGTGACAATAATAAAGATCCCCAAAAAGAAAACGGAAGCTAATGTACCTTTAAGAGAAGAGCTGTCTTCAATTTCTGTTTTTTGTCCTGTTTTTAATTCCACTTTCGCCATCTCCCAAACACTCCTTTCAGAAAACCCAAGATAAATATTAGTTTAATTCCATAATACAAAACAATTGAGAAGAGAAAATAACTAATTTCTAAGTTCACAAAATGTTCATTCCTTAGGTAATTACTATGTTAATGTTAAAAACTTGTTATAACAGTGATTTATATCACTTACGGCAGGGCGGAAATGTGAATAAGTTGTGACAAATCACGACTTACCTGTGATTTAAGTAATTGATTATCTGTAAATGAGCTAATAGAAATACAACATTCGTTTATGTCACAATTTTGAAAATAAAAAATAAAATATATAAGAGAGTGATATTTTTCAGAAAGAGTGTGTGTTGTTATGGAAAAATATTATTGTGAACATTGTCGGCTTCTTTATAATGATATAGAATATTGTAAAAGTTGCGGCTCATTGGCCAGTAATAAAATTAACATAGAAGTCCAAAAGCAATCAGATAAATCTTAAGTAAGCACCGTAAAAGGTGCTTTTTGCTTGTGGATGGTTGGATTGTGATAAAATAGTGGAGAAATTACATAGATAAACGGGGGATGAGAAAATGTTTTTACCTTCATTTCGTGTAGATGGAAAAAAAGCGATTGTAACAGGCGCAGGGCGAGGAATTGGGCGTGCTTTAGCTATTGGGCTAGCCGAATCAGGAGCAGATGTAGCTTTGCTTTCAAGAACCGAAGAGGACTTAACCGAAACAGCCCGAATCATCGAACAGCTAGACAGGAAAGCCTTAATCCTACCCACAGATGTGACTAAGAGAGAGGAAGTTCAACTGGCTGTTCAGAAAATAGTGGACGAATGGGGCGTTATTGATATTTTAATAAATAATGCTGGAATGAATATCCGTTCAAAAGCGCTCGAGGTAACTGATCATGAATGGCATACAATCATGGATACGAACCTAAAGTCGGCATTTATGATGGCACAGGAGACTGGCAACATCATGAAAGATCAAGAAACTGGCGGAAAGATTCTATCGGTTACTTCAGTAGGGGGCCATGTGGCACTTCGAACAGGCGTGGTTTATGCTGCCACGAAGGCGGCATTAATCCAAATGACAAAGGTGTTGGCCCTAGAATGGGGTCAATATAATATTAATGTCAATGCAATTGGTCCTTGGTATTTTAAGACACCACTTACTGAGAAACTGTTAGCAGACGAAGCATACGTAAAGGATATTCTTACTGTAACTCCACTAAAACGGATTGGTGAACTTCCTGAATTAGTTGGCCCGGTGGTGTTTTTGTCATCAAGCGCAGGGGATTATGTTCATGGACAAACTTTATTTGTCGATGGAGGAATGACGATTCAGGGCTTTTAATATTGTAATTGGAAATGATTATGTAATGAACAAACCATTCATTCGCGTTATAATTTAGAGGCACAACAACAACCTTCAAAACGTTTGCTTCCCTATTTGGGAAGCATTTTTTTTACCCTAAAAAAGGGATAATATTACAATCTTTGGAAAAAATACCTTTACATACGCTGAAGGAGTAGGTAGGATGCCATCAATTATTTCTGTTGCAGAAGCTGTTCCACCCTTTGAAATTAAACAAGAGCAGGCAATGGAATTTGCTCGAGAATTATTCTCATCTAATTTTAAGGATATAGAAAGGCTGCTAAGGGCTTTTCAAAATGGACAAATACTCAAAAGACATTTTGTTAATGATATAGATTGGTTTAAAGAAGACCGGTCTTTTGAAGAAAAAAATCATTCCTACATACAATCTGCAGTAAAATTGGGAAAACAAGCTATTGAAAACTGCCTTCAAGACAAAAGTTTCCTAACCAGGGAAATAGGCTGTCCAGAAATTGATGCAATCTTTTACATATCCACTACTGGAATTGCTACACCAAGTATCGAGGCTAGAATTATGAATGAATTGCCTTTTAACACACATACAAAAAGGATCCCAATATGGGGATTAGGTTGTGCAGGAGGTGCTGCCGGCCTTTCACGAGCATTTGAATATTGCCGAGCCTATCCTAAAGCGAAGGTTTTGGTGCTTTCTGTTGAACTTTGCAGTCTCACTTTCCAAAGGGATGACCTTTCAAAAAGTAACTTAATCGGAACCTCTTTGTTTGCAGATGGTGTTGCCTGTGTCTTGATATGCGGTGATGATGTTGATATAAGAGAATTTTCAAGAAAGGATACATCGCCTGTCATCATCAGTACCCAATCAACCTTAATGCCCGACTCTCTGGATGTTATGGGGTGGGATATTAAGAATTCAGGGTTATATGTTGTGTTTTCACGAGATATTCCCAGCATCATTGAAAGCTGGCTAAAGCCTAATGTCCAAGAATTTTTAGAAGACAATCAAATACAGCTAAATCAGATCGATCATTTTGTAGCCCATCCTGGCGGAAAAAAAGTGCTTGATGCCTATATGAAGTCATTAAATATACCAAGTTCAATGACGTCTACCTCACTGGAGATTTTGAGGAATTATGGAAATATGTCTTCTGCAACCATTTTATATGTTCTGAGACAGTTTATGGGTAATAATATTCCTAGGGGCTCTTATGGTCTCTGTACGGCTCTCGGCCCAGGTTTTAGTTCGGAACTATTATTATTAAGGTGGGAGTAAATGGATAATATAGCTGTCTTTATCATTTTCTATCTTTTTATCATAATACAGCGCTTAGCAGAATTAATGATTGCCAAGAAAAATGAACAATGGATGAAAGGCAAAGGTGCTATTGAATTCGGGACGAAACACTATCGAGTAATGGTATTCATGCATGCACTTTTTCTTGTAAGCTTCTTCGCTGAAAAAATAATCTTTAACCGGTCTTTATCAGGCATGTGGGTAGCTTTATTACTTGTTTTTGCTGGTACCCAATTTTTAAGATTTTGGGCAATTTACTCATTAGGAAAGTACTGGAATACAAAAATTATCGTACTTCCTAAAGCTGATGTTATAAGGATCGGGCCGTATCAATATATTAAGCATCCGAACTACTTGGTGGTTTCGATTGAATTGCTAATCATCCCACTACTTTTCAATGCCTACATCACCGCTTTTATCTTTTCTCTGATCAATACAATTGTGCTTGCAGTACGGATACGGGCAGAAGAACAAGCATTAAGAGAATTAACGGAGTATGATGGAACCTTTCAAAGCAGCAATCGATTTCTTCCTAAATTGTTAAATAAATATGACAATTGAAACTTTGCTATTGAAAATGATTATCAAAACATGATAAAGTCTAGTTAACGATGAAAATCATTCTCAACTATGAGACTGGATAAGGACGGTGTTAAGTATGGCGCTTGCATTAGTTGGCGGAACAGTAATCATTTACGCATTTGTCATGAAACACGTACTAAAAAACACAACTCATTGACAATATAACCATCTAAAGCCAAGGAGCAATCCTTGGCTTTTTCCTTTTTTAATAAGCTCTTGTGCAAAAATAAAGACTTAGTAAACTTCAGAATAGGAAAAGTGTGAATAATCGTTTAAAATAGAAATATTACAAAGTTGTGAACAAGGGGAAATTAAACCATGGTCCAGACAGCAAATCAAAGACAAACCATCCAAGCGCTCAAAAGTAAACTGATGGCTATTTATGAATACTTAACGATTAAGAATGATACTGAAAATAGGGAAAAAGTGAAGCAGCTAGCGAGAAAACTTGAAAATAAAGAGTTTATGATTGCTTTTTGCGGTCATTTTTCAGCAGGAAAGTCGACGATGATTAATAATGTAGTAGGCGAGAATTTACTTCCTTCAAGCCCAATCCCAACGAGTGCAAATCTTGTCAGGGTTAAGGCTGGAGAAGAATATGCTAAAGTCTATTTTAAAAATGAAAAACCCCGGTTGTATTTAGCTCCCTACGACTATGAACTAGTAAAAAAATATTGCAAAGATGGGGACCAAATTGAGGAAATTGAAATAAGTCATTCTCACTCTTCTCTGCCGCCGAACACGGTTATTATGGATACACCTGGGATTGATTCTGCCGATGATGCCCATCGTATCGCAACAGAATCAGCCATTCATCTAGCTGACTTAGTCTTATATGTTATGGACTATAATCATGTTCAGGCAGAACTAAATTTCCTTTTTACCAAAGAGTTAACAGAAGCAGGCAAGGAAGTTTATTTGGTCATTAATCAAGTTGATAAACACAAAGAAGAAGAGCTTCCATTTGAGAAATTTCAGGAAAGCGTAACAGAATCTTTCGGTGCGTGGGGAGTAAACCCTGCACGGATCTTTTATACGTCTTTAAAAGTTAAAGATCATAAATTGAGTGAGTTTAACGATTTAAAACAATTCATTGCTGAAAAACTGCTAACGAAGGATGAAGTTCTTCTACAATCAATTTTTCACTCACTTAAGAAAATCGCTCAAGATCACCTTGACGAGTCCCGAGAGGTTTTTGAAGAGAGACTCCTTACATGCTATGAAATAGTAGAGGAACTTTCGGAAGCTGAAAAGAACTCTCTTACGGAATCCTACCAACAAATAAAATCAACTCTTCAGACTCTTGAAAAGGGTACGGAAGAACCGAAAAAGGAAATGGAACTAGAAGTAGAAAAAATTCTAAAAAGTGCTTACCTAATGCCGTTCCAAACAAGAGAGTTAGCAGAAAGCTATTTAGAAGCTTGTCAATCAGAATTTAAGGTTGGATTTATTTTTACTAAGCAAAAGACTCAAGATGAAAGAACTGCCCGCCTTGATCGTCTCTATCAAGATTTGGTTGAGAAAACGAAATCTCAACTAGAATGGCATATTCGTGAGTATCTGCATGCTGTGTTAAAGAAGCATGACATTAACCATCAGCAGCTACAAGCGACCGCTCAGTCATTTACGTTAGAGGTTCCTATTGAATTACTAAGCAAGACAGTTAAACCCGGGGCTCGTTTATCAGGCGAGTATGTACTTCATTATACTGAGGATCTCGCTAATGAAATCAAGAAACTAGCAAGAAATGAATTAGCTCAGTTTAAACAAGACTTTGAATCTGCAATCGATAAGAAAAACAGTTTATTAAAAGAGAAATATGAAGAGCAATATCAGACTTCAAAACGCTATATACAAGCAATAGACGAGATTAACAAATTTGAAGGTGAAACCCTTAGGAACAAAGAGACGATCAGTCATCTCTTATCTGAAGGAAGCGGCCATTTAGAGGACGATGTGCAGTTATTTACATTAGAAGATGAGGAAGTTGAAGTGGTTAGTGGGACCGAGAAACAAGCAGCTGAAAACTTGAAAGGCACAGGTTCGCCCGCAGGCTATACTTTGGTTACAAAAGAAACAAGTACGATTGAAGTGGTCAATAACGAACAGTTACCTAATATGGTAAAAAAATTGGAGGAAACATCAGTTCTCGTTAAAAACCTTCCGGGCTTTACAAAGCTATCTAGTGATTTAGCAGAGAAGGCAGGCAGATTAGCAAATAAGGGTTTTACAGTAGCTTTATTTGGAGCATTCAGTGCCGGGAAGTCTTCTTTTGCAAATGCACTAATGGGTGATAAAGTGCTTCCTGTATCACCCAATCCAACAACCGCAGCCATCAACAAAATCCGGCCTGTGACAGACCAATATCCGCATGGCACTGTACTCGTAAAGTTCAAGGAAGAGAGTGCCATGTTAGAGGATGTTAACAGGTCACTCAAGCTGTTTGAACTGCAGACAGTTAATTTGAAGGATGCTCAGAGGGATATTGACAGGGTAATGCTTGAACAAGGGCAAGTTGGGGTATCCGAGAAAACACATTATGCCTTTTTGCAGGCTTTTAAAAATGGTTTTGCTGCATATGGCAGTCAGCTTGGTACTGTGCTCGAGACAGACTTAAAAGAATTCAAAGAATTCGTAGCAAGAGAAGAACGATCATGTTTTGTAGAATGGATTGAACTTTATTTTGATTGTGAATTAACGCGTAAAGGTGTAACGCTTGTTGATACACCAGGTGCAGATTCGATCAATGCCCGTCATACTGGTGTGGCGTTTGATTATATAAAAAATTCTGATGCTATTTTGTTTGTAACGTATTACAATCATGCCTTTTCAAAGGCAGACCGTGAATTTTTAATTCAACTTGGACGTGTAAAGGACAGCTTCCAGTTAGATAAGATGTTCTTCATTATTAATGCCATTGATTTAGCTGAAAACAACGACGAAAAGGAAACCGTCATCACCTATGTTAATGATCATTTAATAAAATACGGGATCCGTAATCCTAATCTTTTCCCACTATCAAGTCTTTATGCTTTAACAGAAAAAATAGAACCTGCAACGGATTTACATTCAGGGATAAAGGACTTTGAAGATCATTTCAATCATTTTATCGCTAACGACTTAACGGAGATGGCGATTAAGTCTGCCGATAATGAGTTTACTCGTGTGCAGGAGTTAGTCGAAAAGTTGATTAGAAGCTCTAGAGAAGACCAAAATGAAAAAGATAAAAGACGAGTTGAAATAGATAACCAAAAAAAGAGTATACACCTCTTGCTAAAAGAACAAACAGAAGCTGGAATACAAAAGCGGGTTATACAGGAAGTGGAAGAATTACTGTTTTATATGAGACAAAGAGTATTTTTCCGTTTCAGTGATTTCTTTAAAGAAGCATTTAATCCATCGGTGCTAAGGGATGATGGCAGGAATCTAAAAAAGGCATTACAGTCCTGTCTGGATGAGTTTCTTGGTAGTTTAGGTTTCGATTTTGCTCAAGAAATGAGAGCGGCAACGATAAGAATAGAGCTTTTTGCTGAAAAAGGATTGAAAGATTCTCAACATGACCTTTGTCAAAGCTTACGCAACATAAATGATGATCTTTCTTTTTCAAGCTTTGAGATGAAGATTTCAGAAGAACTGGCATTTACAAAAGCTTTTGAAGAAATGAATAGCAGAGTTTTTACAAAAGCATTATCTTACTTTAAGAATCCTAAATCTTTCTTTGAAAAAAATGATAAGAAGGAAATGAGTGATGAGCTTTATCATGTCCTGCAGGCACCTGCAGATGAGTACTTAAAACAAGAGCGGGAGCGAATAGCAAATCATTATGCAGGTATTTTAACTAGAGAATTCAACCGCCTTTTAGAACAAATTGAAGAACAGGTGGAAGACTTTTATGTAAGTCTCGAATCAGCCTTAGATGGCGGAGTATCAATTGAGGAACTAGTAGTTATTGACCGCAAGTTAGCGAATATTTCAAATAAGTATCAAGTCTAAGGCGGGGATATGAATGGTTAAGATTATCAATAAAGAGTGGCTGCTTGAAAAGATACGTAAGGCAGATATCCGAATAGCAGATTGTCGTTTTGCACTTGGCGATCCTACAAAAGGCAAGCAGGAATATGATAACAGCCATATTCCTGGGGCTGTTTTTTTCGATCTGGAAAAAGATTTATCAGGACCTGTTAGTGAACATGGCGGCAGACATCCCTTGCCGAATATTGATGAATTTGTTTATAAACTGGAGCTTGCAGGGATTAATGAGAAGGTACCTGTGTTTGCTTATGATCAGGGAGAGGGTGCATTTGCTGCAAGGTTTGGGTGGATGCTCCAATATCTTGGCCATGAAAATGTCTATGTATTAGATGGCGGCTATAATGCTTGGATAGAAGAAACACTCCCTGTGACTGTGGAGGTTCCTGTTTATCAGCAGGAGAAGTTTAATGTAAATCTTAAGCCTGAATTATTGGCCACCATTGATGATGTAATGAGCGTGGTGAGCGGCATGACTCCTCATACTGTTTTGATCGATTCTAGGGAACAGAAGCGTTATTTGGGGCTAGAAGAACCGATTGATAAAAAAGCAGGTCGAATTCCTGGTGCAATTAACAAACCATGGTTTGAGGGACTGCAAAGTGGACATTACCTGCCAGCAGTAGAGCAGAAACAGCGCTTTATTGACCTTGATCAGGATCAAAATATCATTGTGTATTGCGGCTCCGGGGTAACGGCTGTACCTAATTACCTTGCATTAAAGCAAGCAGGTTTCAATAAGGTAAAACTTTACTTGGGAAGTTTTAGCGACTGGATTTCGTATTCTGAAAACAAGATTGAGTAATATTTTGTGATATAATAGTGTTCTTGTTGATTATGAATGAGGAGGTAACATCCAACAATGGAGAACAAAAAGCCTTCACTTATGCTTGTAGATGGTATGGCCTTGTTGTTCCGTGCGTTTTATGCCACGGCTGTTTCAGGGCAATTTATGATAAATTCAAAGGGTATTCCAACGAACGGAATACATGGCTTTGTAAAGCATTTATTTACAGCTGTTTCATCTTTTAAACCTAGCCATGTAGTAGTTTGCTGGGATATGGGCAGTAAGACATTTAGAACGGAATTATTCTCAGATTATAAAGGGTCTAAACCCAAAACTAAACATATGAACATAATTTGATAAAGAATACATATACTCCAGTGATAACTGGGGTTTTTTTTGTTCACAAATAATATCCATTGACCATATTTAAAATGTTTATAAAATTTGTTATGATAAATAAAAATTCATATAATAAAAGTATATAGAGTTAATGGGTGGGGGGAAGTAAGAAGATGAATTTAGAGCAAACAAATGTAGTATCAATTAGGAAACTTGAGTTTGCTTTCGAGAGTGTTATCCTAATCGATAGGAAACGTGCTTATGGCCTTATAGTTTTAAAGGACACTATAACAGGAGACTACGATGTTCATTACCTTACAGAATTTCTTGTGGAAAAATACAGAAATGCAAAATATGAGACAATAAAAAAAAGGGCATATCAACTAAACTGGCACCCATGTCAAGGACACATGAAAAAAAAGAGTTAAGAAGCCTCATCTAAGAGATGATTCCTATATTGAATAGGGGTCATCTTTTTTAAATTCCATTGATAACGGTAATTGTTATAGTAAACCATATAATGGTTTATTTTCGCTTTTAGTTCGTCTAATGTCTTGCAGGATTGATAGTCTACCTCATCCTTTAAATGACCAAAGAAAGACTCCATCGGGGCATTGTCCCAACAATTTCCTCTTCTGGACATAGACTGACCTAAACTGGATTTTGTTAATAATTTCTGATATCTAGGGCTTGTGTAATGACTTCCTTGGTCCGAATGGATAAATGCTTCCGAATCCAATTTAGTTTTCTTATTCTTCATTAATTTTTGGATGGTTTTTGTTGCAATATCTAAAGTGATGTATTTGGTAACGTAAAAGTGAGCCACCATATTAATTGAAAACTGAGCCACTTTTGATAGACAATTAACCCTAATGACATATTAGGGGGATATCAGGAGTGATCACGTTGGACCAGAAACAGAAAATAATTAAAATGTACATGGAGGGTAAAAGTAAACGGGGTATTGCAAAAATTACAAAAAAATCAAGGAACACAGTAGCTAAGTACATTCGTGAGTTTGAGGAAAGTAAACTAGAGGATGTGCGAAAGTTACCCATACCAGAAAGTGTAATGAGTCCGCCAACTTATAAGAAA
>NZ_MSLS01000071.1 GCF_001940785.1 Bacillus sp. MRMR6
AGGAACACAGTAGCTAAGTACATTCGTGAGTTTGAGGAAAGTAAACTAGAGGATGTGCGAAAGTTACCCATACCAGAAAGTGTAATGAGTCCGCCAACTTATAAGAAAAGAATAGGAAAAAAGAAAGTATTAACAGCAGAAATTAAAAATAAATTACGCAAGTACATCACGGACAATGAGTGGAAACGAAATCACTATATGAAAAAACAACAGATGAAAATAGTGGACATGCATGAAAAGCTACTAGAAGCGGGCTATTCAATTAGTTACACAACTGTTCGTAATTTTGTTAATCAGGAAACGGCAAAATCAAGGGAAGTATTTATTCGAAAGTATTGTGAGCCAGGTTATGAAGTTGAGTTTGATTGGGGAGAAGTAAAGCTTGAGATTGATGGAAAGCTAAAAGCATATTCATTAGCTGTATTTACATTACCATATGGCAATTATCGATTCGCAAGATTATATCAATCTGAATCACAGGTTTGTGTCCTAGATGTTCATACAAAGTTTATAGAACATGTGGGCTTTATACCTGCGGTATTTGTCTATGACAATATGAGAACCGTTGTAAAATCATTCATTGGTAATGAGAAAACCATCACCGACAGCATGGTAAATCTATCAAACTATTATCAATTTAAAATTCGATTATGCCAAGCTAGAAAAGGAAATGAGAAAGGTCATGTAGAGCGTAGTGTAGAGTTTATAAGAAGAAAGGCATTTGCATCACAGCACTCTTTTACTAGCTTAAGAGCAGCTCAGAATCATCTCCTTCAAACATTAAAAAAACTGAATTTAAGAGATCATCATGAACATAAACAAAAACATATTGAGCTTATGAGAACGGAGAAGGAAAAAGGACAAAAGGTCAACATGACCCCATTCGATTCGGCAGAATTAATAGAGTGCCTTGTAGATAAATACAGTACGGTAGTCATCAACCAAAACCATTATTCCGTACCCGAAGGGCACGTTGGTACCTATATAAAAGCGAAAGCCGGTGCGGAAACAATAAAGTTATTTATAAATGGGAGTTTAGTAGCAGAACATCCAAGGAACTGGGGCGTACATCAATGGGAAATGGATATATACCATTATTTAGATACGTTCAAAAAGAAAAAGGGTGCCCTCGCTCAAAGTGAATGTTTGAGACAGGCACCTTCACAAATAAAAAACTTATACAATAATCATTATATCGGAAAAGAGAAAGAATTCATAGAGTTACTCTTCTATATGCGGGAAAACAATAAGCTTGAATGTGTATTAGGGGCTGTTAAGCAGTTGAATAATATTCGAACTGGGTATGTTTCTACGGAAAGAATCTTGTTTATTTGTGAGCAGAGTACTCCTGTTAAAGCAGATGGAGTTTATCAAGATGAAACCGCACATCAATCTGAAAAAAATATGAAAGCATACGCAAATATGTTTAATCAAAAAGAGGAAGTGGCTCACTATGGATAATAAACAACAACTAATCGAAATATGTAAGGAACTTCGCCTGCCAAGTATCAGGAGAATGGTTCTTGATAAAACTAGTTTTAATGATCCCGATCAGGCATTTGAAATATTACTAAAGGTGCTTTTACAAGAAAAAAAAGATAGATTTATACGTGCGAAGCAGAACCGAATCCGAGCAGCGAATTTTCCGCAGAAAAAGTTACTAGATGAATTAATTGTGGACTATTTGCCCGAGCAAGCACAGCAAAAATTACCTCAGCTAAAATCGCTTGATTTTATTAAGGAGGGCCAAAATGTTATTTTAACAGGCTCTCCTGGGACTGGGAAATCGCATATAGCCGTTGGGTTAGGGATGGAAGCTTGTCTAGCTGGATATAGAGTGTTTTTCGCAACAGTCCCCTCTCTTATTAACCAATTAAAGGAACATAGATCAGAGAGAACCCTGAGGACATTTGAATTAAAATTTGAGAAGTATGACCTTGTGATTATTGATGAGCTTGGCTATATTTCATTTGATAAAGAAGGAGCAGAATTATTGTTTTCGCACCTTTCTCTTCGAGCTGGGAGGAAGTCRACTATTATTACTAGCAATCTGTCATTCTTAAAGTGGCAGGAAATCTTTCACGATCCTGTTTTAACAGCTGCATTGACTGACCGTCTTACTCATAAATCGCATGTAGTAAACATGGTTGGCCCTTCATTCAGGATGAGAGAAACTGAAGAATGGATGAAAGAGAATACCGAAAAAGTGGTGGCTCAAAATTAAATTGCGAAATGGCTCACTTTTCACTTGCGAAATACA
>NZ_MSLS01000072.1 GCF_001940785.1 Bacillus sp. MRMR6
CGGTCTAAGCCGTATTTGCCTGCGTTGAAGCCTGCAGCAAGGATGATGAAGCCTAAGAAGATGTCTGTTGGGTTATGAGATACAGTTCCGGCTAGGAAGAAACTGAAGTTCATCACTAGACCAAAGAACATTGCTGCTGTTGTGAAGCATCCAAGTAAAAGGCCTAAACCGACTAATGTTTCGCCCCAAGGTACAAGGACGTTGAACAATTCGATGTTTGGCAGTGCAAAGCTTTCTAAGAAGCTCACATACCAGCCGTAAACCATGCTGCCGTCTGGACCTTTAACTGGGTTAGCAATTGCATTTCCTAAATATCCTGAAGCGTCGAAACCGCCAGTGATTTTTCCTAAACCTGCTGTGAACCAAGCATATCCAAGGTATACACGAATGACTGTTAAAATAGCAGTTGCAATCTTATTTTCTCTTAAAAATTTGTTAAACATTTTTCATTCCGCCTTTCAAAATTAAGTTGTTTTCTATACTTTTACTATACTCTTTTTCCATATTTCCACCATGCAAAAGTGACAAAGTTCACAGTTTGTTAGAAATGATTTGACAGAACTTTGAACAACACATTGACACGGTCTTTCATCGGCACTCTTTTAGGAATTACCTGCCGATCACATCGGTTTATCTGCCTCTTTTGATAGCTTACATGCCTCTTTTAAATCCTCACCTTCTGCTATCAAGTTTTACCTGCCAAGCAGCCTTAAATAACAAAAATCCAGGCTCTCGCTTGGATTAAGTACTCATCTATTCTAGAAACTCGATAAACCATTTTACACACTGTTCGGTTTTTTCCCAATCTGGATCACCATCTTCTATTCCCCAGCAGGCATACAGTGTCCCTAAAGCAACCGCTGCCTTCAACAAACGTTGACGATCGAGTCCTAAGCCTTCACTAATCAAATCGACCCGATATCGTAAAATACCTTTGGGATCTTCCTTACAATCCAGCTGATTGACCAAAAATGAAACGATATCAAAATAGGAATCTCCAATAACACCTTTTGGATCAATCGCCATCCAGCCATGCTCCTGTGAGTACAAGATGTTTTCATGGTGTAAATCTCCGTGTAACAGTTCAAAACCTGTTGATGTTTCCAAGATATGTTTTAAAAATCTCTTTGCCAATTGGATTTGTTCATCAGAAATAGGGCCGTTAAGATGCTCTTCACGCGAGAGTCCTTCAAACCACCGGGTGATGGACGGAGTATTAGTTTCACTCGGTGCAGGCCTGCGTATCTCCTTCCAAACCTTTATGTATTTTTTTATAACCTGTGCTTCATCTGTTTCTTCTGAAAGCATCGTTCCAGGGACCAGCTGTTCTAAAAGCATGATGCCATGCTCAGGATCAAACTTTAACAACCTGGCACAGCCTGAGCCATTATAGTATTGAAGCGTTTGAATTTCGTTCCGAGTATCGAAATTCGGCACACCCAGCTTTAAAATCAAAGGCACACCTTCCGAATTTCTCACCTTCAACACATAATTATAAGAAAGATTGCTTACAGGCCCTTCACTCGTAAGCTCCCATTTTTGTAAAAATGATTGGACTGTTGCTTCTAAACAATCCAACCACCTTCGTCCGTCCTCACTAAAGGCATGAATAATTTTTGATGCTTAATTCTATAACTGTCATTATCATTAAGCTGTATAACTTCTACCCTATGTAGTAAACGGTCCAATATAGCTGTAGTAATGCCTTGATCTCCCATTAATTCACCCCATTCTTCTGGGCCTTTATTTGAGGTCAAGATAATTGAACTTCGTTCATATAGATGGTTAATTAAATGAAAGAAAAGGTTAGCCTCTCTTTGGTCCATTGCCATATACATTAAGTCATCAATAATAACTAAATCTGCTTCTCTTATTCGTTTTAACTGTGTCTGTGACTTTCTAATGTATTCTTCCGTCACTTTAATCTCTTTTCAACGCTTTTTTCTTCCCGTTTCTTCATTTCATGCGTAAGGAGTTCCTGTAAAAACTCCTGGTAAGTCCATGATGCCTTCTCTGCATTTCGTAGTAATGCTGGCAGCTCATCAGCCGTTTCCACCATCCGAAGATGGCGGAATTGTTCCTGTAAAAGATGTACAGTGCTAGTCATTATGAAACACCTCGTATTATTTTCGTGTAATATTCCAGTTCCCTTGTTGCTGCTGTGGCTTTTGTTGCGGGGTTATCTTTTCTGGCTTCGAAAGAAGCAGGGGATTCCTCTTTTCTTTCTTTTAATCTAGTTAAATGCTGTGCAATATCTCTTAAATCGTTTGCACTCCAGAGTTGCTCTTTTATGCAAATTGAGAGTGATTCCTCTATATAAGGGCGGAATTGGGTTATGGCTGTTTGAATGACCTGCAACTGATCTCTTACATATCTCGGATAATGCTGAGCTATTTCATTTACGAACATAATAGCTTGTTCTTGGTCTTTAAATTGACGAATTATGGTCTCTTTATAGGCTTCAATTCCTTTAGAGCGATCTCGTGAATGCTGCCGATTTTTTATCAGTTCTCCTTTTCCACGACATATCGGGTGTTTTGCTAGTATTTCTCCTTGAAGATCAGCTCTAATAATGAGTTCAGCACCTTGTATTTCTAGATAAACCGTATTATCTCCTCTAGGGCGGTAAGTTCCTAATGGAACAGAATACCGATTAGATTTATATCTTATAACATTGTCCTTATGAACAGTTCTTGTTATACTATTTACAAGGTTGCTTTCGAAAGAAAGCAGGGAAGAGACTGGTGATGTTAAGTGTTGCTTTTCGAGGGCGTGCACTTCTACCGGTCTCTTTTTAGTTGTGTGATGTACATTGTAATTTCCAGTTCGCTTCAGCCAGGCTATACATTTTTCGTTCCAGCTCTCTAAATTGGGAAATACTCTATGTTTCGCAAAGTTCATTTTTACATATTTCACTACATTTTCTACCTTCCCTTTGCTCTGTGGATCAGCCTTCCTACATAGATAGACTCTGAATCCTCGCTCTTGCTTGTATKCTTGGAATTCCCCCGTTAGGATAATATCTCCTGCATTTTCACTGACGGTTATCAAATGGTCCTGATCATAAACGATTTCTTTCGAAATTCCTCCAAAGAAATTAAATGCCTTTTCGTGGCAACGAATTGTATCTTTTGTGGTAAAAGGTCTATCCAGCCATTCCACATATTTATAACGAGAATGAGAAAGTACGAAGGTAATAAAATATAGTTTAATGGACTTTTTCTCCTGATTCTTAACAGTTATTTCTCCCCAGTCCACCTGAATCTRTTGCCCCATCGGTAGTTCTTCGACAGCTTCATGATCTCGAATGCGAACCACTTTTGGGATATGATAAAAATCTCGTATTCCGCTAACATAACCTCGTACAGTACTGCTGCCAATGTCTATAGTAGGGAATTTCTCTCTTAGCCAGTCCTCCACTTGTGCAGAAGATAGATCTGGATGTTCTTTAAGCCACTTTAATATAAGGTCACGATGTAGGTCTAATTTCTTTGATCTATTACTGGTTGTTTGTACCCATTCAGTTGCTTCATCAAAGTTCATATTCAAATACTTATACACAGTGTTTCTAGAAATATCTAATTTTTTCGCAATGGCTGCAATTTTAAATCC
>NZ_MSLS01000073.1 GCF_001940785.1 Bacillus sp. MRMR6
GCGTTGGAGGGCCGGCACTACAAATCCTTCACTTTGGATTTGTAGAGACGGACCGAAACGAAAGAAGAGTTAGGAGCCGAAGCTGGACAAAACATAGCAATATGAGTAAGGTGAACTTGGTTTTACAAAACTTCTTCTACATTATCTAGTTTTGAGGGAATGAAACCTCAAACTAAAATAGTCTGGTAATTAAGGCGAGAAGGCCACACCCGTTCCCATACCGAACACGGAAGTTAAGCTTCTCAGCGCCGATGGTAGTTGGGGCAGGCGCCCCTGTGAGAGTAGGACGTTGCCAGGCTGTTTCAAATGGAGGATTAGCTCAGCTGGGAGAGCATCTGCCTTACAAGCAGAGGGTCGGCGGTTCGAGCCCGTCATCCTCCACCATATAATTTAGTGCCGGGGTAGCTCAATTGGTAGAGCAACTGACTTGTAATCAGTAGGTTGGGGGTTCAAGTCCTCTCGCCGGCACCATTTTATTTGAAATTTCACAATGTTATTTAGTATGAGTCATTAGCTCAGTTGGTAGAGCACGTTCGAATAATCTTCAGCGAGCTACTACAGCGTACACGCCGAGTTGCTACTTGCATAAGCTTTCTGAGGTGTGGACGTCTGACACAAATTTTAGGGAACAATTCTTGTACGAGCCATTAGCTCAGTTGGTAGAGCATCTGACTTTTAATCAGAGGGTCGAAGGTTCGAATCCTTCATGGCTCACCATTTACTATTTATATGCGGGTGTGGCGGAATTGGCAGACGCACCAGACTTAGGATCTGGCGCCGCAAGGCGTGGGGGTTCGACTCCCTTCACCCGCACCAAAGATTTTTTTAATAGCAAAAAATCACTCTATATGCGGAAGTAGTTCAGTGGTAGAACACCACCTTGCCAAGGTGGGGGTCGCGGGTTCGAATCCCGTCTTCCGCTCCATAAAAGTGCCGGGGTGGCGGAACTGGCAGACGCACAGGACTTAAAATCCTGCGGTAGGTGACTACCGTACCGGTTCGATTCCGGTCCTCGGCACCAATTAAATATTAATACAGCGCGCCCGTAGCTCAATTGGATAGAGCGTCTGACTACGGATCAGAAGGTTATGGGTTCGACTCCTTTCGGGCGCGCCATTTTCTCGGGAAGTAGCTCAGCTTGGTAGAGCACTTGGTTTGGGACCAAGGGGTCGCAGGTTCGAATCCTGTCTTCCCGACCATCTAATATTTTAAGGGGCCTTAGCTCAGCTGGGAGAGCGCCTGCTTTGCACGCAGGAGGTCAGCGGTTCGATCCCGCTAGGCTCCACCAAAAATGTTTAATAATATGTTGACAACAGTAGTTATATTTGTTAACATAGTAAAAGTCGCAACTGACACAATTGTTCTTTGAAAACTAAACAAACAAAAAAGTCAATAAACAATATTTTTGCTTCAAAATTGAAGCGAAGCCAACGTAACAAATGAGCTATATCAACTTTCATGGAGAGTTTGATCCTGGCTCAGGACGAACGCTGGCGGCGTGCCTAATACATGCAAGTCGAGCGAATCTTGAGGTGCTTGCACCTCTTGGTTAGCGGCGGACGGGTGAGTAACACGTGGGCAACCTGCCTGTAAGACTGGGATAACATCGGGAAACCGATGCTAATACCGGATAATCCTTTTCCTCTCATGAGGRAAAGCTGAAAGTCGGCTTCTCGCTGACACTTACAGATGGGCCCGCGGCGCATTAGCTAGTTGGTGAGGTAACGGCTCACCAAGGCGACGATGCGTAGCCGACCTGAGAGGGTGATCGGCCACACTGGGACTGAGACACGGCCCAGACTCCTACGGGAGGCAGCAGTAGGGAATCTTCCGCAATGGACGAAAGTCTGACGGAGCAACGCCGCGTGAACGATGAAGGCCTTCGGGTCGTAAAGTTCTGTTGTTAGGGAAGAACAAGTATCGGAGTAACTGCCGGTACCT
>NZ_MSLS01000074.1 GCF_001940785.1 Bacillus sp. MRMR6
CTCTAACAAAGGAATTGTACCATTATGGATTGTTTCAATGCGAGAAATCTTATCATTTTTTACAACAAATTCCCAAATAAGTGCAACTCTGTCATCCCTTATCTCTCCCTTATAAAATGCCACAAGCAGCAATGTGTCTTTTCTTTGTGGAGTTGATATAATGTCGTATTTACCAATTGGCGTATCCTTCTTAATTTCGGGTATGTAAACTCCATCAAAAACAAGACTGTCGATAGATTTATTATTTAAGAGCTGTTGCATAAATTTATCTACTACTTCTCGTGGATGAGTATCAGCCACAACAGATTTTGATGAAAGCAGAAAACATAACGAAAAAACAGTTATATATATACAAATTTTTTTCACAAAATCACCTCTTATTTATCTTTCCGAGGTTTAAGTGAATTATGTAACAAAAGCACCCTTTACTTCAATAACGAAGGGAAACGGTATTACAACCGATTATAGTTCTATACATTTCTTTCTATTTTTAGTAAGTTAGTGATTTCTGTGTAGCCATACTCCTTTGCATAAAATAAGGCAGTTTTCCCATCATTATCTTTCGCCTCGATGTTTGCCCCATTCCTTAGAAGTATTTCAACTACATCTTGGTGATTATAACAGCAAGATATGATTAATACCGTGGTTCCATTGTTACTTTTGATTTCAATATCTGCTCCATTTTTAATCAATAAATCAATAGCCTCTGTATGACCCTCCGAAGCTGCGATATACAATGGCGAAAATCCATTTTCGTCCTTTATATTAATTCCCGCACCTGATGAAAGTAATAACTGAATGACATCTAAATGATTTTCCTGTACTGCGAAATGTAGTGGCGTATAGCCACCAATATCTTTTTTATTAATGTCTCTTCCTGCTTCTATCAACTCTTGAATCTTACTCGTTTGCCCACTAGCAGCATATTGAAAGATTTCAACTTATTCTCTCTTTTTATTCAATTTCTTTCTAAGTCGCTTATTCACTTCTTATCTCCTTCTAAGATATTGTCTTTCATAATTGCTTTTTCCATTAACCTACAACGTTAGCACAAGTAGCGACTGTTCTTATTGAACAATCGCACCCGTTAGCTTAACAAGTGTTTTCTACTTTAATTCTCACTATCTTTGATTTCAATTTTTAACCCTTTGATTTTTGGTGGATCTGATTCGAGAATAGGTCCACCATACCAAACTGATACATTCTGACCTACTTCTAATTCGTCTAACATCGTTTCCTCATCTACTCCTACGTGTATTAACGTACCTGTATCAAACATTTGGTGATCCTTTGTCACTTCAAGTAAAAAGCCCCTGTTAGATGTCTGTTTTTTAACGTAACCCTCAACACCTGGACCAGTAATTTCCTCACTGTTGGATACCTTTTCATCATAGCCCTTTTTAGTATCATTACTATCATTGTTTAAGCAACCTACAATCATAATTAAAAGGCTAGCTATCACTAATGAGACTGTTTTTTTAATTAACATAAGATCCCCTCCATTTAAACTGACGAGAAATTATGGGTTTAGTGTCATCCTTCTTCAACTATCCTGCCAATATATACAGTATGAACTTCTACCGTATTCAACGTAAGTAATGATACAAAAATGACCCAATTTCTATCTTTGCTTACACATTATATACAGGTATTTTTTATAGTATTCAACGTATTCAAAGATATGGAAGTAAACATGTCTTAACAGGGGGAGGATACGCCCTTGAAGTTTAGTGTGGAAGTGTACTCCTTCCACACTAAACTTCAAGGCTAGTAAGCGAAAGCGCGGTAGGGATGAAAGATAGACTAGTTGCCTGATGAGGGGGCTGCTTAATCCCAGGATTAATAGTTCCCAAAGA
>NZ_MSLS01000076.1 GCF_001940785.1 Bacillus sp. MRMR6
TCGGCTACGCATCGTCGCCTTGGTGAGCCGTTACCTCACCAACTAGCTAATGCGCCGCGGGCCCATCTGTAAGTGTCAGCGAGAAGCCGACTTTCAGCTTTCCCTCATGAGAGGAAAAGGATTATCCGGTATTAGCATCGGTTTCCCGATGTTATCCCAGTCTTACAGGCAGGTTGCCCACGTGTTACTCACCCGTCCGCCGCTAACCAAGAGGAGCAAGCTCCTCAAGATTCGCTCGACTTGCATGTATTAGGCACGCCGCCAGCGTTCGTCCTGAGCCAGGATCAAACTCTCCATGAAAGTTGATATAGCTCATTTGTTACGTTGGCTCATGTTCTCTAATTTAATAGAAGAAACACGATAATTCATTGTTTGTTGACTTTTTTGTTTGTTTAGTTTTCAAAGAACAAGTTTATTTGTTGAAAGCAACAAAAAATATCATAACATAAAATCTTTATTAATGTCAACAACTTGTTTATACTTATAATGTTGACGTGTTCTTAAGGGAACTTTTATATCATAACAGCAACAAGGACCTAGTTCAATGGGAGTTTATTCCAATCTCTTTTTTGCAGATTTCCAAGCATCTCTTCAAATAATGAGTGATATTGTAGCTAAACTTATATTAATTATTATAGTAGATTTAAAGTATTCTAATAAGGATTATGATAATTGTAAAAGGTGTAAAAAAGGAGAACAATATTGTTCTCCTCAGATTGTCGAGAAAGGGTAGTTTTCTCGGCAACTTTTCATTTTGTTTGATTTAAAAATTGATTGTTTTTGATTTAATTGCCTATGCACCAAGGCCTGTTGATTTCCCCTCCAGGTGCTTCGCTTTCCGCGGGCGTGCCGGGGAGCCTCCTCGTCGCTACGCTCCTGCGGGGTCTCCCACTGCCCCGTACTCCCGCAGGAGTCTACGCACCTTCCGCGGAAATCAACAGGGTTCAAATATCTTAGTATTGCCACACACTCTTTCAAGCCTAGCTAAGTGTGTGGCAATTTTTTCATATTTTGGCACGCTGCCGTAAGGAGAGCCTGTTCGCTTGCTTTTCTTAATCCGCGTAACCTACAATAGCGAAGCCCATGCAGTTCTTTTGAATCTGCGAAGCTTCGCTCAACCATTTCCTTTCTAAATTTATAAAGCATTTTTCCAGACTTAGATAAGCGATTTTCTCTTACCTTTTCCTTGTGCTCTTCCCAAACATGACGTGTTACTACCTTTACCTTATTTTTGGAACGAGTACATTGGGAAAGAAGTGGACAGTTTCCGCATTTCTTTGAATTAGATTTATATTCT
>NZ_MSLS01000077.1 GCF_001940785.1 Bacillus sp. MRMR6
AACTAGTCGACTTTTCATTCATAATTGAAGAATTAAAAGATAAATATTGTCTGGATAACGGTCGCAATGCCGTGCCACCAATTCGAATGTTCAAGTATCTATTACTGAAATCAATCTATGATGTTTCCGATGTAGACGTAGTTGAACGTTCCAAATACGATATGTCATTTAAGTATTTCCTCGACATGGCACCCGAAGCATCTGTTATTGATCCAAGTTCTTTAACAAAATTTCGAAAGCTGCGCCTTAAGGACAAAAATTTCTTGGATTTGCTTATCGGGAAGACAGTTGAGATTGCACTTGAAAAGGGAATCATTAAAAGTAAGACTATTATTGTTGATGCCACACATACAAAAGCACGTTATAACCAAAAATCTCCTAAGGAATTTTTACAGGAGAAGTCAAAAAATGTCCGGAAAGCTGTTTATCAAATCGATGAATCCWTGAAAGAGAAATTTCCGCATAAAACCACATCTAACGAAGTGAAACATGAGCTGGACTATTGCCGACAACTCATTTCCATTGTTGAATCAGAACCGAAAGTCTCTGAAATCCCTGCAGTAAAGGAGCGATTAAATGTTCTAAAGGAAGTTGTGGAAGACTACACAGAACAATTGAGCTTTTCTGAAGATCCAGATGCCCGTGTAGGACATAAAACTGTTGATTCATCCTTCTTTGGCTACAAAACACATATCGCGATGTGTGATGAAAGAATAATAACTTCGGCAGTTATAACAACTGGCGAAAAAAGTGACGGAAAATACCTGCAGGAATTAATTCAAAAGAGTATGGATACAGGCATGGAAATAAACACTGTCATTGGAGATACAGCATATTCCGAAAAAGAAAACATTCTTTATACAAATGAACATGATTTAGAACTTATCTCKAAATTGCATCCAAATGTTACACAGGGCAGACGGACAAAGGAAGATGAATTTCAATTTAAYAAAGATGCCGGAATGTATGTCTGCAAGGCTGGACACATGGCGATTCGCAAAAAATACGATGGTAGAAAGAACCAGGATAAAAACGCTAGGATCAAGTATTTGTTTGATATTAATAAATGTAAAGTCTGCCCTTTCCGCGAAGGGTGCTATCAGGAAGGTGCCAAAACCAAGTCCTATTCCATAACAATCAAGTCTACTGAGCATCTAGACCAGGAAGCATTTCAAGAAACGGAAAGATTTAAAACCCTGGCAAAAAACCGCTATAAAATTGAAGCAAAAAATAGTGAACTCAAGCATGGGCACGGTTTTGAAACAGCCAAATCCTCGGGTTT
>NZ_MSLS01000078.1 GCF_001940785.1 Bacillus sp. MRMR6
GTACCAGTACCAGTTGTCTTGCCAAAGGCATCGCTGGGTAGCTATGTGCGGACGGGATAAGTGCTGAAAGCATCTAAGCATGAAGCCCCCCTCGAGATGAGATTTCCCATAGCGCAAGCTAGTAAGAACCCTGAAAGATGATCAGGTTGATAGGTCAGAGGTGGAAGCGCGGTGACGTGTGGAGCTGACTGATACTAATCGTTCGAGGACTTAACCAAATAGAAAAGCGGAGGCGACTGGTCAACTTCGACAGACGTTGGAGGGCCGGCACTGCAAATCCTGGTTTTGGATTTGTAGGGACGGATCGAAACGGCCGAGAAATTAGGAGCCGAAGCTGGACAAATGAATTAGGTGAACTGGGTTTTACAAAACTTCTTCTACATTATCTAGTTTTGAGGGAATGAAACCTCAAACTTAATAGTCTGGTAATTAAGGCGAGAAGGTCACACCCGTTCCCATACCGAACACGGAAGTTAAGCTTCTCAGCGCCGATGGTAGTTGGGGCAGGCGCCCCTGTGAGAGTAGGACGTTGCCAGGCGAAAGACAGAAATTTACTTTCTGTCTTTTTTAATCCCATTAACAAAAATGGAAAAAACTATCTATTGTAAGTAAACACCGACGGTGTTATGATAGGAAAGTCGCTTTTGAAGACGAATGTATTAAATAGAAACTTCATCAAGTAATTGGTAAAATTTTAATATTGATACACTAGTTGAAACGCGATATACTATTATTCCTGTCACAAACGGCAGTTAAATTGTTCTTTGAAAACTAAACAAACAAAAAAGTCAACAAACAATAAATTTTCATGTTTCTTCTATAATTAGAGAACATGAGCCAACGTAACAAATGAGCTATATCAACTTTCATGGAGAGTTTGATCCTGGCTCAGGACGAACGCTGGCGGCGTGCCTAATACATGCAAGTCGAGCGAATCATGAGGTGCTTGCACCTCTTGGTTAGCGGCGGACGGGTGAGTAACACGTGGGCAACCTGCCTGTAAGACTGGGATAACATCGGGAAACCGATGCTAATACCGGATAATCCTTTTCCTCTCATGAGGGAAAGCTGAAAGTCGGCTTCTCGCTGACACTTACAGATGGGCCCGCGGCGCATTAGCTAGTTGGTGAGGTAACGGCTCACCAAGGCGACGATGCGTAGCCGACCTGAGAGGGTGATCGGCCACACTGGGACTGAGACACGGCCCAGACTCCTACGGGAGGCAGCAGT
>NZ_MSLS01000079.1 GCF_001940785.1 Bacillus sp. MRMR6
CGCTCCTGCGGGGTCTCACCCTGACCTTCTAGTCCCGCAGGAGTCTACGTGCCTTCCACGCAATTCAACAGAGTTTAAATCTATAGTGTACAGCTCTCTACATAATTAAAAATTAAATAATAAGTGGTGAAATATATGTTTAAACCAAAAGTATCAACCCAAAATGAATTTGAATTTGTAACTATTGATGACTTGGTTCCTGACAATCACCTTCTCCGTTTAATTGATAAACATATTGATTTTTCTTTTCTTCTTGAAAAGGTACGCCCCTATTATAGTGATGATAATGGACGCCCTTCCGACCCCTGAATTTATTTAAATTGATGTTTATAGGATATCTTTATGGCATCCGTTCTGAGCGACAATTACAAAGAGAAATTGAAGTAAATGTTGCATACCGTTGGTTTTTAGGTTTGATTTAAAGGATCCAGTTCTACACCACTCTACAATTAGTTGGAATCGCCAACACCGTTTTAAGGAGACTGATATCTTTCAGGAAACTTTCGATGAGATCGTTCTCCAAGCAATGAATCACAAGATGGTTGGTGGTCGTGTATTATTTTCGGATTCTACTCATTTAAAAGCTAATGCTAATAAACATAAATTCACAAAACAAGAAATTGAGGTAGAAACTCGTGATTATTTTGATGAACTAAATAAAGCAGTTGAAGAAGACAGATTAGCACACGGAAAAAATCTGTTAAAGGACAAGGAGGAAGTGAAGGAAACGAAAGAAATTCGGGTTAGCACTACTGATCCTGAATGTGGATTTATGTCTCGTGATAACAAGCAGGAAATGTTTTGTTATCTTGATCACCGGACTACAGATATGAAATGTAACATTATTACAGATGTATATGTTACACCTGGAAATGTTCATGATTCTGTTCCTTACYTAAGCCGGTTGGACCGTCAGGTCCAACAATTTGGGTTAAAGGTAGAAGCTGTGGCACTTGATTCCGGTTATCTCACGAGCCCGATTTGTAAGGGATTATCTGACCGTAATATCTTTGGAGTAATTGCCCATAGAAGATATCATCCTACTACTGGTTTATTCCCAAAATGGAAATTTACATATGATAAAGAACGAGATTTATACGTTTGTCCTAATGATCAAGAATTAAACTACAGTAYAACAAATCGTGAAGGTTATAAAGAATATAAATCTAATTCAAAGAAATGCGGAAACTGTCCACTTCTTTCCCAATGTACTCGTTCCAAAAAT
>NZ_MSLS01000080.1 GCF_001940785.1 Bacillus sp. MRMR6
CCCTATCCGTCGTGGGCGCAGGAAATTTGAGAGGAGCTGTCCTTAGTACGAGAGGACCGGGATGGACGCACCGCTGGTGTACCAGTTGTCTTGCCAAAGGCATCGCTGGGTAGCTATGTGCGGACGGGATAAGTGCTGAAAGCATCTAAGCATGAAGCCCCCCTCAAGATGAGATTTCCCATAGCGCAAGCTAGTAAGAACCCTGAAAGATGATCAGGTTGATAGGTCAGAGGTGGAAGCGCGGTGACGTGTGGAGCTGACTGATACTAATCGTTCGAGGACTTAACCAAAACATAGCRATATGAGTAAGGTGAACTCGGTTTTACAAAACTTCTTCTACATTATCTAGTTTTGAGGGAATGAAACCTCAAACTTAATAGTCTGGTAATTAAGGCGAGAAGGTCACACCCGTTCCCATACCGAACACGGWAGTTAAGCTTCTCAGCGCCGATGGTAGTTGGGGCAGGCGCCCCTGTGAGAGTAGGACGTTGCCAGGCGAAAGACAGAAATTCACTTTCTGTCTTTTTTAATCCCATTAACAAAAATGGAAAAAACTATCTATTGTAAGTAAACACCGGCGGTGTTATGATAGGAAAGTCGCTTTTGAAGATGAATGTATTAAATAGAAACTTCATCAAGTAATTGGTAAAATTTTAATATTGATACACTAGTTGAAACGCGATATACTATTATTCCTGTCACAAACGGCAGTTAAATTGTTCTTTGAAAACTAAACAAACAAAAAAGTCAACAAACAATAAATTTTCATGTTTCTTCTATTAAATTAGAGAACATGAGCCAACGTAACAAATGAGCTATATCAACTTTCATGGAGAGTTTGATCCTGGCTCAGGACGAACGCTGGCGGCGTGCCTAATACATGCAAGTCGAGCGAATCWWGAGGTGCTTGCACCTCTTGGTTAGCGGCGGACGGGTGAGTAACACGTGGGCAACCTGCCTGTAAGACTGGGATAACATCGGGAAACCGATGCTAATACCGGATAATCCTTTTCCTCTCATGAGGGAAAGCTGAAAGTCGGCTTCTCGCTGACACTTACAGATGGGCCCGCGGCGCATTAGCTAGTTGGTGAGGTAACGGCTCACCAAGGCGACGATGCGTAGCCGACCTGAGAGGGTGATCGGCCACACTGGGACTGAGACACGGCCCAGAC
>NZ_MSLS01000009.1 GCF_001940785.1 Bacillus sp. MRMR6
CGGTCTAAGCCGTATTTGCCTGCGTTGAAGCCTGCAGCAAGGATGATGAAGCCTAAGAAGATGTCTGTTGGGTTATGAGATACAGTTCCGGCTAGGAAGAAACTGAAGTTCATCACTAGACCAAAGAACATTGCTGCTGTTGTGAAGCATCCAAGTAAAAGGCCTAAACCGACTAATGTTTCGCCCCAAGGTACAAGGACGTTGAACAATTCGATGTTTGGCAGTGCAAAGCTTTCTAAGAAGCTCACATACCAGCCGTAAACCATGCTGCCGTCTGGACCTTTAACTGGGTTAGCAACTGCATTTCCTAAATATCCTGAAGCATCAAAACCTCCAGTAATTTTTCCTAAACCTGCTGTGAACCAAGCGTAACCTAGATATAAACGAATGACTGTTAAAATAGCCGCTGCAATCTTATTTTCTCTTAAAAATTTGTTAAACATTTTTCATTCCGCCTTTCAAAATTAAGTTGTTCTCTATACTTTCACTATACTCCTTTTCTATATTCCCACCATGCAAAAGTGACAAAGTTCACAGTTTGTTAGAAATGATTTGACGGAATATTGAACATTAGAAAAACTTGGCTTTCACCATGCCTTTAGGCGAGTACCTTAGTTTTTCGATCCAATCTTGATCGCCTTTTCTAAGAACAAATTAGCCACCTGTTGTTTCTCACTATCAGCAGCAACCCCTTGAACATACTTCATATCCAATTTCATATATTGCGGACTTAGTTCTGAGAGTAATTCAATCGTACTGAAGCCCTCGCCGACATCATCTAAAGCATAATGGAATCCCTTTTCCTTGTAGTAAGCTAGTATTCGTTTTAAATGTGATACATCGTCTACCTTTTCAGTTTCGACCACCTCAAATACAAACATACTTTTTCCAGAACCAGAAGGCCGATAATCGCAATAAGTTCCCCGCGGTCTGCCTCGAAATCTGTTTCCTTCAAGACATCTACCTTCTTATGGCCGCTCCCAAAACTTTTGGTTACTTTAATTAATTGTAGGACTGTCATGGTTTATCCTCAATTTTTCAAACGGGAACACCCACTCGGTGTTCCTTTTACTTTTCTCTCCTTCATCTTTTCCCTCTTTTTTTCTATTATCTGAAAATAGACGAAAACTTTTAAATTGATAGGAAATTCACTTCAATTACATGTTTTCAACGTATTATCTGCCTTTTCCTACACTTTTACTGCTTCAAATTTACTATTTTCGCTAAAAATTCGAGTTTTCTGAATTCGGTAAAAATCGTTATTCACGGTATGGTTAAGCCACCTAGGAATAAACCGGAAGCGCGCTGTCCCAAAAGGATTAGCAAGTGGAAAACTTCGATTTTGATCAGTTAGCATTACAATATCAGCCGATGATTCATAAATTGATTCGTTCCTTGAACATCTATAAAAATCAAAAAGAATTTTATCAAACCGCCCTCATTGCCCTGTGGGAGGCACAAAGATGCTTTGATCCAAGGAAGGGCGACTTTCCCAGCTATGCCTATATGTATATCAGAGGAAAAATGCTATCTGAGATGACTTTCGAAAACAAGAATAAGGAAAGAAGTGTATATCCTGAAGAGGAGTATTGGGGCGCCATCGAAGATCAGAAAGCTAGTCTTCCACTAGAAGCTGACCAGCTTCTCTCTTACTGTGATCAATTAACCGTGAAGGAAAAGAAGTGGGTTCTTGCCTATTTTCTTGAAGGGTTGTCCACTGAGGAACTCGCAGCAAGAGAAAACGTCACCATATCTGCCGTAAAACACTGGCGGGTAAGTGCCTTGAAAAAATTACGAGGGCAAACAAAATTATGATTTTCTTTAATTTATCATCTATAATTCCACTAAAATCGATTAATTTCACAAAGAAATGTAAAATTTCGCAAAAAAGACAAAATTTGTTTCTATCTTGCTATAGCAAATAGGTCTTAGTCCATGTTTACTATAATAGTAAGGTAAAAAAATCAACTCCGAACTTTTCCTATATATTTCTACCTAGACGGATTTGTTCTAACAATCTTACCAGTACTACGTTTCAGATTCTTATCAGGAGGAGGTTCGATGGAGGTTAAGTGATAGTCCCGTAGTCTTAGTATATTAAAAGAGGATTAGGAGCTGATTTTCATTATTATTGTAAATTATTATTTCGTTGAAAAAAACATGGTATTAATGACAGGTGAATATGACCAGCACGGGAAGCTATGTTCTAGAGTTATGGTTGGAAATCTCTCTTTCCTTGTAGAGAGAACAAATCTACAAATATTAGATGATACCTTGAAGTACATAGGTTTAAATCTAAAGGGATCGATTGTTGGGGCAAAATCAATTCTAGGGAATCGTTGTATGTGTCCCTTTATCGTAAATCCATATCAAGGCATTTGCCTTTTTCCTGACAAATCACCAACTAAAGACGATTGTATATGGTTTAACCCGGACCACATTATTAATACCACAGCGATTGGCAACAAGACAGAAGTAAAGCTAAGCAACGGCCATTCCATCATTGTTGATTCAAAGCGGTCCCACTTTAATAATAAAATAGAAACTGCCAATCAGTTAAAACGAACTTCCCTCGAAAGAGGAAACCATCCTAGTCCAATCACCCTATATCTTGAGCCGAAAAAAGGTCGCCAGCTTTGTAAAGAGCGAAATGGCAAATATAATTTTAATTGTTTAGAGGAAAACACAAAAGAATAGTAGAAGTAAACCATACTTTGCACATTAGAATATTTATAAATACCTTTGGATTAAAGGAGAAATCTTATTGAAAAGTAATCTTGTACTTCAGGTTGGCCCTGTAGTAAAAAATCTTAGAAAAAAGAAACAGTTATCCCAAGAAGAGTTAGCTCACCGTTGTTTAAAAGATAGAGCTTCCATTAGTATGCTTGAAAGAGATATTAAGGTGCCTACTCTCCCTACCCTTGTTTTACTTGCCTATGCATTCGATATGAAGCCTTCGGAACTGCTGGAGGAAATAGAAAACTATGGGGACAAATAGCTTGTTCTTTCTAGAGTTGTGATCCCCTCTTAAATGAAAGAACAAAAGCACAAGTGCCTTGATCAGCCACGCCAAGCATATCACGCTCCTGAACTGAAGGCGTTCTTTGCCTTCAATTCAGGAGTGGCTGTAGACCATAGAGGGGCTAGGCACTGAAGCTGGATGCAGAGAACGTTATCCTCATCCTGAACCTTTTATAAAATCCTAGACGAAAAAACGCCTAAAAAAATCGCTGCTATTATAAGTGGCAGCGATTTTTTTAAGTCAACTTCAAACAATCGGGCGGTGACAGTGCACTCCTATACTATTTAAAGCAATTTGTAATAAAGAATCGTAGCATCTAGAGTACCCTTCTCAGACTGAGCAAAGTTCGGAATCCGCCCCGCCTGGCTATATCCCATTGACGTATAAAGCAGATTGGAAACATCACCTTCTCTTGTATCAAGCACAAGTAATGTCCGTCCGTTCTCCTTTGCTGCCTTTTCAGCCTCCTGCATTAACAAACGGCCAATTCCTTTTCGCTGAAAACCAGGATGTGTCATCAACTTGGCAATCTCGGCCCGGTGAGTGCCATTTTGTTTTGTGCACAAATGCAGCTGTACCGTCCCCACCATTTGGTGGTCAATTTTAGCGATAAATAGAATGACGTTATCACCTGGAACCTGCACCCAATATTGATCTGCCACAGATTGACCCATTGGCGGTAAAAAACCGATTGATGCCCCGCCTTCAACCACTTCTACTAAAAGATTCGAAAGTCCCTCTCTATATTCCTCGATCGCGGAAATCCTTTCTATCTTCACAACAAGCTCCACAAAACAACACCTCCAAAATATCCTAATCCATTTCCAGGCTTTTCTAGATAAAATCCAGGAATTTTGTGACTCCAATCTTGTGGAACCGCTGGTGCTTTTTTACTAGCCATAAATTCCTCTTAATCGTGACTCCCTCTATGTCTACTTCCTTCAGCAGTCCTAAGCTCAGTTCCCTAGCAACCGTCAGTCTTGGCAGAATCGAAATTCCTAACCCCGCTTCTACAGCGCCTTTAATCGCTTGGGTGCTGCCTAATTCCATATACCCGTTGATTTTTTCGAGGATTCCATGCTGGTGTAGCATGTTTTCAACCACCAGTCTTGTCCCAGAACCAGATTCACGCATAATCATTCGTTCATTTAACAATTCATCCATTTGAACTTTACCAGCCCATGGGTGTTCAGGTGAACAAAAGAGAATCAGCTCATCATCAGCAAATTTTTCGACAATCAAACTCTCATTCTCAACCAAACCCTCAACCAGCGCTAGGTCGATGACATCATTCTCTAAGTCCTCTAGCACATTTGGTGTATTTTTAATCGTCAACGTTACTTTCATTTCCGGTATTTCCTTTTTAAATCGTCCCAGCAAGCTTGGCAATAAATACTCGCCAATGGTAAACGAGGCGCCAAGATGAAGTGTAATTTCATATTCCCCCATCGCCTGTTTAATCACTTCCTTTGACCGCTTGAAATCATGAACGATGGTTTTGGCGTAGGGGTACAGCATCTTCCCTGCTACCGTCACCTTCATCGTCCCGTCTGTCCGATCAAATAACAGCACACCATAATAATTTTCCAATTGATGGATCTGTCTGGTGACAGCCGGCTGGGAAACGTAGCTTAACCTTGCGGCTTGGCTGATACTGCCCTCATCCACGACCAAACAAAACATCTGCAGACTCTCTATGTTCAAGCGAAATCACCCTCCAAAACCGATGGACTGTCTATCATTTATATATTAACATACAAAAGATTAATTCAAATCCGATGCTATACGATTTTGTTATACCCTATACAATTGTTGCAATTTACCATTGTAGTCTTATTTGATAACATAACAGTAAGATAGAATAAGTGATAAAATTTACTTGTATATAACCATTTAGAAAGAAGGAATACAATGAAGGAGCAATGGAAAAAGCTGTTTCATATCTTTTGGACTTTTTTCAAAATTAGTCCCGTTACGTTTGGCGGCGGCTATGCGATGATCCCGTTACTTGAAAGAGAAATCATTGAAAAGAAGAAATGGCTATCAAAGGAAGAAGTAACAGATGTCTTTGCCCTCTCGCAAACGGTACCTGGTGCGGTTGCCGTTAATTCTGCAACATTCATTGGTCATCGAATCGGCGGAATCAAGGGGGCCATCGCCGCTTTGATTGGCGTTTCATTACCTACTTTTATAATCGTTCTCGGTTTAGGGATGAGCTATTTTTTCATCCATGACAATCCGAAGTTGGAAGCCGCCTTTGTTTCCATTCGTGTGACCATCGTTGCTCTCATTGTCTATGCAGCTATTCAGATAGCCAAAACAGCGATTATCGACAAGACTACCTTCAGCATCGTGTTGATAGGTGTGCCGGCACTGTTCTTCATTCATCCTGTTTTAGCAATCTTTCTTGGTGCACTCAGTGGAATTGTCGTTGTCTATTTAAAAAACAAATGGGGCCACAAAACCAGTCGAAAACAAATATACGAAAAAGACCCAACCGCAAATCCCGAAAATTTTATGTGGGGAGCTGGTATTTAAGAAGGAGGTGTACTTAGATGGTATTATGGGAACTGTTTAAAACATTTTTCATTATGGGGTTTGTCAGCTTTGGTGGTGGATATGCAATGATTCCCATCATAGAAAATGCAGCCACTCAGTACGGCTGGATGTCAGCTGAGCAGCTGACCAACATGATTGCGATTGCCGGAATGTCTCCAGGGCCAATGGCAACAAATAGTGCTATTTTAGTCGGATATACTGCAGCAGGAATCGAGGGCGCTATCGTTTCAGCATTGGCCATGCTGTTCCCTTCTATGATTCTAGTCCTTACAGTTGCTGCCTTTTTTATTAAGCTCCATCATAATCCAGCGGTTGAAGCGATGTTTTATGGCTTGAAGCCGCTTGTTACGAGCTTAATTATCTTTGCGGCTATTCGTTTTGCTTTGTCTAACAATATAGTTAGCGTAAGGTTCTCATGGCATGCACTAAGTACATTGCTCATCTTCGGACTGTCATTATTTGCATTAATGAAGCTTCGCTGGAATCCAATCTATGTCATTGTTCTGTCAGGCTTGGTTGGGGTTGCCCTTTACTCTTAAACAAATTTCAAGGGCACTCCACTAACCACAAAGCCCCAATACCTTCTCTGTAATATCCTCGCCATCGCAAACTACCTTTTCAAGCTCGCAATGAAAAGCGTGTTCCCCTTTAATCCACTTCCAAAAATTAAATGCCACTATTTCAGGAGCTTTTCCTTTTAGCGGAAAATTCCCTCTTCTCAAAACACTGCTGTCACTTGTATGGTAGTAAATTTGAATAGCAACGTTCATTTCCTCATTCCTATGAATTCACATTTTTTAGAACACACGTTTGTGTATTTTTAATTATACTAAACCTTACATGCTCTTACCACTCTATTAAAGGCGAACCCCTTTCATCGGCTCACGTATTGTTTCACAATTGTTTTAATACTAGGAATATTGGGCTCATTGAAACCATAGGCAAACAATTTCCTAGTTTCAATAAATCTTTTTTCCGTTTCTTCCGTTCCCATTACAACCGAAATGTACCTCTTTCCGTTCCGTTCAACGGTACCTGTGAAGCAATAGCCGGCACGATCGGTGAAGCCTGTCTTTAAGCCATCTACGCCTTCGAACCACAGCGATGGATTGTTTTTATTCAGCATTCGATTGGTACTATACACAACACTTCCGTCGTATGCCAGTTGATAAAAGGTAAGCTGAGTGGTTTCAAGCACCTCTGGGTATTCCCCAATGAGTTTAACTGCCAGCTTCGAAACATCCCTTGCGGTCATGATATTTTCCTCATTACTTACGGTAGGTAAACCGGTCGCATTCACGAACCGAGTATGTCTGGATAACCCAAAATCTCTAGCTTTTTCGTTCATTAAAGCAGTGAAATTCTCCTCACTTCCACCGACTGCCTCTGCCAGAACAATCGCTGCATTGTTTGCTGAGGCCACGACCATGGAAGTAAATAAATCTCGTACTGTTAACATCGCCCCTGCTGGTACATCAATTTTTACCCCCATACTGTTCGCTGCATGCTCCGACATGACGACACGATCGTCCCAATCAAGCCTTCCTTCTGTAATGCTTTTTAAAACAAGATATTCTGTCATTAGCTTAGACATGCTTGCTGCCGCAAATGGTTGATCTTCATGTTTTCCGTACAAGGTTTCTCCAGTGTTAGCATTAATTAATATGTAGGACTCTGCGTCAATGTCTGGCCCCTTCTGATAAAAATCAAAATAAAAGACTGATGTCAGCAAAACAATGATAGAAAAAAGAAACATCCTTTTCATTACTACTACCTCTCCCTCACTTAATGTCTTTCATCAGCTTAAACAAAAGACCTTAAGTTTAAGGAAAGAAAAGGTAAAGAATTTCTAAAGATTTTCAAATTTCGGCAGAGTAACTGTAAAAACTGTTTTTTGAGCGTCGCTCGCAGCAGATATTCTGCCACCATGAAGTTCTACTAATCCCTTGGCAATCGCTAATCCTAGCCCGGAACTCTTATCACTATCACTTCTGGACTTTTCAACCCGGTAAAAGCGCTCAAAAATAAAGGGTAAATCCAGGCTGGATATTGCCTGTCCATAATTTACGATAGTAATAGCAATAGTATCCTCGTCATCTTTTCCATAAACATCGAGGTAACGGCCATCTTTACCATATTTAATACCATTGGTTATAAGGTTCTCAAAAACTCTGGCAAGCTTATTACCGTCTGCCTCCACCATTAATTTCTGTTGTGGAAGGAACATCCTGCACTCCATACCAGCTTCCTTAATGTGAAATCGAAATTGAACGGCAAGCTGACTCAACATCTCGCCAAGATCAATCTGTTCCTTTTTTACATGCAGTCCCTGACTTTGCACCCGCGTATACTCAAATAAATCATCCAGCAATCTACTCAGCCGGTTCGCCTTTTCTGAAGCAGTTTGCACGTAATACCTTAGCTCTGTTTCATCCATGTATTCGTCCTGCTCAATCAGACCTAAATAGCCTACTACGCTGGTCAGCGGGGTCCGTAAATCGTGAGAGACATTTGTAATAAGGTCCCTTTTTGCCTGCTCCGCCAATCGTTCCTCTTCAATCGCATTTTGCAGTTTTTCAACCATACCATTCACATGATCTGCAAGACTCGATAACTCCGGAATATCTGAAGATTCTACTCTATTGTTAAAATTCCCTTCGGCAATAATCCCAACCTGATTAATCACATCAGACAGTGTATGGTTATGGAATTTCCTATGAAGGTAGTAATAGAGCAGCCGCAAATAAACAGCAAAAACTATCGCATTTAATAGAAAATAGAGGTACGGTCCGTATGTTCGTTTCAAATCCCAATACTTATAAAATCCGATTAGACTGACTGTCTCATCTGCCAGACCGCTAAGGGTAGTAGAGTTGGCAATAAAGTTGCCAGTTGATTCGACCACCATATAAGATGTGAAGAGTGCGCAAATAAGCATAACTGTTAGGTAGTAGGCGAGTTTCCATACGGGTACGAACTGAATGACCTTCCGGATATTAGGCTTCAATTTTATACCCCACTCCCCATACCGTAGTAATGATTTTCTCTCCACCCGTTGCTTTTTCTAATTTTTCTCTTAGATTGCTAATATGAACCATTACGGTTTTACTCGCACCATAGCCATCTTCCTTCCAGACACCTTCGAAGATTTCCTCCGAACTAAAGACTCTCCCCCGATGGCTAGAAAGTAAGTATAAAATATCAAACTCAAGGGACGTTACTTTAATCTGCTGACCCTCGACCATAACCGTATGGGTATCCTTATTTATTTCGAGCGAACCAATACGGACACACCTCCCAAGTTCATTTGACATTTGTCTTTGATCCATGGCCACCCTTCTTAACAGTGCTTTCACTCTCACTGCCAGCTCCAATGGGTTAAAGGGTTTGATCATATAATCATCAGCACCGGTCATGATTCCGATAATCTTATCCATATCCTCCGCCTTTGCACTGAGCATTAGAATCGGTAGAGTATTAACCTGTCGAATCTGCTTGCAAACCTCAAGCCCATCCACTTTAGGCATCATCACATCTAGAATCACCAAATCCACCTTGTTAATCTCCATGGAAGCCAAGGCCTGTTCACCATCATACGCTTTAAAAAGGATATAGCCCTCATTGCTTAAATATATTTCAATTAATTCAACAATTTTTGGATCATCATCCACTATTAAAATACTTTTCACCATATAATCCCTATCTTTCTATTAAAAGTAACCATTAATTATTCTACAAAAGGAACGATAATTCCTTTTTATTACAGTTGTTCGCCTAAAACATAAGTAGAGCTTGAACCAAAACATTCAGGCTTATTCCATCCATTCTTTAGTTAACAACATGAAAGGCGAAAAAAGTCACAATCCGTTGCATCACGACTGGCTTAATTCTAGGGGCACTTTTTAGCTTCTTAGTAGCAGGAACAAACTTTATTTAACTGAAACGATTGGGATTACCTTGCGTATCTATTTCTGTTCTTGAAGGTCATCGTACGAAGGCTATAATTACCTTGTGGATTGTTTTTCACCTCTCAACGGCATTGTTCGATCGCTACTACGGTTACCTTGTGAACCGTTTTTCACCTCTCAACGGCATCGTTCGCACCACAAAAACTAGCGTTAACACAAAAAATACCTATAAAGAAAAGCTCCCTTCGCAACAAATACGAAGGGAGCTCTTAATCTATCAAAAACTTATCGCCAAACACCATTACCATCAAAATAATATCTCTTTCCTGCGATGGTCTCCCACCCAGTTGCCATTGCACCGCTGCTCTTCAGATAGTACCAGTTAACGCCGCTCTTCAGCCAGCCAGTGTACATCGCTCCGCTTGAAGCAAAGTAATACCAGGAGGTACCTACTTTCTGCCAACCCGTTGCCATGGACCCGCTAGGTTTCAAATAGTACCACGTTGTTCCCTGCTTTAACCAGCCAGTCTGCATCGCACCGCTGCTGTTTAAGTAATACCAGGTTGCTCCATCCTTCATCCAACCCGTCTGCATCACACCGGTTAAGTTGGAATAATACCAAACCGTACCGACCTTATACCAGCCCGTTTTTAACTCTCCGGTATTGGGGTCAAAGTAGAACCACCACTTTCCATCGCGCCACACCCAGCCGGTAAGTCTTTTCAGTTTTACCACTTGGTCAATTTTCGGATACGTCAAGTTCCCAGCATAGTCATACACCTGGATATCAACCTTGTAGGTCCCCTCATCCATAACCCCCGGATAAAAGGTAAAAGTTGCTTCCCATAATCCTGTGCCAGAGTTGTGATAAAAAGGTGCTTGGTAGCAATTTTCATCACAAAGCATTAGGGTTGCCGATGCGACTCCCGAGAGATTGTCAGAGATCTTAGCGGTAACCTTCAAGCTCTCACCCGCACTAATTTCCTGCCTGCTAATGATAATATTCTCAACCACCGGTGGAGTAAAATCAGCATCAGGATTAAGGAGAACAAAGTCCTTTGTAACCGTGGTCTTGTTATTTGCTAAATCTGTTACTTCAAGTTCAATCTTCCAATTACCAGGATCGTTATTTCGTTCAAATGTATAAGTAAACGTCCATTCATCCTTCTGACTGTCATAGGTAAGCGGCTGCCCTATCTTTGTCCACCCATTCGGCTGAAGAAAGTCAGCCTTTACCGACTTGATCCAGTCTGATCAGTAACTTTGACAGTAACCTTGAACGGTTCTCCCGCTACTACAGAGCCTGGTTCAATCGTAATACTGTTAACCACAGGCTGCACGCGGTCCTCATTCGGATTCACCACCGTTATCATCTGCTGGGTATAGCGGTACCACCCATACTCCTTGCCGTGAAGATAAAAGCTCACATACCACTTTCCCTGATGATCATACTCCTGCACCTGATACGTACCAGTCCATGTATCATTAACAGGATTGTAAGTCATATCAATCAGCTTGTCCGTTGCACCAGTGAGATTGGCCTGAACCTTTTTTAATTCAAAATACGGCGATTTTATTTTGGCCGTAATCACAATTGTGTCCCCAACCCCAGCCTCGCTCGGAGAAACAGTAACCATCTCCATTACCGGTCCTAACGGCTCATCCGTAAGATTCGTGAGAGTACTTTGATTCGCAAGCCCCACACTAGGCAGAACTACCATTAAACACAACAAAACTAGAATGATCTTTTTCGCCATCCCTAATTTCCCCCATTAAATGAATTACTATTTTTAGTAGATACGTATCTACTCTATCTTTAAATTCTACTACCTTCATAGCATTCATGATATAGAAAACTTTAACCATATCAGCTAAATCGTTAGTCGGCCTGAAACTCACCTACAGCAACCTACAATTTGCGACAAACTTAACCAAAATCTATAGATTACATAGTCCTTTTGTAATATAATTCGGGTAAGTATTTAATTCTAAATATAGAAAAAAATCTTATGTTAGACACCTAGTACCACCAACTATGGGAGGTTAGAGCATGAATATTTTAGTGACCGGCGGGTCCGGTTTTATTGGCTCACATACCGTTGATTTGCTTGTACAGGAAGGCTTTACAACGATTGTGGCTGATATCAATAAATGCGAACAGCCAAACCCAGATGCAATTTATTACTACGCAGATTTTACACAGGAAGGTGTCCTCGAAGAAATCTTTGCCCGGCATGAGCCTGAGGCTGTATTCCATTTAGCCGCACAGGTGAGCGTCGAACTTTCAATGATAAATCCGATTCAGGATGTTCAGGTGAATGTGTTGGGTACACTGAAGCTGCTTGAACAATGTCGAAAATACAAAGCAAAGATTATTTTCGCTTCCTCGGCTGCGGTGTATGGACTGCCTGAAAGTCTGCCAATCTCTGAGACACATCCTCATAATCCGATCTCCATTTATGGGCTGTCTAAGCTGACCGTTGAAAAATATATACAGCTCTATCATGAGCAATTTGGAATTGAATATTGCATATTGCGTTATTCAAATGTGTATGGCCCGCGTCAAGGCAACACAGGCGAAGGCGGAGTTATATCCATTTTCTTAGAAAAATTAATGAAAAATCAAATACCGACTATTTTTGGAAATGGTGAACAAACAAGGGATTTTATCTATGTGGGGGATGTAGCCCGTGCCAATCTTCAGGCCCTAAAACAAGGAAAAAATCATGTATTCAATGTAGCAACCTTAACAGAAACCTCCATCAACCAAATCATAGAAATATTGTTAAAGAAGTTAAACAGTACAGTTCGTCCGAAAATACAGCCTCCTAAGAAAGGCGATATCACACGAAGCATCCTTGATTCTACTAACATGAAAAGGGTTATCAACTGGTCCCCTAATGTGGATATCACTACAGGATTAGCATTAACGATCGATTATTTTAATGAAACTCGTGACAATAAATCATAAGGGTGGCATTGATGAAATTAATAAATGAACAAAAATTAATCGTAGCTTCTTATTCTCCCAAGCCACTTTATTATTTTTTCAAGCAAATAGTAGACATTGCCGTTAGTTTTGTTTCCCTATTATTTCTATTTCCTTTCCTGCTCATCATAGCGATCCTGATAAAGCTTGATTCACAGGGCTCTGTTTTTTACAAACAGGAACGAATCGGTCTTAACGGGAAGCCTTTTTTGATGATAAAGTTCAGAACGATGTATGGTGACGCCGAAAAGAATGGTCCCCAATGGGCCGACAGTCATGATTCTAGGATTACCAGGGTGGGGCATTACTTAAGAAAATATCGGTTAGATGAGCTCCCCCAATTCATTAACATCGTACGAGGCGAAATGTCAATGATTGGTCCACGGCCAGAACGGCTGTATTTTATTAAAGAGTTTGAAAAACAGCTGCCTTCTTTTCGCAGCCGCCTTCAAGTTAAACCTGGAATTACTGGCTGGGCGCAAATCCACGGCGGATATGAACTTACTCCAGCGCAAAAATTAAAATTAGATTTACATTATATTAACCATTTTTCAATTTTAATAGATTTAAAGATTATCCTAAAATCCATCCCGGTTATTCTGTTTGCAAAAGGATGGAGATAATATGAAAAAGATTCTTTTTTACGAAAGTCGCCCAGAATGGGGGGGAGCTCAGAAATGTGAGCTTGAACTCCTGCTCGCTCTTGAGGAAGAGGCGTTGGAAACCTACTTTGTTACCTCGACAAATGGACCAATGAACAACCGTGTTAAAGCGGCAGGCAAACGTCTAACCGTGATTCCCATCAACGACAACGTTAACCAAATTCGAAAAGAACAGGTAAAATCAGGAATCTTCTTTTTACTATCTCAATTCGTGCATATCCTTCCACATCTTTACAAGGTTTTTCTGTTTATGATGCGAAATCGGATTGATTTCGTTTATACGAGCCAGTTCCGCTCACAGTTAATCATTGGCTGGCTGGCTAAATTGCTCGGTCGAAAAGTAATCTGGCATATCCATGGAGAAGAAAAGCTCAACAACCTTTTAGGGGGGATTGGGATTTTCTTCGCTGACAAAATCATCGTCGTTTCCCATGCAATTGCAGATAAGTACCGAAAACTATATCCGAAACAGCAGGCAAAATTCGTAGTCGTCCACAATGGCTTAGACATACCGGCTCCTGTTGAAACAAAGAAAAAACCGCCTTTTACCATCTGCATGATCGGAACATTAGTAGCAGGGAAAAGGCAGGACCTTGCGATAAAAGCATGTGCTAAGCTTAATCGAATGGGATATCAGGTACAGTTGAAAATTCTGGGTGAAAAGCCTCCATGGCACTCTGATGATTATAAGAATTCCTTGCTCGATCTAACTCACCGGCTGGACTGCTTTCAATCGGTCTTGTTTCTAGGCTGGGTTGAAAAGCCTTGGCCTCACTTACATCAATCTGATGTATTTATTTTACCTTCAGACACGGAAGGACTGCCGCTGTCCATTATTGAGGCAATGGCCCTTGGATTGCCGGTTATTTCAACAAAGGTTGGTGGAGTGCCGGAGTTAATTGAAGAAGCTAAAACAGGTTTTATGATTCATCCAGGGAAGGTTGATGAACTGGTAGATAAATTAAAGCTTCTGTATGATCAGCCATACTTACGTAAGCAAATAGGACAGCAGGCTCAAAAAAGGTACGAGCACCATTTTACGAAAGAATCTTTTGTTAAAGGAGTGGCAGGTGTAATCAACACCATTCAATAAATGAAAATTCTCTATGTGATTACAGGCGCCGATATCGGCGGAGCTCAAAACCACCTCCTTTATCTTTCAGAATGGTTTCATAAGCAAGGACATGATGTTCATGTCGTCTTAGGGGAAGAAGGTCCTCTTCAAGAAGCTTTAGCTCATAACCAGATTAACACTACCGTCATACCAATACCTAGAACCATTCATTTAAGGAAAGACCTTCAAGCATTAATGAAGCTGTTCCTTTTCATGAAAAAAGGAAACTATGACATCGTTCATTCTCATAGTTCAAAGGCCGGTATACTTGCTAGGTTTGCCGGCTTTTTAAATCGAATGAACAAAAACATCTATACCGCTCATGGCTTTGTTTTCACGGACCCGACTCTATCGAAAAAGAAAAGCATGTTTTACCTGTCACTTGAGAAAGCCTTCAGTCTGATTTCGACCGATATTATTACGGTATCTGCCTTTGACTATCAGCATGGATCAGACAAAGGCATCAATGAGGAGAAAATGACAGTGATTCATAATGGAATACCGAAGAATTCCATCCTTTCAATGGCTGATTGGAAAACAAAGCAAAGGCATCTCCGTGAGCAGGATAAAAGAATAATTGGGTTTGTAGGACGATTTTCCTCAGAAAAGAATTTAGATATGCTTTTACGTGTCGCTGAGCGTTTTAAGAAAGAATCCCACGAGAAATTAGAATTTTGGCTACTTGGTGATGGGCCTTTGTTTACACATTACCAAACGGAAATTAAGAAACGCAGCCTCGAGAGTTTGGTTCATTTAAAAGGCAGTCAGGGCAATGTAGCCGAGTGGCTGGACCGGATGCATGCGATGATCATTACTTCTCATAAAGAGGGTCTTCCCTACGTTTTACTCGAAGCCTGTGGGCGGGGACTTCCTGTGGTTAGTACAGATGTCGGAGGTGTAAAGGAAGTCGTTGACCCACTTGGGACAGAAAACCTCCTTGTCAGTATCAATGATGATTTAGATATGTATAATCGCCTTGTAGCCATCATCTCCGACGACAAAGAGCGTGAGCAGATCGGCCTTTATTTCTTAAGCCTTGCTGGGAGCTTTACGGTTGAGCAAATGGGGAGTAAAACAAATGAAATCTATACAAAAAAAAGAAAACGATAGTGCACTATCGTTTTCTTTTTTATCTTTATTTGGCAGTTACCATTTCATATATTTGCATATCTTTAATCCAGATTTCGCTTACTTGCCCGCGCATGTCCATTCCACGGACAACATAGAACGGTCCTGCATCAGGATATAATTCATGCGAACGTTTCGCAATATTGGAGATCTGAACGATTTTTGTATTGGCTAGAACAAGATCATTAACGGCCTTTGCTTCATCCTCAAGCTCTTCTTTGCTCTTTGGTTCTTCAGCTTTTGAACCTGTATTTGAACCTGTCTGATCGTCTGTTTTAGCGTTAGATTCGGTGTTGGAACTTGAATCAGTCTTTGACGAATTTGACTCAGACTCGGAGTCAGCCTTTGACTCAGCATTTTCAGCAGTCGCTGTCTCACTTTCTTCTACTTCAGTCCCTGTTTCTTTGTTAGCCTCAGAGCCCTCATTCTGATCAGTGGTTGTTACTGTTGTCTTTTCTTCTTTACTACTGGCAGCTTTGTCTTTCTGAAAAAAGCCGCTTAAACCAACTAATGCCAATGCCAGTGAAAAAACAAGAACAAGGATCACTTTACTATTCAGCTTCACCAAATTTCCCCCTACTAAATATAACCAGTAAAAGAACAACTCTTCCCGATTATAAACTTTTTAACTATCATTATTATAACCTTCTAACCTACTGATATCAACGAAGATTGTCGAATTGAGCTGTTTTTACAGTTTCGAATCTGGGCACAGCCAAGCAAAAAGGGCATAATTGCTTTTCTACAAACACTTTATAAACTTGGTCTAATAACATATAATTAGAAAGTAAATGGGAAAATGGTAGTGGGGGTTTGTTGATTGGCAAGATTGTCTTTACGGCGAAATATGTCGTATATGTTAGCAGGAAATGTAATGTATGCCTTGTCACAGTGGGGGATCATCATGGTGCTCGCTAAGTTAGGTTCTCCTGCAATGGTCGGAGGCTTTACACTAGGTCTAGCCGTTACCGCACCCATCATCCTAATATTTGACCTTCAGTTACGGTCTGTTTTAGCAACAGACACAAAGAATGAATACTCGTTTCAACACTATTTAACTTTGAAAGGCATCATGAGTTTAATAGCCGTATGCTTTCTAGGAATAGTTATTCTAATTGGCGGGTACCATGGACCAACCGCTCTTGTCATTTTCCTCATAGGAATTGCCAAAGTAATAGAATCGATCATCGAGCTGCATTATGGTTTGTTTCAAAAACATGAACGAATGGACATGATTGCAAAATCGCTCATAATAAGAGGTAGTCTCTCTTTAGTCATCCTAGCAGCTCTATTGGCAGTGACGAACAGTCTTTTACTGGCCGTAATAGGCTATACTTTAACCTGGATCGTGTTATTAATCTTCCTCGAACTAAAAAAAGCAAAGCAATTCATTGAGACTCGTAAAGTTGCTAGCATCGATTATACTATAGTAAAAAAACTGTTTCTAACTAGCTTTCCACTTGGGATTGTCATGATGATGATCTCTTTATATACGAATATTCCCCGCTACGCTATTGAACAGATCAGCGGAACAGAAGCACTTGGATTTTTTTCTGCAATCTTTTATATCATAACGGCAGGTAATCTTGTGATTAATGCAATCGGGCAAAGCATCAGTCCGCGATTGGCCTCTCATTATAGCAAACAGGAATACCCAATGTTTACTAAGCTATTATCAAAATTTGTTTTAGCAGGCTTCGCTTATGGACTTGTGGGGATTTTGCTGACACTCTTAATTGGTAAACAGGTTCTCGGCGTCATTTATACTCAGGAATATATGCAATACCACTCGCTTTTTGTTTTACTAATGATTGCAGGGACGTTCATGTATGCAGGCTCATTTTTGGGGTTTGCCCTGACAGCTATGCGTAAGTTTTCAATTCAACCCTATTTATCTGCTATTTGGGTCCTGGCAACGATTGTTCTCAGTATTATGATCATCCCTGCCTACGGATTAACCGGTGCAGCCATCGTTACCATTATTACTACTGCCATTCAACAGCTTACACTTTTCTTTGCAGTGATAGGGTACCTTTCCAAGGAAAAGAAAACTTTTTAAGACCTCGAACTAACGGAGTGATACGAATGACTAATCGGGTTCTTCATGTTTTTAGAGCCATGAATGTCGGCGGTGCTGAAACGATGATTATGAATGTGTACAGAGCCATGGACCGACAGACAATTCAATTCGACTTTTTGGTCGACAAAGGAGAGTCAGGCTTTTACGATCAAGAGATACTAGATTTAGGTGGGAGAATCTTTCAGCTTCCCTCCCCAAGAATGAGTAAGATCCTTTCCTACCGAAAGGAACTACTTATGCTTCTAAAAAACAATCAGTTTTCGGCAATCCATAGTCATCCACACTCTTTTAGCGGGATCATTTTGGAGGCAGCAGAGAAGGCGAAGATTCCTGTCCGGATTGCCCACAGTCATACGACTTCGGATGGAAGAAAGGCCACTCTCGTTCGTCAATTCTATCAATCCTTCATGAAGAGATTGATTCACAAAAACGCCACCCATTTGTTTAGCTGTTCATTAGCCGCAGGAGAATCCCTGTTTGGTAGAGACGCAGAAACGATTGTGCTAGCAAACAGCATTAATCTGCGAGACTATGAGAGGATTTCAGTGCATCCTAAATCCGATACCATGGTGATAGGCCATGTTGGGCGCTTTGACAGCGTTAAGAACCATCCATTTTTCCTTGAAGTCTTCTCTCACCTTCGGAAAAAATATCCACAGGCCTCAGCTGTACTCGTTGGTGATGGTCCAGAGAAAACCAATATACAGGCATGGCTAGCTAACAATAACCTCCAAGATTCAGTAAAACTGCTTGGAATACGTTCTGATGTCCCTACGATCATAAGCCAGTTTGACCTTTTTCTTTTCCCCTCCATCTATGAGGGTCTAGGGAATGTCGTAATTGAAGCACAAGCAGCAGGTGTACCGTGCCTAGTTTCGGATGCCGTTCCTAAGGAGATCAATTTAGCTATGAATCTAGTTAACTTTAAAAGCCTACAAGACAGTGCAGAGTCTTGGGCAGAGGAAGCCGAGAAAATCATCAATAAAAACCCAAGGCCTAGCTGGGATGAGCGGAAGTTGAAGCTTAAAAGGTTCGGTTATGACGTCGCCGATAACGTAAAGTATTTAGAAAATGTTTATCGTGGCTATTAATATGAAGAAAATTACCTTACTACTCTTTACGATGATTTTTCTATCTGCATCAATCGTCCTGATGGGAAGTCAGTATCGTCCGCTAACACCCGAACTGATTATGACTAGATATATGTTGATTTCCATTGGTTTTTCGATTCTAATCTTTATTTATTTTATAAATGGAGGAATCAAAAAGGTCCGATTTTCTTCCTTCCTAGCCTTCTATATCTTTATTCTCTGGAGTTTATTTAGCCTATCGGTACTAGTCTCAGAAACCTTAAATAATGAATTTCCCATCCAGGGACTGTTCTTTTTATTAATTGTTCCGTTTATCTATTTTATCGTCATGCCCTTTGTTACAAAAAAAGGCGGATTTGTCATTCACTATGCACTATTTGCCTCAAACTTCCTTTATATTTTGCTATCGTACGTTCTAAGACCTGTTGACTCCCTTCCATATATGGGAATTACGGCTAATCCAAATGGGTTTGGACAAATCGCAGCAATCGCTTGTATCTCTGGATTTATTATTCTGATTACCATTCCCAAGCAAAAAAGATGGACAAAGCTTCTCCTCATTGCAGCACTCTTACTTTCGCTTGGAAGTGTCATTCTATCCTCTAGCCGAACATCCTTTGTCGTAGTAGCATTTATTATTTTCATTATCACTGTTTATTTCCTAGTAGCACGCGGGAACTTTAAGCCCTTGCTCTCTCTGGTTACCTTAGGCGTTATTGCCTGGCTCTCTCCCCTCAGGGAGGTATTTCTCGCTGGATTGGTAGACAAATTCGCTGAGTATTATCAGAACGGCAATATTCTAAACGGAAGAACAGGTACTTGGGGAATTGTCATGAGGGATGCCCGTTTATTTGGGAACGGCGAGGACTATTTTGATCATTTTTTTGAAGGTGCCCATAACAGCATTATCAATATACTAGGTGTTTATGGAATCATTCCTGCACTATTGTTAACAACTTTTCTAGTGGCGTTAATGGTGCAAGCATTTCTATTTGCTTTTCGAAACAAGAAGGATACCTTAGCGGTTTTCCCCTTTGTCATCATTGTAACTTTTACACTCTTTAGTATGACAGAAGCGATGTTTGGGCTCATCGGAAATGGAATTACCGTAGCCTTTTACCTTGTAACTGGTTATATCCTCTTTTATGGATGTAGGGCAGAACCAAAAGCAAAAGTCAAAGCACCTGTGGTCCTACAACCGCATATAAAAAATACGACCTTGAACTAGGTCGTATTTTTTGTATGATTTAGCTAGCAGGCCAAATTAGGTCTGCCCATTCTGGATGATCGATAAATGGATTACGATTGCCTTGGATGCTCTGAATCACATTGTTTCGATTCATTTCAAATGCATCAACAGGATCTAGCTTACTCCATTGAAGAAGAACAGATAATTTACCATGAAAAGGCGTTGGATATGTGTTAACTTTATCTGCTAATTCGAGGTCAAGTTCTCCATTACCTTCGTAACGAACAGCCATGTACATAAGCATTCTTGCAACATCACCTTTTACACGGGTAGGCGGTTCCCAAGAATCGCTGTCATATCTGCATTCTGTACATTCGCTATGAAAATTACCGCCATTATCAAAGTCCAAATGTCCGCGAGAGCTATTAACAGAAGCATCTGTTGGTCTTAAATGGTGGATATCTGTCCCCGGACCTACGACTGTCCCGAAATTACCATGAGACTTTGCCCAAACATGCTCACGATTCCAATCGTTCGCACCGCCGCCAAAAGTTGATTTTGCTTGAGAACGGCCTGTATATAATAGAATGACGTTATTTGGGTTATTTGGGTCTTCATCCGTTTGTTTTAATGCGTCAGTTACTTGAGAGTAGGTTAACCTCGTTTGCACCTTAATAATATTGTGCAAAGAAGCCTTTAAATCAGCTCCTGTTTTGCCAGCTGCTGCTTGGTAGTAAGCTTCTACATCAGACGCTGGTGCGGCAGTAACCGTTAAAACAAATGAGGCACTTACGGTTTTCTTGCCGTCAGTAGCTGTAACAGTAACCGTTGTAGTGCCTTCAGCTGTTGTTGGAATCGTCAACGTTGTACCCTGAAAATTTCCAACTGTTGCTGTGTAGGTTAAAACATCCCCATCTGGGTCAGAAAAATGGTTGTTTAAATTAAGGGATACAGGTGTGCCTACAGATACTAAAACATTTTCTAAAGCCTTTGACACTACTGGTGCCTGATTTACTGGTGTTGGAACAAAGGGAGCGGGTAAAACCTCTCCTCCAACATTCGTAAATTTGATTTTAGATGTATCCACGCCATCTTTAATCGTCCATTTCTGAACGTTTTCAATGCCTCTAATTTGGCTGATATTTGCATTTTCAATGATTACTTCTTTAACCTCTACACCGGTTAGATCAATGATCGTACCTGGTGAAGTCGGGCTAAGAATAATGGTTGCGTTCTTTAAGCCTTCGCCAGTAAGCTTCGCATAAGAACTTTTTACCAAAATTCCTTCTGTAAACACAGACATAGCACTCACCGTAAGATCAGCAGCTGCATTATTGATAGTAAGCTTCTTCGTTTTAAAATTATTTAAGTTGTACACCTTCGTATCAGCTGGCGGAGTAACTGGTGGTAACACCTCTACAGTTGATTTTAAAGATGTTTGAATGATGACTGGATCATGGTCACTTGCACGGCCATGTACTTCCATAAAGCCAGAGTTAATATTTAAGATATCGACTGATGTGTTAGCCGCCATGTTGTTCGTAACTAAAACATGGTCTAACACCTGCGCATTGCCTTGGTAAGAGTAATTATAACGCTCAGCAGCAGGAACACGGTCGATCATATTAACCATTTCATTACCTTTAGCAATTGTTAAAGTTTGAGTAAACTCAAAATCATTAAAGTCGCCTAGTAAAACCACATTAGCGTCTGCATCTTTTGATTTTATATCTTTAACAAAGTTATTTACAATCCCAGCAATCTTATGTCGCTGAATTTCACTACTTAAAACCGGCGGCTGGTTTTGTCCCATCAACGGATGGTCTCCGCCTTTTGAATTGAAGTGGTTTGCCACTACAATAACCGTTTCACCTTGGAAATCAAATTGTGCTGCAAGCGGCTTACGGCTTGAATTAAACGCAGAGTTTGTTGGGTCAATACGCCCTGGGTTTACTGTTAACTTGCCATTTTCAAAGCCAACCGATTCTGTAGCTGTACCTTTTGGTGCTCCTGTTGTTAACGACACACGGTCTTTATTGTAAAGGAAAGCAACACGGATATTTGCTCCAGGTGCACCGCCATCTCTGTTATTAACAGGAGCGATTTCTGTGTAGGCATAAGTAGGGCCGCCAAGAGCGATTACTTTATCAATAATCTTTTGTGCACTTTGTGCACCCTCAACGACACCGTTATCTGTTTCTCCGTTGTTATCCTGTACTTCGTTTAATCCGATGATATCTGGATTCTTCATCTTCGTTACAATTGCATCAGCAATTTTTGTAACTTTTGCATCCGGTGTAACAGTTGAGAAGTTTTCAACATTATACGTTGCAATCGTTAACTTGTCTGCAGCAGGAACAATACTTGTTGGTTCACGAAGAATCGGCGTTTCCGTTAATGGTGGAAGAGTCGATTGTTGCGCCATAAGCTTAAAGTTGCTGTACCCGTAGTTGATAACACCTGTGATGGAACCAGTGTAGTAGTCACCCATTTTTGCACGGTAGTCTTTATTGGCTGTACCGCCATTTCGAACATCGACACCGATACGATCTGGGTTATAGTCATTTTCTGAAATACGTAAGCCGCCTGGAGTTACATTTGTTTCATAATCTCCTGGAACAACCCAGACTAGTGCGTCTTTTTGAAGGGCAATAACCTTTGGATTGTCAACTTTTACATACATTCCTTCAATGCTTTCCCAGAAGTCAATTGCATCTTCCTCTGGATCAAATGTACCAAACTGGTCGTTATCGATGACTTCTGAAGGTGCAATCCGGTCAACACCAAGTGTGATAGGTGCTGGTAGCGGTGCTTTACCGTTCTTTGAAATCGTTGATGCTTCTATTTGCGTAATCGTTAAATCAGTAGATGTTTTCTCAGCATAGCCCTCGCCATAGTATTCAGTTACTTTACCTGAGACTTTAACGAGGTCACCCACTGCTACACCATGGCTTGATTTAAAAACTAAAATACCATCAGAGGTACGATCATCATCGTCACCCTCTAGATCTTGGATGAAGAAACGGCTTGTACCATCAACATAGGTTACAACGCCTTCAACATCGGCTACGTTCTGACCGCTTAGGATTGATGTATGTGTTGCACCTTGAATATCGTAGATACGAATAGCTCCGTCCTGGATGATATAGGAGAAGGCTGCAACTGGACTATTTTTCATTTCTGCTTTAACCGCCAACGCTTTAACCGTAACAGCATTGTTAATGACGATTGGCTGTGTATACATTGGACTGGCGGTAGTCGGTTCACTGCCATCAAGCGTGTAGTGAATCGTTGCACCCTCTGTACCAGTTGATAATGTTACTTCAGTGCCTGTTTTCACCATTCCAGCACCTGGAGTTGCGATCACATTTTGAACAATACTTGAATCAAAAATGATGTCTCCAATATTTCGTGGGATTAGCTGGTATACACCGTTAAATGCGCTAAGAACACCAGCTACTTCTTCATAAGTAACTCCAGAAGTTAGCATGGTTGAACTTGGTGGACGGATTTGGAAGCTTGTACCAGCAGCATCAGTTGCTGTATAGTTTCCACCAGAGAATCCACCGACTGAAACATTTCTAACTTTTACGAGCATGCCTTCTTTATTCTCTTGCAGTTGGGCAGCTGTTACCAGTTCGGCAGCAGGAACTGCTTCCGTACCTAAAATGACGATGTTTTCATGATTTGCTTCAATTTCAAGTAAGGTCGAATATTCAACTAATTTACCTGACACCTGAATCTTATGTCCTGGTTGAATGGTTGAACTATCAGTTGGTGTGTAAGCCACGAGGCCTGCGGTTGCATCTTGGAAGTAAATCGCTCTTCCTAATACGGCTGTAACAACACCGCTAGTCTGAACATTTGATTGAAGTGCCATTGCTCTCACTTCAGCAATTGTTTTTTCTTTTAATACTGTGTAAGCAAAAGTGGAGACATCACTGTTGTCTAAGCCTGCTTTTACAGCAATTGCTTTGATTGAAGTGTCTGTTTGAATGACGATTGGAGTTGTATATTCTGTGCCTGCTGTTGTAGGTTCAGTACCATTCGTTGTGTAGTAAATTTTTGCATTCTCTGTTGCAGTTGTTAATGTTACCGCTGTTCCAGCTGCTACAGCACCTGCTGCAGGTGAAGCTGTTACATTAGCAACCTTTGTTTCTACGGGAGTTGATGCACCATCCATGGTGTGGGAGCCAAGGTAAGTAAAGGTATCGATTGGATGTCCATCCCACTCTGTTGCTGGGTCAAAGGCATCAGAAACGTTTGTATCACCTGTTGTAATTGAACTTTTACGAACTAAGGTTTGATCTAATGTTTTAACAGTTGTACCCCATTGTGTCCCTGGATCTGTTCCAACTACACCAATGGAGTCAATGACTTCTGTCCCTTTCTTTAAAACTAGAGCATCGTCCCCATTAAAGTTAGTCACACTGTGAGTTAGGTTTGACTTGGCCAGAAGGGCTGCTCCAGCAGAGCTATTAACAATTACGAACGTTTTTCCATTCTCGAGAATAGAATTGGTCACTGTAGAAAAATCTAATTTATTTGTTGTTGTGCTAGCCCCATTGGTATACAATTCAACAACATAATTTTTTAAATCTACACTTTTGCCTGAACCATTATAAATCTCAATTGCCTTGTTATTACTAGTACCCTCGACATATTCTGAGAAGATTAAATCGTTGGCAGTTGTAGCTGCGATTGCAGTGTTAACAGAAATGCTTGGTAAGACTAAACTAATCACCATTATGAAAGTAAGGAATATGTTTAAAAGCTTTTTCCTGCTTTTCGTCAATTACTCGCACCACCTGTTGGGTTATTTCGATATTCAATCGATAGATGCAAATTCTTCTGACTTACAGCCAGAAGAATTTGCACAGAATATTAATTATTCAAAGATTGTTTCGCCTTCAACGGTTACGTTGTTAAGCTCTACTCCGTTATAACCTTTTAAAATAAGGTCACCTTTTACAATTGCGTGTTCTAACTTAGTAGCACCCGTTACATCTACAATAACGCTTCCTGAATATACTTTAGGGCTGTCAACTGTTCCGCTGAAAGCTTCAGCTGAAACGGTTTGTGGAGCTACGTTTACAATACGTCCTTCAACGCTAGGATTAACGGTTTTGTTAGGCTGTGCTGCAATATAGTCATTGAACATTTCCCAATCAACGAATCCTGGCTCACTTACACGGCCTTCAGCGTAAGCTTTTGCGAACACTGTGTATCCATCTCCACCTTTAGCAGTAAAGATGTTAGTTGCCACAGAATAGTTTTTAGTTAAATCTAGTTCTGTGTAATTTCCATCTTGACCTTTTACTAGCATCGTTTGAACTTTTTGTCCCGCTGGCTTTGTGCTGTCATAGGTAAACTTCATACCAGCAACCTGCAGGAACGCACCGTTTGCTGTAGCAGGAGCTACTGAAACACTGTGCTCAAGAGCTGCTTTGATTTCAGACCCCTTTAAGTTCATGATTGCTAGAGTGTTTCCAAAAGGCAACACAGTTAAGACATTCGCTAATGTAATATTCCCAGAAGGAAGAGTTACACGAATTCCGCCGCCGTTTTGTAGGGCAATCACGGTGTCAGGATTAATTGTTTTTGCTTTTGCAAGCATGCCGTCAGTAATGAAGTTACCAAGGTTGGTTTCACCTGTACGTGCTGCTGGATTTCCACCTACTAATGGAACCGCTGCAGTACCAACAACCATTGCTTTCTTTTCATCGACTGCTGGCTTATATTTTGTATCAAGAATTTGCTTTGCTTCTGCATCTTCTGCGAAAGTAGCAATATCAAGAAGCTTTCCAATTGTCTTCTCAACTAGGACTTTACCTGATGCGTCAAATGTAACATCTAAAGTTCCAAGGAACTTGTTGTATTCATTTGCTTGAACGATCACAGTTGGCTCTTCGCCAGCTGTTACAATTACTGGGGCATCAAGCTTCACATGTGTATGACCACCAACGATTACGTCGATGCCATCTACTGCTTCCGCTAGGGCTAAATCATTATCCCATGCAATTGAATCATCTAAACCGAGATGTGTTAAAGCAACGATTTTGTTAACGCCTTGTGCTTCTAAGGCATCAACCGCTTTTTGAGCTTCTGCAATATAATCTTCGAATACTACACCTGCTCCAGGGCTAGAAATAGTTGGAGTTTCAGCTGTTGTTAATCCGAAGATACCGATTTTCTCGCCATTTACAACTTTAATCATACCGTTGTAAATTTGGCCATCTTCAGCGTTAGCTGAAATTGAATCATTATAACGAGATTGTAAATTTGCATCATTTGCAAAGTTTACATTCGCACTTAGGAATGGGAATTTTGCATCTTTCACAAAATTCGCTAATACACCAGTTCCCATATCAAATTCATGGTTACCGAAAGTCATGGCATCATAGCCTGCAAGATTCATAAACTCTAAATCTGCTAAACCTTGGTACTCATTGAAATACAATGTACCCGTTAATACGTCACCAGCATCTAGTAATAATGCATCTGGCTTTTGTGCACGCACTGATTTGATTGCTGTCATTTTTCTAGCAACTTGATCAAGGTTTGCGTGTGTATCATTTGTATGCATTAAGCTTAGAGCATATGTTGCTTCGCCTTCTGTAATACGTCCTTCTACTTGTGGATTAACTGTTTTGTTAGGCTGAGCCGCAATAAAGTCATTGAACATTTCCCAATCGACGAATCCTGGCTCACTAACGCGGCCTTCTGCGTATGCCTTCGCAAACACTGAGTAGCCGTCTCCACCTTTCGCGGTAAAGATATTTGTTGCAACATTGTAATTTTTAGCAGGGTCTAGTTTCGTGAAAGTTCCATCTTGACCTTTTACAAGGATCGTATGAACCTTCCCACCCACTGGTTTCTTGCTGTCATACGTAAACTTCATTCCAGCAACCTGTAGGAACGCACCATTAGCCGTTGCAGGAGCTACAGATACACTGTGTTCAAGAGCAGCCTTAATTTCTGAACCTTTTAGATCCATAATCGCTAATGTGTTTCCGAAAGGAAGTACAGTTAAAACGTTAGCTAAAGTAATATTACCTGCAGGCAGACTTACACGAATTCCGCCGCCATTTTGTAAGGCAATTACCGTGTTAGGATTGATTGTTTTTGCTTTTGCAAGCATACCGTCAGTAATGAAGTTACCAAGGTTTGTTTCACCTGTACGAGCTGCTGGGTTTCCACCTACTAATGGAACTGCTGCTGTACCCACAACCATAGCTTTCTTTACATCCACTGCTGGCTTGTATTTTGTATCAAGGATTTGCTTTGCAGCTGCATCCTCTGCAAATGTAGTTATATCAAGAAGCTTACCCTTTGTTTCTTCTAGAACAACCTTACCTGCTGCATCAAACGTTACATCTAAAGTTCCTAAGAACTTGTTGTATTCGTTTGCTTGAACGATAACTGTTGGCTCTTCACCAGCTGTTACAATGACTGGAGCATCTAACTTCACATGTGTATGACCGCCAACGATTACGTCGATACCATCTACAGCTTCTGCTAATGCTAAGTCATTATCCCAAGCAAGGGAATCATCTAAACCAAGGTGAGTAAGAGCAATAATTTTGTTTACGCCTTGTGCTTTAAAGGCATCAACAGATTTTTGTGCTTCTGCGATATAATCTTCAAATACTACACCTGCTCCAGGACTTGAGATCGTTGGAGTTTCAGCTGTTGTTAATCCAAAGATACCGATTTTCTCACCATCTACCACTTTGATCATACCGTTATAAATTTGACCGCCTACCGCATTGTCTGTAATAGAGTCATTATAACGAGATTGTAAGTTAGCATCGTTTGAAAAATTTACGTTTGCACTTAAGAAAGGGAAAGATGCATCTTTAACAAAGTTAGCTAATACCCCTGTTCCCATATCAAATTCATGGTTACCAAATGTCATCGCATCATAGCCTGCAAGATTCATAAACTCTAAATCTGCTAAACCTTGATACTCATTGAAATACAATGTACCTGTTAATACATCACCAGCATCTAGTAATAATGCATTTGGCTTTTGGGCACGGACTGACTTAATTGCCGTTGCTTTTCTTGCCACATTATCAAGGTTTGCGTGTGAATCATTGGTGTGCATGATGTTCAATGTGTAGTTTTCTACAGGTTCACCAGCTAAAACGTCAATCGCTAAATCAAACGTTCCATTCACGGTGAATTCTTTGTTTAACTCGTACCAGTGATTTTCTGAACCAAGCCAGATTCCTTCTAAAACATAGCTGCCGTTCGGAACGGTTGTGCTGAATTTACCATTTTCATCAGAAACTAGGTTGTACCATGCTGGACTTTCTGAAGTAGTACGGATACTGAAGACAATATTCGATAATACCTCGCTGCCCTTCTTTAAAACACCTGTTAGGTTATTCGTAATAACGCCTGTTCCATCTGTCAGAACATCAATGTTAAGTACTAAAGAACCGTTTACAGTGAATTCTTTATTAAGCTCATACCATCTTCCTTCTGCACTATTCCAAATACCTTCGATTGTGTAGGTACCATTAGGAAGGAAGAATCCGAAGTTTCCATTTGTATTTGTTGTTGCGTCATACCATTTTAGCTCGCCAGTTGCTGAACGTAGACTGAAAACAGTATTAACAAGTACTTCTGTACCTTTTTTCAGTGTTCCTGTCACATTATCTTTATTAACGGCTGCATCGACATTAAGCTGCAGTTCAGCTGCGCCTTCAAGCTTTCCGTCTTTAACAGTGAAGACTTGATTCAGTTCAAACCATTTCCAAGCTGCCGCGTCCCAAATTCCATCAACTTGGTAGCTACCATCTGCTAGGTTGAACTTAAAGTTACCATTTGCATCTGTTGTCGCATCATACCAAACTCCATCTGTACTATGTACGCTGAATGTCAGATGAGAGAATGCTTTTGTTCCATTTTTAACCGATCCAGTTACATTCCAAAAACCTTCAGCTGGTTTAAGAGCATCAAAGGCTAATTCATGTAAACCATCTACTAAACCATTTTTAATCGTAAAAGTCAGGCCTAATGGATACCAAGTTGGTTCAATCCAAAGCCCTTCAATTTTATAAGTGCCATCTGCTAGATTATGAGTGAACACACCATAAGCATCAGATGTGAAATCATACCATTGACTGGTAGCAGTATTTTTAACGCTAAATGTAAGGTTAGCTAGCGGCTCTTCGCCCATTTTCACTGTACCTTGACCTGGTACTGCATTTGGATCTGGCTGTGGTTCAGAAGCAGCTAATTCACCTTTGAATTCTATTTCACCCATGCGGTTTGTTCCACCAGAACCGATTGGATTACCGCCAATAGATGCTTCAGAGCTTTTTATCCATCTTACATAAACTACATCTTGATCATTTGCCTCACTAGGTAAAGCAACATCAACTAATACTCCACTTGTCCAATTTGTTCCTACTGCAATTGCAGCACCTGAAACATCAACCCAAGAAGTATCATTTAAACTGTATTGAACCTTGAAATCTTTCGGTCCTGTACCAGAACCGTATTGTTTTGAAGAGAGTGTAATATCTTTAAAGCCTTTTGTGGATAATGAAACCTTCCAATACGGAGAAGTAGCTGTCCAGGGACTTGCATTAGGAACCGTGATTCCTGTAGTAGGTCCTGCTACATATGTTGTCGAAATTGTTGGTCCGCCATGTACGGATAATGTTTTATCCAGATTGGTTGATATACCTGAAGTTGTTACTAGTTTATTAGCAGTGTTACTAAAATCCCACTTCGCCAATGTTACTGGCTCTGTCTCAGCATTAGCATTTAACGGTATCATGGACAATAACAACATTGCCGTCAAAACCATGCTAATCCACTTCTTAGATTTGGTTAAAATCTTATACACAGATCGTTTCCCCCCTAATTTAAACTATTAATACCTGAAACTGTGACGTATCAAATCACAAAGAATGAAGAATCAAACAACTGCCAACTCTTCCCTCACTTTCCATTAGGTATATAATACTATTTCTAGTTTATCTTTTAATTAGACTGAATTCTACATATTTTTCATAGAATTCATTTTATTCAATGTTAAATAATCCTCCATGGATTTATTTGGTGAGAAATGTATTAGTTTCATATATTTTAGAGATAAAACGATGAATCGACATCTTTCTGTCATTCATCTGACATAATTCTTTGTTATGATAGCTTGTAATTCATCGTTGCTGCCGGAATATATGGAGTAACTGTCTATAAATCTTTTAATCACGCACTGAAGACCATGTACCAGCCACTTGAAAATACGAATTCCCAGGCTGTTTTAACAGAAAAGGAACCTTTTTCTGTTCTCATGCTCGGTATAGATGAACGCGACGGGGACAAAGGTCGTTCTGACTCGATGATTATGCTGACGGTTAATCCGGACAATGAGTCGATTAAAATGCTGAGCATCCCACGTGATACGCGGACGGAAATTATCGGTTTGGGGAAAGAGGATAAAATGAACCATGCCTATGCTTTCGGCGGAGTTCAGATGGCAATGGACACGGTTGAGGCATTTCTTGATATCCCAATCGATTATTATGTACAAGTCAATATGGAAGGGTTTAAGGAGATTGTCGATACTGTTGGCGGTATCACGGTCAATAACACGTTGGCATTTACTGTTGGTGATGTTGAGTTTCCAACCGGGGAACTTCGTTTAGACGGAGAACAAGCATTAAGCTTCTCGAGAATGAGGTACGACGATCCAAACGGCGACTTCGGCCGTCAAGCACGACAGCGTCAAATGGTGCAGGCTGTCATAAAAGAGGGTGCAAGTCTATCAAGTCTCGTGAACTTAACAGATATTCTTTCTGCGCTTGGCAGCAATGTAAAAACAAACTTAACCTTGGACCAAATGGTAGCCTTACAAAAGAACTACAAACATACGGGGAAAAATATCGAACAACTTGTTTTACACTCTGAAGGAAAAATCATTGATAAAATTTATTACGGACTCGTTACCCAAGCAGAGCAGCAACGGATTCAGGATGAAATGAAAAACCAATTAGGAGTAAAAGAAAAAAACTGATGGTTCCGTACACCATCAGTTTTTTATTCCGTAAACGCTTTAATGGTCGGGGGGGCATAGTTAGAAAATTGCTCGAGTAAGACAGACGGTTCCGCTTCTGCAATCAGCATTGAGCGGAATTTTCCCTGCAAGAATTTCTGCTCGATCATATGGTCAAACAAGCTGATCAATGGGTCGTAATAGTGATGGATGTTCAAGAGTCCGCACGGCTTTTGATGCAGGCCAATCTGACCCCAAGTAAACACTTCGAAAAACTCTTCAAGCGTGCCAGTTCCACCAGGCAGAACAATAAATCCATCCGCAAGTTCCATCATTTTCGCCTTTCGCTCATGCATCGTTTCAACTGAGTGTAACTCCGTTAAGCCTTTATGCGAGATTTCACGTTCTTCCAACAAACGCGGGATGACTCCGATGGCCCGCCCTCCTTCACTAAGTACGGTATCAGCAACTGCCCCCATCAATCCGATACTCGAACCGCCATAGATAAGCGTGATTTTTCTCCTCGCTAATTCTTTTCCTAACTGAATAGCCCCTGATTTATACTCGTCTGAAGCACCTAAACTCGAACCACAAAACACAGCTATCTGTTTCATGTAGACACCCCTCCGTTGTTTTTCCATTTCTATTAGTATATCTCGGAAATAGCAAACCTAGAATATGGAGGTTCTTGCGCTATAAAAAAAACAGCTGAAGACAATATGCCTTCAGCTGTCCAATAAACCACTGGTGTCAGGGACCAAATGAGCCTAAAAAGAAAACCGCCAAAACAAATAGTACGATTAGAGATAAATAGCCAATAATACTAAGAATTGTAAGAATCCAGCCAATCACCTTGCGGTCGGTCTTAATAAAGTAAATCCCTAAAGCAATCAGACCAAACACAAAGCCCAAAATACCCCAAAGAACCGGGCTCTTACCATACTTGCGTGAATCAATTACTAAATAAATCGTTAAAATTACATTTAAAATCAGACCAAAGCTTTCCAAATGACACTCTCCTTACAACCTCAATGTTAGTAGTTTCTCTCAGTAAGATTATACCAAAAATGAAGTGCTTGAATATACAAAATTCGACGAAATCTGTGCGGTGCAATGTAATCGATAAATACTATCGGATGGGGCGAAATACTATCGGATGGCGCGAAATACTATCGGATGGCAAGAAATACTATCGGATAGCGCGAAATACTATCGGATAGCGCGAAATACTATCGGATAGCGAGAGATACTATCGGATAGGACATAATACTATCGGATAGCCCTATCGAAATCGCCTGTCTCCCCATCTCTTTCCACGCATCTATGAAGGTTTGTTTCTCTATTTTTCTATTTTTATACCCGTACGGGTCGTTTACATAGATGTAATGTTGGTCATAGCCGGTAATCACGACGCTGTGCCCGCTTAATGTGACTTTCACTTCCCCTGCGGTGTATTCCACTCCCTGAATTCTACACCAGGTCACCATCACCAGTTGCTAATCCTTTCCAGACTGATCTTTAATATCAAACGTTCCTGCATCATTTTTGACAACGCTGTATGAACCAGCTTCTAGTGCATCGGCAGTTGTACCATTTGCTGTGTATTCTCCTTCAACAGCTACACCGATATCACTTGTAATCCCCAGGTTAAATGAACGAGCCTCACCTACTGAAACGCTAAGGTTTTGGTTCGCACCAATGTGGAATGAACCATCAAAGGAACCATCTAGAATTCTCTTACCGTTAAATTCGGTTGTTGAACCGATTCGTGATACTTCCTTAGCAAGTGCGTTTACTTCCCCTTGTAGCTTTTCACGGTCACTAGCTGTGTTTGTATCGTTGGCAGCCTGAACGGTAAATTCACGCATACGTTGTAAAATAGAGTGTGTTTCGTTAAGAGCTCCCTCAGCTGTTTGAAGTAAAGAAACGCCATCTTGTGAGTTTTTCTGTGCCATTTCTAATCCTCGGATTTGTCCTCGCATTTTTTCAGAGATGGCTAGACCAGCTGCATCGTCTGAAGCATTATTAATCCGTTTACCTGAGGATAATCTTTCCATTGATGTTGCAGATCCTCTTGCCGCAGAATTTAACTGTCGAAAAGTGTTTAAAGCGGCAATATTGTGGTTAATTCTCATTTTTATGTACCCTCCTATTGTTGAGGAATATTTTCCCTCTCTATCTTTATATATCGACAAGGTTTTTGATGCTGTAGAGGGGAAACTCGAAAACTTTTACGGAAAGATTTTGGTTTTAAATGGAAAATTCCACTTGACGGATAACGATCGTTAGCTTAATGTTTAAATTAGATAACAATTGTTAGCTTAAAAGGTGGGTACGATGAACCAATCAATTGAAAAAACTTATTATGACTTGAATTTATGCCCAATAACGAGCAATACAAAGTTGAAGATACTTGTAGTCGCCATTGAATTGTTCTCAAAGAATGGTTACAGCGGATCTTCCATCAGGGACATAACAAAGAATGTCGGGATTAAAGAAAGCTCTCTTTACAAGCATTTTAAAAATAAAGAGGAAATCCTTGATACGATCTTTAGCAATTTTCAACTACAGACAGATCAGCTGCTTCCGCCAATGGAAATGCTCGATCAAATTGCCAAAACTCTGAGTTTAAAGCAGTTTTTAGAAAGAGGAATTGAAAATTTTCTAACGCACATCAATGATCAAACCGTTCAACAGATTTGGCGGATTATGTATATCGAACTATTTAGGAATTCTAAAGCACAGAATATTTATCACAATGGAATTATGAAGCGGACCATCGATTGTTTAGAGCTAGTATTTGAAAAGATGATTCTACAAGGAAAAATGGCAGCAATCAATCCGAGAACAATGGCTACTGAATATCAACATGCTTCTATTTCGCTGATTTTGGAATATAACATGCTTCTAAATGAAGGAAGAAGTACAGATGAGGTCATGGAGAAGATTAAAAATCATGTTGAGTTCTTCTCCTTATTAGCTAGTAAATAAAGGAGCTGCTTATAAATGAAGGTTGAGGAAACAAAGAAATCAATTGAAAATAGTTTACAAAAGATGATCCAATCGAAAGCAAACTTGAAAAATGTATACCTTTTAGTTCACTCTGATCGAAAAAATATTCACTGGAATATGGCTTACGGGAAAACAGGCGATACACCCGCAATTCCCGATCAGCCCTTCCATACCGCAAGTATTGGCAAATCCTTTACTGCAATCTTAATGGCGATCTTAATGGAAAAGGGTTTGCTCCGCTTGGAAGATTCGATTTCTCTTTATTTACCTAATGAAGTAATGGACGGTCTGCATATTTTTAAAGGAAAAGACTCTTCGAATGACATTCTAATTGAGCATTTGTTAGCTCATCGCTCTGGGTTACCGGATTTTTATGAAGATAAACCAAAGCAAGGAAAAGCCTTTTTGCAAATGTTATTAGACGAGCCAGCTAGAGAATGGACAGTTCAAGATACGATTGACTATTCGAAGAAATTCTTACGTCCCCGTTTTTACCCAGGAAAGGGTTGCCATTACACCAACTTGGGCTACAACCTTTTAGGATTAATCATTGAAAAAGTCACCTTGATGGACTATCACGAAGCACTTCATCAATTTATCTTTGAACCTTTAGAAATGAAAAACAGCTATTTATCCCAGTACTCAGCTCCGTTGGCTAAAAGCAGTCATCCAGAAGCAACGATTGTCCTGGCAGGTCGTGAAGTGCAGTTTGATCAATTTAGAAGTTTTAAAAGCATCTATGCCGGAGGACAGACCGTGAGCACCTCTGAAGATTTGCTAAAATTTATGCGAGCATTATATGAGGAAAGATTGATCAAGAAGGAAACCCTTGAACTATTGCAGCAGTGGAGCAAGAGGTTAATTGGGATTGATTTAGGATTAGGATTAATGAGAGTCCGAATGCTTCCGCTTACTAAAAAATATAATGCATGGGGTCATCTCGGCTCGATCGGATCCTTTATGCTGTATAACCCTGAGCTGGACGTTTATATGATTGGCAATTTTAATAATAATGCCTATGTAAGACAAAGTATTCAATTTGCCTTTAATACGTTTCGCAAACTGAATTAGACGATAGCCACCCCATCATGGTGGCTTTTTAACTTGTTGAGCAACACAAATAGCCTGGTTTTCTATTAGACATTTTTTTACATTTATTCTTATTAATTGGAAACCATAAACAATAAGGAGGGAACAAATTTGCCAAATCCATTTGAAGCCATATTTAACACATTAAAAATATCATTCGATACGACAAATGAACCTAAATCTCCCTTGCATGTGATTGAAGCTGGAGATTGTTGGAAATATTTGACTTTGGTAGAGGAGTTTATTCGTTATGAGGAAATCGGATTAAACACTACTACGGACGATGAAGTCATAGAAATGCTTAACGATATAGTAAAAATTTGTGAATCACAGGTAAAAAGGTTAAGTACATTTTTGAAACAGGAAGGGATTCCTTTACCCGACGTCACATCATCAAAACCAAATTCAGACCCAAATGGAGTTCCATTAGGAGTTAAATTAACGGATGAAGAAATTACAAATGGTATAGCATTTAAATTGGTAATCTGTTCACAAACATGTGCCAAAGGCCAATCAGATGCCATTCGAAATGAAGTTGGGATTTTATGGATTGAATTCTTTTTAGAATGGGCTGTATTTGGAGCCACCTTGAAAACACTAATGCGTAAACGAGGATGGCTGAAGGTTCCACCGTATTACTATCCTCCTGGTTTTCAGCAGAACTAGAAAACCAACTTAAATGTTTTAAGTTGGTTTTCTCCTTGCTAGTGTACATATTTTTATAATCCTATCTTATGGAAATTTCCCTCTCTCATTTTCCATCGCAAAGATTTCTTTCAGTAAGCGGTTTTCATTTCTGGCGGACAGATTTAGAAATTAAATCCCATAAAAAAGGCCTTCCACCGAATCTATGATAAAATCATTGTGAGGTGGAAGAATTTGAGAAAAAAACTCATTATTATATTTGCAATACTCACAGCAACTGTATTTTTCTTATTTTTTCAAAACAATGCTCTGGTAACTACTGACCTTCCAATACATTCGGAAAAGATTCCGGAAGGTTTTGAAGGTTATAAAATTGTGCAGCTATCAGATTTGCACAGCAAAAGCTTCGGAAAGAATCAACGGTATTTAGTGCAGAAGGTAAGTCAATTAAAACCGAATATGATTGTTTTTACAGGGGATTTGGTAGATTCAAAGAAATATGATGAGGATGCTAGTCTAGTGTTAATGGAGGAATTGGTCCAGATCGCTCCCGTTTATTACGTAACGGGCAACCATGAATGGTGGTCTGGCAAATTCGAGTCTTTGGAGGGTAAATTAACCGATATCGGAGTCAAGGTAATGAGAAACACAGCCGAGGAAATCACTCATGATGGAAGCAAAATTCAATTGGTCGGAATCGACGACCCGGCAAAGGCAACCGAGTCATATGGGGAAAGAAGTCTGGCAGAGGAGGCACTTAAACATTCGCTCGCCAGCGTTACAGAGAGTGATAGTTTCACAGTCCTATTGGCTCATCGACCTGAACTGTTCTCACTTTACAGCCAATCTAAAATCGATCTAGTTTTCTCGGGCCATGCTCATGGCGGACAAGTCAGACTGCCCTTCATTGGAGGATTAATCGCACCCAACCAAGGCCTATTCCCAGACTACACAGCCGGAAAATACACCCACGATAGAACCACCATGATCGTAAACCGAGGACTCGGAAACAGCATCATCCCCCTCAGAATCCTCAACCGCCCAGAAATCATCGTTGTCACATTGAACTCTGAATGATGCACGGGTGATGCACAGGGACGGTTCTACTGCTTCCTTTTCGACGAACCTCTAGACGTGCCTGTCACCATGTAAGTATACATATCTTAGCAGGCAACTCATAAATTTATAATAAAAACAGGGGACGGTTCTAACTGCCTCCGATATGACAAACTACGAGAGGGGTGACAGGCCCATGATAGTTGGAATTTTAACAGCCGGGGCTTTGTTAGGAGGAGGCGCAGCCGGGGTTTTATACCTAGTGAAAAAGAAGCGGCCACGATTAGTGAGTGAGAATATTCCTGAGTGCTTGGGGATCCTTGAGCAGGTACCAATGGAAGGCTTGCTAAACCAGTTGGAGACAGCCTTAGATCCTGGGTTCATCCAGCAGGTGAAAAAGCGCTATCTAAAAGAAAACCCGAAAAAGACAGAAGATGAATTTGAATGGTGTTGGTTTGAATTGAAGCGTTATTTCTTATTAACCAGTTTATTAAGAAAAGCACCGATGTTCAGTGAAGAGGTGGATGAAATTTGGCACCAGATGATCCTTTTCACCCAAAAGTACCAGACCTTTTCTGAACAATTTTTAGGGAGCATGCTGCACCATACACCGAATACGACTTTAAAGCCAGAGCCGCAGGAACGTGCCTTTTTTGACTGGGTCTTTTCTCAGCTGTTTTCCATTACGGAATTAAGTTGGAAAACATGGGGAGATTTTTTCAAACACCCAATCAGCAACCGCATTTTAAAAGAATTTAAAGAGCAGTCTAGCGAATGGCTGATGAATAAATATTTTAAGGTAACAAAAGAAAATGAAGCGACTGTTGAATATTTGGTTATTCAAATGAAGAAACAATTGGCGGAAGTGGACCTCATTCACCCAGAGAATAAAAAAGGAACCTTTCCAAAGCAGCAAACCTTTGGAGAAATGCGGCAATTGTCCCTTATGATGGTGTTTTTCTCTTATTATCATTTTGATGATTATTGGACGCATGCGAAGGTTTATGCCATGGCAAATGCCTCAAAATACACAAGCGGCTGCTCCACCGCCGTTTTCTGCGGTCATGCCTCACACTCACATGACTCAAATCACGGCGGGCATGAAGATCATGGCAGTGGCAGCGACAGCGGATCAAGCTGCTCCAGCTGTGGTGGCGGGTGCTCATCCTGAAGCAGGGGGACGGTTCTCACTGCTTCTTTTTATTCGACAAACTTAGAAGGATGCCTTTCCATCAGCCTTTCCATCACTTTTCTTTTCCGGTACAGCATCATGCCTGCTTCAGAGAGGTCGGAAATCATCGACCTGTTCGTAAATGCACCAAAAATCATTCCCGCAATCGGAACCATTTGGAATAATTTCTTCCAGCCAAATTGATCTCGATAGGTGTAGACGACCTCTCTCCACCCCTGAAGCTGTGACATCATTTCATCCGACTTATTTCCTTCCTCTTGATAGTACGCTGAAAGCTCGTTCAGAATCGCACGTTTTCCTACAATATCAGCAGAGGAAAACTGGAGACACTTAATAATAAAAACGCGCTCGCTTTTTTCTTTTGGATCATATCCATGGATCATGGCAATTTCTTGTAGTGTTTTCAAAGAAATCGCCAATATAGCCGGAATATCAACGGCGAGTGTAAAGATTCCGCCGATCCCTGTACTGGCCCCCTGAACAGTGGCTAATTTCTTTCGCTTTTCAGTAATTTCTAGAGTTAGTTTGTGCATCGTCTCGAGGGGAATCTCACTAATATCCGAAATCCCCTGGACCGGCTTTTGAACCTCTTTCTCTATCATCTCAAACATACCTTTTTCATTGATCAAATATTGCCCGCCATTTTGGAGATAGGCGCCAATTTCCTCGAGTAAGGATCCCACTTTATTATGTATGAATTTAGGAGTGATTTTATCTAAAAGCTTAAAGGGCAGACGTCCCAGCCGTTCCCAAAACCACAAATTGCTCTGGTCCTTTTCCCACTCCTCAATCTTCGCTAACTCCTGTAATAACTCTTCCCGTTTTTCCATCTATACCTTCACCTACAAGTAATGTCATTTTTTACGCTCTATTACGATACGTTTAGCAAATAGAAAAAGTTTCATGTCTATCAACTGTGCACCACCTTAGGCAGGTCTAAAATCTTGGACGACAACCCTCGGGGAGTAAAGGGCAGCCCTAAACTGGCACCGAAACAATCACTTCTCGTGTGAATGTCCCTTTTTTGACGAGAGCCCGATCGATAACGTTAAAGCCTGCTTTCGCTAAAATTTCATCGACCGGTTCGACGGTAACGACAACTACCTTTTTCGCCGTAAATCTATGTGCACTTTGAAGAATTTCTAGTTGTTCGTCTGGTGTAATCACCGAACACAAATTATAAGGCAGGTCAATGATCGCGACATCATATTTATCAGTAACATCTCTAATATCGGCTCGCTTCACATCGCAACTAAGCCCAAAATGTGCTACATTTTCCCTTGTACCGGATAAAATCAGACCGTTGCGGTCACTACCGACAATATCAATCCCCATTGACAGTGCCTCAATAAGCACCGTTCCAATTCCGCAGCACGGGTCGATGGCTTTTACTCCATTAGGATTCGGAATGGCAATATTCACAACCGCCCTTGCCATCCTGGTGCTGAGTGCAGTCGAGTAATCATTCGGCTTCTTTTGATGCAAATACCATACCGACTCAGCTTTCACATACTCGCCAAATATCCATCTTCCCTTCACCTTCATGACAGCAAACAGTCGGTCTGGGTGATGTAAATCTGCTTTCCCCTCAATCCTTAGCCCGACTTTTCGCTCGATTTCACGCCGATCTTTGAAGCCCACATCCTCGGATACGTCTCCGTTTTTCACATACACTACTTTAAAAGATGTTTCTGCGGACATCCGTAACTGTTCTACTTTTACCAAAAGCTCCTCGAGACTTTCACCTTCATACATAAGTGATATTCTTTCTTTTATAAAAGGACTTCGGCTCGGGTCAATTTTCACCGTGGTTTCCAAAGTAGTTCCGGCGGTATCTTGTCCAAATAGAGAGCGCATTTCTAACGCACACAATGGTCGTTCTTCCTCTGGGTAGGCATATGTGTAAATATAAGGTTTTTCCTTATTCATCAAACTCTTCTCATCCTTAATCGAACATATTCAACCTTTTTATTATACCCTATGTCGGATCAATTTTTATAAAGACCCATAGGGAGCTTATTTTTTCAATATTCCTAAATACTCCTTCCAAGGCCCAACATCCGCCCGATATCTCTCCGCCATCACCCGTACAATTTGCGCAATATGTGTTAAATCATGAACCGCCCAAGTTGTAATCAATTCGCTTACCTTCACCGACCCAAATGCAGGGTGTATCCCTGTTAGTTCAAGCATTTCATCCTGTGAGATTAACTCCTTGAGCTTCCATACATTTTGCCTTCTAACCGTCTTGAATTCGAGCAGCTTTTGTTCTATCCCTCGCTCCTTGCTCTCATTTAAGTGAGAAAAACGGTCAAACGGCGGAAACGTTTTGCTCTCACCTTCTTTAAGGATAAACTGTAGCCTTGGAATCCAATTGGTTTTCTCCCCCTCAATTAAATGCTCGATTACATCAGTAGCATTCCAGGTCCCTTCCCCTTCATTACATTGCAGCCAGCCAGCCGACAACCCAGCTAAGAAATACTCCAATGATTGTGGCGTACGTTCAAGAATTTCAATTGCTTCCTTTAACTTAAACTCCATCATGACCACTCTCCTTTTTTACCAGTATATGCTTTAATACATAGAGCCTTCTTACATGGGGCGTTTCCACTTTCGACAAACTTCTTGTCTCAAAAAATCAACAAACCCCGTCATAACAGGGGTAGACCGGAATCTAATCAAACGTTTAATTAGTCTCTATGTTGATAATCGAACGTTTGATTAGATTTGGGAAGTACCTTGGTATAAAAAGAGTTTTTGCCATTTTGCACTATATTTTTTGTCGAATAACAACCTGTTATCTTTCAAAAAACGATCCATTATCCCTATAAAAACTAACCATATACAATTACAGCCAAGATTTAAACTAATCAATCGTTTGATTAAAAGTTTTCAAAATGCCGTAAATGAACGCTTTTCCCGGGTAATAAAGTAAAATATTTGTCGTATTAAAAAATCGCCTCGACATCATCTGAGACGACTTTCCAAACCTATTTATCAATCCGCTAAAATCGAGTCCAACTGACGATAAGCATTTTCCGTTTTTTCGGTTATCAACTTCAGCCAACCCTGATGGCCCGTATGCCGCTCCAGCCGTTCTGTTATCATCCTTCGTACCTCATCTATATTAGGTCCACCCGGCAGCGACCGAACCCTTACAAAATGATTAGGATCAAGTGATTGCCGCAATCCCTCTTCGTCAAGCTTTAATGACCTCCCAATGACCTTTTCAGCCGCTTTGTTGACTAGGTTCAGTGTGATTTCTTGTGCACCCATACCCAGTGCTAATGCCTCACTTACCACTAAACTTGTAATTTCATGTGCCTTGCGAAACGAAGGCACATCCGTCCTAACCAGCGTATCAGCCAACTCTGTGATCGTCGCAAAACTAGCCTCCGCCCGCTCGCGTAACACCTTTTTATTCACTTCCGCCGTCCCGATGACACAACCTAAAAGCCTGCACAACTGATCCAGCAAGTCTAAACTTCTCCAAGCATAAGGCTGCATATCATCCTCTGTATCAACAATATCACCAAAGGGTGTGTTGTGAATCATTGTTAGCACCGTCTGCGTGTTGCCGACACAAGTGGATAGTAACGACCGGATATGCTCAAGAGAAACCGGATTGCGCTTTTGTGGCATGATTGAGCTGATTTGGACGTAAGGATCTGCAACCTTTAACAACGAAAACTCCTGCATACTCCATAAAAGCAAATCCTGAACGAACCTCCCGAGGCTGATTGCCGTGATTTGCGCAGTCGTCATCACCTCAGCAATATAATCCGCTCCCGCAATCGCATCATAGGAATTCTCCACGACACCATCAAAGCTGAGCAGCTCAGCCATTCGCTTTCGATTCAGCTTGAAACCTGAAGTAGTAAAGGCTGCGGCTCCCATCGGACTATGATTACACTGTTCGTATGCTTGTCGGAACCGCTCAACATCCCTGCTAACCGAATCAACAACCGCCAGCATATAATGCCCCAACGTAGTAGGCTGGGCCTGCTGTGTATGGGTATAGCCAATCATGAGCGTATCAGCATGCTTGCCGGAAAATTCCAGCAATTGCTCTTTTAAAAATAACATCGAACCTAAGGTCTTCTGTACTTTTTCACGTAATGCCAAGCGAAACATGGTAATACACATATCATTCCGGCTTCGGCCAATATGCAAATTCCCAGCACAATCGCCTGCTGCTTGAATCAGTTCCCTTTCAACCTGGAAGAATAAATCCTCTACCTGCCCCGAGTAACGTGAATTTCGGATCTCCTCCATATCTAACTCTCGAAGTGCCTTCCCGAGCATCTCTCCATCTTTAGCGGACATCAAGCCTTGTTCAGTCAGCATAATTAGATGGGCTTTATTGATCATCATCATCGGCTTGAGCAACTGCGTTTTTGCCTCATTATACGCGGGCTCCAGTACAACCTCCGTATACGTTTTACCCGGAAAGGTGTAACCTTCTTGGCGGAGGATTCGATCACGCTGCTCCAGCCCTTTATTCAACCTATTTTCCTGTCCATCACCTTCATGTAAGGTTCCCAATCGTCCTTCCCCCTTGGATTCCTTCTTACACTATATGTACTCAATTCAACCCAGAAAGGGAATTCAAAATGTCAGGTTAAATTGGGTGAACGTCCTTCGACAAAATCCGGGTGGTGCCTGTCACCCATTCAAAATGAAAAATCCCTCTGACCATGCCAAGACCCATCAAGAAAAATGGCAACAGGAATATGCCCTAACTGACGATACTCACGGAATGTTTTTCCTTTAAACACCTAAGTTGAATAGCAATGCTATGATTGTGTTACACATTTCCACTCCACGAATGCCTGATTCAACACTTGATAATGCTGCTTATATTTTTCTAGATATTCATCATCGTACGGTGTACAGAAAGTGCCAAAGGAATGATTGTCAGTTATAAATCACGTTCAAAAGGTGGAGAATTCCGTTAGTCAACAATCGATCTTTTCCTCTATTTTCACGGAAGGAACTTTTTATTTTGGCTATATTGCTTTTAAAGAAGCAGATGAAGAATCTCTTGTTATGAATTCCGTCAATGGGAGAGGCTTTGGAAATGGTGCTGAAACTGAATTTGTTCAACATTTTGATGAATTTAGCCTTGAGGTTTCGTTAGCGGACCCATTGGTCTACATCGAAAAAACACAAACATATATGGCTTAATGGATATTGAGAGAGTCATTCCATGGATTAATCAAAAGGATTATGGTGCTGTTTTATAAATTACATAATGGCCCAATGAGCAACCTTGAAACGCTCATCACCTATATGAAGCAAGCTGAGGTTCCGGAATCTTTTTCAACTTCTCACCAGAAGCTTCTAAGCTCCTGTGAAGATTTATATCATTTAATAGAGAACCGGGGTAATCAAGACATGACAAGCAGAGGGACGGTTCTCCTGCTTCCTTTTTTGTTACGCCAAAAGTCCCTGTAACCTCATCCCCTCCCTATTCGTCTATTTTTACAAGAGGTGATCAGATGAAGAAACTGACTGTGTTTGTTTTCATCATTCTTTTTTTAGCAGGTTGCCGGCACGCTCCCCTTGGCCCACAAGCTATGATCGATTGGGTTGATTTTATTAAATGGGAAGGTGTCATGTACGATGGGGTTTATTCTGGAGTGCTTGCCAGAGACACGTTTATTGGTGAAAAACTCGGCGAAGTGAAATTTAGAGTAGCCGATAATGTGACGAATCCAAATTATAAAGTGAAAAACGGAGATGCGGCCTTTCATGAGAAAGGAACAGAAATTTTCACAATTAAAGGGCAGCCTGGGTTCCTCGCCGTAAAGTCCGCGGGCGAAATCAATGGCTATAACGTTTATTATTCACGAGATGTGACAGAGTTTAGGTGGCACTTTAAAGATATGCCTCAAGAAAAGGTCCAGCGTATCGAGATCTATCAGCTCTATACTGCTGAAGGAACGAAGCAAATTAAAGACATTTCCGAACCTGAAAAAATCCAAGAATTCCTTCAACTATTAAGCAGCAGCAAGAAAAACTCCACCTTCTCGCCGAACACCGAAAAGGGCGATCCGCTTTATTACGAAGCTGTCTTTTACACTGACGAACCCATCGCCTATAAACAGGGAATCCAGTTCGATGGCCATACCTACTTCTGGCACCCGTGGGACACAGCAATCCTGGATGATAAAATGGGAGAGTTTTTGCGAAACTAAAAAGGAAGCAGTAGAACCGTCCCTCTGCTTCAAAAAGGAGTATTATCCAATGAAATATGAATGGCGCAAGCAAGATAAGGAACTATATCTTCCAAAAAATTCTCCTACTTTAGTAGAGATACCAGCTATGAAGTTTTTCACCATTAAAGGTACGGGAAATCCGAATAGTGAGGCATTCACTGACCGTGTCGGGGCTTTATATAAGCTGTCCTATGCGATCCGCATGATGCCGAAAAAAGGCTTCACACCAGAAGGATACTTCGAGTACACCGTCTTTCCGTTAGAAGGTGTATGGGACTTGGATGAAGAAGGAAGACAATTAGCTTATCTAGATAAAGATCATTTCGTCTACACCCTCATGATCCGCCAACCGGATTTTGTCACACAAGACCTTATGGAGCAGGCCAGGCTAGCACTAGAGAAAAAGGCTTCTAGCAAGCTTTTAAAAGAAGTATCGTTTGAAGAAACAATAGAAGGTCTGTGCGTACAATGCATGCATATCGGCAGCTATGACGACGAGCCAAAGACGTTCCAAACGATGAAGACCTACTGTAACGAAAAAGGTTTACTGCGCAATGATTTAAGACATAAGGAAATCTACATATCTGACCCAAGAAAAACCACTCCAGAAAAAATGAAAACGGTACTGAGGTATAGTGTCAGCAAGCAGTTGTAAACCTACAAAGACCGATATCAAAATGGACTCAAACTGGGTCCATTTTTTTCCCGTTTCCCTATCTAAATCCGGCGGTGACAGGCACCGTTTGCGATAAAGTTGTCTACCATTCCCCTAGTACAATCACTCCCTACAATTAGTATTTTTTCACCATTACCAGTTAACCATTTTTTGAATTTTATGAAAAAACTTAGTTTATTCAATAGATAAACTAAGTTACAACAAGTATAATAAAGATAGGTCAGGACTACAACTACATAGGTTAAACCTGAGTGAAAGCCCTTACGTATCCCTTGGCCAAAAATAGAAGGAGGTTTATGTTAAAAGTTTTAGAATGCCAACCCAAATAACTTTTTAAAAGGAGATTAATACATGCTAAAAGTATTACGCAAACCCATCATTACTGGATTAGCCTTAGCTTTATTATTACCTGCTGGAATGAGTACGGCATCAGCTGAAACAACAAATGAACAGTCAACTAGTGCATTATCGGTTCCCTCAATCGCTGAAAGATATAAACATTCTTTTACCATTGGTGCCGCCGTTGAGCCAAATCAATTACTCGAAGGGATGGATGTCAAAGTTTTAAAACGTCATTATAGCAGTATCGTTGCTGAAAATGTTATGAAGCCGATTACGATTCAACCAGAAGAAGGAAAATTTAACTTCGAAGAGGCAGATAAAATTGTTAAGTTCGCGAAAGAAAATGGGTTGGATATACGTTTCCACACCCTTATTTGGCACAGTCAGGTACCGGATTGGTTCTTTCTAGATGCGGATGGCAACCCAATGGTTGATGAGACAGATGGAAAAAAACGAGAGAAAAATAAAAAACTTCTATTAAAGCGTTTAGAAACCCATGTTAAAACAGTTGTAAAACGATATAAAAATGATATAAAATCCTGGGATGTTGTCAATGAAGTGATTGATGATTCACCTCAGAATGAAAGAGGTCTGCGTGAATCCGCTTGGTACAAAATAACTGGGGATGAGTATATAAAGGTGGCTTTTGAGACTGCTAGACGATATGCAGCAAAAGATGCGAAGCTTTATATTAATGATTACAATACAGAAGTTACTCCGAAAAGAACTTACCTATATAATCTAGTAAAGGAAATGTTAGACCAAGGCGTGCCAATAGATGGCGTTGGACATCAGTCCCATATCCAAATTGGCTGGCCTTCTCTCAAAGATACTGAAGATTCAATCAACATGTTTGCCGGCCTCGGACTAGATAATCAAATTACAGAGCTTGATGTCAGCCTATACGGTTGGCCACCAAGACCTGCTTTCCCTACGTATGATGATATACCAGTTGATCGATTACAAGCTCAAGCAGCTAAATATGATGCCTTATTCAATTTATACGAAAAACTGGGAGATAAAATTAGCAACGTAACCTTCTGGGGCATTGCTGATAACCATACCTGGTTAGACGACCGGGCCAAGCAATACAATAACGGGATTGGAAAAGATGCACCATTTGTGTTTGATCCAGAATACAATGCCAAGCCAGCATTTTGGGCTATTATCGATTAAGGACAATAGGAATCTAGCAAAAACAGCTCCAGGTTTATGGAGCTGTTTTTTTGAATGTATAGCATACTGGGGATACCCCATCCAAAAGACAAGCCTAAACCTGATATTCCAACAAAACTCGGGGAGTGACAGGCACACAAAAAGGCTGACTCTATTAAAAGAGCAGCCTTTAGCATTCGAAAAAAATTAGGCGGAACCTACACCAACCATCCGTTGTTGTCACCACCGAACCTAGAGAATGAAGCAGTAGAACCGTCCCCATGCTAACCCACCGAACCTAGGGAATGAAGCAGTAGAACCGTCCCCATGCTACCCTTTTACTGACCCAGCGGCGATGCCTTCGACGATTCGGTCGCTTAGGATGAAGTAGGCGATGAGGACTGGGATGATGCTGATCATGAGGGTGGCTCCGATTGCACCCCAGTCGGTTAGGTATTGTCCGACGAAGTTGTTTACGCCGACGGTGATGGTTTTCCATTTGTCTGAGCTTAGGAAGGTGTTTACAAACACGAATTCGTTCCAGTTGTAGATCATATTGATGATAACTGTTGTCGACAAAACCGGTAATGTCATCGGAAGTGTAATTTGAAAGAAGATCCGATGGATGGAACAGCCATCCATAACCGCTGCTTCTTCAATCTCCCGCGGAAGTGCTTTGTAAAATCCGGTGAGTATCATGATGGTAATCGGCAAATTGAATGCTACATACGCTAGGATAATCGATATCGGATTATCAATGAGATTAACCGTTTTGAAGAAGTTGAATAATGGAATTAATGTTGAATGAAGCGGGATCATATATCCAGCCATAAACAATCCAAGAACTAACCCGCTAAGTTTCCAATGCATTCTGGTGATCGCAAACGTGACAAAGCTGGCAAGGATCACGGTCAGGGCAACAGATACCACTGTATACAATACACTATTAAAAAAGTAAACATCAATGTGACCGGCAGTCCAAGCTTTAGCATAATTACCCCATTGAGGATCTTGCGGAAACGAGAACGGGGACATCCCGAAAACCTCTTTATTCGTTTTCAAGGAGAATAGGAATAACCAAACCAGCGGATACACCTGAACAATCGCAATAACTCCCAGGACAAAGTAAAGAATGCCGAAACCAAAACGATTGCCAAGTGATTTACTGGTCTTATAAGGAGCGGACAGGGTCGTATTTGTTTGCTTTTCAAACGCAGCCTTACTCATCGATTTCACTCCCCTTTCTTAATATTCAACATCTTCTTTAGATGAAAGTAATCTTTGAATCAACCAAGTCATAACCAGACAGATGATCAATAAACCGAAACCAATCGCACTACCGTAACCGAAGTTATATTTACTGAAGGCTTCCTTGTACATATAGGATGCCATAACCTCACTGGCACCGTTTGGTCCACCGCCAGTTAAGACAAAAATTAAATCAAAATATTTTAATGACCCAACAATGGCTAAAATAATCATTACTTTTATCACATCAGAAATGAGAGGAATCCTTATCTTAAGAGCAATTTGAATGGGCGTAGCTCCATCGATCTTTGCAGCCTCGATCAGTTCTTCTGGAACATTTTTTAAAGCAGCATAGAAGATAATGATATAAAAACCTGCATATTGCCAGACGATGGGAATAAATAAAGCAAATAAGACGATGTCAGCATCCGCTAACCACAGCGGTGGATTTTCAAAACCTAATAACACTAACAGTCGATTAATCATGCCGTTCGTAGGGTCAAAAATCTTCGCCCAAAGCTGTCCAATCGCTACAGATGATAACAACATCGGAATTAAATAGATTTTTCTTAAAAAATTGGCACCTTTTATTTTACTTGCCAAAATTAACGATAATAGTAAATACCCAAACAAGCTCGCTGTAGAGAACAGTCCAAGTAGGATTGAATGCCAGGTGCTTTGCCAAAATTTTTGATCTTGGACTAACTCGATATAATTGGCTAGACCGATAAACTTCATCTTGCCGATGCCGTTCCATTCCATCAAGCCATAATAACCCGTTAAGACTATCGGGATATAAATTAAGAGTAAAATAAGAATTAACGCAGGAAGTACGTAAAGGGTGATGACCCACTTGTTTGACATTACACTTCTCATGGAAATACTCCCTTCTTATGTGAAAAACGGTAAAATGAAGAGGGCATAATCTGTATGCCCTCTACACTAGAATCATTTAGGCCGGTTTACTTTTTTTCTTTCGCAAGCGCATCCACATGCTGCTTTACATATTCTTGCGGTGTCACTTGTTTGCCAAATAAAGCAGTGACTAAATCATGGTGTAATTCGGATACAGCTGGGCTGGATTGAGTATCAAAGTAAGTTGTCACGTTTGATGCCTCACCTAAATCCTTCAAGATTTCAATGTACATTGGAGCCAAATCTAAGCTAGCTGTGTCAACCTTAGTTGCAGGGATCACACCAGCATCAATAACTGACTTTTCTCCCCATCTTTTCACTAGGTAGCCAACAAAATCCTTTGCTTCATCTTGAACTTTAGAATCCTTAGCTACGAATAGACCAACACCAGGGCCGCCTACATAACTGTTGATGCTTGTACCTTTACCGCCTTCATAAGTAGGGAACTTAAAGTAGCCGATCTTATCTTTAAATTCTTGTTCCACATCAGGGCTCGTTGTATAGTTTGGTAATTCCCAAGTTGCTGTTAAGAACATCGCTGCTTGTTCGTTCATGAAATAACCTTTCGCATCATCATTAGACAGTGCGCTTGCACCCTTAACAAATCCGCCCATATCAACAAGGTTTTGTACTTCTTCTGCCGCCTTCACAATGGAGGGGTCATCAAACTTTGCCTCTCCTTTGATCACATCTGTTAGAACCGTAGATCCGCCAATCCGGTCTGCAAGATACATGAACCAAAATGATGCCGGCCAACCGTCCTTCGCTCCAACCGTTGCAGGAACTACTCCATTATCAGCTAACGTTTTGACCACATTTTTATACTCAGAGAAGGTTTTTGGAACTTCAAGGTTATATTTGCTGAAAATTTCTTTATTGTAGAAAACGTAAGAAATGTTTAATTCTAATGGAAGACCGTATGTTTTGCCATCCACCGCATAAGATTCTTTTACACCAGGGATAAAAGCATCCTTAAGGTCTGCATTGTTTTCCACTACATCATCTAATGGTGCTAACATGTCACCTTCAACATATGGCTTGATGAATCCATCAGACCAAGTCATCCCAATATCAGGCAGCTCATTAGAAGAAGCTAGAACCTTCAGCTTTTCTCGGTACTGATCTGGGTTTAGAATTTCTGTTACAATTTTTGTATCGGTATGTTCTTTTTCATACTCATCAATGATGTCTTTTACAATTGAGAACTGAGCATTTGAGCTCCCCTCTGGCCATAAATGCATAAATTTAATTACTTTTTTTCCATCTGCGCTGGACTTTTCTGACCCGCCCGATGAACAACCTGCAAGTGCTAGAGAGACAAGCATGATTACAGACATTAGGATTGCAACCGTTTTCTTTTTAAACAATTTGAATTCCCCCTATGACCCTTATCTAGTTTTTTATTACTCTTTTAGTCTACCTTCACGGAGTTCTTAATAATAGGTCACAACGATTAGGAAAAATACTACTATTTTTAGAAAGCCCTTTCATTGTTGTTTTTTCGGTATGCGCTCGGTGTCACACCTTCCAATTCTTTGAAAATCTTAATAAAATATTTAGCCGTTTTATACCCTGATTCTTCGGCGATATCGTTAATGGGAAGATTCGTGGCGATCAGCAGTTCCTTCGCACGCTGGATCCTCCGTCTTGTGATGTACTCACTAAAGGTAAGCTTGACGTGGTCTTTAAAGAGGACACTCAGATAGCTAGGATTTAAGTGAACATGGTCGGCCACTTCCTTCTGGGTGAGCTCATTCTTTAAATTTAGGTTGATATACTCGATTGCTTCCCGGATCGGTTCACGATTCGAAGGATTTTGCGTGCCTGCCTGAACCAGTTTGGTATCGACCACTTTTTCAATCATGCCTGCCCGCTCTTGCTTTTCAACCTCCTGTACAGCTGCTTCAACAGCCTCTATTAACACCTTTTTGCTTATCGGCTTTAACAAATAGTTAATAACCCCTAAACGAAGGGCTTCTTGGGCATATTCAAACTCAGAATAGGCCGAAATTACAATGATAACGGGCTGGATTCCCTGCTCTTTTGCGATTTTCAATAATTGTAAGCCCGTTATTTCTGGCATCCGAATGTCTGTGATCAAGATATGAACCTTGTGCTGCTTCATCCGTTCAATCGCTTCTTCACCATTTGCAGCGGTAAAAATTTGATAGTTTCCATTTGCCCATGTATCTAGTATTTTATTTAGCCCTTGGCGGGTTCTTGGTTCATCATCTACGATCAAAAGCGTCTTTGTATTCAACATCGTTACCCCTCCCATTCACAGGTATGACAAAAGAAACTGACGTACCCCTGTTTACTTCACTCATAATGGCCAGTCCACTTTTTAAACGATCATGGTAGTATAATTCTAGGCGCTTGTGAACATTGGAAATCGCCATCCCATTTCCGTTATTTTCTGAAATAACTTCACCTGATAACATCACTTGTCTAATCGAGTCGAGTTTCTCTTCGCTGATTCCCGGGCCATCATCTGCAATCACAATCTGCAGGTAATCAGGGTCGACCGGGGATAGAATCGAAACCGATATCGTACATGCTTTCGACGTATTCCCCGCCCCATGCAGGACAGCGTTTTCCACTAACGGTTGAATCAACAGCTTGGGGATTTTCACACCCTCCCATTCAGCTGGCAAGTTTAGCTTCCATTTTAAATGATCACCGAAACGCATTTTGATAATCTCCATATAATTTTCAATATGGTGCATTTCCTCTTTAATCGTGACCCAATCTCCATCCGTCTGTTTCGTAATCGTGTAGCGGAATAACTCAGACATGCTAACGACAAACTCAGCTAAATCTTCCTCATCCTTATCCTCTAATGCCCACCGAAGGGCGTCTAACGTATTAAAAAGAAAGTGCGGATTAATTTGAGCCTGCAGGGCTTTCAACTCACTGCGGCTTCGAGTAATTTCTTTTTCATAAACCATTTTGATTAAGTGATTGGTTTCCTTCACGAGCTGGTTATAGGTACTGTTTAATTTATTGATCTCATTAACCGTGGTTACATTTGGATTCATCGTTAAGGAACCGGCACTCGCCTGCTGCATCGTTTCCGTCAATTTAATGATTGGTCTAGTAATATAGGTTGATAGAAATAGCGTACTGATAAAAAAGATAATAAATCCAATAATTCCAGAAAGAATAATTCCCGCCCTGAGGACACTAACTCCCTCTGTCAGAGCTTTAATCGGAGTTAAAATGATTAGACTCCAGCCAGTTTCATAGGAAGTTTGTCTTGTTACCATGTACTCCTGCTGGTTTAATAGGAGCGTAGGAGTTTCATTTTTAATAATAGGCTCGAGAGACTGATTATAGTTTGATAAAATCGGCCTCAAATCGGTATCTAATAAAATCGAATACTGATTCTCAATTGGGTTACTTTGGTCAGCAAACTGAAAGTAATTTTTATAAATACTAATAAGCAAGTAACCGCCGCTCGAATAGTTATGATTCATCAGATTTATCCGTCTTAGGGCGAGGATATTATCCGAATTACTCGGGTCATCGCCCATCCAAACCAACCCGCCGCTCGCTTGATCAGATCTTTGAATCCACTTCCCATCAATTCTAGTAATTAAATTCGTATTATCTAATGGCAGAATCCGATTCATATGATTGTCATACAGCTCAAAAGAGAAGATCCCATCCGTATTCGCTTGAATGGTATTCACAATTCCCCCTAATTCCTGACGGTCCATAAAGGGTATTTCTTCTCCTTCATAGCTCTTCGACAATGCCCGTTGAATATTATAATTTGTCATTACTAGCTTAGAGGCCGTGCCAATTTGTTTATATAAAGATTCTAATCTTCCATTTGCCTCAACGGCTGTCTGGTAGATTTGTTTTTCTGCATTGTTTTTTAATAAAGTAGATACTTTATTAAATGTTATTATACCGACAATCGATAAAACCAAGAGCATGACAACTAGAAATACAACGAGAATTTGATTTCGTAAGGTGTTCCATTTTTTTAGTCTCGAGAACATTTGTAATCGCCCTTCTCTATCATAGGATGTTTTTTATACTATACCTCATTTTACCGAAACCGTTAACAAAATTATTTCAAAATAGAGAAAAGTCGCACAGGGACGATTCTCCTGCTCACGAGCTGTTTCGAACGTTTAATAGCTCGGTCACGGTAACAAGTTGATAGCCTTGTAGGGTTAACTCCGAAACAAGTACCCTTACTGCCTCAATCGTTTGGGTACGGTCGCCATAACCATCATGAAAAAGCAGGATGGTGCCATTCTTAACACAGCTTCTTGAAACTTCTAAAATATGCTCCACCCCAGGCTTCTCCCAGTCCCTCGCCTCCATATTAAGGGCACCAATCATAGGGTATCCCTTCTGTTCGATAACGGTAAGAGTGTCCGGACCATAATCAAGGTACGGAGGCCGAAAAACAACCGGCTTTTGCCCAGCTAACTTCTCTATTAATCTCTCAGTTCTCTCAATTTCCTCGAAGCATGCTTCCAGGCTTAACTGCGATAACTTCGGGTGTGTGTATGTATGATTTCCTATTTCATGACCGAGTTCCGCTGCTTTTTTTACAAGCTCAGGATTTTTCTCGATTTGCTCACCAATCATAAAGAACGTTGCTTTTCCGTTTTTTTTCGAAAAAATTTCAAGTACTTGCGGTGTGTAAAGTGGATTCGGTCCATCATCGAAGGTAATTGCTACTGCTTTTTTCGTGGTAAGAATTTCATTTATCATGTTATTAGCTCCTTTTCTTCATTTGATGACAAAGAACGAGACGCCCATTGATCGTCTCGTTCATAAACGCTTAATATGGTCCTCTAATAAAGTCCTTCACAGATTCCTGATAAAACCGTTCAATTTCCTGTTTTTCTTCCTCAGAAAATGATTTAGTATGGAGGGCTGAAAGATTATCCTCCACCTGCTTAACATTTTTAAAGCCAGGAATAATGCAGGTAATTTCTTTTTGGTCTAAAATCCAGCGAAGTGCGGCACTAGCCATCGACCCTCGGCCTTCTGCAATCCACTTTAGTTGATCCGCAAGTTCTACACCTTTACGGAAGCCCAAACCGGCAAATGTTTCACCCACATTAAACGACTCGCCATTTTCGTTAAAGCGGCGGTGGTCATCCTCTTCAAAAACATGTTCTGAAGTAAATTTACCAGTCAATAACCCGCTGGCAAGCGGCAGTCGAACAAGAAGCCCGACACCTTTCCCATAAGCTTCCGGGATCAGCTTTTCCAGAGGCTTCTGGCGGAATAGATTAAAAATAATTTGCAGGCTTTTCACATTAGGATACTGCAAACAAATCAAGCCCTCTTCGGCCGTTTCCACACTGACTCCATAATGGCGGATCTTTCCTTCTTGCTTCAGACGATCCAACACCTCAAACACACTGCCATTTCTTAGGATTTCTGTCGCCGGGCAATGGATCTGATACAAATCAATCGTCTCACGGTTTAAGCGGCGCAGGCTGTCTTCGCAATAAGCACTGACGGTTTCATAGCTGTAATTATTCGGGTCGAAGATATCACCCTTACGGCAAAACTTTGTAGCAATATGTATCTTGTCTTCCTTGCCCTTTGTCGCCTTGGCCAGCAGCTCTTCGCTATGGCCGTCCCCATAAACATCCGCTGTATCGAAAAAGTTAACTCCTTGATCGATTGCAAACTCCAGAGATTTCAAGGCTTCGGCATCACTAGTTTTACCCCATGAACCGCCAATCGCCCAAGTTCCAAAGCTAACCTCACTAACCATCATTCCGATATTACCCAGTTCACGATAATTCATTTTTTTGAACCCCTTTCCTTAACGTAATTGAAGCGGAAGAACCGTCCCTCTGCATCACCATTCGAATCCGATTTCTTTTAAGAATGCCCGGGTGAGGGTCATGTGTCCGGCTGTTGTGGGGTGGACACGGTCCCAGGCGAGTGTTGCGGAATAGAGGTCTTTTAGGACTATGTTGAAGGCTGCTTGTGTATCAACGAATAGGCAGTTGTTTTCTTCTGCGATTTTTTTCACAACTTGACCGTATTGATCCATGGTCCGCCGCATCGGATCTTGCTCGTTGCTTTCCAAGTAAAATGGTGTCATCAATACCATTTCCTTCACAAAAGGCTTGGTTTCCACGACAAGCTCTCTAAGTGTTTCCTCGTATTCATCAAGGTATACATGCCATTCTTTAATGAACGGTGTGTCGTATTGGCGCCACACATCGTTGATTCCAATCATAACTACCAGCCAATCTGGATTTTGAGCAATGACATCCTCCTGCCATCTATGCTTTAAGTCGCGAACGGTGTGGCCTCCAATTCCCTTATTTACCACCCGAATTCCGAGACCTGGGTAAACAGCCTGCAGCAGCCCATCGACATAGGAAACATATCCTTTGCCAAGTGCACCAAACAAGCCTTCCCCTTCTGGTTTGGCTCGCTCACAATCTGTTATAGAATCCCCTATAAATAAAAGTTTCTGTTCTTTTTCAAGTTTCACTGCCGCTTCCCTCCTTTATTACATGATCATATTAAAAAAAATGAAAGCCGCCAAGTCAGAATAACTGGGTGGCTTCTATTTTTGGTAATTAGGTTACTTGCTATGGGGTTTCCTGATAAAAACGGTTTTTTCTTTATGATTTTTCCGGATAAAAATTTTTCCGATATTTCTATGATTTTTTCGGAAAAAGATCAACTTTTTTCTGATATATAAGAGTTTTCCTAAAAAATCAGGATATGACGACCTCTTCTATTTACTTCCTAAATTCTCTTAATTGCTCGTTCAATTCCTTTGTTTGTGCGTAAACCTGCTGGTAAATTGCAAAAAGCTTCTGATAGGCTTCCACATTTTTTGGAATCGGCTCATAGGTTTTCGCTGTTTCGATAAAGACCTCTGCGCATTCCTTCAGTGACGGGTACCAGCCGCAGCCGTAAGCTGCCAGCATAGCCGCACCCATTCCAGGGCCTTGTTCGCTCGACAATTTTTCAATCCTCGCATTGAAAATATCCGCCTGCATTTGCAGCCATGTATCGTTTTTGGCACCGCCTCCGATTGACACGATCGAATCGATTGTTTTCCCGCTGCTTCTAAAAACCTCAAGCGATTCATTTAACGAGTAGGTAATCCCCTCAAGGACAGCACGAACAAAATGCTTGCGTTCATGCGCCGCATCAACACCAATAAAACTGCCGCGAATCGCAGCATCAGCATGCGGCGTTCTTTCCCCAACAATATAAGGGGTAAATAATAACCCATTGCTGCCAACAGGCACTTCATCCACACCAGTTAAAAACTCAACAAACTCTTCCTCGCCAGCAAATGTATCCTTAAACCAGCTTAAACTATAACCGGCAGCGAGCGTGACCCCCATCGTATAGTAAGCATTTTCTTCACTGTGATTAAAGTAGTGAACCTTACCGGCAAAATCAAGATCATTTCTTTTTTCATAGGAAAGCACGACACCAGAGGTACCAATGCTGCATAACGTTTTACCTTCAGACAAAATCCCTGAACCGATCGCACCACAGGCATTATCCGCTCCACCCGCAAACACCTTAACCGCTTCAGATAAACCAGTTTTTGTTGCAAATCCAGCTGACAAAGTTCCCACCAGCGCATGTGACTCTACCAACGGCGGGCAAAACTCAGCCGAAAGGCCGAACAAGCCCAACAACTCACCACTCCACTCCCGCTCAGCCACATTTAACAACAAAGTTCCTGCAGCATCGGAGTACTCCATGTGGATTTCTCCGGTAAGACGGTAACGCAAATAATCCTTTGGGATCATAAACACACTTGCCCGTTCAAACACTTCCGGCTCCTGTTCTTTTACCCAGAGAATTTTCGGCAAAGTGAAACCCTCTAACGCTGGGTTTTTTGTGATTTCTAATAGGCGCTCCCTGCCAGCCACCTCGTAGATTTCCTGACACTGCCTCGTGGTTCGCGTGTCATTCCACAAAATCGCATTCCTCAATACTTGATTGTCCCCATCTAATAAAACTAGACCATGCATCTGCCCCGAAAAGCTGATGCCCTCGATATCATGAACATCCCCATCAAAACCGGCAACCAACTCTGCTAATCCAGCCGTTGTTTTTTCCACCCATTCTTCTGGATTTTGTTCACTATACCCTGATTTTTCAATGATAAGAGGGTAGGACTTCGAAACTTCCCGACATACCTCACCATTCTGATTTACGAGTAGAATTTTTACCGCACTCGTCCCAAGGTCAACACCAATCACATATTTCATCCTGATCACCCTTTTTTAAAAAAAGTGCTGGAGTCACAAACCGCCAGCACTTTTTCGTATGTTAAATAGCAACTTGATCCAGTAGCTCCGCGCTTATTAAACGGTCACACTTGATAGTGTCTCTAGTAAATATTGATTGATCACCGCTTTTAGTCGCTCTGTTCTGCCAGATGTGTTTTTGATTTCTGTTAATTGAAGGGCATATGTTTCAAGCTCGCGGAAGTTTGTTTTTCCTTCGACGATGTCCAGGCCAATTCCTTTTGTATAGCTGCTGTAGCGGTCTTCGATAAAGCTATCAAGTGCTTTGTCTTCAATTAGCTTGTTTGCCACCTTTAGACCGACTGCAAAGGCATCCATCCCAGCGATATGTGCATGGAACAGGTCGTCAGCTTCGAATGAACCTCTTCTAACCTTTGCATCAAAGTTTAAGCCGCCGCTGCCTAAGCCGTCATTTTTCAAAATTTCATACATGGCTAAGGTATTTGAATATAAATCAGTTGGGAATTCATCTGTATCCCAGCCAAGCAGTGTATCACCTTGGTTCGCATCGACAGAACCAAGCATACCGTTAATACGTGCTGTTCTTAATTCATGCTCAAACGTATGACCTGCTAAAGTGGCATGGTTCGCTTCGATATTAAACTTGAAATAGTCTGTTAAGTCATATTTTTGCAAGAATGCTAGACCAGTAGCGACGTCAAAATCGTATTGGTGCTTCGTTGGCTCTTTTGGTTTTGGCTCAATTAGGAATGGAACGTTTAGGTCAATTTCCTTTGCATACGCAACCGCCATATGGAAGAATCGCGCTAAGTTGTCTTGCTCGAGCTTCATATCGGTATTAAGAAGCGTTTCATACCCTTCACGGCCGCCCCAGAATACATAGTTCTCAGCACCAAGTTCTTTTGCTACTTCTAAGCCCTTTTTCACCTTCGCTGCGGAATAGGCGAAGACATCTGCGTTTGGAGAAGTTGCCGCACCATGTACATATCTTGGGTTCGTGAACATATTAGCTGTATTCCAAAGGAGCTTCGTTTTGCTCGTTTTCATATATTCTTTAATCATATCAACAATAATATCTTGGTTTCTATTAGATTCAGCAAGAGTACTGCCCTCTGGTGCAATATCGACATCATGGAAAGCAAAGTAAGGAACATCTAATTTTTCAAAAAGCTCAAACGCCGCTTCCACACGCGCCTTTGCTAAATCTAAACCTTGCAGGTGATTCCACGGGCGAATCGCTGTACCTGCACCGAATGGATCTGTTCCATCAGCCGTGAACGTGTGCCAGTATGTAACAGAGAAACGAAGGATCTCTTCCATTGTTTTGCCATTGATTAATTCTTCAGGGTTATAATACTTAAATGCAAATGGATTTTTAGACGAAGCACCTTCAAATTTGATTTTGTTAACAGTATCGAAATAAGCCATGAGGTTATTCCTCCTAGTAGGTTTTAAGGCTACAGATAAACCATGTAAATGCTTACAAAATCTATCAATCTGTTACCCTTATTTAATCAAATTATAGCATCGGGAATTCTATTTGTCTATCGAATAAACAAAGTTTTTTAAAAAAAGACTGCCTAGAGTAACCAGACAGTCTTTAACCTTCTATTAAACCTGCTGAGCTGATGTAAAAACAGGTGCTGACTTTCTGCTTTCCTCAAGCCACAGGATACTTGTAACCCCACGTGGATAGTACTTACTTCCGGCAATTTCACCAGAAATAATTTGATCGCTCCAGCTCCATACTGACAAAGTTGGATGGGTCAACCAAGCAACATGAGCAGCGTCTGCCTTCGCTCCTTTTTCATCCCATTCCCAGCCAAGAATTTCACGAGTGATAAACTGACAGAGGTAGATTTTACTTAACCAGGAGTTATTACTCGTAGACGAAATCTTCCAGCCGCCATCTTCAAACAAGCAAACACTGTCCGTTAAAACCGTCTCCAAATGCTTTTTCAACACTTGAATATAAGCACCAAAACGGCCATTGGGATCAAGCGCGTCCTGATTGTTTGTATAATACGGGAAAATTAGTCCCTCTATCGCAGGGATAATTTTAGAATCATTGCCTTCCTTAATGACAGCCGGAATATATCCGTCAGGGGTGACATGGGATACAATCGTGGCAGCACATTTTTCAGCCTGCACACCAGCTTGCTCCGACAGATCGCCCAGACCGTTTTCTTTAAACAGCTTTTCTAAGGCAACATAGGACGCCCATGTCTTGCCTGCTAAATAGATATTGTTTCTTGCCTGTCCCAGCGAAACATCCAAGCTGTCATAGGTTGTGATTTCAGCCCCGCCCATTACACGGGTTGAATCAAGTCCCATAATTCCATCACGCTGCTCGGCGATAGGATGGTCACGGTTTAACATACTCTCAAAACAGCGAACGAACACAACTACATTCTTCTTTAACCACTGCTGATCACCGGTTTGCTCTACATAAACGGAGGCACATAACACCCAGTTGACGAGCTGTTCGTACGTCATATGTGAGAAACAGCCATCCAAACCGTATAGTTCATAGGAGGAATAATGTGGACGTGAAATCGTGTTAGCGACACCCATATCGTGGGTAAAACTAATTCCACCTGGATATTCAGTCTCATCCCCAGGAAAACGAACTTTATCTTCATAGCTAAAGCGGCTTACAAACATATCCAGCTCATTTTTAACCGTCCAGGGGTTCATTTTTAACTCAAAGAAAATCTGATCGACTGTCAGGTCAAACGTGTTCATCATCCGATATTCGCCTTCATTCACGACCCAGAAAGGTTCGCCGTCTACATCTAGCAATTGCGTACAGCCATAATAACTACGAATTGAATGAATCATCATAAACTTTTGATCTTCCGATAAGCGGGCTTCTGCCACTAAGCTGTTTGCTTCCTTCGCCCGGCCGGTAAACTCATTAAAGTTTTCCAAGGCATATGCCGCTACTGATTCAAGATTACGGAAGTATCTCGTATAAAGATAGGAAGCATCCATTCCAGCGGTAACATAGCCGCCGCGATGGAAGCAAACTGCAAATTTATACGTACGTTTTTCACCTGCAGGGACATCCATCACAAGGGCACCGATAGGTCCTAACCCGAAAGTCCAGTTCTCTTCAAAAGGAGTCGTTAAAATATTTTCCAAACTAAAGTGTAAGGCTGATTTCACTTCAGGATCATTCGTTGCAATACCTGTTAACCGTCCCTGTCCAATACCGGCAATCCCATCACACGTATCATCTAAACGGCGCATGGAACTATATGGATCACTTCCCTGATAGCCAAAGAAAGCACGGCGACTTTTCGCCCCTTTTGTATTATCAACGGTTAGCTCTGCCCAAACAGCCGGAATTAACGCCTTCTTCAAATCCTCCTCTGCTGCAGTAGTTGGATCTGGTACCGATTGAGCTTGAGTGTACAGGGTAAAAGTTAAATCCCCTGCCTTCCAGGAATCTGTTCCTAATTGGAAATCCCGTTCGATTTCATCCTTTGCGAATGGCAGAATGATTCGAGGTTTATCAGGATCCGGGTCCATATTTTCAATATCGTAGCGTTTACTTTCATCGTCGGCTGTCTCAAAAAAAGGAAGGGCGTCGTAAAGTCCTTCTTGCTCTAAAGACTCAACGCCAACATAAACATTGGTTCTTGGTGAACGGCCTAGTTCTAAATCCAGACCGCCCCCATTTCCGTAAAAGCCAAGAGTAAAACTTGAAAATGCTCCAATTGGTGAATGATGTGCATTAAAAAACATATTCTTTGTCAACCGCTTCCCCTACTCTCTTTTTTAGACTAACTCTACGGTCCTTCTTTTTTCAATTGATTTGTAACAAGCTTCGATGACACGCATATTTTGCAGGATATTTTCTGCTGAATAGGCAGGTTCGAGGTTGTCAATAATCGCTTTTGAAAAATGCTCAATCTGCAGCTTATATTGATCACCTTCCAGCATTTCTGACCGATTTCCCTGATCAGATTCAATGTGAATCACACCCCGATGACCGACTACATCCGGACGGTAGGCAGCCGGTACGGTAATTTTGCCTTTTGTCCCAACAATTTCATAATCATGTCTAAAAGCCATTTCGAAACTGCAATCAACCACACAATTGACTCCATTTTCCAGCTTCATATAAACAATAGAAGATACGTCAATTCCTGTCTGTGGATCAAGTTCAGCGAACGTCTCAACGGTTACTGGTTCGGATCCAAGGATATTGCGGATTGCATGGATCCCGTAACAGCCGACATCATAAATACTGCCGCCTCCCATCTCCTTTTTCATCCGGATATTATCGTCTCTATTTTCCATGTAAAAAGAAAAACCTGCCCGCATGAATTTTGTTTCACCAATCTCTCCAGATGATATAATTTCTTTAACACGCTGATGCTGCGGATGAAATTGGTACATAAAGGCTTCCATGAATTTCACATTCCGCTTACGGCAAAATGCAGTCATTTCTTCTGTCTCTTCAACGGTCAGAGCAGCTGGTTTTTCGACAAGAACGTGTTTGCCATACTTAGCTGCTTCCATCGCCCATTGCTTATGTAAATGATTCGGCAGAGGAATGTAAACGGCTTCAATTTCTGGATTCATTAGCAGTTTCTCATAGGAATCATAATAATGTGGAATGGAAAATGCCTCGGCCACTTTTTTAGCTTGCTCACCTCTGCTGGCAATTCCAAAGATTTCAGCATTGTCTGAACGAAGAATAGCCGGAATGACTTGTGTCTGAGCAATACCTGCAGTACTAATGACACCCCAACGGACTTTTCTCAATAACGCCCATTCCTTCCCTTGTATATTTATTTTTCAACCTGAAAGAGCTTAACTGAGTATATTATAACATCAGGTTATATGTTTGTATATTCATTAAACTAAGTTTATGTTAAAATAAAACCAATAATAGATATAAGGAGTTTTCGAAGTGGAAACTATGACATGGAATCAACAGATTGTTAAAAAGAACAACAAAGCCCTCGTATTGCAATATATCATCGAAAAAGAGCCAATTTCAAGGGCCGAAATTGCCCAAAGCTCTGGATTACACAAGGCAACCGTCTCTTCTCTGGTGAATGAACTATTAGAAGAGGAACTAATTTTCGAATCAGGACCTGGAGAATCAAGCGGCGGTCGGCGACCCGTGATCCTTCATTTTAATAAAACAGCCGGTTATGCGATCGGAATTGATATCGGGGTAAACTATGTATTATGTGTCTTAACCGATTTAAAAGGTAGGATCGTGATTGAAAAAAATCAAGTGGTACAACGAACTCCCTATCCTTCCATCATGAGTATTGTGAAAAGTATGGTTCAGTCCCTAAAGGAAGAAATGCCTAGTAGCAGGTACGGCATTGTTGGAATCGGTGTGGGCGTGCCCGGGATTGTTAACAAAGAAGGTACGGTACTACTCGCTCCAAATTTAGGCTGGACCAACATCCAGTTAAAGAAGGACCTCGAGGAATTATTCCTAGTTCCTGTCATGATTGAAAACGAGGCAAATGCCGGGGTGATTGGCGAACAGCAGTTTGGCGCGGGTCAAGACTTTGATAACGTCATATATGTCAGTGCGGGAATTGGAATTGGCGTAGGGATTATTTTAAACAAAGAATTATATCAAGGGAAAAATGGATTTTCTGGTGAGATGGGACATATGGTAATTGACTTGGATGGGAAGCCATGCAGTTGCGGCAGCAGAGGATGCTGGGAAGCGTACGCATCTGAACATGCATTATTGGAGCTGGCTAATGTGGATACCGCATCACTTGAGACGCTGGTTGAACTAGCAGAAGGCAGCGATCATACTGCACTGGGCCATTTTAAGGAAATTGGCAGGTACCTAGGTTTTGGCATTAATAATATTATTAATACCTTTAACCCTGACCAAGTCATCATCGGAAACCGATTGGCCTTAGCCCAAAAATGGATCGAAGAACCAATCCGGACCACCATCAGCAATCACACACTCACCCATCACCAAAAAGACCTAAAAATACACTTCTCCAAACTCGGAAAATACTCCACCGCCCTAGGCGTATCCGCCTTCGCAGTCGAGAGCTTCATAAAAGGGTGAGCACGGGGGGTGAGCACGGGGACGGTTCTCCTGCTTCCTTTGACCAAAGTTTTGGAGATTTCCACAGGGATCACTGTTATATTGAGGAGCAGAGGAAGAAGTGGAAGCAGGAGAACCGTCCCTCTGCTTCCAGAAAAAAACGACCCAAATATCGAGTCGTTTTTCCTTCTAGTTAGGCAGCTGCCTTCCCAGTATCTTTACCAACGTATGTTTTAATAGTTTTGCGAATGAATGGAATCACCCAGCGATCTAAGCCGTAACGTCCTGCGTTGTAACCTGCTGCTAGGATGATGAAACCTAAGAAGATATCTGTTGGGTTGTGAGAAACGGTCCCTGCTAAGAAGAAGCTGAAGTTCATAACTAGCCCAAAGAAAACGGCCACTGTTGTGAAGCATCCTAACATAAGACCTAAACCTAATAATACTTCGCCCCAAGGTACAAGGAAGTTGAACAATTCAATGTTTGGCAACGCAAAGCTTTCTAAGAAGTTAACGTACCAGCCGTAAACTAAGTTACCGTCTGGGCCTTTTACCGGATTTGCTACTGCATTTTTCAAGTATCCAGAAGCGTCGAAGCCTCCTGAGATTTTGCCCCATCCTGCTGTGAACCAAGCGTAACCGAGATATAGACGAATGATTGTTAAAATGGCTGCAGATATATTATTTTCTCTTAAAATTTTATTAAACATAATGGCATTCCGCCTTTCCTAATTTACTTGCTCCTTACACTTACAATATATTACATAAACAACATTAGTAACATAGGGATAGTGTTAAGTTCACAATTTGTTAGAAATGTTTTGACAGAATGTTGAACAGCCGTGTGGAAGCGGAGGGACGGTTCTCCTGCTTCCCATTCGACAAACCTCAGGACGTGACAGACACCTTTTTTTCGTGATACTATTATCTCGAATCTAAACTAAATTTCCGGAGGTATGTATGGTCAATCAAGCAGATAGTGTTAGAATAACTGAATTTCCGATTGATCCTTTGTTTACGAATAGATGGTCACCCCGCTCGTTTTTAGAAAAAGAGGTTCCGAACGATATTTTATTAAGTCTATTTGAAGCTGCTAAATGGGCAGCCTCAGCAAATAACTTACAGCCTTGGAAATTTATCATTGCCCGTACCGAGCAAGTACGGAAGAAATTTCATTCGTTCATCCTCCCAGGCAACCTCGTATGGTGTCAGAAAGCACCTGTATTTGCTCTGATTCTTTCCGAGAAAACACGAGACGGAAAAACGATTCGTACACATGCTTTTGACACAGGGATGGCAAGTGCAAACCTTGTTTTAGAAGCAACCAACAAAGGTCTCGTCACCCATTTCATGGGCGGAATCAATCTGAAGCTTGCAAGAGAAGTATTAAACATTCCCGAGCAATACGAAATTCACGCCCTGCTCGCCATTGGCTATCAAGGCGAAAAGGAAAGCCTGCCCGAGGACCTGCAGCTTAGAGAAAAACCAAGCGGCCGAAAAGAGCTAAACGAAATCGTCTTTGAAGGGTCATTGTAAAGCAGAGGTGAAGCAGAGGGTGAAGCAGAGGGTGAAGCAGAGGGACGGTTCTCTCTGCTTCTTTTTCTTTTTCCAAAAGGAAGCAGGAGAACCGTCCCCATGCTTCACCCATGCTTCACCCATTCTTCCATTTTACATACCATGCGGCAAATTTCGTTAATCCTTGTTCGATGGTGGTTGAGGGTTTATATCCCACTTCTTTTTCTAACAGTTCTGTAGATGCGTAGGTTGCCGGTACGTCTCCAGGCTTCATTGGTTCAAAGATCCTTTCAAACAACACTTCCTTTTCTAGTGCCTTGCTTAAGGCTTTTTCCAGTGTTTCCACAAACACCATCAATTTCTCTGGGCGATTGTTTCCGATGTTATACAATTTATGAGGAACGTCCGCAATCTCAAAATCAGACTCATTTCCAGATCGAGCAGGAGGATTGCCTATCACGCGTGCCATCCCTTCAACAATGTCATCGATATATGTAAAATCTCGATAAAGATCATTTTTGAAATCACCGTTGTTAAAAATCCGAATCGGCTCACCCGCAAAGTACCGCTCCGCAAATCCAAAGTAAGCCATGTCAGGCCTGCCCAAGGGTCCATAAACAGTAAAGAACCTTAGCCCTGTAGCTGGTATTTTATACAAATGGCTGTACGTATAAGCGATCAGTTCACAGGACTTTTTAGTAGCTGCATAGAGTGAGACCGGATGATTCACAAAATCAGTTTCTTCAAACGGCACCTTCTGATTGGCACCGTAAACAGAGCTGGAAGATGCGTAAACAAGATGCTCGACAGGATAGCACCTGCACGCCTCAAGGATATTATAAAAACCGATTACATTACTTTGCATATACACATCTGGATTCTCAATCGAATACCTCACACCAGCCTGGGCAGCAAGATTCACTACGATTTCAGGTTTATACTCTTCAAACAGCCCCATAATCGCAGCCTTATCAGAAATATCACCTTTCACAAACGTGAACTTTTCATATACCTCCAGCATCTCTAAGCGTGTATGCTTCAACTTCACGTCGTAGTAATCATTTAGATTGTCAATTCCCAACACCTGGCAGCCCTGCTCCAGTAGATTTTTAGATAAAAAGAATCCGATAAATCCGGCTGCACCTGTAATAAAGTACGTTTTACTAGTATCTAGCGGCTTGTAACCTTCATTCATCTCATCTCAACTTCTCTCCTGCCAGTATACCGATTCCCCACGACTCCCATCTCCCGTCCAACACAGTTATACTCCACTCCTGTCCTCTCCATCTCATCGAGGTCAAAAATATTCCAGCCATCATACACAAGCTGCATCCATATCTAGCGGCGGAGCCACTGTTTACATCAATTATATACACAGGGACGGTTCTACTGCTTCTTTTTTTGGCAGATAACCTTTACATTAACTAAGATCATTTGTTTAAACTAGTTACCTATGTTATGGTTTTTATATACATCAATAGGATTAAATTGGGAATATGGTTCTTGTTTTTAGGCACCTGAAAACGCGCGCAAGCAAGAACCGTCCCCGTGCTAAAAAAAGTCGGTGCATTTACATGGAGAAATTGTCGTTTGTGTTAGCAATCCATATTATTCGGAGAAACTACTTCAAGGAGGTAAGCTTTTAGCAAGTGCTTTTAATGGGGAATGCATCATATTAAACGTTCTAAACTCGCAATATGATGAACTAGATTTTAATCAGTTCAAACGAAGCTCATGTTCGAATTACTGACAGAAAAGTATAATGTTCAAATTCAAACTGATCTTTCCATTGACAGGATGGTTTCACTGCATATCGCCGAGTTTGCTGAAAAAAACGAGGCTACCCAAATTGTCGTGGGTCAAGTTGCCCAAACGAAACTTGAACTTATCATTTTAAAAGAATCCATGATAACAGTCTTTTAGAAAATCTTGAAAGTGTTGATATCCACATTGTAGAAGTGACGCGCGAAGTGAGCATAGCGGGGATGAATATCAGCGAGGAATTCCCGCAAATTTAATTAAAGAAACATCATGAGGATAAACAGATCGTTCAAGAAGGGGCAGACTTTTCCAATGGTTTTTTTGTTATTAAAAAGGAAAATAATCACCAATTCTTAAAAGGAATCCATGGCAAAATCAAGGAAGACCCTATCAATCAACTAAATCAATAAAACAAATGGAGACGGTTCTCCCTGCTTCAAAAGGAAGCACAAGAACCGTCCCCATGCATTTTTCTAAATAACTCCTTGTTCGATCATGGCGTTGGCTACTTTTTGGAATCCAGCTATGTTTGCACCGATAACTAGGTTGCCTGGGGTGTTGTATTCTTCTGATGCTTTTATACTCTTACGATAGATGTCTTTCATGATGTCTTGTAGTTTTAGGTCTACTTCTTCTTGTGTCCAAGCGAGTCTTGCACTGTTTTGCGCCATTTCTAAAGCTGAGACTGCAACTCCGCCTGCATTTGCTGCTTTGGCAGGTCCAAATAAAACGTTCTGATCGATAAAGGTATCAACCGCATCTAGAGTAGACGGCATATTGGCCCCTTCTCCGACAGCTTTTACTCCATTAGAAACTAACATTTCTGCTGCTTCCTTATTGATCTCATTTTGCGTAGCACATGGTAAAGCAATATCGCATGGAATCGTCCAGATTCCTGAACAGCCTTCTTGATAGATCGCATTCGGATGTTCCCGGACATATTCAGAAATCCTTTGATTCTCTACTTCTTTTAAACGCTTAACCGTTTCTAGGTTGATTCCACTTGGATCATAAACATAGCCGCTTGAATCACTGCAGGCAACTACTTTTGCACCAAACTGCATGGCTTTTTCCATTGCATAAATAGAAACATTTCCTGAACCAGAAACGACGACTGTACTTCCCTTAAAGCTTAGTCCCTTATCCTTAAGCATTTCTTCTACGAAATAAACCAATCCGTAGCCGGTTGCTTCTTTCCGTCCTAAACTCCCTCCGTAGCCGATGCCTTTTCCAGTTAGAACACCTGCTTCGTAGGCATTTTTCAATTTTTTATATTGACCAAACATGTATCCAATCTCTCTAGCTCCTACCCCGATATCCCCAGCAGGAACATCCGTATCCGGCCCGATATGTCTGCTAAGCTCTGTCATAAAGCTCTGACAAAAACGCATAATTTCTAAATCTGATTTACCCTTTGGATCAAAATCCGCACCGCCTTTTCCGCCGCCGATCGGCTGCCCGGTTAAGGAGTTTTTGAAAATTTGCTCGAACCCAAGAAATTTAATAATACTTGCGTTAACAGATGGGTGAAACCTTAGTCCCCCCTTATAAGGTCCAATCGCACTATTAAACTGTACACGAAAACCGCGATTGACTTGGACATTCCCATGATCATCCACCCATGGGACTCTAAAGGTAATCAAACGCTCAGGTTCAACTATTCTTTCAAGGACTGCTTGTTTGATATAGTTCGGATTCTTCACAAGGACAGGTACTAAGGAATCCAGTACCTCTTTAACAGCCTGCTGGAACTCTTCCTCATTTGGATTACGCAATTGAACACTTTTAAATAAGCGATTTACGTAATCCTTTACGATTTGCAATTGACTCTCTTCTACTTTTTCCAGCATTTTCATCCCATTCAGCCCCTAATATATTTAAATTTGAGAAATTTCCCTTTTATTAAATGTGTTTTTATTTTATAATTTTATAATTAATAGTTCCAATGCTGATTTTCGATGAAATCAATGCGTAAAACGCATTAAAGTTGGAGTGATGTAAACATGGAAACGAGGCAAATTCAATATTTTCTAGAAGTGGCAAAAAGGGAGCATGTAACCGAGGCGGCAGAGGCCTTGCATGTAGCCCAATCTTCCGTTAGCAGACAAATTTTCAATTTAGAAAACGATCTAGGAGTAGAACTTTTTATTCGTGAGGGGAGAAGCGTAAAATTAACTCCTCTAGGCAGGATTTTTTATGAACGGGTGAAACAAATATGGAACATGATGGAGGATGCAAAAAGAGAAGTAGAAGAACATTTAAAACCTGAAAAAGGAACGGTTCGAATTGCATTTCCGATTAGCATGGCAGCCCACACACTGCCTTCGATTATATATGCTTTTCGTACCAGATATCCAGAAGCTAAATTTCAAATGAGCAATGCACTTTATTATGATTTAATTGATGGTGTGGTAAATGGTGAATTTAATTTGGCGATGATTGCACCTATGCCCAACCATGAAAAAGAAACAAAAATTAAAGGAGCAACTCTTTTCACTGAAAATATAGTAGCCCTTATTCCTCTTCATCATCCATTAGCTGATCGAAAATCAATAAGGTTAAGGGACTTAAAGGATGATCCATTCTGTGTCCTCCCTGAAGGATTTGTTTTTCGCGAACAAGTGGTACAAGCGTGCAACGATGCTGGGTTTTCCCCACAAATTGCATTAGAAGGAAAAGATATAGATGCCTTAAAAGGACTGGTCTCGGCAGGGTTAGGAGTAGCCTTAATGCCAGAAATGACATTGGTCGATAACACACCTCGGTCCACCGTCATGAAACCAATCTCAGATGCCAATCTTACCCGAACCGTTGGAGTCATCTTCCCAACCCAACGCAAACTCCTTCCAACCGAAGTCCTATTCTATAACTTCCTGCTGGAAACATACGAAAGATTAAATGAGTTTAGTAAATAAAGAAGCATGGGGACGGTTCTCGTGCTTCCACACAAAGGAGGATTCATCATCCAACCATGAATATATTAATTCTAGGGGCAACAGGACGAGTTGGATCACATATAGTTACTCATGCGCTTAATGACAAGCATCAAGTTACAGTATTAGTCCGGACACTCGAAAAGATTCAAATCAGCGATAAATACTTATCCATCATTCAAGGGAATGTTTTAGATAAGGCTGATATCGCAAGGGCAATGCAGGGGGTTGATGTGGTGATTAGTGCATTAAATACAGATGGGACCACTACCTTATCAGAAAGCGCTCCCTTAATGATCGAGGCCATGAAAAAAGAAGGAATCCGAAGAATTATTACTGTAGGAACAGCTGGAATCCTCCAAAGCAGAGTCAACCCAGATCTACTACGGTACCAGTCAAGCGAGTCAAAGAGAAAATCAACCCGCTCAGCCGAAGAACACGAGAAGGTTTACGACCGCCTGAAACTGTCGACTCTCGATTGGACCATAGTCTGCCCTACCTATCTACCGGATGGCAGCGCAATGGGGCAATACCGTGTTGAACGGGATGTCTTGCCCGAGGGAGGATCGGAAATATCCGTCGGGGATACAGCAGAATTTACCTACCGTCAAATTTATAGCAACGATTTTATTAAATCACGTGTTGGCATTGCTTATTAAACAAGGCTTTTCTTCAGAGCTTGCTGTTTGAGTAAAAATACATTAAAAGAAGCACTGCGCTTAGACGGGAATTTCCCCTATATCTAGATCACAGTGCTTCTTTATTTTATGAGCGGTTTAATGTATTTCGTTCTACATTAACAGCATGTCTGTAATACAAGTGCCATCATCCTTAGAAGTGGAAAGCTCTCCTCAATCTTTCTACCACTTACTATGTTTGAATTGTAACCTGGTAGGTTTTATTTCGCCGCAACCAACCATTTTCACTTTTAAAAGGAAGCACAGGGACGGTTCTCGTGCTCCCCCTATGCAAAAAGAAGCAGGAGAACCGTCCCTGTGAGAACGCTGTGAGAACGTCTCGGACGGTCAAAAAGAAGCCGGAGAACCGTCCCCATGTCTCATCCTTGCCTCAATTTAATGGGTGTTTTATGATGGGTAGGTGATGCTTTTTGAGGGGGGCTAGCTTTGGGTAATGGCGTGAGGAAGGGGCATTCGTTTTATTATGGTTGGGTGATTGTGGTTATGGCTGCGCTGGGGAGTTTTTTTTCGGGGCCAGGGCAGACGTATTCGAATTCGATTTTTATTGATGAGTACATAAAAAGTTTTGGCTGGACCCGTTCGGAGATTTCCAGTTTATATTCGATCGCTACTTTATGTTCTGGTCTGTTGATGTTTTTCATGGGCCGCTTAGTCGATAAGCTCGGGCAAAGGAAAATGATCGTGATCGTCAGCCTACTGCTTGGATTGGCTTGTTTTTTTAACAGCATGGTTGTAAATACGTGGATGCTGGCCATCGGCTTCTTTCTTATCAGACTGTTCGGCCAAGGCAGCATGACCCTGGTTCCGAACACGCTTGTCCCGCAGTGGTTTATCCAAAAGCGAGGCCGGGCGATGAGCTTTTTAGCTTTAGGAGGAGTGGCCGGTGCGGCATTTTTTCCCATTGCCAATACATGGCTCATTCAACAGACCAGCTGGCAGACCACCTGGCAAGTTTGGGGAGTATTACTAATCGTTCTTTTTGCACCGCTTGCCTTTTTCGTTGTTCGAAATCGTCCTGAGGATATTGGCTTGCACCCAGACGGCAAACCGCTCATCGCACCTAACGGCAGCAAAAACAAAACAACCAACTACGTTCAAGAAAGCGATTGGACTTTACAGGAAGCGATGAGAACGAGAACCTTTTGGGCCGTGTTAATTTGTGTCGGCATTCCCGCACTCGTGAACACCGGGATCACCTTCCACCTACTCTCCATTTTCGATCAGAATCAATTATCACCACAACTCGCGGCAACTGTTTTGAGTTTAATGGCAATCATCGGCTTTCCAATCTCGTTTATTTCGGGCTTTATTTTAGAAAAAGTAAAGACTAATAAACTGCTAGTCGTTGTTTTTATGATGGAAGTTCTCATTCTCTTCGTCTTAATCCATATTAATAGTGTACCGTTGGCCATCCTTTTCGCCGTATTATGGGGAATTGGCGGCGGAATTGAGCGGATTACGCTGAACATCGTTTGGTCCAATTACTTTGGACGAAAATATCTCGGCAGTATCAGCGGGGTTGCGATGATGGTCATGGTCATTGGTTCTGCGGCTGGGCCTTTGCCGCTCGGAATCGGGTTTGATACCTTCCAGAGTTACACCGAAAGTTTATTTCTATTGATGATCTTCCCAGCCCTCGGGGTCGTAAGTGCGATTCTTGCGAAAAAACCTGACAGACAGGAATTTTTAATCAAACAGGCTGCTAAAGTAAACTAAAAACAGAACGGTCTTCCAATGACCGTTCTGTTTTTGTATCCCTATTTCACTATTAAAACAGGACATTTCACCCGTTTCGCCACTTTATGACTGACACTACCTAAAACAAATTCCTGGAGAGTGTTAAGTCCTCTGCTTCCAATGATAACGATTTCAAAATTATTTTTATTCACATAATCCACAATCACTGGGCCCGGTTCACCGTGGAGAATTTTAATCTCAAAGGCTACACCTGATTCTTTCGCCATTTTTTCAACTTCCCGCATCCGGCTTCGGCGTGCGTCCCCGATATCGGCTGAATTCCAATTGCTAAGGACATCAGACTTGACTTTGTCGTGATCGACCACGTAGATCACTTCAATCTTAGACTCAGCGCTGCATTTCGCGATATGAATCGCGTTTTCAGCCGCTCTCTTGGAGTGCTCAGAACCATCTGTAGCTAACGCAATTTTCTTGTACATCCCCGCAACCTCCCTAATGTGTGCCCAGTTTGTTGGCTAATTTATTTACTAATTCTGTACTATCCTCGTTTAGTCCTCTAACGTTCACAATAATTTCATTTTCTTCAAATTTCGAAACAATCCGATCAACTGCAGCTACCGCAGAATCATCCCATATATGAGATTCGCTAAGATCTATATCAACACTCTTTACGTCTTCCTTGTAATCAAATTTCGTTAGAAGTTCGGTTACCGATGCAAAAAATAGTTCACCTTTCACGTAATATATTCTTTTATTACCTTCAACTGAACGAGTTACACGTATTTTAGAGATTTTTGATACAAAAAACATCGCACTTAAAATAATTCCTGTAAAAACGCCAATAGCCAAATTATGCGTCAAAACCACGGCGAGTACAGTGACAACCATCACGACCGCATCACTTCTTGGAACTAGGTGAAGGGTGCGCACAGAGTTCCAGTCAAAGGTACTGACGGAAACCATAATCATCACTCCAGCAAGAGCGGCCATCGGTATTTGCACAACAATTTTTCCAAGAACGACAATCAAGAACATCAAAAAGATTCCGGCAACAAAAGCCGAAAGCCTTCCCCTTCCGCCTGACTTCACGTTGATGACAGACTGGCCAATCATCGCACACCCCGCCATGCCCCCAAAAAATCCTGTTACAATATTCGCAATTCCCTGCCCTCTGCTTTCCACATCCTTATCACTTCCCGAATCCGTCATATCATCTACAATCGAGGCGGTTAGCAGCGATTCTAATAAACCCACAACAGCAAGTGCGAGGGAATAAGGCAAAATAACGACTAAGGTCTCGAGGTTCAAAGGGATGTCAGGAATCAAGAATGCCGGCAGGGTTTGCGTGATGGCACCCATATCCCCTACCGTTCGCACATCTATTTTTAAAAGAATCACTAAAGCTGTGATGGAGACAATCGCAACAAGAGTCGAAGGGATTGTCCTTGTTAAATAAGGAAACAAGTAAATAATCGCTAAAGTGGCTCCCATCAGCACAAAGATCATCCAGGTTTCGCCCACAAAATGCTGGAACTGCGAGGTGAAAATTAAAATCGCTAAGGCATTCACAAACCCAATCATCACCGACCGGGGGATAAATTTCATATACCGCGCCAGTTTGAAGATACCGAACAATATCTGAAATACACCGCAAAGGATGGTCGCTGCCAGCAGGTATTGGATACCGTAATCTGCCACCAAATCAATAAATAACAGCGCCATCGCTCCTGTGGCAGCTGAAATCATCCCGGGCCTTCCGCCGACGAAGGAAATAATAACGGCAATCGTGAAGGAAGCATATAACCCAACCATCGGATCAACCCCAGCGATAATTGAAAAAGCAATCGCCTCAGGAATCAACGCCAAAGCCACAACAACTCCAGAGAGAATATCTCCCTTCACATTCCCAAACCATGACTGCTTATAAGAAAATCGCTCCAAACTAATACCCGCCTTTCGAAGAGGTCTATAAAAATAACATTCCCTCTTCGTGAAAAAAAATGAAGCACAGGTGAAGCACAGGGACGGTTCTCGTGCTTCCCTTGACTTTTTTTCAAATTTTCGAAATAATTCAGTGCAAGACGTCGTTAATTAAGGAGAGAGAGAAATGAGTACGATTCAAAAGATTAATCAAATCGGGGTGCCCGTTAAGGACATACATAGAGCAGTTGAGTTTTATAAGTCGCTTAGCCTGCCACTGCTTTTTGCAACAGATACAATGGCGTTTCTCGACTGTAATGGCACTAGAATTCTTCTCAGCTTACCTGAAAAAGAAGAATTCGCTCATCCAAGTTCCGTCATTTACTTTCAAGTCGAAAACATTAAAGAAACCTACGATAAATTCAAAAATGAAGGGATTACCTTCATCAACGAACCACACATCGTAGCAAAAATAAACAGCACCGAAACATGGATGACCTTCTTCAAAGACACAGAAAACAACACCCACGCATTTGTTAGCGAAGTGGAAGCATAGGTGGAAGCATAGGGCCGGTTCTCGTATCCTTCTAATAGCCAATAGTTAATCAAAAAGGGTTAGTCCACAATGCACTTTATTCATGCAATGCGGAACATACCCTTTTCTTCACGCTGCAAATAGGCTTGTCTGAAATTCAATTCAGATTCTCGTGAAGTTAACCTGAAATCACTTTTCGGAAGCAGGAGAACCGTCCCCGTGCTTCCCAATCCTTTCAATACGATTGGTCCATATTCCCCCATTATAGTTTTCGGGAAGGCGTTTTAAATCTTTATTGCTATCAAATCCTTCTGACCAGCCTCCATCACCTGCAACCACGATGACTCGTGTATTGGCATCTTCCATTCGATTTAAGAACTTCATAGGAAATCCCCATAGATAGTGAGCATACTTTTCTGGGATGTGTAATTGTGTGTTTTTACAGGCTGATGGTACATATCCTGTCCAACCAACGGCGATATAGGGAAGAAGGCAGCTTTTCATCGTTTCTAGTGACATGACACGAAGCTTAGGCATTTTCGCTTTCAAGATGCTAATTGGTTCATCGTCACCATAAACTGCAATCAATTCTAGCTGATTCGGTGGTAATTTTTCCAGATAGGTCACTAACAGCTCACCGTCATCCTTCTGATTACTTTTTATATGAATTAACAAATTCTTTCCTGAAATTGAGATAGAACTTCCGTCAAAGAAGGCATTAATCCAACTCCTTTTCCGCGGAAAGGATAAGTCTGGCCATCATCTGCCGTATACCCATACCCAATGTCCAACTGCTTTAACTCACTCATGGTATATTCAGTTGGTTCACCTTTTTGATCCGTTCTACATTCGAGGGTAGCATCATGAAAAACAGCAAATTGATCATCTTCCGTTCGTTTAATATCGAACTCAACAACATCCGCACCTTGGTCAAAAGCCGCTTGAATCGAAGGAAGAGTGTTTTCAAGATAGGGGTGCTCCGGCTCATAAATCCGCTCAGCAGTACAGGTGTCCCACTTAATGTCCTCCATAGTAAAAGTCTGTGTCATACCCCTATGTGCCAGTAGCAAATGTCCTCTATCGCGATCATTACTGAAAATGGACGTATTATTTAAGTAGATAAAAATAACGAAAAAAAGTAGAAATATAACCAACCTCTTTAACCGTCGCCTCAGGTTGCTCAAATTTAACCCCTCCCAATGGTGCAGGAAAAAACCACCCCTGTGCCCTCCACGTGTTCACCAATGATGCACGTAGAACCGTCTCCGTGCTTCAAATTTTCTTCAACTCAGAACTTTCTATAATAGAGCTGGAATAGCCGTGTTTTACTACTTGAACCATCGCTTTTCCAATCTGTTCTGAGCTGATGACGATGCTTAATTTCATTAGGAGTGGATTAAATGGCTTTAATACGTCATATAAAAGCTGATACCATTTTGTTTTGGATTTCACTCCATGCATAGGTATGATCGCTCCTGGCCTAAACATATAGGCAGCCTTAAAAGGCAACCGGAGCAAGTCATTCTCAGTCTTCCCCTTTACCCTTGCCCACATCGCACGCCCTTTTTCGCTACTGTCTGTCCCGCTTCCGGAAACATAAATGAACGTCATGTTCGGATTTAGTTCCGCTAATTTTTTAGCAACGGACAGAGTTAGGTCATACGTAATTTTTTTAAACACATCTTCCTTCATACCCTGGGAAGACACTCCAAGGCAGAAAAAACAAGCATCAAACCCTGTTACTTCACCTTCGATTGACGATAACTCGGCTACATTTTCAAGCTCAATCTCTCTTAACTTATTATGCTCCTGATTCGTCCGCTTTCGACCGACCGTTAGGATTTCTTGAACCTCGACGTCCAACAAACATTCACGCAGTACACTTTGCCCAACCATCCCGGTAGCACCAAACAAAATGACCTTCATTTTATTACTCCCCCTCAGAGAAGCATGGGGAGAAGCATGGGGACGGTTCTCCTGCTTCTTCTTCAACATATTTCCAATAGTACAAAACAGCAAGTTTTCCAACTGTTTTCGTGTAAAGTGGGACTTATCCTTTATTTAATATTAGTAAAATCGATTACTCAACGAGGTATTGGAAGCACGAGAACCGTCCCCGTGCTTCAACCCCTGCTTCAAAATTGTAACCTAGAAAAACATTTAACGTCCAATTAGTAAAGGGGTGATTTTGTGAGGTTGGTGATTGTATGGTTATCATTTTGCATGTTTATGCTTGGAGGTTGTTCGAATGTACCAAAAGGGGAGGAAGATGTATTTCCTCCATCTATGAATGCGGTCATTCATATTAACGGGACAGACTACCCAATGGAGGAAGGCAATTATGAGTGGTCAAGAAAAAAAGGGTTAGAGACTGAGGTTGTGCAAACAGATCACGCTTCTCCCAACCAAATGGCAGACAATATAGAACCGATACTCTTAACTTCCGATCAAAAAGTAGAAATTAAGATTGAAGATAACCCTGACATCTCAGTTTATTTATGGAATGACCAAGGAAGGGAAAAAACAATTGAAACCCAAGCTGACCAATTCACCATTCCCTCAGCTAAAGGGAAATATATCTATGAAGTCCTAGCAAAATGGAAAAACGGAACCGTTTCCTATACCTTTGTGATAGAAGTCGAATAAGGAGCACGGGGACGGTTCTCCTGCTTCCTTCCAAGTTAAAGTAATCAAGCACTCTCGCTAAATTAGGTTAGGACACCCGGAGTCCCTGGTAAATTCCACTAAACTTTCCTGCATCAGAATAACACAATCAATCGTGCTATTTAAAATACCTTCTCTATATCTTCCCGATCGTAATCTAATATCCAGTCGCTATACCTTTGGTAAACTTCGCGGATTGATTCCGGAGAAGTGGCCAGTATGTCGCATCCCCTATCATCATAAACGTGGAAAATGGTCTTTTTATTCATATTGATAAAATAAATCCGATGAAAAATACTTGGTTGAATGCCTAGATCTTGATTACACACTGCTTTTAACAGCGGGATGTACTTCAAATCAGATGTTTTACATGTAAGAGCAAATCTATGTGTTTTATACTTTCCATCCTCATCATCCTCAGGGAAAACATAAGGCATTTTGGTATGCTTCAATTGAAATAATAGGGCCTTTTCACAAACATAAGGTGAAAGAATCCTTCCCTTGTGCTGATAGGCCTTTCCATCTCCAAAGTCATTCACATCCACCACAACAAAGAGTTCCTCATCAGGAGAATGCAAGGCTTTAAATAACGTGACCGCCCGGTGATAAACGCCCTGAAGATAAGGGTTATTAGCCGATATGTACTCCCGACTCCACTCTACTCCTAGTTCGAACCTTATTCCAATGTCCCAATTGTAAAACAAAGGCGGCCTAAGGACTAAGCTAGGAAAAAATTCACTCATATAGTCATCCAAATACACCGGTACCCACATCCATCCTATCCGATATTGAACTGGGAGCTACTTATTTCCTATTGCCCCCTGTTGTTTGGAAGCACGAGAACCGTCCCTCTGCTTCCCTCTGATTCATTGAAAATACTGTTTATGGTCTTCTATATATTGTTTAAAGGTGATTGGCTTACGTTTTAGTATTTTTTCTGCTTCTTGTGTGGTATGCCGGGCTGTTCCTAGTTTTGTCATTAGATATAACAGGGTCATGACATTGGCAAATTCTTTTGGTGTGCCTCTTTTTATAAGGGTCATTCTGAACTCCAATACACTGGGGTTTGTGTAGGTAATTCGTCGGTTCAACACTTCTGACATGGTTGAGGCTACCTCATAATAGGTAATGGCTTCACTGCCAGTTAGAGTATATGCCTTATTCTTATGTATTTCTTCGGTTAAACAAATGGCAGCAATTTCAGCAATATCCCTTGTATCGATAAAACTTGTTTTGGCTTTGCCGACAGGTAAAAATATTTCATCACGAAGTAAAATATCATCGCGGTGGGTAGTATTTAGATTTTGCATAAAGAAGCTTGGTCTTAAAAAGGTAAATGGAAGGTCTAATTCACAGATATAATCCTCAATTTTCCGATGAGGAACAACAGGATTTTTCTCTACACCGAGAAGGGAAACAAAAACAATCTGTTCCACTCCTGCTCTCTTAGCTTCTTCTAAAAAGGGAAACATCTCTTCTCTCGGTTTTGCTAATTTTGGCGGGCGCACTAAAAATATCTTTTTCACGCCTTCTAATGCTTGGCTGTACGTTTCATGACGGGTAAAATCAAACTCTACCACTTCAACAGGTTTTCCTGAAAAGAATTTTATCCCTTTTTCCTGATTGGTGACGGCCGCTTTAACGCCGACCCCTACCTCTACTAGTTTCTCTACTACAAAACTACCGATATTCCCTGTTGAACCTGTGACTAAAACGTTTATCACTTTTTACCCCCCCTACTTAACGTGTGATCCAACTTAGTTAATAAAGTTAAAAACAATTCTTTCTCTTCAATAGAGAAATGTACCAAAGATTCATTCATAACACGATTACTCGCTGATTCTAGCGTGGGAATCAAACTCTTTGCCTCAGAAGACAAAGATAAAATGAATACTCTTTTATCAACCGGATGTCTTTCTTTTTTAATCATTCCTTTCTCAACAAGCCGATTCACAATTCCTGACATGGTCGGTTTATCAAAATCTAGTTTAGCTGCTATTTCAACAGCCGTCCTCAATAGCAGTGAAGAATTATGCTCCTCTTCCATTTCAAGCCTTTTTAAAACCGCCCACTGTGAAGCAGTCAAATTAAACACTTTTAACTCCTCTGTCAAAGCATATCTCAAATCCTTAGAAACCTTCATCAATAAATACCCTATATTGTCCACGACTAAAACCCCTCACATTGTTAGTACACTAACCACGTAKTTAGCGTACTAACTATTTTTATCTTTGTCAAGAAGCACGGGGACGGTTCTACTGCTTCCTTCATGGCTTTATCCCTTTCAAATACTGAATATTTCTTTAAGTATGCTTGCCGCTCTCCAAACCTTCCAAAAGTTGCACTAACCACGGTTTGATTTTCAACAGGGAGCTCTCCCGAGTTCACATCGTCCACATCCACGATTCCTTTTACTCCAATAAAACTACCAAAGGCTCGTCACCCCGATATGTTGCTGATAAGATATACCTATAATTTATAAGGGGATGGATTATTTTATGATTGAATACTTGCTAGTTGGATTTATATTTGCTTTTTTGAGTTTCATAAGGTTTATATTAAAGGRATGAAAGAACTGTTTAATAAAGAGATAACGAAGGCAAGTTACTACTTAAGCTTCCTAATTGCTGGAGTTCTGTATGATTTCCTTATGGTAATTTTCCGATAGAGACATAGTAAAGTATTTTTCTAGGTCTCCTCGTCTAGGACATCTAACCGCTTTATTTTATAAACTGCTTCTGTTTTTTCTTTGAAAACAAAAGATGAATAATGGACAAGATAAAACTATGATACGAACCCTGACGGAACAACAATTTGTAAAAGAATATCTACATAAAACGAAAAATCCCTTACCAATTGTCTTAGGCACTCGAGGTACTTGGACCGGTAATGGGAAACCGATGATCATCTTAATTGGCTTCACACTGGTTGATGTATTAACACTTGGCGATATCTATGGCGTTTCCGAACACCCCGTCCGAGAAATAACCACAGACGGATTAACCTACTACGCCATCAATATCATTGAAAAAAAGAAAGTCAAACAAATAATCGCTGAATGGCAAAAATAAAGGAATCACGGGGACGGTTCTCGTGCTTCCTTGGGGGGCACTGGAACGGCCGCACCTGTGCTTCCTTAATATGATGATCGTATCTAAAAAGGGTAAGTCCTCCATCGCATGAAGCGCATGAGTGACTTACCCTTTCCCTTTATGAGTCATTATTAGATTTTTATAAATACTTGAAGAAGAAATTTACTAGGGAAAAGTAATCGAATGCAGAGCCAAAAATGAAAAATAGAAACTCCTTTATCTTTTTCCCTTAAGTCAATGATATAGCCCAGTTGAACGATGAGGAAACAACGATTAAAGTCAGTATAAACCCTACATGAAGAATAGGCTCACCGATTGGCAGTACCAAGAACAATTCCACAGCAAAGACTATAACGCTAAAAAAGTACTAGTATAGATATCTTTCCACTATTATTACCCTCTTAGAAATGATATTCAGTCAATTTTCCGAAGCAGGAGAACCATCCAAACGTTTGCATACATTAGATAACAACCGTTATTTTTTCATAAGAAGGTGACTTATATGACCAATGTGGAGGATGTAACAAAAGTCTTAAATGAACTAAATCAGCATGAACTAGCTCAAAAATGGCTACACAACGACCTTGTGAAAAAGAACCTCGCCATGAGTTACGATTATTGGGGGGAGACAACTAACATCCCTATGACCTTAAAAGAACATGTGATACAGTACTTAGACCATGCCCATTTATTAGGGGGAATCTTTTCCCCTGAGTGAAAGCAAAGGCGAAAGCAAAAGGACGGTTCTGATGCAACTCATCCTTTTATCACCATTGTTTCCCAGCCATCATATTCTCCTTCGTATTGTTCAGAGATTTTGACTAGGAGGTCTGTTACTTCACTGATGGAATGGAAATCGACTAAATCAACTCTAGAAATCGTAAGGATGTATTTCCCTTCTTCATGGGTTTCATTTTCTAGAATAAACCCTTCTTTTTTTACAGCTTTAGCAAACCGTTTCATCATTTTGGTGTTTTCGAAGTACAACCAATGCTCCACTTTCCGAGGGACCTCAAGAGTATCCCCTGAGCTTTCCAAATGACCTACTACCTGACGGTTCCCAATATGCTGCAGTTGGTATTGGTTTGGATATAGGTATTCAAAATAAAATTCCCAATTTTCATCTTCTTCGATTTGAAAAATTGAAGCCTCATAACCCGTTGGCTGAATAAAACGTTGAGCTGCTACGGCTATAGAGTCTGACTCATCCTGACTTGAATAAAAAATGATATCCCTTACCCCATCAGTCGTAACTCTGCCAACATTAATAAAATTTCGAGGAGCGAGGAAATCAATCACCGACTCCTCTATTTCACCCAACTGGTCTGCTTCGGCATCAATAGGAAAGCCATCCTCATTCGGATTTTTCACGTTAAGTCTTAAGCAGTGAGCATACTGGTATTCTTCGGTGTTAATTTCATTAAATATATCCATATCGATTACAACCGAAGCAACTTTATCATCAATATAACCAAAATAAACATCCCAATTCTCCGACATCCCAAAACCTCCATACAAAAAATGACTTCAACCCAATTTGACAATTTTCACTACTTACCTAAATAATCATTCGTCCTTAAAGACTGTAATCCTTCATGGCGTAAGCACAGGGACGGTTCTCCTGCTTTCTCAAGGATGCAGGAGAACCATCCCTACGTCATGCTTTGGAAATTAGCTTTGCCGATACGCCTAGGATTCTTGCTGCTTGGCGTTGGGATAAGCCTTTTATTTTTTTCATTTCTCCTATTAATACGTCTCTTTCTGCCTTTGGTAGGCTCTTAACTTGAGGAATTTCGATCGTCCCTATCAGTTTTTTAATCTCAACTCTTGCCTCTTCATCTGTTAGTCTCCTTTTTACCGGCGTATCCTCAAGCCACTCGTCCTGATTGATTTCCTCATTGAAAGTACTGAATTTTATTCGAGCAAGGTTGGTGTCTTCGGATAGCAGCTGAAGGATAAAATCCTGGTCTAGCAAGCCTTTTGGTTCATTCTGGATGTTCTGTATACCGTAGTAGCCCAGACAACTGCTCCATATCCATTCATCCACCGCACTAACCATCCCAGCCTTTACTGGATTTTGATGAATGTACCTTGCGACGCTGAAAATTGATTTTCTACTTTCCACACGTTCACTTTTGAAACGATCTTGAAAAAGATGTCCCGTCGTACCATACTTTTGGTTATAGTACCAAACATAACTGACACCGATTCGTTTCATGGTGGTTGACAATGCTTCGGACCCTTCTTTTAACAGAAAATGAACATGATTATTCATCAGACACCAGGCATAGATTTTCATTTCTGATTGTAATTTATATTTTCGAGTGATATCAAGAAATTTCCTGCAATCCTCATCATCATGAAAAAACTCCTGTCGATTTGCTCCTCTCCACATGACATGATAAATACCGCTTCTGCTCTTCTCTCTAGCTCTGCGAACCATTAATCATCACTACCCATGTAATAGATTTTTATATTTTATTTAGAAAACACAATTGGAGGGGTATTACTAAGATTAAAATTGAAGGTTTTTGTAGGAATAAGCAGAGGGACGGTGCATGCGGGGCCACTGAATAAGTCTAGCTTTTTAAAAAGGAAAAATGATGTTTAAAAAAACAGAGCTCCAGAATCGCTTCTAAGCACGTTTCGATGGTAGGGAGACATTTTTGCCCCCCCAAAAAAACATTAATATTCAAAAAAGGCTACTTTTTCAGTGCCCTCGGACGGTTCTAGTGCTTCTTATAGAGAAGCACTAGAACCGTCCCTATATGTACCTATATGTAGGTCAATTTATAAGGTGGTTTAAGTTTCTTGCTAAGATAGCTTGAAATAGTATTTCTATGAAAGAATCATCTAGTTCTAGCAGGTTTGCTCTATGGTAGGCATCTATTAATGATTCATTTGACAAATTGCTAAGTTTCATTGGATACAAACCCTCCTTGAAATCACATAATTCACACACTCTTTATTTAGTATAAAACAAATGAAGAAGTCTATCTCGCAGGAAAAACGACAAATTTATGAAATAAGTATAGGTGCGGGGGGACGGTTCTACTGCTTCCCTAAGGAAGCAGTAGAACCGTCCCCCCGCACCACTTGTCGTTTTATGCGGAAAAATAATAATTAGTAATATAAGGCAAAAGTATTGAAGGTTTGTGAAAGTTTCCTTAAAATAAAACTTAGGATAAAAGAATTTAAGCTTTTGTCTAACATGATTGAAATAGGTAATAATTTGGTAGATTTTTCTTAGAAATTTTGAATAGAGACCAGAACTTTTACAGTTAGCGGCATGTTTGTTTGGCCTCTTCTTTCATGTATCTTCGTATTAATATTATGACATTGCTATATAGGCCGGAGTGGGTTAGACAATCATTTTATTGAGCTAAACACACGCCAGGATAGGATTTTATTCTATCCTGGCTTTTTGTATATAAGGGGAAAGGACTGAAAAGATAGAAATGAACCGTCCTATTGATCAAATTAAAAGCGAAAAGAAAGCTCTATTGAAAAAATATTTAGAAGTAGGAATAAAGAGAAACTGGAATCTCTTTATCCAAAACCAAGATGCTATTTTTATTCTAGATTTAGACATGAAGATTGAAGAGGTAAACCCCGCATTCAAAAAATTATCCGAATATTCAATCGCTGAAATCAAAACGATTAACCTGCAATCCCTTTTTCCTATTGATAGATTGGATAAGGTTTTTAATCATTTCCACAAAACGGTGTTTGGTCAAGTTCAAACCTTTGATTGCAGGATGGTTAATAAAGCAGGTAAGGAATATGATCTAAACATCATTTTTATTCCCATAAACGTAGACGACCAAACCGTGGGACTACAGGCAGTTGCGAAAGATATTACCCACTTAAAAAGAAAAAATCAAGCAAGCAGAAAAGTCGAAGATATACATAGTGCATTAACAGACTATGTTTCAGATATCATTCTTTGTACGAACCTACAAGGAAATGTTCTTTATATTACCCCTTCCTGTGAACAAATTCTCGGTTATTCAGCCGATGAGTTGATCAATCAGCAATTTTTAACGTATATCCATGCTGAAGACTACCAAGAAACGGTTCGCGTTAGAAAAGATGTAATAGGGAAATTCCTAACGGGAAGAAGCTGCTATCGACTTTTAAAAAAAGACGGGGACTTTGTATGGGTTGAAGCACTGTGTAAGGCAGTAATTGATCCTGAGACAAAAAATATCCTAGAAGTAGTTAGTGTCATCCGAGACATAACTGAAAGAAAGAAAGCCGAAGATGAAATTTGGAATCGGAAAAGGGCATTTCGTGATTTAGTTGAACACTCACCAGATGCTGTTTTAATCGCTAAGGAAGAAAAGATTCTATTCATTAATGAAACAGGAATCGAGTTATTGGGTGGAACAACTGCGGAGGACATTCTATCCAAATCACTATTAGATTTTGTTCATAAAGACTATCATCCTATTGCAAAAAAAAGAATTGCCGCTGTATATAATGGGGAAATAGCAGAATTTCTTGAATATAAAGTCATTCGCCTGGACGGGACAATACTTGATTCTGAAGTAAAAGCGATCCCTACTTTCTATGAAAAGCAATCCGCCCATCATATTATCTTGAGGGATATTACAGAAAGAAAAAAAACACAAGAGCTATTGCTTCAATCTGAAAAACTTTCCATCGCGGGACAATTGGCCGCTGGGATTGCCCATGAGGTCAGAAATCCACTTACCACCATTAAAGGTTTTCTCCAACTAATGGAGATAGAAATTGAAAATAAACATTACTTACGGATAATTCAGAGTGAAATGGACAGAATTGAGCTCATTCTAAGTGAACTATTAGTTCTCGCTAAACCACAAGATACTAAATTTCATACAGAAAATTTAAAGTTATTAATAGAAGATGTCACAACGCTTTATGATGCACAAGCCAATATGAAAAATGTTCAAATTAATATTGTTCATGATCCTAGCTTTTTAATGATGCGATGCGATAAAAATCAATTAAAACAAGTCCTTATCAACTTCCTAAAAAACGCAATTGAAGCGATGCCAAATGGCGGGAACATCAAGATTGAAACCACAAAACTCGGAGAAAACAAAGTTAAAATTCTTATTCAAGACACCGGAACCGGAATCCCCCAGCGCATTCTAAAGAAAATAGGGCAGCCCTTCTTCACAACAAAAGAAGGCGGTACAGGCCTAGGAGTCATGATCTCCAAACAAATCATCGAAAACCATAACGGAACCCTCCATTTTTGGAGCGACCATAAAGGAACCATCATCGAAATTACCTTGCCTATATAACGTGCACGGGGACGGTTCTTAAAGCGGACAATCGGAAGTTTTGCGCGTAAAAAGGCACAACTAGCGTTAATGAGCTAGTTGTGCCTTTGATGATTTCTAAGCAGAAGATTATTGCGCAAAATTTTTGATTGCCAGAGAAGAATGAAGTCGCGGTCCTCGCTAATGAACTAAAATATGGTAACCCCACCAAAAATAAATTTTTTATTCGTAGAATGATTTTTTCAATTTACGTCGTATTAGGGATTCAATCCGATACTTATTTTTCATACATTTTAATACAAGTTTTCGCAACCATTATACAGTATATTTAATTAAACTTCATTTGAATTTTCTTTAAGAGCCATCGCGTAGCGATTTCGTTCTTCTTCTGCTTCCTTAAGGAAGCGGGAGAACCGTCCCCCACCGTGTCACCCATGTCCTTGTTAGAATAAATCATAAATGCTTTCTAGCCATTTGTGCGGAACATATTCCTCTGCAAGCTCCTCGAGAGATTTGGAACTCTCTTATCCTATCCAATCATCAATACACCTATAAAACAATATCTTTCAACCATGAAATTTCGTTCATCTTCATCTAATAATCTAAACCGCATCACAGTTTCATAGTCTAGATGTTTATCTAGAGTAAGTGTGCCCGCATTTGGAAAAGGTATATCAATGGGTGTGTAAATATTGACCATATCCTTTGTTATATCTAACACTTAAAGTTCTTAATGGAACAATGATTTTTAACCCCATCCTCGATGATCTTTATTTCTTCAGGATGAATGATTTTTTCAAAACTTTACGTAAAAACACTTTACCATCGGCGTCTCATAAACCTCGTATCCTTCTGGCAGGTCTTCAACAAGATCCCAACAATTTTTTTGAGAATTGGTAAATAGTATTTCCATTTTTAGTTTTCCGGCTATGCAAAAGGTATAAATCACGAAAGTTTGTATTGGTAATAGACATCCTCTCACCACCGTTATAAAAAAGCTATTTTTTATAGTATGTAACTATAAGACTAGTTTTAAACAGTAGAAGATGATTTGGTAAGTAACATATAAAAAGGGCCATCACCTTATAGACAGCTCCACAAGGTAATAGCCCAAATAATTTCTAAACTCTTATTAAAAGATTTTCTAATAACAATCTATACAAGGAAGCAGGAGAACCGTCCCCGTGCTTCCTCCCGTGCACTACCTGCACTAAATAACACGAACGTTGACGATGCCGTTGATTTGGTGGATTTTTTCTAGTATTCCGGGAATGATTTCTCCATTAATTTTGTTGTCGATGTCGATCATGGTGTAAGCATAGTCTCCTCTGCTTCTGTTGACCATGTCGGCGATGTTCAGTTCATAGCTTGAGATGGCCATCGTGATTTGCCCGACCATGTTTGGAACGTTTTTATGGAACGCTGCTACACGGCGCTTTCCTGTATACGGAAGCGTGGCATTTGGAAAATTGACAGAGTTTTTGATATTCCCAGTTTCTAAGTACTCTTTTACCTGCCGTGCAGCCATAATTGCACAGTTTTCTTCTGATTCCAACGTGGAGGCACCAAGATGTGGAATCGAAACACAATTCTTCATTTGCAGCGTATTTTCATTCGGAAAATCTGTAATGTACTTACCGACCACGCCATTTTCAAGCGCTGTAGCCATATCTGCTTCATTCACAAGCTCGCCACGCGAAAAATTAAAGATTTGGACGCCCGCCTTCATGATACTGAAGGTTGCTTCATTGAACATGCCATTTGTATCTGGCGTCAATGGTACGTGTACGGTAATATAATCAGACTCCGCAAACAATTGTTCAATCGTCATTGCGCGCTGGACATTGCGGGAAAGGTTCCAAGCTGTATCGACAGAGATAAACGGATCAAATCCGATCACATCCATATCTAAATCGAGTGCATCATTTGCAACAAGCGCACCGATGGCACCTAAACCGATAACGCCCAAGGTTTTCCCCTTGATTTCACTACCAACAAATGTTTTCTTACCTGCCTCTACCAATTTAGGAATTGCTGCTCCTTCGCCCTCTAACGTCTTTGTCCAGCCAACGCCGGCAAATAGATTACGAGAGGAAGCCATTAAACAGGTTAGAACCATTTCCTTTACCGCATTTGCATTCGCACCAGGAGTATTAAATACCACAATGCCCTGCTCTGTGCATCTTTCAACCGGGATATTATTGACACCCGCTCCGGCGCGCGCAATGGCTTTTAGCTGATCACCAAATTCCAATGCATGCATGTTAAAACTACGAACCACAATCGCATCCGGATTGGTACTCTCGTTGTCGATCGTATACTCATCCTTTTTGAAAACCTTCAGCCCAGTTTCGGCAATACTATTTAACGTTTTAATTGTTTTTACCTTACCTAAAGTTACTGTGCTCATCCTGTTTGCCCTCTTTTCAATTGGTATTCTTGCTCAATGCTTAACATACAAATAAACAGAAAGAGGCAAGGGATAGAATCCCCTACCTCTGCCCAGGCGAACGGCTTCCAACAAATGTGCTCCCTCACGGTAATCCGCGTCCTCGCCAGTCACACACAGTCTTTTCAATTAGTTAACATTATACAAATTATCTAAAAATTAAGCAAGTGCACAGTGACGGTTCTCCTGCATTTTTTTTGGAAGCAGGAGAACCGTCCCTGTGCTTCTTCAATAAGATGTAAGAGGTTAAGAGGGAGGGGCCGGTATGAAAAATGGGAATAATTACTGGTGATGGTTTTATTGAGCGTTTGGATCGGCTTGGAAATGAGATTTGGTTAGATGGGGAAAGGGTTAAGGGGAAGATTTCGGAGCATCCTGCTTTTAAAGGGATTATTCGGGCGAAGGCTGCCCTTTATGACTTACAACATGATACTAAGCTAAAGGACGAGTTGACTTATGTTTCACAAGAAAAAGGTGAAAGGATGGGACTCTCCTATCTGCAGCCCAAAACGATAGAGGATTTAAGGAAAAGAAGAAGGATGATGGAGCACTGGGCCAGATGCACTCATGGATTGATGGGAAGAAGTCCAGATTATATGAACACGGCTGTTATGAGCTTTGCCGCTTCCTCATCCCTGTTAGACGGGAAAGAAAATAGTTTTCCCGATAACCTCCATTCTCTCTATAAAAGAGCGACCGAGCAGGACCTATCTTTTACACATACCTTTATAAATCCGCAAATAAATCGTACTCAGCTACATTTGGGATATTCCGCTAAGCCGATCTCAGCTAAGGTGATTGAGAGAAATGATAAGGGAATCGTGATCAAAGGCGCTAGACTGCTCGCGACTCAAGGTGGATTAACGGATGAAGTTATCGTGATGACGTCTCCAAGATTTTTCCTTGAAGAAGATGAAGCCTTTGCTTTTTCCATTCCCTCTAACACAAAGGGTATAAAATTCATCTGCAGACAATCCTTTGTTGGGGGAGAATCTTCCTTTGATCATCCTCTCAGCTCAAAATATGAAGAAATGGATTCTATTGTGGTATTTGACAATGTTTTAGTAGAATGGGATCGAGTATTTTTCTATGATAACGTGGAGGTTGCTGAGGAATTCAAGACTTGCAGTTCCTTTCACACCTTTGCCTACCATCAAGTCGTCACGAGGCAAATTGTCAAAACGGAATTTATTCTGGGACTTGCCGAGCTCCTTGTCGAGACAATTAATGTCGGTGAGTACCAGCATATACAAGAAAAACTGTCTGAAATCGTCATTGGTCTGGAAACGATGAAGGCACTGCTCGAGAAGTCGGAAAATGATGCCAGCATCGATCAGTTTGGCTATATGCGTCCTAGTATGATCCCTCTGCAGGTGGCCAGCAACTTTTTTCCTAAAATCTATCCCCGCTTTACCGAAATCATCCAACTGATTGGGGCCAGTGGGATGGTTTCCTTACCTACAGAAAAGGACTTCAATTCTGAGTTAAGGGGGGATCTAGACATGTACCTTCAAGGCGCAACCAAAAATGCCGAGGACAGAGTCAAACTATTTCGCTTAGCCTGGGACCTGACCATGAGCTCATTCGGCACAAGACAAACCCAATACGAAAGATACTTCTTCGGTGACCCCATCCGCCTATCAAGCACCCTATATAAAAACTATCCAAAAGAAAAATACGTGGAAGAGATAAACAGGCTATTAAAATGAAGCATGGGGACGGTTCTCCTGCTTCCTAATGGAAGCAGGAGAACCGTCCCCGTGTTACTCCCCGTGTTACTCTGCACTGCCTCTTATGATTAGCTTGGTGTGGATGGTTACTTTTTTGCAGATGTCTCTGCGGCTGCTGATTTTTTCCATTAGGAGGTCGACGGCGGTTTCTCCCATGATTTCTGTGTACAGTTTGACGGTTGTTAATGGTGGTACCATGTATTGTGCTGAGGATACGTCATTGAATCCGACGATGCTGAGGTCGTCAGGAATTTTGACGCCTAGTTCGTAGGCGGCTTTATAGCAGCCAACCGCGATGGTATCATTCGCAACAAACAAGGCCGTTGGTTTGGGATCGCGGCTTAACATTTCCTTTAAGATCTGGTAGCCATCTTTCGGATTGTATCCGCCAATTTTCACGAAATCCTCATTAAAGATTTGTTTTTCCTTTAAATAGGTTTCAAAGACATCCTGCCGTAAATCTTTAAACCTGTTTCCATACATATCTGTTTCGACTCCGCCAATAAATCCAATATTCTTATGACCTAAGTCCATTAGATAATTGAGGGCATTTTTTGTTGCGGAGCTAAAGTCAATGACAACAGAATCAAAATGATTTTCATCCGGATTCGAATCAACGAATACAGCAGGTTTCTCATAACTCTTAACCAGTTCAATATCGCCCTGCTTAAAGGTTCCAAGACAGATAATCCCATCCACTTTAGAAAGGCTTTTCTTTGTCTCGTCTTTGCTGATCCGGTAAATGTCAATCCCAGTCCCCTTAAGCTTCTTCTCCAACGCCACCCGAATAGAGAGGTAATACGTATCAAGTAACTCCTCTTCAAGCGAATAGGAATAGTAAAGGCCGATCGTCATTTTACTTTTTTGTCTCTTCTTTTGGCTGATCACATAATTTAATTCTTCCGCTGCCTCAAATACCCGTTTCCTCGTTTCTGGAGGAACATTTAAGGTTTCATCATAATTCAAAACTCTTGATACCGTGGTAATTGAAACCTGAGCTAAATCAGCAATATCTTTAATCGTCGCCATTTTTTCTACCCACTTACTTTTTTTATATACTTATATTGTAATATAACGAGTGTACCTTTTAGAAATTTTATCCATTTGTATTCTTGATTTCATAGCTTTTCTTTTTAAAAAAGCTTAGCTTTGTCTCTGAGATGATGATCGCAACGAGGATGAGTACTGCCCCAATCATCATTTTGCCTGTAAGTACCTCGCTTAACAGCAGTACCGAGAATACCATCCCCCAGAACGCTTCTGTCGAGAGGATGATGGCGGCATTCGTCTCAGTCGTATATTTCTGGGCAACGGTCTGCAATAAAAAGGCAATCGTGGTGGAGAACACTCCTAAATAAACGAGCGAGGAAACTCCCTCAACATCCACCGAAAAATGCGTCTCACCTTTCGCAAGCACAACGATAACGCCTAAAATCGCCGCAACGACCATTTGAATAACCGTTAAGAGAATCGGGTCCTCTGTCCTTACAAACTGCGCCGTATAAAAAATATGAAAAGCAAAGGCTACTGCACATAACAGGGTGAGTAAATCGCCGATATTAACCTCTGCTGATAATTTTAGAGACAAAACACCTACTCCCGTAATCGCCAGCACCGCTCCGAATAATTCGAACCTATCCATTTTCCTTTTATACAAAAAGAAGGCGATAAACGGCACAATCACCACATTCACAGCCGTTAAAAATGCATTCTTAGAGGGGGTCGTAAATTGTAATCCTACTGTTTGCAACGCAAACGCTACGTACAGAAATACCCCAATGATGCTCCCTTTGATTAGCGTGCTCCGCTTGATCGATTTTATTTTTTTAAAAAATACAATGGTTAAAAGAATGACACCAATGAGGAATCGAATCGCAAGGATTTGATAGGGGGTATAGTGCTCCAGTGATACCGCACTCGCAACAAACCCGCTTCCCCAAATGATGGCGACAATCGTCAAACCTAATTCTCCAGTATATTTACGCATTTATTCCTCCGCTATTTTCATTTCTAGTAAGGTAAGAAAAACACTTGATGTCCAGGTAAACGAGGTATCGACAAGACCTCTTCCATTTAGCGGATCAAAATTCTCTGCCATACCGCCAATTAGAGTCAGATCAAGAAACTTATCCCGGATTCTCTTTCCAGCCTCTTCATAGCCATTATTGATCAATGAATCCACAAACAGGTACGTAACAGACGCCCAAATGGGACCTAGCCAGTACCCGTCCTCCTTGTAGTAAGGGCTTGAAGGCATTTCTGTTGCGAGACCATGTTTAGTTTCAAAGTTCTCAACTAGATTGGTAACGAGACCCTCTAGGACATCCTTTTCTAGCCGATAACCAATTAAAACGGGTAAACGCAGAATCAAACTTGAACGGATTTCTACTTTTTCAGCAGCTTTTCCAAACCTTCCGAAGAACCCATCCTGATCATAAAGTCTCGTCATGAGCAGTTCGAAGAGTTCATCTGCTTTTTTCAGAAAAGCAATTGCTTCTCCTTCTTTTCCAAGGATCACCGCAAAACCTGCTAGAATGTCGTATGTTCGAATTAAATAACTAGCAAGGTCCGGCGACTCTACCGGCATCCCTTGATGAAATAAGGAAGCATTGTCCCAGCCTGAGTCATTTCCATGTTTATAATGAGGCAGCCTTCCCTCATAGGTGCGATGGCTTTCAAAATAATCCATCACCCTTTTCGTGGAATCGTATACGACCCGCAATCGGTCTTGATTTTTAAAATAGTCATTCCGCTTCATAAGCTTATCATAAACATAAGCGAAAATCGGCGGTTTAATGCAGTTATACGAGACAAATTTATCATTCACGAAATCCGGATACGCTCCTGACTCATCTTGTGCATCAATAAATATTTTTAATTGGCTGTACGCCAGTTCCGGATATTTTGCTCCCAGCTGCAACGCATTAAAGCAATTATCCCATGACCAAATATTATACATCCATAGCTTTGACATATACATCGCATACTCGTTCAAGATGCCATCAGGGTGTACAGTACTCGACCAGGTGATATACGCAGCTTTTTCCACCGATGGACGATAGACCACATTTTCCGTTAGCAACGTTGAAAGCCACTCTTCGTAGAATTTCTTCACTTTCGCTTTCCCGTCTACGAAGGGAAGGTACTCCTTTTTACGATAAACTGTGCGATAGCTTTCGATGACAAAATGCCCGTCATTCATGCGAAGATCGATGTAGTCGTTGCCGATTACGTTCCATGGCGCGGTGACGGTCATATCCCCCGACAGGCTAATCAGCATCAGCTTTAGTTCTTTTGGATAAATGTGATATTCATACATCCCGTTCTGATATTCATGTAAGGTATCATATTTGACTTTGTTTGCCTGCAATCTCACTTCTACACCCTTTATGTAAAAATGAACCTCGTCTTCTTCTGGTAAAATGATTTCGGCAAATTTGTCGTGATCGTCTACGGAACATAGTCTGATAGAGGTCTCGGATGCTTGGATGTCGATTTCTATCTCAACTCCGTTTTCTAAAAGTGAGAACTGAAAAAGCTTCGAGGGTGCATCATCGCCGCCATGAACATCCCTTAAATAGATTTCGTCAGAATCCTTTTCCTGTGAGATGCAAAAATAAGAACCAAACCGGGAAAAAGGTATTTCTCTTATATCTAGTTTCATGATTTCTTCTCCCTTTACTAAAAAACTCATCTCGCAACAAAATATTTACTTTCTTCGATCAGGTCTGCTTTGTTGATTTTTCTAAGTTCGAATTGGATGTGGAAGTCTTCTACGGCTGCTCGGTAAGGTGGAAGTTGTTCTTCACCGCAGCTGTTGCTTCCTAATCCGCTTTGTTTGTAGTCGATGGTCAGGACGTTGTATGGCGACTTTTTGATGTTTCCTCTGTGCTTTGCTTCTTCAAGAGCCGTCGTGTCATAATCATGAACGGTAAAATCATATTCTTTCTTGAAATTTACTAGGTACGCGTCCTCGCCTTTTGCAAGTGCAATAAAAGAGGTATCAGACCGGGAACCATTTTCTTGTGGGTAGACGTAGTCGGTGTGCATGCCCTCGACCGTATTACGATAAAGCCCGATTTCTTGACTCCGCTTGCTGTCCTGATAACTTTCCGATTCGCCGCGACCATACCATGTGACGTCGGAATATTCCTTGTTCAAATGCATGGTGAGTCCGATCCTTGGCAGCATTTCAGGAATTTCCTTTCCTCTTATTACCTTTGAGCCTTTAACATGCAGGTTTAATGCTCCGTCCTTTGTGATGCGATACTGATAGACTAGTGCAAATCCCCAAGCTTGATTGACCGTTGACAAATATTTTGTGATTTCTATGTTGACATACTCCTCGCTCACCCGATACGTCAAGGTATCAACCTGTTCTTTTGCTTGTTTGAGGAAGTATTTATGAATCCACTCGTCCTTTTTATACATATCATTATCAATCGCGGCCCGCCAGAGGGTAACCTCAGGTCCCTTACTGATCACTTCTTCTCCTTCAACCACAAAAGATTTTAATGTTCCATAGACCTTGGAGAATTCCAGTTTAAATATATTATTTTCTAATGTAAGTACAGTCGGTTTGTCAGAAATCTCTATAGTAGTATAATTTCCGCCATCACTGATTCTCTTAACCGTTTTTTCCACTATTGTCGAACTTAGTAAAAAGCTCTCCTTTGTAATCATATGTCCTTTCTGAGCATGAAGCCGATCTTCTGGTTCGTGGTAACTTAGATAGATTCTAACATTTTCATATAGGATGGCTTTCTCTAAATTAATCGGTAACACGATTTCCCATTCTTCCTGTGGACCAATAGCCGGCAGTTTCATATCAGTTTCTTCTATTACTATATCAAAAGATTTTACGACGATATTCACTAATACCCCAACAAGATTGCGAAAATCATAGCGATTTTTCACTTTAATCTTCAGCTCTTGTAAGTCAACTTCTTCTGTGACAATCGGTTCAATCACCTTTTTATATTCAAGTAGGCCTGGTGAGGGGGTTTTATCTGGAAAAACTAATCCATCAATACAGAAGTTACCGTTCGTTGGGAAGTCACCATAATCGCCGCCGTATAAGTAGAAGATTTCACCGTTCTCATTGACACTCTCAATCCCGTGGTCACACCATTCCCAAATAAAACCGCCTTGCAGCCTTGGATATTTTCGCATCATTTCTTGATACTCAGTCAAGCCGCCAGGCCCATTCCCCATGGCATGACCATATTCGCATAAAATATGAGGCTTTTTCCCCTCAGCATCCAATCCGATTTCCTCAAGCGCTGATAACCTCGTATACATCGTGGTGTAAACATCGCTATAGGCTGCCACCCGGTCTCCTTCGTAATGCACCAATCTAGTAGAGTCGATGTCTTTAATCGCATGATACATGCTGGTGAAATTTCTTCCGGCCCCCGACTCGTTTCCTAATGACCACATCATTACGCTAGGATGGTTGCGGTCTCGTTTCACCATCCTTACCGCACGGTCGACATATTGTTTTTCCCACCCTTCATGATCGGACAACCAATTATAATTTCCGGTATTTTCAAGGCCATGACATTCAAGATCGGCCTCATCAATCACATAGAGACCGTACAGATCACACAAGTCATAGAAAGCATCATTATTTGGGTAATGAGCGGTGCGAACCGCATTGATATTATGCTGTTTCATCAATAAAACATCTTGGAGCATATCCGTATAGGTAACCGTCCTGCCTGTTTTCGGATGGGCATCGTGGCGGTTTACCCCATTAAAGAATACTCGTTTTCCATTTACGCAAATTTCATTATCGATAATTTCAACTGCCCGAAAACCGATTCTTAATGGAACGACTTCCTTACCCCCGTCAGCTAATTCATATTCGAGCACAAGCTTATAGAGATGCGGTTCCTCTGCGTTCCAAAGATGAGGATTTTTGATGACCTGTTCGGCTTCGAAACCGCCAGCTTGAACATCAATAAAAAAGGAATCTACCATTTCTTCTTGATATAAGAGATTCGCTTTTATTTTTTTAACATGGTCTGTAAAAAATGCCCCTGCCAGTTTCAAGGTAAAATCGTGATAATGTTCATCAGGTAAGGTTTCAACATACACATCCTGTAGCGTATTTCTATTTATTTTAAAAAGCTCAACACTTCTAAAAATCCCCGATAGCCACCACATATCCTGGTCCTCTAAATAGGTTCCATCAGAAAATTGATAGACTCGTACGGTAATACGGTTCTTGCCTTTTTTTACAAAAGGGGTGATATCAAACTCGGAAGGCAGCCTGGATACCTTGCTAAAACCAGCATGCTGACCGTTGATATAGAGGTCGAACGCAGAGTCCACGCCATTAAATTTTAAAATAAAAAGATCTGTAAGGTCGTCAATCTCGAGCTCCCTAAAGTAGATGCCCGTTGGATTTTCCTGTGGTACAAAGGGCGGATTGATTGGGAACGGGTATAATACATCGGTATAATGCATCTTTCCATAACCTTGCAGCTGCCAGCAGCCTGGAACGGTAATCTCATCAAAAGCATCGACAGGAAAGTCTTTTTTTTCAAAGCCTAGCGGCGAGAACTCTGGGGCTTCTAGGAATAAAAACTTCCAAACGCCGTCCAGCAGTGTGTATCCGTTACTTTTTTCCTTATTAAATTGCAATGCTTCTTCTATATTTTGATATCGATAAAAATCAGTATGGGCAGGAAGCCTGTTGATTCCAGTTAGATGGATATTTTCCCATCTTTTCATCTCTCGTAGCATATTTTCTCCCTCCGAAACTTTACTTGATAGAACCACTAATACCCTCTACGATGTATTTCTGGGCAAACATAAAGACTAAGACAGGTGGAATAATCATGATTAACGTCATCGACATAATCGGCAAAATCTGCAGATCATGTAATCCCTTAAACGAGGCTAACCCTAGTGCCATCGTGTATTTGGATTGATCCTGAAGGTAAATTAATGGACCAAGATAGTCATTCCATACCAATAAAATATTTAACACGGCTATTAAAATTAACGGCGCCTTCATAATCGGCAGGAATATTTTATAAAAGATTTGAAACTCATTTGCACCATCGATTCTCGCCGCATTTTCAAGGTCCTTTGGTATATTCATTAAGAACTGGCGAAGTAAAAAGATATAATAGGCAGACCCAAAAAAGGCTGGGACAATCAATGGCTTTAAGGTGTTAATCCAGCCAAATAGCTTAAATTCCATGTAGAGTGGAATCATCGTGACATCCCACGGAATCATCATCGTGGCTAATAATAAAATGAATAGGAAATTTTTAAATTTAAAATCATATCTCGCAAAACCATATGCCACTAATGAACAGGAAATCAGCTGACCTAACGTCGTCATCACCGTGACAATCACGGAGTTTTTGAAATACGTTCCAAACGGCTGACTATTCCAGGCATCTATGAAATTATGAAACTGTGGGATGTCTGGAAGAATCTTTGGCGGGTAACTAAAGACTTCCACTTCTGTCTTCAGTGCAGAAAGAATGACCCACACAAACGGGAGTAAAAAATAAAGTGAAAATAACACGAGAAGGCTGTAGACGATTATTTTATGCTTGTTAGAAACTCTCATTTTTTCTTCCCTTCCTTTTTCACTTCATTTTCATAAAACACCCATGCCGAAGATGATTTAAAGATCACTAGAGTTAGCACCAAAATAATGATAAACATAAACCAAGCGTTGGCACTGGCATAGCCTAATTGATGATGCTTAAAGGCATTATTATAAACATAGAGACCGTAGAAATAGGTAGACTTTAATGGACCCCCACCGGTTAACAGCAAAACAAGGGTTAATTGCTGCAATGCGGCAATAACGGACGTAATCACATTAAAGAGAATCGTTGGCGTGATGCTTGGAATCGTGATACTAAAGAACTGCCGAAGCGGGTTCGCCCCATCGATGGCCGCTGCTTCATATAACTCCGGCGGGATGCTTTTAATATCCGTGTAAAAAATCAACATCATCGTTCCTACTCCCCAGGCACTAGCAATCACAATCGTTAAGATTGCCCACGTAGGGTCCACAAGCCATCTTGGTCCATCGATTCCAATGAAGGATAATAGGTAGTTAAAAATTCCATATTCCGAGTTGAAAATCCAGCCCCAGATAATCGAAATGGCCACCCCGGAAACGACAGCGGGAAGATAGAAAATCGTTCGAAAGATTTTCATTCCCTTTACCGGCTGGGTAATCAGAAGCGAAAGGATTAAGGCAATCGCTAGATTGAGAGGAACAAAGATAATCGCAAATTTGAAGGTAATCCCGATCGATTTATAAAATTGCGGGTCTGCTGTAAACATATTTTTATAGTTTTCAATTCCGATAAAGGCGGGTTCGCTCGTAATCGGCCATTCAAAAAAGCTCATAATTAAGGAAAAAGCTAAGGGCCCCAGGGTAAAAACTAAAAAGCCGATCATCCATGGCAGGATAAACAAATAGGGCACTTTTCTATTAACTAGCTGATAGTTTGTTTTCTTTGAGTTTTTAAACATAGGAAGACCCCTCTAGAATGAAATGGAGGTAAGCACCCTCCATGTGACAGGGTTAAGTGCTTTACCTCGATCGTTTCAGTTGAACTACTCCACAGCACCGCTTAATGCTTTTTTCGGATCCATTAAGCTGCTAGGGTTGAAGATTTGCTCAAACACAAAGTTTAGATTTTCCGAAACCTGGCTCCAGTTTTCAACGATAAAGGATGCCGGCGTATAGCCTTCACTCTTTTCTAACATCGAATAGAACACACTCTTGACTTCATCCTGCTCAAGCTTTTCACTTTCTACTACACTTTTTAAAACGGGCAATTCAAAATCAATTCTTGCTTTATTGGCTTCTTCACCTGTCCAGAATTTAATAAATTCAAAGGCCGCTTCTTTGTGTTTAGAGTCTTTCGAAATAGAAATGCCTGAAGAGCTTAGAATACTAACGCTTTTTCCACCGTCAAACTTCGGCAGTTCCACAACACCATAATCTATTCCAGCTTCCTTCAAAGGATTAAGTCCCCATGCACCGTAAACAAACATGGCCACCTTGCCAGATTTCATTTCTGTTGCTCCAGAGCCCTCTGTCGTAATCGCAGAACCGTCCTTTACCATTCCTTGGAACAGTTCAAAAACTTCAATCGATTCAGGTGAATCTAAATTTCCTTTTAGACTTCCTTTTTCATCGACAAAGGCTGCGTTATTGCCCCATAAGAACATTTCAAAATCATAAGGGTCTGGTTGACCTGAGATAGCAAAGCCAGAGATATTTTGGCTTTTATCTGATAGTTTCATAGCTGTTTCCTGTAAATCACTCCAAGTCCAGCCAGCCTTTGGATACCCAAGCCCTTTTGCATCAAAAAGTGCCTTGTTGTAGTAAACAACATGTGTCGTATATCCAACAGGAAGGCCAAGAATCTTGTCATCGACAGAATTATAATTCCATAGAGTTTCATAGAAATTATCCTTGTATTCGGCTCCTTCTTTTTCGATATAGCTATCAAGCGACTCTAGTGCACCCTTATACTGAGGGTAATTCCACATGTACATAACATCGGGTGCATCCTTCGCGCCCATTCCCGCCGTAATCTTCGTATCATACTCACTTCCGTAAGCCTCTAAAACGACCTCAATATCCTCATGACTCTTATTAAACTGATCAATCAATCCTTGCTGCAATTCAACATCATCACCAACATCCCAAGTAGCAAACCGGACCTTCACTTTTCCATCCTCAGTCGTGCCCTCGCCATTACCCGAGGTCGAAGTACAACCCGCCAACAGCAACATCGCAGCAACAGCCAAAAAAAACAATGATTTCAACTTTACTAGTCTCATAAGAACCCTCCCTTATTAAATACAACTTCATTATATTTTGAATTTTACTAAAAGTAAACGGTTTTATTATATATTTTACTAAAAATTTAGAGGGATACAGAGGGACGGTTCTACTGCTCCCTTGTTGGATCTAGGTAAACAAAGGGACGATTCTTTTGCATCCATAATGGAGCAGAAGAACCATCCCTTCGTTTTTCATCGTTGTATTTTAGTAAAAAAGCACAGGAAAAAGCACAGGGACGGTTCTCCTGCTTCCTGGAGGAAGCAGGAGAACCGTCCCTGTGCACTCTAGATTTCTTTTGATGAGAAGGGCAAAAATAGTTTAATCCCGCGTTTGTTAAAGGGAAGAATTTTTAGGTCGGCAATTAAATGGCTGATGTACCCGATCAAACAGGTATAGAATACACCTTCTATCCCAAGGGAAACTTCTAACCGGCTGGCAATCACCGCAAAGAATAGAACTCCTAAAATTGAATGGGTGTAGCTACGGTGCGGAACGAAGGATGCGATTACTATATATATTCCTAGTAAAATTAACCACTCTTCCTGTAAAGAGATGCCTCCCACTGCAACACCTATTCCTGTTATCGATAACATATGCCTTTGTTTGATCATTGATGAGATGACGATAATTCCAATACCGCTGCCAATCCCCATCCATCTTTCTGAGGCTGCTCCCTCATATAAACTATAAAAAATCACCAGGATCCCAATCAACTGTGCAACCGTCCGAACCACTTTATGAGAGAAAGTAATCTTGCCCCGAAGCGTCCCGTCAATGTCAAGATCCGGAACTAGTCCCGAAACTCCTCCTAGCCCAACGAGTAAGAGTGTCATAGAGGGCGAGGCCTGAACTGTATTAGCCACAATAAATCCTGTTGCTGCTCCCAATGCTGCATGTGCTGTACCATTCATATACTATCCACCTCTACTAATAGTTGCAGCCTTAGCTGCTGAGCTGCTGCGATTCACCTATTTTACACCAAAACATCCGTTCTGTTTAGTAGGAAAAAGCAAAGGGCGGTTCTCGTGCTTCATGGAGGATGCACGAGAACCGTCCCTGTGCCAACTTTTTCTAAAAAAAGAATAGTATTTTCTTGGTTTTGTGTTATATAATACAATTAATTTATTAAACTGTTATATAATAATGCCAAAAGGACTAAGGGGGATATGGAATGAACAAGACTGACTCTATTGCACGTAGAATACTAGGCTGGAAGTTAAATCGGTGGGATCGGTGGTTTGATTATGAGAAAGGAATTTTCATTCATGAATCCGAATTTCTACCAGAGGAAAACCTGGCCCACGCGATGCTAATTGTTGAAAGATTAAAAGCATTTGGCTTTACCTATACCTCCAATGGGGAAACAGAAGTTACCTTTAATTACGTGCGGGCAACCGGCGAGACATTATCACAAGCAATCACAAACGCCGCCTACACCCTCGTCGAAAACACCTCCGTCGTCAACACCTCTAGACTCTGGCAGCGACTATGTTAAAAAAGCACGGGGACGGTTCGAGGCCACTGAAAAAGCCCAGCTTTTAAAAAGCAAAAATGATGTTTAAAAAGTAGAGCTCCAGAATCGATTCTAAGCGACGTTTTGCTGGTAGGGAGACATTTTTGCCCCCCTCAAAAAAAATCATTATTCAAAAAAGGCTACTTTTTAAGTGCCTTCGGACGGTTCTCCTGCTTCCTTAAAGGAAGCAGGAGAACCGTCCCCGTGCTAACATCTGACATATTTGCGTTTGAATCCAAGTTTGCCCCTATCGATTTCTTTTTGAATGTTTTCGGCAGCAAGCAGGATGCTGGGTTTTTTCTTGTCCCGCTTGATTTCGACTGGACCTACAGCCTTGGCTGTTTCGACTGCCTTATCATGGAGCGGCACATATGAAATTGCGACTGTATAGATAAAATTATTCATAGCGGATTTTGTTCGATCAGGAGCATCGTGAATCGTATTTTTCGCTTGATCAAGCATACTAGCAAGCTTATCAGTGCTAAATTCGCTGTCCGGACGATTACCCAAAAGCCAGCAGTAACAGCTCCATCCCGCTGACATCCTAAGTTCTTCTCCGTTTGCGATCCATTTATCAGCCACAACTTGGGAAATATCCGTTTCTGCCAATGTGACGGCAACCACATAATCGGAAAGCATATAAAAATACGCCCCGTCCATCCAACGCTCAAAATCAGCCTCCGTCATGGCCATTGGGTCCGCAATAATGCCAGCAAGGTACATGGCATCGTAGTTCCCGGTGGCGTATAGCTCATCGGCCAATGTTTGATTTAGCTTGACTTTCTTTGCAATCGGCTTCATCGCACCTGTCGCCACACCAAATAGCGGCTCATGTGCACCATTGCTTATGTATGTCTTTTTGGTTCGCTCCTTGCCGAGTGCTTCTAGTTCCTGCATAACCATTTCAAGATCCATCTTTTTACACTTCCTTCCTTAAAATCATTATACCCGCTAGATTGTAGGTCCTTATCAAGCAATGCTTTATTTTGTTGATGTAAAAATGTAAAACGAGCTTGGCAGACCAGAGAAGCGAAAACGAAATTATTTCACTCCATTTTCTAAAATCGCGAAAGCCTTCTTATCACAATTAATCTCCGCCATTGCCCCATAGGGAAAAATAAATTTTGGTTCAGTATGACCAAAATTCAAGTTGTAAAGAATCGGTAAATCCTCCAAATTAAATTCCTTCATAACTTTTCTGATTTCATTTTTATACTCATCGTAATACGTCTCGTCTTGTGGTTTACCGAAAATTATTCCATTCGCTTTTTGTAAAATTCCTTGTAAAGCATAATTTCGTAACCAATACCTAATAAAACTAGGATCAGGCTTATCTTCAGATGTTTCAAAGAAAAGAATACTATCATTCCAATATTTCTCTTCAGGCCAAAGTACAGTCCCCTTTGCAAACTCTAGTACTTCCATACAACCGCCAATCAAATGTCCGTGTACTACACCTGATCCTTGAAGAACCTCGGAGCCTGAATTTTGCCGCATCGTCCGCCTAAGGTTCTTATTCTCTTCAATCCATTCTAACCGTTCACTCGTCCATTCCTTGGCTGGTTGAATTTTGCCAATAAGCTCATTTGAAAAAAGCGTTCGATTCACCATTTCAATTGTATATGGATCCATTTCGACGTTTTCAGCAAAATCGGTTAAAATCGCCGGTCCGTAAAAAGAAGAAATGCCTGCTTTATGACAAAATAAATGTGAAACCGTCACATCAGAATAACCGATAAAGATTTTCGGATTTTCTCGTATCACATCAAAATTAATATAAGGAAGTAAGCGGATACTATCTTCCCCGCCAATATTTGCAAAGATTCCTTTAATGCTTTCATCCTTAAAGGCCGTCATCAAATCCTCCGCACGAGCTTGTGGATTTCTATAAAGGTAGTCACTCCCTTTCAAACTATTCGGCATAGAAATCACCTTCAAACCAAAAACTTCTTCTAATCTCTTTACCCCCTGCTCATACCGCCACCTAAGTTCCGGATCACCAGCTCCTCCCCAAGATGGACTTACAGTCGCAACACAATCCCCCGCTTGCAGCTTCCTTGGTTTTATCAACATAATAACTCCCCCTTATAATGCATAGTATGCATAGGTATGCATAGGGACGGTTCTCCTGCTTCCTCAAGGAAGCAGGAGAACCGTCCCCATGCTCACCTTAATGATGCTCTTCATGTTTGTGTTCTTCGCTATGGTTTGGTAATGTTTTTAGGTCTTCTTCTGTGAGTGAACCGACGGTAAATTGTTTTGTTGGCATTATCTTGGAATCTTTTGTGCTTGCTTGAACCTTTACGAAGTATAATCCTTCTTCAGTAAATGTTGCATCGATTTTATATTGACCTTCCCCTATATTTTCTGGAACAATGACCTCATCTGGATCCTTACCATTTTTCCAGATGGTCATTGTAATGTCCTTGATCTCCGGAACTTTTCCATCAGCGGTTGTCAAAATGGCTTGAATCTCATACTCCTTAGCCGCCTCAAGTTCTGAAGGTAAAACTATATCAATTTTTAAAACATTTTCTTCCCTGTACAACTTCTCTGTTCCTTCATTTAAGGAACAACTTGATAAGAAAACCGTTAAGAGGAATAATAACAATACCCGATAACCCTTCACTATGATCTCCTACTTACGTTTAAGAATTGAAGAACTTCTGTACTTTCGCTACTCTTCTAATTATAAGCCTGTCCATCAATAGAATAACGACAATGGACACTCCCACTAACGGGAAGACTAGTCCCATAAATGCCATGAGAATGATAAAACCAACCGCCGTTTTTCCATCTGGTTCTCGCCGCGGGGCACCTATATGCTCTGAAGGTTTTCTCTTCCACCATAAGACAGCGCCGCTTAGAGCAACCCCAATCACGCCAAGACAAAGAAGAAGCAATCCGATTTGATTCGCTACCCCATACTCTAATCCTTTATGAACCGTTATCCCCCAAGCCAATATTTTTCCAATAGGTTCGTAATGACTATAACGATAATCAGCTAACACAGMGCCAGTATACTGATCAATGTGAACAGTCGCTTCATCCCTTGCTTTCGGGGGGAATGCAGATAAGGTATAAACTCCCTCTTTTGTACGTGGAAAAATAACCGTATAAGTTGGATGCACGTTAATGTCCTTCGCAACGGTGACCACATCATCGATTGAAACAGGAATATACCCCTGGATTTGAGATGAAGGCACCGGAAGATTCTGTGCCGCCCAAGAAACATCGGCAATTTCCTTTGTTTTAACGGTCGAGCTAGGGGCACTTCCTACCCAGATCGATGGAGGGTACCCAAAACCACTGTTCGTTACTAAATTTTGCACGTTTGTCCCCCAAAAACCTGACCACAATAACCCCGTAATAAGGAGAAAGGTGAGTCCTGCTGATATCCAAAAGCCAGGGACGACATGTAAATCTCTGATTAATAGATTTTTGCCGCTTGTGAATCTTGGTATCAATAGGCCACGTACCTTTGTTTTACTAGTAGGAAACCATAAGTAAAGACCTGTTACAATCAAAACAAGCGTCCAACAGGCAGCTAATTCCACCACTCTATCCCCAAAGGTTCCAAGCATCAGCTCCCCATGAAATTCCTCTATACGGTCAAATAATCGACTTTTATTAGGTAACTCACCTATAATTTCACCTGTATAGGGATTAACAAAGACCGTTACCGTTTCGTGATCGAGTAAAATATGAACCTCCGATGAACGTGAACTCTCCTCACCAGGCCGATATTTCCGTACAGACGATTCTGGATAATGATCCAAAACCGTTTCTATTTGTTCAGAAACTGGTATTTTTTCTCCCGTTACCCTAACTTCATAGTATTTTTCATAAATTATGTGTTCTATCTGAGGTTTGAACAGATAAACCGCACCAGAGACTGTCAACAACAAAATCAACGGCGCAAAAAACAACCCCGCATAAAAATGCCATCTCCACATCGTAACATAAAGAGATCTGGTATTCTTTTTCATCATTCTACTACAACCACCTTTATGTAGAGGTATGCAGAGGGACGGTTCTCCTGCTTCCTCTACCTCAAGTAAAGAGGCCCTAATCCTATGGATAAATCCATGTTTGAGAGCTCAATTTCATTCTAACCAAGAAATATTTGACGCAGTGAGAACCGTCCCCACGCTTCCTCTTTTAACACAGTTTCTGCCATTTCTCTTTGCAGTATAAAGAGCCTGGTCGGCTTTGTTCATGATATTTTTTATCGTATAATCGTTTTCCATTTCAGTTGCGGTTGTGGAGGCAATTCCAAAACTAGCTGTGACCTTAATGTTGACTTCATTGAACACAGTATCAGCGATTTCCAAGCGGATGTTTTCTGCAATCTCCCATGCTTCGTCTGATGCGGTGTCCGGCATGAAGAGGATAAATTCCTCTCCACCATACCGGCCAACAATGTCTCTGCTGCGAATGCACTCCTTTGCGACACCCGTAATATCAGCTAATACCCGGTCCCCTGCTTCATGCCCAAAGGAATCGTTTATACTTTTAAAATGGTCAATATCAAACATGATGATTGATACATCCCCGCCACTCTTCCTAAGGACCTCTAACATCCTTTCCGCCTCCTGAATGAAGAAAGTCCGATTATACACTTGTGTTAACCCATCAAAACAGGCCAGTTCTTTCAACTTCTCCTGAAGAAGCACTCTTTCCGTTACATCATCAAACATAATCATTTTCCCGATATCTTGATGATTGTTATTTTTCACAGAAGAGAATTGTATATGGTAGTGGATCATGGCCCCATTCTCATCCGAAACCAAGGCAAAATCACATTCTTGTCCTAAACAGATAATCTCAGCCAGTTCACCATTTTCGGAAACCACTTCTATTATCGGCATTCCAATTGTTTTGGGAGTAAGATTGGTCATAACCTTTTTCACAGCGGGATTGTAGTCCACGATCACTCCATTTTGATTGACCACTACGACTCCCTCTCTCATGCTTTCAAACACTCTATCCCTTGCAATTGGTGTGACATTGAACATTTGGTAATAGATAAGTGCAGAACCTTGCAAGACAAAAGAGAGACTCATCGAAATCGGACCTAAGTCAATGTTATAAGGGCTTTGACCATTTATGTAAAAATAATTGGCGATGATCGGTGTAAGGATGCCTGCTGCCATTAAAAGGATTTGCATTCGAAATCGATGTTTTGCCTTTCTAACCTCCATCAATAACACGATGATACTGATCATTAAACACAAAAAAAGAAAAATGGAGTGAACATAAAACCAAGGACCCCAATCAATTTGCGCTATTGGAAAAGGGGTGTCACTTCTTACCTCAATGGAAATATGATGAAAATGATGGTGATCATTTGTTCCCTGCATAAAGATGGTCATCATCGGAATCAAAAACAAAAGATAAGTAAAAAACGGTTTTAAGCGGTGACCAACAAATTCAAGGGACATCATCAAAACAAAGACAGGGATAAAGGGCATAACAAGATATTCGATATTCAGCCAAAATTTAATCTGTTCCAAAGAAGTACTTCTTAGCTCATAGACATAGGCAAATGTGAAAATGGTCGACAAAAGCGTAATCAATACGTAATACTTTGAACCTGGTGCATCCCTAAGCTTGAATTGTGCAAACAAGCATAAACCCAAACTTAATATTCCCGCCAAACTCACCACAATAATAGAAACTACTAACTGATATGGCATAATATAAGACCCCATCTAATAAAAAAATACTTTTAAACAATACTACCATTCTACTATATTTCTTATACGAGGATAATGGAAAAACATAGTGACGGTTCTCTTGCTTCCCTCAAGGGAGCAGGAGAATCGTCACTACGTCACTTTACCAATACAATCAAAAACGGAAGAATGAAGAAAGAGATGATGGTTGTCCAGAGTATGCATTTTGATACGATTTTGGGTGAAGCGTTAAATTTCTCAGCCAGGATAACGGCATTTACAGCTACCGGCATGCATGCCAAAATAAAAAGGACAGACTGCAATATTCCTTCTATCTTTAAGATGTATATACAAAGTAAAGCAACGAACGGAGAGATCAGCAACCGAACCGCCATCCCAGTCCAAAAAACTCCAGAATTCTTTGATAGTTGTTTATCTCTTGTCACCGTAACCATCTGAGCTCCTAAAATCGCCATGACAACCGGAGAGTAAGCTTGGGCAACCATCGAAATCCCTGTAGCAATCTCTACTGGAACAGAAAGATTGAAGCTCCGAAGGACCAATGCCAGCAATGCCGCATAAATCGCCGGAAGGGAAAAAACAGATTTAATTGCATTCTTAATCGAAAATTGCGAGCGTGCCGCAAAGTAGATGCCGATTGTATTGACAATTACCATTTGGCATATGACATAAACAGAAGCCTTATCAAGACCTAGTTTACCAAAAGCAAGTAACACAAGCGGAAGTCCATAATTAACACTGTTCGTGAAAGAGGAAATCAGGGTTAATCCTGCTGTTTCACTTGCAGAAAAGCGTAATAACCTTCCTAAGCCATTGGCAATCGCCCATAGCAGGACAAGATTCAGCAAAGAAAAAGCGAGTGTGTTGAAGATATCTTCATGCGAAACATGAGCCGTCATCAACGTATCGAAAATAATCGCAGGACTTAAATAATACAAAGTAAAGGTCAAAAGCGATTTGATCTCAAGCTCCTTAAAACGTGCAATCAGAGCACCGGCAATCACCGGAATCGAAAGGGGAACAATCACTTGAAAAAGAGTAACAACAACCGTCTGAATCACAAAAAGACTTCCCCTCAAATTAATTTAGCAAAGGGACGGTTCTCCTGCTTCCTCAAGGAAGCAGAACCGTCCCTACGTCACTTTATTAACTCTTTATTGCGTTCTTTTAATAGTTCGTTGTGGGAGGAGACCATTGCGAATTTGCTGGCGCCCGGCTGGATGTGTTGTTTGGCTTTGTTGACGGCGTTTGCTGCATCTTGGAAGGCGCCTGCGATGAGGTTCAATTTTCCTTCGTATGCGAGGATATCCCCTGCCGCATACAAGCCTGGAATGGTCGATTCGCAAACGGCATTTCCGGCGATATAATATTGATCCTTCATTTCAATATTCATCTCACTGTTCTGTAGCAAGGACGCATCCTGTTCATAGCCATGATTCACGACCACCTCATCCACAGCCAAACTCATCACTTCGCCTGTTTCCTGGTTGGTTAGCTCCACACGTTCAATCTGATCACGCTGACTTGCTGCACAAAGCTTCGTAATCGTAGATTGCAAGAAACATTCAGCCGAACCGTTTAATAATTGCGACACCTGTGCCTCATGCCCCTTCAGCGCATCTCTTCTATACACGACATACACCTTTTTCGCAAACGGTGCTAATTCATTGGCCCAGTCAATCGCAGAATTTCCGCCGCCCGATATTAACACGGTCTTCCCTTTGAATTGCTTCAAAGATTTCACGGTGTAATGCAAATTGGTCACTTCAAACCTTTCCGCACCCTCTATCGCTAGTTTTTGCGGCTTCAAGATTCCACTTCCAACAGCGACAATCACCGTTTTTGAATAATGAACCTGACCTGAAGAGCCCTTCAAAGCAAAAATCCCCTGGTCATCCTGGGTAATCTTTTCCACTTTTTCATTCAGCACTACTTCTGGATTGAACGTCAGCCCCTGCTGGACAAGTTGTTTCATAAGGATGGCACCAGGTACAGGAGTCAGCCCGCCAACATCCCAGATCATTTTTTCAGGATAACAATGCAACTTGCCGCCAAGCTCTGGTTGAAATTCAATGATTTTCGTTTTCATTTCCCTTAAACCACTATAAAATGCAGAATAAAGCCCTGCTGGTCCCCCACCGATAATGGTTACATCAAATAATTCCTTCTGTTCCATGTCCGCACACTCCCATTATGAAAAATATGATTTTTCAACAAATTTTTCCTCAACCCGCTCGCATGCCGTTTGAAACGGACAAGACCGGCATTCCTCTTCATTAGACCACTTCTGAAAACCCGTTGATTCCTCCATCATCTGTTTGATCACCTGCAGATAGTAAAGACCCTCACTCACCTTCTCCTCAGACGGATAAAACACATGCTTCTTTCCATCCAGTAAAGTGACAACCTCAATTTTCTCAGGAATCTTTTTAAAAACTTGATCGGAAAAAACAACGATTAATAGCTGATAAAGATGCAGCATTTCCGCACTTGCCTCAACCAAGTATTTTTTTACGATAAAAGATGAACTCGACCATTCACCAACATCAAATGTTAACGAAAGTTCAATGTTTAGCTCTTCAATTTGGGTTTTAAATTTTTCAAATAAAAACAAAGGCGGTTGTGTATTCACTTCCCTATTCAAATATTGCATTAAATAATCAGTAATTTTCGCAACCACCATATAGTAATGTGTTCTCGATTCAAATAATCCAAGAGGGACCTTGGTCCAATACTGTTCTACTAATTTCAGCACAGCCATGGGATGTCGCTGCTCAGCTGGCTGCTTAAAATAAGAATAGACAACCTGGTTCACTACATGCTGAACCATCTGCCGCCAATCAAGCGGACGTCTCTTCTTCTCCACTGTCTCATAATAAAACTTGTAGGGACAACTGATGAAACTCTTTAGGTTTTCTTCTGTCATCGTTTTCAGTAAATTCACCACAACATCCCTCCCGGCCGTAAAATGTCATTTTGTAATTGATAAAGATTATCATTCTCTTTTATATGATAAATGAAAACGATTATCAATTTCAAATCCTTTTTTTAAAATTTTTAAAAAACTTTGACTAAATTGTGTTCACACTCAACCACCTACTCAAAGGTATCTTTTTGTTCACAAATTTGTCGTTGACAGAAACATAGCAGCAAATTATAGTTAGGACATGAGAGTGATAATCATTATCACCAAAATCACTTCAGGCACAACCACAACCCAAAGGAGGTTTCTAAATGGTTCGTCTTTACACAGAGGATCTAAACATTGGTTATGAAGACCAGTTAATCGTGAAAAATCTCAGTGTCCACATTCCTGACAAGAAGATCACGACGATCATCGGTTCAAATGGCTGCGGAAAATCGACTCTCTTAAAAGCCATCACCCGGATCATTTCGAATCAGTCCGGCGCGGTTGTATTAGACGGAAAAAACATCTTAAGAGAAAACACAAAGCTACTCGCCAAAAAAATGGCGATTCTGCCGCAGTCACCAGAAGGCGCAAGCGGTTTGACGGTTGGCGAACTCGTATCCTATGGCCGCTTCCCTTACCAAAAAGGTTTCGGCCGCCTTACCAAGCAAGACATCGAAGTCATTGACTGGGCACTCGAAGTCACCGGAACAATCGAGTTCAAGTATCGTCCGGTCGACGCCCTATCCGGAGGACAGCGCCAGCGGGTTTGGATTGCGATGGCCCTGGCACAAGAAACGGACATCATTTTCCTTGATGAACCGACGACCTACTTAGACATGGCACACCAGCTCGAGGTACTAGAGCTTTTGCAAAAATTAAATCGTGAGCAGGGGCGTACCATCGTCATGGTCCTTCATGATTTAAACCAAGCAGCCCGGTTCGCAGACCATATTATCGCGATGAAAAACGGAGAAGTCGTGAAAGCGGGAACATGCGAAGAAGTCATCAGCAAAAATATACTCAGAAAAGTGTTTCAAATCGATGCAGAAATCGGGCGCGACCCCCGAACAAACAAGCCAATGTGCTTAACCTATAACCTATTAAGAGGAGAACACCACCATGAAAAAAAGATTACTACCATTTATCCTGCTGTTAACGCTCATTATTAGTGCTTGCGGCAGTAAGGAACAAGACTCAGCAGCAAAAGAAAAGCCAGCAGAACCAGAAATGATTACCTACCAATCTGAGACCGGACCAGTTGAAGTTCCAGCCAACCCAAAACGAGTGATTTTACTATCAGGCTTTACTGGTAACGTACTAGATTTAGGTGTGAATGTTGTAGGAGTTGATGTTTGGTCAAAAAACAACCCTACGTTTGCAAAAGAAATGAAAGATGTCGAAGAAGTTTCAGATGAAAACTTAGAAAAAATCATCGAACTTGAACCAGACTTAATCATTGGATTATCGAATATTAAAAACGTGGATAAGTTAAATGAAATTGCCCCAACCGTAACGTTTACATGGGGGAAAGTCGATTACTTAACACAGCATATTGAAATCGGAAAGCTTTTGAACAAAGAAGAAGAAGCAACAGCGTGGGTCGAAGACTTTAAACAACGCGCGGAAGCTGCCGGCAAAGAAATCAAAGCAAAAATCGGCGAAGATGCCACTGTTTCTGTAATGGAAGCCTATGGCAAGGATCTGTATGTTTTCGGAGATAACTGGGCGCGCGGAACAGAAATTTTATATCAAGCAATGGGCTTAAAAATGCCTGAAAAGGTAAAAGAAATGGCTTTACAGTCTGGATACTTTGCCCTTTCTGCAGAAGTACTTCCGGAATACGCAGGCGACTATGTGATTTTAAGCAAGTACTCTGATGCGGATACTTCCTTCCAAGAAACAGAAACCTATAAAAACATTCCAGCTGTAAAAAATGGCCATCTATTTGAAATGCAGGGTCAAGGCGCATCCTTCAGTGACCCAGTCACACTTGAAAAACAACTTACATTCTTCAAAGAATCATTTCTAGGAAACTAGCTAAGGGGGAGTTCGCTCCCTCTTTTTTCCATATTCAACACCTGGAGCTGGACGGATCTTTATTTTATAAAAAAGAGTTGAGAAACCAATGATGAAAAAAACTCCATTTGTATACAAACTAATTCTAGGACTCCTGGTGTTAGCGGGAGCCTTTACAGCCGCTATGGTGTTTGGCGCAGCGGATATCTCAGTCAGAGATGTTTGGTTAGCCCTTACCTCCAACAGCTCAGGGGAAAAAATAAACATCATCCGTGAGATCCGTCTGCCGCGTGAAGTTGCAGCGATTTTTGTCGGTATCGCCCTCGCTGTAGCTGGCGCGATCATGCAGGGAATCACCCGAAATCCCCTTGCAGATCCTGGCCTGCTCGGGTTAACGGCCGGAGCCAATGCAGCCCTTGCCATCACTCTTGCGTTCATTTCAACCGCTAACTATTTTGTGATGATGCTCGCTTGCTTTGTTGGGGCAGGTATTGGTTCACTGCTTGTATTTGGGATTGGTGCAGCAAAAAAGGGTGGTTTTTCACCGTTAAGAATTGTGCTAGCGGGGACGGCCATTTCCACCTTTCTGTTTGCTATCGCTGAAGGAATCGGCCTTATGTTTAAAATTTCAAAGGATGTTTCCATGTGGACGGCGGGTGGTTTAATCGGAACGACTTGGGGGCAGCTGGGGATGATTGTTCCCGTTATTGTGATTGGTGTGATCGTATCCCTCATGCTGTCACGCCAGCTGACGATTCTTAGTTTAAGTGAAGAAGTCGCAATTGGCCTTGGCCAGAAAATCGCCACGATCAAGGTTATTCTTTTCTTGGTTATTATTCTATTAGCAGGGGCTTCGGTTGCCCTTGTTGGAAACATGGCATTCATTGGGTTAATGGTCCCGCACATCGTCCGGGCGATTGTCGGAACAGATTACCGGTTGATCATCCCGTTTTCGGCAATCGTCGGAGCAAGTTTTATGCTATTTGCCGACACACTCGGCCGGACCATCAACGCTCCCTATGAAACACCTGTTGCTGCCATCATTGCGATCATTGGACTGCCATTTTTCCTGATGATTGTCCGTAAAGGGGGCAAGAGCTTCTCATGATCCATCCATCATTACTAAAAAAACAACGAATCGTCCTCGCCGTGCTAGCTGGTTTGATTGTTGTCACGATTGTGGTTGCCACCGGATTGGGCTATTCCTCTCTTTCCTATGACCGCTTGCTTCCAACCTTACTGGGTCAAGGGACGTTCAAAGAAGAATTTGTGCTATTCGATATTCGCCTGCCGCGCATCGTCATTACCGTGCTCGCTGGGATGGCCTTGGCTTTATCCGGCTCCATCCTGCAAGGAATTACACGAAATGATTTAGCTGAACCCGGCATCATCGGAATCAACTCTGGTGCTGGAGTAGCCATTGCCGTCTACTTTTTATTTTTTCCAATCGAACCCGGGACGTTTATTTATCTATTGCCGGTGGTTGCTTTCCTAGGTGCAGTCCTGACCACGGTCTTGCTTTACTTATTTTCTTATAAGCGTCATGTCGGGCTTCAGCCGATCAGGCTGGTGCTTGTCGGGGTCGGCTTTTCCCTGGCACTTTCCGGAGTTATGATTGTTTTAATTTCTTCGGCAGATCGGCAAAAGGTTGACTTCATTGCCAAATGGCTAGCAGGAAATATATGGGGTACCGACTGGCCATTCATTTTGGCGCTGCTTCCGTGGCTTGTGATTTTGATTCCGTTTACCCTTTACAAAGCGAATCGGCTCAACATCCTCGGGCTAAGTGAACCCGTTGCAGTAGGCGTCGGGATTCGGATTGAAAAAGAGCGGATCCAATTATTAATAGCATCGGTGGCCCTTGCGGCGTCGGCCGTATCCGTTACAGGCGGCATCGCCTTTATCGGACTAATGGCCCCGCATATCGCAAAACGATTGGTCGGCCCAAGAAATCAGCTGTTCATACCGGTGAGCATCCTCATCGGCGGCTGGCTCCTCTTAACCGCCGACACCATCGGAAGAAACATCACAACCGCCGAAGGAATCCCAGCCGGAATCATCGTATCTCTTATCGGCGCCCCGTACTTCATCTATTTGTTAATGCGCAGGGACGGTTCTGCTGCTTCCTAACGGAAGCAGGAGAACCGTCCCCGCGTCATTTTACTCTACATTTAGATTTGAGTCTTTTTTGGCTAGTTTTAGGTAGATCATGTAGATGATTCCGACCGCCATCCAGCCGAATCCGAGCATTTTCGAGGTGGGGTCAAGACTATACCAAACAAAGCCGATTATGACAAACCCGATTAAAGGGAAAACTAGATGGTTTAGGTAATCCTTGCTCTTTTGCTTGCGGATGAAGTAGTTAATAACCGAAAGATGCAGGAATAAGAACGCAGTTAATGCACCAAAGTTAACAAGGGATGCAAGACTATTAATCTGCGAAGCAAACCCCAAAGTTACAACAAGGGAAATACCAGCAACAAGCAGGGTACTAATATACGGTGTCTGGTACTTTTTATGGACCTTTGATAGAATCTTAGGCAGCTTCTTGTCACGTGCCATACTATAAAGAATCCGCGGCCGCTTGTGCTACCAATGCATCTGCAATTCCCCATGCCAATGCTGTTGCTAAGATGGTTGTCCATTTTAACCAAGGTCCCCCTGCAACTTCAGCAATTTGGTAAAACGCAACATCAGCATTTTCGAATGTTGTATAATCAGGCCAAATTAGTGCGGCAACCCATGTCTGGATGATAAACAGCACGCCTACTACTAATAAGGAGAAAATAATTGCCCGGCCAACCACCTTCTTGCCGCCCTTTGTTTCTTCCTTCTCAAGCCGAACCTTAATATTCTCCAACTCCAAAACATCAAGCTCTTCATCCAACAACCTTAACATCACCAACACCACAAACCCCACAATCGGCATCAAAACACCCAAAAACATCACCACAACAAACACAAGCCCCACCTCCCCCCTATTATCTGAATATATTGTAAATCAAAAAAGAGAGGAATCAAAGGGACGGTTCTACTGGCAGTAGAACCGTCCCCGCGCAACTCCCGCTCAACTTTTAAACTACAACCCCGCCCGAGATCTTGATTGACTCACCGACTAGGTTTCCTACGGCGCCGGAAAGCATGAAGATAATGGTAGTGGCAACTTCTTCTGGGGTGGTTAGCCTCCCTGATGGGAATCCTGTTTCTATCTTTGTCATCTGCTCCTCATACGGGATTCCAGCTTCCTCTGCCTTTTTGCTAATTAGCTGACGTGCCATCGGTGTGTCGACAAACCCGGGGCAAACGGCGTTTACATTAATATTGGACTTGATGGCTTCTAATGCAAGGGATTGAGTGAAGCCGATTAAAGCAAATTTACTCGAAGCATAGGCAGTTCCCCCGTAGGTTCCTCTTAGACCAGAGAGTGAGGCCACATTAACGATAGCCCCTTTCCGCTGTTCCTTCATTTTTTTATAAATTTCCTTGGTTAATAGAACCGAGGATGTGTAATTAAGATGCATAATTTCGCCCAGCTTTTCCTCGTCTAATTCGTCTAAAATGATGTTCTCAGCAATTCCTGCGGCGTTTACAAGCCCTGTGATCACACCTAATTTCCCTTCACAATACTCAATCAGCTTCAAGCGGTCATCCTCGAAACCCATATCAGCAGCAAACATAGCAATCTTACTTTCATCAGTGATCGGCTTCAATCTTTCGTATAAAGCAACCAACTTACTTTCGTTTCTTCCAGTAATTGAAACAGTAGCACCACAGGCTGCCGCCATTTTGGCCGTTTCGTAACCGATTCCCCCCGTGGCTCCTGTAATCAGTACATGCTTGCCATGAAGTGCTGTGCTAGCAAAAAGCAAATCAATCATTCCTTTCAAAAATAAAGGACGGAATCCTCCCCGAAGCAGAAGACCGTCCCTTCATTTTTATTATTATGATATCTTTTTTTCAGGTTTTAAAAGTTTATTTTCTCTCATTCTAGTTTCAATAAGTGTTCCAAAGATAAGTACGATTAAAGTAAACGGCAAGCCCATGAAAATCGGATCTAACGACCATACGAAGACGACTTCTCCGCCTGCACTGCCTGCCGCTTGGTTGCCTATAATAATACCAATAACGGTACCCACGGCTCCTATGATCATCGCTAAAATGGTAGATATATAGGCTTTTCTCGCGGTCTTCCAAAAAATCAAGGCCAATAATACAGGTGTTAACGATGCCGCCATGATCCTTCCTCCGGTCAGCAGCAATTCCAAGATATAAGGCAGCGAACGGCCGATGAGCGTACCTGCAATCGCAACAACGACAATCGAAATTCTCGTTACTAAAACGGTTGTTTTCTCAGAAGCGTCTGGATTAATCAATCGCTTGTAAACATCCAAAGAAATATTGGAGGCAGTCGTTAATACCGTTGAGCTAAGTGTCGATATACAGGAGGCAACAATAATAACGGAAAAAATAAGACCGCCAATCGAACCGAACAGGGATGTCATTGAAATAAAGGCTTCAGAAGGCGAAATCGTAGGGAAAATCACAACCGCTAAGGTTCCAATTAGGAACGGAACCATGTACCAGGCGATGGCAATCAACCCGCCATTTCTAAAAGACTTTCTCGCCACTTCATCACTTTCTGCAGACAGTCCTCGTTGAATTAACGTTTGATAACCAAGGCATGTTAATGCACCTGCAATAATCCAGGCAATTGTTTGCGATTCGCCTGCATTCCATACATCGATATGTGTTGCTGGGATGAGGTTGACGAATTCTGTCCAGCCGCCAATATAAGCAATCCCTAATGGAATCAAAAGTGTGGTACCGATGAGAATAATAGCTGCTTGGATCGTATCGGTAATCATAACCGCCCACATTCCGCCAAGAATCGTAAAGGCAAGTGTCACCGCTAGGGTAATCACCAGCGCTAAATCCAAGGAAATGTCAAACACCGATCGGAACACAACCGCCATTCCAATCGCTGCTCCCGCGGTAACCCCTAAATCACGACAAATGACTAAGATGGTCGAAACGAGACGATGGGGCCAGCCAAAAAACCGCTCAAACAATTCTGGGATGGTGGTGATATTGGTTCTTCTTAAGCGCGGAATAAACCAGTAGCCCATCCACATTAAACAGACCACAAACCCTAAACTAGCAAAATATCCTGATATACCTAGAGAAAAACCGGAACCCCCATACCCCAAAAGGGTTGCCGAATTAATCAGAGTAGCAACGATACCACCTGTTACCAGCCATGTAGGAACCGCTCTGCCGGCAAGGATAAAGTCGCCGGAATCCTTTTTATTCATCTTCTTCGCAGCCCACGGACCAACTAGAATCATGACCAAGAAATAAATCGCAAAAAGAGTTGCTGCCATTCCCATCCATCCCCTCTTTAATTATTTACCTAATAAAAATGACCAACCGTACACATACGCAAAGGTTAAAATGATTAACCCAATGAATAGTCCAAACATCTTGCCTGGAGGTGAAACCACCTCGTCCATCTCAGAACCATCACTTTTTAATACTTTCTCCTGTTCTTTCAATTGAATCATCTCCTTGTTAAGAATATTGGGCAAGGCGTACACGACTGGTCTCCGCTTCATGAACCGCTATGCCCTCTTCTTCTAGGACCACGCCGTAATCCTCCTTTGCCTGTTGAAAATCTATGTGCCCTAATACAACATCCTTTAAGACGAATTGCGGATCGCGTTCGAATGGAGAACCATATCCGCCTCCACCAGCAGTCGCTAAACGAATCTTACTTCCTTTATCCGCCTTCATCGTAACCTTCGAAGAAAGAGCCATTTTTTCTCCTTCTGGGGTTACAAGCGTGCAAGAAGAGGTTTGTCCGCCTTTTCCATTAAATAATCCCCATGGCTGATGTTTCTGACGGTCGGACATCAAGGTAATCGTGAAATCATCGCCGAGCAGGGTCAACTCTCTTTCCATTCCTAATCCGCCGCGGAATTTTCCAGCACCGCCGCTACCATCAATCAGCCCATATTTATTTACAAAGAACGGAAAGGTCTGTTCCATCACCTCTACTGGTGTATTTAACGTGTTGGTCATATTGGTATGAACGCCATCCATCCCATCTAAATCAAGTAAACCTCCCTGACCGCCACCGTATGTTTCCACATAGGAAAAATAGCTCTCTTTCTCTGGGTCGAATCCTCCAATAGCAAAACCGTTCATCGTCCCCGAACAAGCAGCCATTGACCTTTCCGGTAATACTTGAACGAGAGCACCGAAGATCGTATCAGTGATTCGTTGAGATGTGTTGGAGTTCGCGTTGGAAACCGGCGCCGGAAAATTAGGGTTGACGATCGTTCCTTTTGGAGCATGGATTTTTATACTGCGGTACGTTCCTGCATTAGGCGGAACCTCTGAATCCAATATCGCTTTTAAGGCATAGTACACGCAGGCATTGGTGACACCGTGTGTCGAGTTGACGGGTCCTTGCGTTTGCTTGGCAGAGCCGGTGAAATCCACTTCAATGGTGTCCTCAGCAACTTTTACTAAAGCTTGAATCTCTAACTCATCTTCGGTTATTCCGTCTCCCTCGAGGATATCTTTAAATTGATAGCTTCCATTAGGTACCTTTGTGATGGCTGCCCTCATTCTTCGGTCTGAATAGTTCATGATCTCTTCCATACAGTCAAAAACAAAATCAACAGAGTGCTTTTCGATCAGATCAATTAAGCGAGTTTCCGCGACTTTATTGGCTGCCAGTTGTGCATAAATGTCTCCGAGTACTTCTTTTCCGGTTCGGACATTTTTTTCCAAAAGGCGGATCATTTCTTGATCCAATACACCCTCTCGTTGTATACGAACAGCTGGGATCCGCAATCCTTCATGGAAAATCTCCGTTGCTTTTACTGACATACTACCTGGAGAAAGTCCCCCCACATCAACATGGTGGGCGATATTTGCGGCAAGTCCTACAAGTTTCCCGTGTAAAAAGATCGGACTAATCATAAAAATATCAGGAAGATGAGAGCCGCTGATGTACGGGTCATTGATTAAAATCGCATCACCTTCTTTTAACAGATCTGGCGGAAAGAGCTTGAGAACCTCATGGACAACAGAAGGCATTAAGCCAAGGTGAAGAGGGACATGCTCAGCTTGCGCTACGAGATCGCCATTTTTCGTATAGATGGCAGTCGAACAGTCCATTCGGTCCTTGATGTTGGTTGATAGAGCAGTGCGAATGAGCGTAACACCCATTTCTTCTGCGATCGTATAAAAGGCATTTTTCATAACCTCGAGTGTGATGCCATCAATCTTACGAGAGAACATACTGTTCTTCCTCCTTTGCTTCCACATTGGACAAGTTAATAATCAGATTTCCGTCTAGGGTGGTGATCGCTGTTTGTTCCGGGTAGACAATGATCGTTGAATCAAGCTGTTCAATAATCGCCGGGCCCGAAATCACGGTCTCGGTATTAAGATCACTGCGCTGGTAGACAGGTGTTTCATAGAAGGACGTTTCAAAATAAACAGCCCGTTTGCCGATTGGTTTCAATTCAAGTGCCTTTGCCGCTTTTCTATGATCGTTTTTAACTTTTTTAATTTTTCCGATGCCGACTAAGCGGATATTGGCCATTTCAAGCTTCTCTCCTATGCGGTTAAAGCCGTATATATTCTTATGTGTATCATGGAAGGTAGCCATGGCTTCAGTTATGATTTGACCGGTCACGTACAAGCTGTTTAGTGGGATCGTAATTTCATATGCTTGGTGAAGGTAACGAAGGTCCAAGCTCGCTCGCAGCTCGGAGGCTTCTGTGGAAAACCCTTCTTCGGTTAAGTCTTTTCTCGCTTTGACGATTAAGTCATTGATCCTAACGTTTAAATGGTCATGTGTGATTTCCGATAAAGGAGCAGAAAAAGCTTTGACATAATCATGCTTAACATCTGCCATCAACATCCCTGTCGCACAGGTAATACCTGGGGTAGGGGGGATAATCACTTCCTTTGACCCGATTTCTCTTGCAATATCCACCGCGTGCAGCGGACCAGCTCCACCAAACGCCATTAACGAAAAATCACGAGGATCATGCCCTTTTTCCACTGAAATCACACGAATTCCTCTTACCATATTCGCGTTAATTACCTTTAAAATCCCTTCGGCCGCTTCTTCTACGGTAATGCCTAATGGGTCAGCTATCTTTTCTTTCACGACCTTTCTCGCTGACTCTACATCCATTTTCATTCTTCCGCCTAAAATCGAGTCCGGATTCAACCGGCCGAGTATCACGTTCGCATCACTTACGGTTGGCTCGGTTCCGCCTTTTCCGTAACAAACAGGACCAGGATCGGCACCAGCACTATGAGGGCCCACACGGAGGGCACCACCCGTATCAATCCAGGCAATACTGCCACCGCCAGAACCAATCGTATGCATATCAATCATCGGAACCTTGATTGGACGTCCTTCAACGTCACTGATGGTCGTATACTGTGGGATTCCCTTCTCAATCAACGCGGTGTCTAGACTTGTTCCTCCCATATCTATGGTAATAATATTTTTAAACTCCGTATTCTGGGCAACAAGACTACCGGCAAGCACACCGCCAGCAGGACCAGATAAAACGGTACGAATCGGCATATTCATCGCGGTTTCTGCACTGATAATTCCGCCGTTCGATTGCATAATATATAAGCTGCTTGGAATATCTAATTCGTTCAAAGCAGACTTTAAATGTCCAAGATAAAATTTCATTTTTGGCAGCACATAGGCATTCGCCACAACAGTACTAGTACGCTCATATTCTTTAATCTCTGGCAGCACTTCACAAGACAGTGTGATTGGAAGATCGGAAAGCGCTTCTGCTAAAATCTCCTTTACCTTCTGTTCATTCGCTGCATTGATGTACGAATGCATAAAGCAAATCGCGACAGACGTAATTTTGTTTGCTTTTAACTCCTCTGCCAGTTGTAAGACTTCCTTTCTATCGACTTCCCGAATGATGTTGCCGAGATAATCCATTCGTTCATCCAGTTCGAATCGAAGGTTTCTTGGCACTAATGGGTCCGATCTTCGTGCCCTAAAGTCATACAACTTCGGCCGTGTTTGCCGGCCAATTTGCAGTACATCCTTAAAGCCTTTAGTCGTAATTAATGCTGTCCTTGAACCCTTTCCCTCGAGCAGGGCATTTGTCGCCACCGTAGAACCATGAATAAAGAAGGAAATCTGTTCAAAGTCAATCCCCGTCTCCGTGACGATTTGCTTCACTGCGTTAATAACAGCCAGAGAAGGATTGGTTGGTGTGGATGGGACCTTTGTAATAAACATTTCTCCCGTCTGCTCATTCATTAACGATACATCGGTGAAGGTACCGCCTGTATCTACTCCAATTCGATAATTCATCTAGTAATTCCTCCTGTTTCTATCTATTTAGACCATCGCTGTAAAGCGTGTCGGGCTTAGCTGGTCAATCGTAAAGTTATGGGTCTCCTCTGATAACAGACTGGCCGCTAGCTTTCCAAGCGCTGGTGCCATCTTAAACCCATGGCCGGAAAAGCCACCAAACACGTAGGCATTGGCAAGGTCTGGTACATTACCGATAATCGAATGATCATCAGCGGTATATGCATCCATATAGGCGCTTGTCCGGGTTGGGTCTGGATACAGCCCGTTAAAGTATTTAGATATTAACGCGCGAGACTTTTCTATTTCTTGAAGTTCGACGGTTCGATTCAGATGGTCGACGTCGTTTACGATACTCATCGGAAGACTAACCCCTACTTTTACCATCGAATGATCGACGGTAGGGGCTCCGAAGAAGCGAGTTCCTTCTGTCGTTCTTGTAAAAACAGGGAAACGATCGCCTTGAAACTGCCGAATATCTTCTGCTGGAAACCACGTTAGAATGATTTTTTTTGCACTGATGAACGGTTGAAAGGAAGGAATTAATTTGGTTACCCAAGGTCCTGCGGTGATGAGTAATTTTTCTACGACATAGCTTTCTCCATTAGCCGTAACCTTGATCTTGGTGCCCCACTGTTCGATTCTTTCTACCGTACAATAGCTGCGGATTTCGGCTCCTAGCTGTTTGGCACGTGAGGCCGCGGCTACAACGGCTAATTCTGGACGAATAAACCCCGCCTCCTTATCCAAGATCATCATTTCATCCTTTAGCAAACGATGCTGCGGGTATTTTTTTTTAGCTTCTTCATAGTCTAATAGTTTACAGTCTAACTGATAGTCTTTAATCGACTTTTGGACGTTTAGAATGACATCATCATTGGGGTTCCCAATGGTCAATCCGCCTGTTAGCGTTAGCAAGGTTGTAGCAGTTTCTTCCTCCAATTGCCTCCATAGTTTTTTAGCTTCCTGAAGCAGTGGAACATATTGTGCACCTTCTTTGTAAGCTGTACGGAACAATCTCGATTCTCCTCCTGCGGCGGAACGATCATGGCCGATACCAAACTGCTCAAACCCGATTACCGACATTCCCTTACTGGCTAATTGCCAGGCCGCCATACTCCCCATCGTTCCAATGCCGATTATCCCAACAAGTTGTTTGTTAGATTTTTTAACAAAATATTGGTTGAGGGCATAAAAAAAGCTGTAGTTCTTCGTTATTTCTAACAAGAACTACAGCTTCTGGACCTGACTAAATCGAGATATTTTTGTCACGCAGCACACTTCCGATTTTTTCTAGATTATGTATCGATTCTTCAGATGTTTGCCTGCCCAATTCAATAATGATCGCTTCGGCAATTGCCAAGATTGGTATAATAGAAAAGCGATTTTTACTTGGTACCGCCTTAAGAACAGCATCCGCATAAGAAGATGCCGGACATGGCGACAAATCGGTAATCAGAACAATTCGATGCCCGAGTTCATGACATAATTTTACGGCTTCAATCGTTCGTTTCGTCATAATCGAAGATGCGAAAACCACCATGATATCCCCCTTCTCAAATTGAAGGATCCGGTCAAAGACAAATTCATTATCATAGCTTAATTGGTGGACCTTCGTGCTAAAACTAGTGAGCACCAAATCAAAATATAAAGCAGCGACCTTCGAAACGCGGACACCCAGTACATGAATTTTCTTTGCCTCGATTAACATCGAAACCGCTTTTGTAATATTGAGGATGTTCTCCTCATTGACCGTTCCATTTAGTGCTTTGGAAAGCTCCTGGAACGAATTCGGTAGGGCATGATCGTCAGCAACCCCTTCACTAAAGGCATTTTTTAAATATGACCATTTATCAACAGATGAAGCAAGCGCATATTCTTGCAAGCTTTTTTTAAAGTCCTGAAAGCTGTTATAACCCACCGATTGAACCAACCGAATGACCGTTGTCGTTCCCACCTGATTACGCCTTGCCAGCTCCGCAATCGTAAGCACATGCACTTCTCGGTAATTCTCAATAATGTCGTTACAAAGTATCTGTTGTTTCTTCGGCAATTGCGCACTTTTCTCAACCAACTTGTCAATTATCGATATATTTGCCACACAATCACCCCTAATGCCTCTATCAAAATATAACCTAAATTATACCCCTTAAAGATATAAAACTCCTAGAAGAAAGCGCAGGGACGGTTCTGCTTCCCTAAGGAAGCAGGAGAACCGTCCCCGCGTCACTACCGTCTAAAGTGTTCGTTCTAAAATCTATCCCCAAATCTCTTTTGAAAGATCTACAATATATTTTAGCTTCGCCCATTGTTCTTCCTCGGTTAAGATATTTCCGTGATGGGTAGAAGCAAAACCACATTGAGGACTGATACATAATTGGTCTAATGGCACATATTTTGCTGCCTCTTCTACACGCGCTTTAATATTTTCCTTATCTTCTAATTTCCCATGTTTTGATGTGAAAACACCTAGCACGACTAATGGGCCGTCATTTGGTATATGCTCCAGTGGTCCGAAATCACCGGAACGGTCATCATCATACTCTAAGAAAAATCCGTTTACTTTTTCTTTTGCAAATAAGGTTGGCGCAATTTTAGCGTAACTGCCTTCAAACGCCCATTTAGAACGGTAATTCCCACGGCAAAGGTGAGTGGTTACGACTAAATCCTCCGGTTTATCTTCTAATACTCCATTCACAACACGTAGAGCTAAGTCTATTAACTCTTCACGGGAATAACCACTATCATTAAATGGAATCTCCGGTGCATTCAGACCAGCAATGTACACATCATCCAGCTGCAGGTAGCGGCAGCCTGCATCATAAAAGGCTTTGAAGGCATCACGGTATGTTTGAATAATATCATTTGTAAATTCTTCAATGTCTGGATAAATTTCAAGGTTACGGATACCAGCATTAAATAATTGGTTTGGACTTGGGATGGTTAGTTTGGCAACAGCTCGGTCCCCAACTATTTCTTTAAATTCGATAAACTCTTTAATATGTGGGTGATCTGGGTTAAACGCAATTTTTCCGATCACTCGCACATCGTATCTTTCCGTTTCCTCCCCTTTGAACGCAAATCCATAATCTGGAACATAGCCCTCTATACCCGTTAAATGTTCGAGAAAATCTGTATGCCAAAATCTACGACGAAATTCTCCATCCGTAACAGCTTGTAGTCCGACTTCGATTTGCTTGTCTACGATGTTTTTAATTTCTTCTGTTTCAATGGTATGTAGTTCCTGTGCGTTGATGCTGCCTTGTTGAAAATCCTTTCTAGCCTGATGAATTCTTTCTGGGCGTAATAAACTTCCTACATGATCGGCTCTAAATGGAGCTTTTACTCGTGTTTGTGTCATCAATAATCTCCCACTTTCTGTTAAAAACTGTAAGGTTAGTGTAACATAGGAAAACCATTATAACGTAACACATTAAATCTATCCCTTGTTATAGTTTTAAACTATAACTAACGCAATTCTTCTTCAATCGATTCTTGTAAGTAGTGAATATAAATGGTGGCCAAAGTACTGTTTGTAACGTTTTTATGCGTAATATAACCAACATTGATCCGCTCTTCCACCTTCAAAGGAACAGCAATAATGTCTTTACTATTTAATTTATGACTAATGACACCGGTTGAAATGGTGTAGCCATTTAATCCAATAAGTAAGTTGAATAAAGTGGCCCGATCCGTTACCCGAATATTTTTCGGTCTAGAAAGAGTGCTAAGAATCTCTTCTGAAAAATAGAAGGAATTATAATCTCCCTGTTCAAAAGAAAGAAAGGGATAGTCATCCAAATCAGATAAAGTTACATAATCCTTTTCCGCAAGCGGGTTAGCTGAGCTAATAAAAACATGGGGTTTGGCCTCAAACAGCTCATGAAACTGTAGATTGCCCTCTCTTAAAAACTTGTGAATGACCTTTTTATTAAATTCATTAACATATAAAATACCAATTTCACTTCGCAGGTTTTTCACATCATCAATGATTTCATATGTCTTTGTTTCTCGTAAAGTGAACTCGTATTCTTCCCTGTCATATTCCTTTAACAGACGTACAAAGGCACTTACCGCAAATGCATAGTGCTGGGCCGAAACAGAGAAATGCTGCTGCAGCGATCGTGTATGGGTATAACGATTCTCGAGAAGTTCTGCCTGTTCCACTACCTGCCTTGCGTAACCTAAAAACTCTGATCCTTCAGGAGTAAGCAAAATTCCCTTATTGGTTCGCGAAAAAATCGTAATCCCTACCTCCTCCTCCAGCTCTTTTAGTGCGTTCGAAAGACTTGGCTGACTAATAAACAGCCTCTGTGCTGCTTTATTAATCGACCGACTTCTTGCTACCTCAATCACATACCTTAGTTGCTGTAACGTCATCAGCTTAACCCTCTCTGAACATAATTGAACCGTACCCTTGCTTTCAATAATACCATAACATACCACTTTTACTTGTATTTCTCCAAATACTATATTGTGGATTATTTTCTAAAGAATATGCTTTAGATAGAAGGTGAGTTGTAAAACATGATAATAGAGCGTTTGATTCTGGTAGCAATGTGGGCTTTCGGCATTATTAGCTTTATTCTGTTTATTACACGCAAAAAACTGCGCGAGGGTACTTTGGCAATTTTATTGTTTCAAGCATTTATTTGGCTTTACGATGAAGACAGAGGATTATTAATGAAATTCCAACGCTATTCTTTTTTCTCATAGAAAGATTTAGTGGATGTTCACAAAATTGTCACAAAATGTTCACTTATGTTGAATTTTTACTTTTGCTATACTAGCAAAGGTAAAAAAGGAAGGATGATAAAAATTGCCTACAACTAGGAAAGAAAGTTTACAATTTGGTTTAATGATGTGTTTCGGGATGGTATTCGTTATGACGTTTTATAACCTGATATTAAATGGAGCCATCGGTTCAATGAAACTTACCACAGTATTAGGGGAATTGATGATCGGATTTATTCTTGCACTTGGATTAGATATTATTATAGTCGGTCCTGTGGCAAAAAAGATCGTATTTACATTACCAATTGACAAATCTAAAAAATTTATTGTTATTTTAGCAATGTCAACATGTATGGTAGTAGGAATGGCTTTCTTTATGTCCTTTTTTGGTCTGGCTATATCCTATCTGCACAATGGTGTCCAAGGTGACTCTTTTCTAGTAAAATACTTAACTACTTTTGGAATGAACTTTATCGTAGCATTGCCAATGCAATTGCTTGTTATGGGGCCACTTGTTCGCCTACTGTTTATTAAGTTTGTTGTAAACAATAAAACTTCTGTAGCTATATAACAAACTCGCGATCATGATTGGTAGCACAGGTGGTAGCACAGGGACGGTTCTCCTGCTTCCTTCATGAGATGCAAAAGAAGCATGAGAACCGTCCCCATGCTTCCAAATCCTATTGATATGCTCGATTTCCTACCTTTAGATATTCAACAATTTCTTCTGGGGTCTTATCCGCTAACCCCAGGTCGGATAGTTCTAGCCCATTTGCTCGGAGGTTTTCTTTTCTGATAAGGGAGGCTAGGTCGATGAGTAGGTTGGCGGTTGGGGTTTTGACGCCTAGCTTTTCACCTAGTTTTACAATTGGATAGAGTCCGTATGGAATGTCCTCATAGATATAGCGATAATTTAAAGTCGTTGGAGCCTTACCAGTTTGATAGGCAGGATTTTTTTGTATTCCTTCATATAAAGTGGCTTCTTCTACATCATAGAACCTGTTAAGGAGTTCCAAACAAGTTGATAGATTAATACTTAAACTCTTTCCTATCTCCAATCGTTCCCTCTCTAATTCTTCCATTAAATTGACCACACCAGGAGTCGCTCCCTCTGGGTAAAAATAAAAGTCCCCTTCAGATTCAATACGACCAGTGTTTAATAAGAGGATCGGAACATGGAAAATAGGATTTACATTGTTTAAGGTTGTAGTCAGAACACTGTCAGTCGGAACGAGCTGCGGGTAGACGTCCTTAAGTTTCTCTTTGACAAGCTCCGCGTCACTTGCTGGAAGCGTAGCAAACTCTAAAGACTCTTTTACTTTTCTAACCCGAACATGGCCCGGCTCGATATACCGGCACGTATAGATCAGTGACTCAGTCTCAGCAACATACACATCTTTGTTCATCCCTAGTTCTGAGAAGATGTTTCTAAACTCAAGCGCTCCCCAATACCCTGGGAAAATCATAATCACTTGCCCATCTTTAAGAAATGGTGAAATAGAACGGGCTACATGCTTATGAGCCGTACCGGTTGTCGTGACCATAATCACCTCAGGCTCTCGCATGGCAAGCTCCAAATCAGTTGTCGCATGAACAGAAGCAAACCCTTCAAAAACACCCTCCGCTCTAATTCCCCCAAGATCTTTAATCTTATTAATCAACTCCGCTTGAATATCATACAAAACTACTTCCTGACCTAACAGCGTAAGATGAGCAGCCATACTCTGGCCGCCATTACCAGCACCAATAATCGTAAACTTCAAAATAACCCCTCCTATTCTAATTCGGCAAATTTGAGTGGTGACAGGCACCCCTACATTCTATATTTCCAACGCTGAGTCATTTTTTTTTGGTGATAAGACGGTTTGGCACAAGACTCCGACCCCAATGAGTCCAAGACCAATTATGTCGGATAGACCGCCAGGGACGATAAGGGTAATCGAAGCTGCGATGAGCACTAATCGAACCAAGACACCCGCACGTTTCCCAATGAACCACCCCTCTACACTAGCAGCTAGTGCGAACGAGCCAATCAATGCTGTTACCGTTGAACCAATGATCTCAACAATCGTCCCTTGTAAAAGGATAGCTGGGCCATATACGAATACAAATGGAATGATGAACGCAACAATACCAATTTTCATCGCTGTTAAGGCGACTAGCATCGGTTTTTCTTCCGCAATTCCGCCTGCTGCATAGGCTGCAAGAGCAACTGGTGGCGTGAACGCAGACAGACAAGCAAAGTAGAAAACAAACATATGAGCAGCTAACGGCGCTACCCCCATCTGAATCAAGGCAGGCGCTACCACGGCAGCAGTAATTAAATAAGCGGCCGTTGTTGGCAACCCCATCCCTAAGATAATCGTGGCACACATCGTCATAATTAACGCCAATGCCAAGTTATCTCCAGCAAAAGAAAGAATTAACGAGGCAAACTTCAAACCAGCTCCCGTTAAATTCAGCACCCCAATCACAAGACCGGCAGTGGCACAGGCTGCAATCATTCCCAATGCAGACTCTGCTCCGGATGCCAAACAGCGGATAATTTTCCTTATAGTCAACCGCGAATGCCTTTTAAAATATGAGACAATCAATGTAGAAGCAATCGCCCAAATAGCTGCCTTAATCGGACTTGTTTTCAATACCGTCATGGTAAAAATAAGCACTAGCAAGGGAATAAATAAGTGACCTTCATTCTTAATGACATTTTTCAGATTCGGAAGCTGGTCCTTCGGCAATCCTTTTAATCCTAACTTCGCTGCCTGAAAGTCAATGATGACGATGACCGTGAAAAAGTATAATAAAGCAGGCACAATCGAAGCTAAAACAATGTTCATGTAGGATGTCCCGAGCAGCTGTGCCATAATAAACGCGGCCGACCCTAAAATCGGAGGCATGATTTGACCGCCTGTGGAAGCCACAGCTTCAACTGCTCCCGCATAACGAGACGGATAACCGATTTTCTTCATTAGAGGGATCGTAAAAACCCCAGTAGAAACAACATTGGCTACAGAGTTGCCCGATACAGAACCAAACAGAGCACTTGAGAGAACGGCGGCCTTGGCCGGACCCCCTCTTTTCCCTCCAGCAGCACCAATAGCAAAGTTAATAAAGAACTTACTCCCTCCAGTTTCACTTAAAAACGCACCAAAAAGGATAAACAAAAAGACAAAGGTTGCCGAAGCACCAATTGGAACACTAAAGATTGCATCCATACTATTTAAGTAGCTTAAAATCCGCTCCCAACTGTATCCACGGTGACCAAGATCCCCTGGAAGATACGTACCGAAATGCGCATAAAGGATAAAAATTAACGCGAGAATAGGTAAAATCAGCCCTGTCGTTCTTCTAGTAATCTCTAATACCGTAGCGATGAGAATAATACTAACAAATAAGTCCATTGGCGTCGGCGCGACCCCGATGCGATAGACTAACTCATCCATCTCCAAAATCAGATAGGCTCCAGCATACACTATGAGTAGAATTAAGCTATAGTCAATAATGGAGGTGATTACCTTACCGTTTTGAGATAATGATTTTTTCATCGGGTAGAGCAATAAAACTAGAATAGCTCCCAATCCAAGATGGACGGTATACAAAATCCATGGTGTAATCGGATAAAAGCCTAATACGTAAATGTGGAATAACGACATAAACACAGCGATGCTAGTAAATACCTTCAGTTGAACTCCTTGAAGCGAACGCTTCGAGCCAGTACCTTCTTGAATCTCCACATCCGTTATATTTTTCTCAGTCATGCAATCCTCCCCGATCTTAGGCATTAATATCAAAAGTAACTTTAAAAACGTGTAAATAGGACACCTTGGAACCTGAAACCCGAGGAACCCGTATATCTCTCAACCACAACCCAAAACCGACCCCAACTTATATAAAAATAGAGACCTCTCTGGCAGCGGCTCCAAAACATATAGCGCCTGTCACAAGAAGCCCCCCATAATTCAAACGACTAATTTACTTTGCTTCAGGAGGAATAAGATTGTCCGGGATTTCTATGCCAATTTCTTTATAGTATTTAATGGCTCCTGGATGATAAGGAATCGTACTATATTTCGCATTTTCAGCGATCGCTTCTTTTGCACTTGGATCGACCGCTAATAGTGCTTCGTGCTGTTCAAACGTTGTTTTTACAAGATTATAGACTAAATCTTCTGATAAATCAGATGATGCAATCGCTATATTCCAGAACGATGGAACAAATAAATCTTCTTCCTGGTGCTTATACGTTCCTTTAGCAACAACTCCTTCAGACCAGTACGGATATTTCGCGATGACCTCTTTCATTTCCGCTTCGGTTAAACCGATATGCTGCACCCCATGAGTCGTTTCGAGATCAAGCATAAATGGCCCCGGTACACCTGTTACCGCAAATCCAGCATCAATCGTTCCATCACGCAAATTATCAACAGCCGTATTCGTCGGTAAAGCACTTACCCTGCTCGGCTTAATTCCTAATACCTCTAAAAGCCCGTTTCCAGCTTCAGCACTCGTACTGCCCGGTGCACCTGTACTTACATTCACCCCTGCAAAATCACCAATCCCCGTGATCCCGCTGTCCTTCAAACTGTACATATGCAGAAAACTTGCATACATCGGAAAAATCGAACGAATTTTATCAAACTTTTCCGTTGCCCAGCCTGTTCCATTATAGGCTTCACCACCAAGCCAAGCTGTCACAAATCCTAGGTCCATATCTCCACTTTGAATCAATTGAATATTCGAAGTCGGACCGCCGGTTACTTCAACCGCGACATCTGTACCAGGGAGATTTTTTCCGATAATATCAGCCCAGCCACCGCCCCAAACATAGTAGGTGCCACCTTGGCTAGAAGTACCTAATAGAAGTTTGTGATTCTCTTGCTTTTTCTCATCTTCCCCTTCTGATGTTGTACTGCTTCCCTCAGAGCACCCAGCGAGTACAAGAACAAACATCATCATCAATAAGAACAGCTTTGACATGGTTTTCTTCATTAAAATTTCCCCCTTGATATGTTTTCTTCAAACGACCCCTTCTCAGATAGTGACCCTTGTTAGAAGCTTTCTCTTCGTTTCAAGCATCACTTGTTGTTCTTTTAACCATCCACGGTCCAAATCCAATCTTTCTTTTATTCTAGTTAACTGTTTCTTCACCTCAGACGGTGCTGGCCCGCCGCTGGCATTCTTCGATTCCACATTTTGAATAGGATCCAATGCATTCTGAATACCAGCTTTCGTTAAAATAATCTCCTTTCCAATTACAGTTAAAGAGATCCTTTTAATCATCTCAGCATCGATTTGGGTAACGGAAATCTTCTTATCTAGCATTTCACCTACTAAATGGCCAACAATTTGGTGGGCCTCTTTAAACGAGATATGCGCCTCCCGAACAATTGTATTGGCCAGTTCTGTAACGGTTGAGAAATTCTCTAACGCCCGTAAAAACATTTTTTCTTCATTAAACTTTAATGTTTTTACCGTAGCAATCATTAAATGTAGACTTGAGGTTACTTCGGAGAAAGAATCCCATAGATACTTAAAACTTTCGGTTAAATCACGGCTATGACCATAGGGTGTATTCTTTAAAATACTGGTCGCCGAAACCACCGCGCCGATTAAATGCCCTGATTTCGCTTTAATATGTTCTAGTGTAATAGGATTTTTCTTTTGCGGCATAATGCTGCTGCAGGCTGCAACAGAATCATCCACCTCGGCAAGTCCAAACTCGTCCGTTGACCATATGTACAAGTCATGGCTGAAACGGCTTAAGTTATTCATTAAAATATTCATGGTAGACAGAGCCTCTAGCAGGTAATCTCTAGATGCGACTCCATCAATAGAATTGTCGATAGCATGATGAAAGCCGAGCAGATTGGATGTTTCTTCGCGGTCGATTTGAAAAGATGTTGATGCCATAGCACCGGCACCCAAAGGAGAAATGTTGATCTGGTTGTAGGTATGTTCAAATCTTTTATGATCACGTTCAAGCGAAAATAGGATGGCGGAAAGATAGTGTGCCAGCGTAACCGGTTCTGCCGGTTGCATATGCGTATAGCCAGACATCACCACATATAGAGACTTTTCCGCTAGGGTAAGCAGGACCTCGCGAAGCTCCGTTAACAATTGATTGACACTTAAGAGCTGGTCACGGCTGTTCATTCGAGCAACAGTGGCGAATAAATCGTTTCGGCTTCTGGCCGTATGCAGCTGACCGCCAACCTCCACCCCAACTAATTTAATCAAGGCAGCTTCGATATTAAAATATAACTCTTCTAATTTTGGATCTAATTCTAATGCTGAGGCCCCTTTTTCGTTAATTTCCTCTAAGGCGTCGGCAATTTTTTGCCCGACTTCACGGCTGACAATCCCCTTGGAAATTAACATTAATAGGTGACCCTTGTTCACATCCATCATGTTCGTAAAAGACCTACTCCGCTCAGCCTCTAATGCGGGCATAAGCAGATATTCCATTACTTCAGCTGAAGGTGCCACCTTTAAACGTTCTCTCATCCTGCCATCATCACTCCTTTGTAGATAGTTTGTGCTAGTTACTAGTATTAAAATCTACCTAGATCACATTAAATTTAATCTGAACTAAATAGGATTTTACAGCGGTCGCCTCGGAACACGCTTATGTTTAGAACAGTAGGCGTTCCTTGAGGTGTCATCCAAAGCTTTGTAATTTTCAAGGCCGGCTGGCTTTGGTCCACTTCCAGCACATCCGCCTCATATAAATCTAGCAGAACTGGTTCAATATAATTTTTATAGCGAGTAAGCTGGATGTTATATTGACTGATGATTAAATCAAATAACCTACCCTCAAGGTTGTGTTCAAGTAAGCCTGGAGCGTACTTAACAGGGATATAGGAAGTTTCAATCGCAGCAGGTTCCTCATTGAAAAAACGCAAACGGATAATTTCATAGACCTTCTCACCACTATTGAGCTGAAGTGGCTTTAACTTAAGAGAATCCCCATCAATCACCTTCATACTAATCGGAGTGTGCTTCGTTCCGAGCTCATCCGGGTATGTTAAATTGATAAAGTTTCCTTCAAACTTAGGCATGGCAACAAAGGTGCCAACCCCCTTCTTCCTTGTTAAAATTCCTTCCTTCACCAGATCCAAAATAGCCTGGCGAATCGTAGACCGGCTCACCTTAAAGCTGTTCGCCATATCCAGCTCATTTGGAATCTTATCCCCGCTCTTCCATTCCCCGCTATCAATGTTTTCTCTAATTAACTCTTTAATCTGGTAATAAAGCGGAATGCCGCTTTCATCATTAATCAAAGCTTTCATATCAATTCCCCATTTTATATTTTTATTTTTCCTATAAATGACAATTTGTTCGAATGTGCGGATGTTCGAATGTTCGTATGTCTGTACATATGATTATAAAACACAGCCCATCCCAAAATCAACACAAATTTTCAGACTATTTTAAATTTTACTGTCAATTTATCAAACAAGCACAGGGACGGTTCTCCTGTAACTAAACCTTGGGAATTAATAGAGGAAATTAGGGTTATTAATCCTTGAGTATGTGCCTGAGGGTTCGCCCAATTCAGATTTAATTAGGATCGGGACCGAAAAGCCCCAATTAATAATTCGAGGGTATGAAACACCATACGGTAGGGAATTACTTTCAATCGTTCCCTAGGTCATGAATGAGAATATAGAAAATGCTAATAACCCTGATTCTGCAGTAAAAAAGTTCAAGGTTGGAGCTACTACAAAAAGAAAACTTTTAAAGAGAGCCATATCATAAAAGCATTGAACTGTATAAAATATTCAGGCTTGGTTGAGAGTTAAATTTAACACCAATATTAAGTTGCCAGGCATCATAGCTAATTAAACTTTTATTCATAAAATCGGCTATTCTTTCAATTAAGTTAATTGAAAGAATAGCCGAAGTCGATGCCAAAATCAGCTTTCGTTTAACTTAAAAACAAGGGCTGGTTTTACTGCTTTACTAGTAAAACCGCCCCTTGTTTTCCTTCTACTAATTCAAATCAGGTAATATTGTTTAGTTGAACGATTTTCTAGTTTCATAATGGAAATATATTTAAATCGATACTTTTTTAAGTAGAGCCCTTTTTATTTTGAGATGAATCCTTTTAATGCCCAAGCTATGTTTTGGGGTCTTTCTGCGAGACGGCGCATAAAGTAACCGAACCAGTCATTCCCGAATGGGACGTAAACACGAACTTTGTATCCTTCCTTTACCAGGATTTCTTGAAGTTCGTTACGGAATCCATAAAGCATTTGAAACTCAAATTGGCTTGTTGGGATATTTCCCCCCTCCACGTACTCTTTTACCTTGTCAATCAAGTTATGATCGTGGCTGGCAATCGCGGTATAGCTTCCACTTAACAAATGGGATTGGATCAGTTTTAAATAATTTTCATTAATTTGCGGCTTTTCTTGAATCGCAACCTCAACTGGTTCTTTATAAGCCCCTTTCACAAGACGGAGCGGAATTCCTTCCAAATTCTTCATATCCTGCTCCGAACGATAGAGATACGCTTGAATGACCGTACCAACATTATCATATTCCTTACGAAGCTCTCTTAAAATATCAAGCGTTACTTGAGTACGGGTGGAATCTTCCATATCGATTCGAACAAAATTATTGTATTGCTTTGCGGCTGAAACAATCTTTTTCATATTGTTCAAGCAAAAATCATAATCAATATCTAAGCCCAATTGCGTCATTTTGACGGAAAGGTTGCAGTCCACTTTCTCCTTATGAATCGCATGCAGCGTGCGAACGCAGTAATCCGTTGATTCACGGGCTTCTTCTCTGCTCGAAACAAATTCGCCAAGATGGTCTAAAGTGGCAGCCAAGCCCTCTTTATTAAGCGTTTTCACCACAGCGATCGCTGTTTCAATTGTCTCTCCCGCAACCACTTGGGAAGCCCCAAACTTTAACCCCCACCTCCGAGCCGCTTTATTCAACGGTTTACTTTGAGAAACTGCTAGGAAAAAGTTTTTTGATATTGCCTCAATCATGATTTATTCCTCCATTAATAGGAACTCCCAGGAAGGGAGTCCCAGCCAATTTAAAGTTAGAACATTTCAGATGTTGTTTTTGCCTGCATGTGAAGGCCAAGATAATCAGGGCCGCCGGCTTTTGAATCAGTACCGGACATATTGAATCCGCCAAAGGGCTGGTAACCAACGATGGCGCCCGTACAAGTTCTATTAAAATATAAGTTTCCAACATGGAATTCTTTTCTTGCCCGCTCAATATGGGCACGGTTGTTCGAAATAAGCGCTCCTGTTAAACCATAATCCGTATTGTTCGCAATTTCCATCATATGGTCAAAGTCGCGTGCCTTACAGAAAGCGACGACCGGCCCAAAAATCTCTTCCTGCATCAGGCAGGCTTTTTCATCCACGTCCGCCACAATGGTCGGCTCGATAAAGTAACCTTTTGTATCATCACCATTCCCGCCAGCGGCGATCCTTCCTTCTTCTTTTCCAACCGCAATATAGCTCATAATTTTATCGAAAGAGGCCTTGTCGATTACAGGTCCCATATAGGTGTTAACATCTTCCGGGTTTCCCATGGTTAATGTCTTCGTTAACGCCACTGCTTTTTCCAGCACTTCATCATACACATCCAGATGAACGACCGCCCGGGATCCGGCAGAGCACTTCTGGCCTGAGAATCCGAATGCCGAGTATACAATCGAGGTAGCAGCAAGGTCTAAGTCTGCATCTTTGTCGACCACAACGGTATCCTTACCACCCATCTCGGCAATAACGCGCTTCAACCAGATTTGCCCTGGATGAACCTTTGCCGCACGCTCATAAATACGGCAGCCCACTTCACGTGACCCTGTAAAGGAAACGAAACGAGTTTTTGGGTGATCGACAAGATAATCTCCTATTTCCGCACCGCTTCCAGGAACGAAATTAAGAACGCCGGCAGGAAGCCCTGCCTCTTCCATTAATTCCACAAACTTCGCCGCCACCACCGGAGTATTATTCGCAGGCTTTAGGAGTACGGTGTTTCCCGTTACAATTGCTGCTACGGTTGTCCCAGCCATAATGGCAAGCGGGAAATTAAATGGAGCAATAATAACGCCGACTCCAAGTGGAATATAGTGGAACTGATTCCATTCCCCTTCACGGCTTTGTACCGATACACCATCCGCAAGCTTGACCATTTGCCGGGCATAGAACTCAAGAAAATCAATTGCTTCCGCTGTATCAGCATCGGCTTCCTTCCATGGCTTACCAGCCTCTTTTACCAAGTAAGCAGAAAATTCATGCTTGCGGCGGCGCATTATCGCGGCGGCACGGAACAGGACACTCGCCCGCTTATCAGGTTCAACATGCTTCCAAGATTCAAATGCAGTTAATGCCGCTTGCATCGCTTTTTCAGCTAAATCCTTGCTTGCCTTGGAAACAACCCCTACTACTTCTACCTTGTTTGCAGGATTAAAAGAAGTGATTTTAGAATCCGTTGTGACTTTTTCATCGCCAATCGTTAATGGATATTCCTTTCCAAGCTGTGAATTCACAAGATCTAATGCGCTACTAAACGCATTTTTATTTTCCTCGATTGAAAAATCAGTAAAAGGTTCATGTTTATAAGGGTACATCGTATTCCTCCTCAATTATCGTTACCAATATAGTTGCAATTTCCGTGCCAATATAAAAAGCTGATTTTAACGCTATAATGTGTACAATCCCCTTACAAATGTGTAAACTATGTGTAAAGAGTTAAACACTTTTGTAAACCATTAAACAGTTGAAAAGGTGATTGTATGTTAAAAGCTAACACTCTGCTTCTTTCCATCTCCCTTCCCTTTGAAGACGGAAATCAGATAGGAAAAAATTATTCTGTCGACACTATGCTGTCCGATGTAGAGGCGTTAGAGGATATTCTGTTGGTGGATGAGAATGGTAAACCCGCTGGTTTTGTTCCGGTTACCACGTTAATAAAAGTTATTTTTCAAGAATGGAAAAATCTCTCTACTGTTCATCAAACCCTGCTGCGGGCTGTTGATGATGCAATTACCATTGTGGACAGTAACGGTAATGTGGTGGCCTGGAATCCGACAGCAGAAAGCATGTACGAAACCGCCGCAGACAACATTATGGGAGCCCAGATTACAGACTTTTTCAAAAAGGAATCAGTTGTCTTAATGTCCACTTTAATGGAGGGAAAAGGGGTCACTCGTCAATATAATCAGCCGAAACAAGATGTCCATGTGTTAATCAATACACTGCCCGTCCTCAAAGACGGAACGGTCATCGGCGGAATCTCCGTTGAACGCGAGATTACAGAGATTGTAAAGCTAAATGATGAACTAACCACCACCACCGCCTATATTCAAGATTTGGAAAGTAAAATGGAGGTCCATGATATCGATGACCCTTTTCATAAAATTAAAGGTCGAAGCCAAGCACTAAATTCTTCGGTGGCTTTGGCGAAAAAAGTTGCCCAAACCGATGCCACTGTCATGATTACAGGAGAAAGTGGAGTAGGGAAGGAACTGTATGCCCAGGCGATTCATAAAGCGAGTGATCGGGGCGACGGACCTTTTGTTGACCTGAACTGCGGTGCAATTCCGGCCGCCCTGTTTGAAAGCGAATTATTCGGTTATGAAAAAGGAGCGTTCACAGGGGCAGTGAAAGAAGGAAGGCTTGGAAAAATTGCGGCCGCAAAGGGCGGTACGTTATTTTTAGATGAAATTGGCGAACTCCCGCTTGAGCTTCAAGTGAAAATGCTCCGGGTATTACAGGAAAAACAATACTATCGCGTCGGCGGTACATCCCCCATACCTGTTGATGTCAGAATTATTGCCGCTACCAACCGCGATTTAGAGAAAATGGTGGAGGAGGGGCGTTTCAGAGAGGACCTATATTACCGCCTGAACGTCGTTTCGATTTCGATTCCTCCCCTCCGCGACCGAATCGAAGACCTGCCCGAACTGGTTCAATTGTTTTTACAAGAATTCTCCCTTAAATACAAAAAGCCGGTGCCAGCCATCGACCCCGAAGTGATGGTTGCCTTCATGCACTTCCCATGGAATGGTAATATCCGCCAGCTAAAAAACACAATTGAGCGAATGATGATTTTGGCAGATGACAATCAAATCACCTCCTTGCTGCTCCCAGCTGGATTGTTTAAAAACATTCAGGCACCGCAGATGACTATTTTTCAAGAAACAATAGGCGGGAATGAGCGCTCGAAAGTAGTTCAGGCCATGCAAAAAACCTACGGAAACAAATCCGCAGCCGCAAAACTTCTGGGCATGTCGCGCGTAACCTTATACAACAAACTAAAAAAATATCAAATAGAAAAGTGATCGCCTGACATAGCGATCACTTTTCTACTGTCCATATGGGGTGGACACTGTCCATGAGCAGTGCCTGTCACCCAACGTGCATTTTGTTTACTCGCCTCAGCAAAAACCCGCCATTAAAGTGGGTCGGTTCATATGAAATCATGAAGGCTCCCGGGGAGGCCGACATGATAAAGTTTTTCAGTTTTTGCTCCTGTTTTCTTTTCGCCAGCACTTTCATGACAATTCGTTTTCCGTCCTTCCCGTCGGCGATCCAGGAGGTGACGCCATAGCCTTGTTCACGGATTTTTTCAGGCAGGTGAATAACCAAAGGATCGACAATTACCTCCATCACGACATACCCTAGAGCCAAATACGATTCTATCTTACTGCCTACAAACACACCCAGTCCCCAGCCAAAGCAGTAAGCGGCAATGTTCAACGGCTTATCGAGATTATCCAGCACAATGGTTAAGCCCATCAAATAGACAAAAACCTCCGCCGTGGATAAAAGCGAAGCCAACACCCGGAACCCTTTAATAACAATCATAACTCGTAGGGTAAACAAGGAAACATATAAAATATTAATGAATATAATCACCAGAATAATAGAAGACATCGCCTTCACCTCAGCAAGAATTAAAAAATTAAATACTCTATTTCCCTAGGATATTGGGTAATCGAGTAACTGCCGCTTTTCGTTAATATCACGGTATCCGAATGCCGGTATCCTCCTAACCCAGGCACATAGATCCCAGGCTCAATCGTATATACCATCCCCTCTTCTAAAACGAGGTAATTATCAAAGCGAAGGTAGGGCTCTTCGTGCTCCGATAATCCTAAACCATGGCCGACGCGGTGATTCACGAACTCGCTCAAGCCAGCTTTTTTAAAAACTTCATAGGATGCAAGATCCACTTCCCTCGCCGTGATTCCCGGCCGGATCATCTCCATCCCGACCCGTTGCGCCTCAATCGCTAGTTTAAGCAAATCCTTTTGTTTTTCAGAGGGCTTTCCGACAAAAAAAGTCCGCTCGTTCTCTGCCCGATAGCCGTTAAACCAAACCTGGCGGCTGTGCACGACAGGGTCGCCGTCTGCAAATTTCCTCGTACAGGAATAGAGATGCGGCATCGCGCTCCGGTTGACACCCGAACAAGTCCAGTTCTCATAGCCAATCTGCTCTTCCGGATAATCCCTTGATGCAATTTCCAGCAGGGTCTTGTCGCCATAGGTATCAAACTCCAGCTCACTGATGCCGGCCCGTGCATATTTAAGAGATTCCTCTATCGCATAGTCTGATAGCTTACCTGCGATTTTGAGCTGTTCAATTTCGGACTTATCTTTGATTGAACGCATGTGTATAACCTTTTGTCCGACATCCACCAGCTCGAAGCCAAATTCCTTTAAATAAAGATATACGTTTGCAGGGAGAACCCCTAATTCAACGCCAACCTTCGTTCCAGAAGGGTATTTTTTCAGTAAAGGTGTTAAATGGTCGCGATACGATGTTTCAAGATGACCTTTATCGATTTGTTCATAATAGACATATAGGTGATCCGCAATTGCCTTTTCCCCGGCATGAAGTTCCTCTAGTCCCGGAACAATCAAATCAATAAGCTCCTCGCTGATTAGCGTCACAATCGGACGGGAATAGGATATCGCCCGAAACCCGCTGAGGTAATATTGATTATCCGGCTCCCAAATTACGCTGAGCCTCACTTGTTTCTCATTCATAAACTTCCTAAAGATTTCTAGCCTTTTAGTCATGCTCACGAAAGAACTCTCCTTTATAAAAATTTTAGATTGGTAGCGTATAAGAAAACCCCTTGGCGGCATCATTTGCCAACACAAGGGGTAAATCAGCTAGATTTAGGCTGTTTCCAAATTATGAAGCTACCTATCGTAAAAATAACTAAACTAAATCGCGCGGGATCTCCGATTTCCACGTTTTACTGAAAACCTGTTCCTCGCCTTCAAACGCAATGAGCTCATTAGTGATAAAAAACTGCTCGGCATCAGCTGTCATCGTACTGACACTTTCAAGACGTGTCTGCCACTCGCCGCGGCCGACATGTAACGACCACTCACAACGGACAGCAGCAGATAATGGATCACCGTCTTTAATCGAATAAACATTGCGATTAACACTGCCATATTCAATTCCATTGCTTGGAAGACGGCGGGCTCCTTCATCAGAAAAGTCCTCCAGTATCCATGTTCCTTCAATCAGGTCGTGATGAACCTTACGGGTTCGGCTTTCTGTCCGTAAAATCTCACGTTCCAGAACCGCAGCCGTCTCCGGTACATCAAAGTATGGCAATTTGTTATCCAAAGCCCGGTGCGGCCTTACCGGCAGCGTAAGACGGGTGTTCTCCCCCGCGAAAACCTGTAACGTCACCGGCTCCGGTGATGGCCAGGCGTGCGGCCAGTACGTTGGCGATAAAGCAACCTGCCAGCGATGCCCAGCAGGTAAAACATGACCAACCGCATTCAAACGAACCGTCACAGTATAACGCTTCCCTGGAACTAAAGGAGTCGGATGCTCATGGCTATCACGATGAGTCAGATTGAGCATCCCCCAGCTGACAAGCGTGGAGGCCCCATCAGGAGAAACGTCGCATAATCTGACGGCAAGTAAAGCCCTCTGCCGGTCTGAAGCCAACTCAACGGTTACTTCTGGAAAACCAAGAATTTCCTGAGGGGCTGCTAATGGTTCAGATGTAAAGCAAACCGATAGTCCATTCTCAAGACGCTGGTCTGACGCTAAATCGCCGGCCTGCCCAAACGGACACCAAACCCCGGCATATAGCCCATGAGTCTGCACACTCGGTATTGAAATCCGTTGACCTGCTGCAGGTGCATCTGCCAACAACCCGCCATCAAGCCAAAAATCCACCGCCTCCACATTCGGTGACGGCCATTCCGTTTCAGCCACCCAGCGGCCGGGGCGCTCAGCGTAATCTACCTGAGGCAGCACACTTTCCTGCATCCATGCCCTGAGCATCGGCTCCTCCATGATCCCAGTATCGACACCTTTCAACCAATGATCCCACCAGCGCAAACATTCCTGAAGGAAGCCGATGGCCGGTCCCGGAACAGCAACCTCCGGATATTCGTGAGCCCAAGGACCAATCAAGCCCTTGCGCGGACCCGAAAGCCCCTCCAGCAGTCGTAAAATTGAATTGGTATAGCCATCCGTCCAGCCGCCAACGGCAAAGACAGGGATATTAATATCCGTATAATTTTCACAAACAGAGCCATGTTTCCAAAAAGCGTCACGACGCTGATGCTTCACCCACTCCTCTACGTATGGCGGAGTTTTTTCAAGCCGCTCAAGCCAGGTAGAACGCCATTCATCTCCGACAATCCGCGGGTCCGCCGGCCGACCGCTATACACCAGCATCGTCGAGGCCCACCATAGCATGTCTGAAGCTAAAAGACAGCCTCCCATATAATGAACATCGTCGGCATAACGGTCGTCCGTTGAACAAAGGGTAATGATTGCTTTCAAGGCAGGATGCCTTCTTGCTGCAACTTGCAATCCATTAAAGCCTCCCCACGACTTGCCAATCATGCCGACCGCCCCTGTCGACCAAGGCTGCGACTCAATCCAGCTCAAAACATCGAGCGCATCCTCCTGCTCCTGTGGCAGATATTCATCATAAAGAATTCCATCAGAATCACCAGACCCGCGCATATCGACGCGGATACTGGCATATCCATGCCCGGCAAAATACGGATGACGGATAGAATCCCGTAATGCCGTAAAGTCATTTTTACGATATGGAATATATTCAAGAATCACCGGTACAGGATGCTGCTCCGCATCCTCCGGGATCCAAATCCTGGCCGCGAGACGAGTTCCATCAGACATCGGAATCCAAACATGCTCGACTTCGCGAACCTTACGTGGAAACTCTTTTTTAATCGATAGATTATTGTCACGAACATTAAAAACCATTGTTAAACCTCCAAAGTACTATTACTCTCTGACCCTGATTTTTTTCCTTCCTCTATCTGCTTAATAGGCACACTGCCATAATCCTGCTTTAGCCATCTTAATAACGAAATAGTTAATAGAATATAGATGATAATTACAGGCACCGATACGATAACCGAAGAGGTTTGAACAACACCCAGCCCGCCAATCATCATCAAGGCAACCGCCATAACAGCAAGAATCGCCCCCCATAACAAACGGTGCCAGCGTGCCGGCTCCTGCTGATCCTTCAGTTCCTTCGTTGCAATCGCAGACAAAATGTAGGTAGCAGAATCCAAGGACGTTGCCAAAAAGATAAATCCTAACACTACAAAGAAAATCAAAACGAGCTTGCTAAGAGGCAATGTTTTAAGAACTTCGACAATAGCCGCCGGGCCGCCAGAATCATTCAGAATTTGCGCGACTGGAAGGATATCATTCAATTCCAAATGCATGGAATAACCGCCAAAGACCGCGAAATAGAGCCAACTGCCCAAGGAACCCCATAAAAGAACAGAGCTGATCAATTCTTTAATCGTTCTGCCTTTAGAAATACGGGCCACAAACAAGCCCATGAATGGCGCGGTTGCTGCAAACCAAGCCCAGTAAAATACCGTCCAAGCCTGCGGGAAGCCGCCTTTATTAATTGGATCTGTGTAAAAACTCATCTGCACGATATTTTGCAGCATTAAACCAAGACTGTTTGTAAAATAAGATAGAATGAATAGCGTTGGACCAGCAAGCAGAACAAATAATGCTAAACCCAGAGCCATGTATACATTAAAATCACTTAGCTTACGAATTCCTTTATAAAGTCCGAAATAAGCACTTGTACAATAAATGGCCGTCCAAATTGCTACGATAACAATACTCAAACCAAGTGACTGTTCCATACCCAAGATTTCGCCGATAACCGCTGAAATCATTGGTACACCCAATCCTAAAGATGTTCCAAGACCACCAACAAGGCTCCAAATCACGAGGATATCGATGAGTTTTCCGACCCATCCATCGGCATACTTACCAAGTGCCCCACGGCAAGCGGTACTGATTTTTAAAGAAGATTGTTTTTTGACAAAAAAGGAATAGGCAATCGTAACAGTTGGCAGTGCGTATAGTGCCCATGCAGAAATACCCCAGTGGAACAGTCCGTATGTAACGGCCCACTCCGCAGCTTCATTGCTGTTTGCCTCGATACCAAATGGAGGTCCGATATAATAATAGATTGGCTCCATAATCGACCAGAACATAATACTCGTTCCCATGCCGGCACAAAACAACATCGCTCCCCAGCTAAAGTTGGAGAATTCAGGCTTCCCCTCCCCAAGCTTAATTTTTCCATAACGGCCAAAGATCAGCCAAACTAGCAGAATAAATAGTCCAATGGTTAAAAGCTGAAAAGCCCAATCAAGCTTATATGTAATCGCTGTCATTAAGCTATTTAAAACGGGCTCTGCCGATTCACGATTTACCACCAGCAGCAATGTAGCAGCAACAATTACAATTAGAGATGACCAAAAAACAACAGGATCAATTTTTACCTTTTCCATTCATTCAACCCCTTTTTAAATTTGTTAAATTAAACTAATTACAAATCTTCCAAACATTGTTAAAATATAATCATGATTACTATTTAATTACGATTATAGTACCATATGAATAAATTCATAACAATAAAAATTTTCTAATAATTTATACAGGTATTGGGAAGGGGAATTGATAGTGAAAAAAAAGGAAATCCAAATGAGCCGGATGTGGAAATACTTTGTCGATGCAACAGCTGAAATTATCGAAGAAGAGGGCATTGATAAAATAACGATTAGAAAGGTAGCGGACCGGGCTGGCTATAACAGCGCCACCATTTATAATTATTTTTCCGAAGTCTCGCATTTAATCTTCTTTGCTTCTATGAAGTTCTTGAAACCATATACAGAAGAAGTGTTTATCTATATGGAGAAGGGGGAAAATTCACTTGAAAAATACCTGCTGGCGTGGGAATGCTATTGCAAGCACTCATTTAAGAATCCTCAAATCTTCCATGCTGTATTTATCATGGATTTAGGCGAACATCCGGAAAAATTACTCGAAGACTACTATAAACTCTACCCAACTGATTTAATCAACATTCCAGAAGAGTTAAAACCGATTCTATTTGAGCGAAACATGTCCAAAAGAGGAAGATCCGTTTTAGAAGCTGCATGTAAAGAAGGCTATATTAAAGAGGAAAATATCGATGGGATTAATGAACTGACCATCCTTATCTGGCAGGGGATGTTTACCAATATCCTCAATAATCGAAGATCTTATGAACTCGAGGAAGCCGCGAAAATCACCATGAATTATATTAGAGAAATTGTCCTCAAAGAAAAGGTGTTTGATTTTCAAAAGAAGAGAGAAGGCGCATGACTCTGATTAAATTCAGAGGCATGAATCGGGTACAATCGATGAAAGGCTTATAGTCTCCATCAATAATATAACTTTTCCGGTCGTAGCCTTTTTTATTAAAACCTCTCAAGGCCAATATTAACCAATTCCCTTTTATAAAATTTCAGTATTACAAAAAAGCTAAGTCCACCAGCTTTCGCATAAGGTGGACTTACCTCTTTTTCCTTATTTTTAAATCAGGGACTTCGAAGCATGAAAAAACCGTCCCTGTGCATTTATAGTTTCGTTAAGTAGGCTCCTAGGACTACAGAACGTGATAGGGTAAAGAGGGTGAATGCTAGCCATAGTCCATGGTTACCCCATGCTGGTGTGAGTAGGTTGACTAGGATAATAAACAATGCCATTGAAAGTATTAACGAATTCCTAATTTGAGCGGCTTCTGTTGCTCCGGAAAACACTCCATTGAGGATGATTCCCCAAAATCCGACGATCGGAAATAATAGCAGCCAGCCTTGGTATTGCACCATGCACTCGATGACTTGGTCAATAGAAGTAAAAAGAGGATAGATAACAGAAGAACCCATTACTAACAGGAATGATAAGAGAATTCCTGCAATGGCCCCCCACCTGGCAGACAGCTTGATTGTATCTGAAAACAACTGTCTATTATTTGAACCAATCGCCCTGCCAATTAATATGCTACTTGCATTTCCAAAGCCGCCTAAGCCATACGCCATAATAAAATGGAGCTGAAACAAAATCGCATTAGCCGCCAGCTCCACTTCCCCCATCTGTGCTCCTTTTGAAGTAAAGATGGTGTAAACCGTTAACAAGCAAATCGACCGAATAAACAAGTCGCGATTCACCTTGACCATTTTTATAAAAACCGTTCTTTCAAAAATATCTTTTACTAATTGAATCGACCGAATATCTACTAATTTCATCTTTACTAAAATAAAGACTCCGGCAAGCATGACTCCAACCTCTGCCATGAGACTTGCTATGGCAACACCCGCTACCCCCATATTCAGGCTGGTCACAAACAAAACATCTAACAAAATATTGAGTACATTCATCCCTAATTGCAAATATACCGTTAATTTTACATGGGACGAACCGATTAGCCATCCAAGGATGACATAGTTCATTAGTGCAAAGGGGGCGCCCCAAATGCGAATATCATAATACAATGCAGCTTGATGAGCTACACCAGAAGTAGGGTTTATTATTTTTAAAGCGGCCCATTTAATTGGTTCTTGAAACAGAACAAATAAACTACCGATGACCATGGCAATCAACATCGGTCTTAATAAGGAATACATCAATTCAACCTGGTTATTTGCACCATGCGCCTGAGAGGTGAAACCTGAAGTAGATACTCTTAAAAAACCAAGCACCCAGTACAACGTATTAAATATGAGACTGCCAACAGCCACCCCACCGATAAAGACGGGATTAGGAAGTTGTCCGACTACCGCAGTATCCACTGCTCCAAGGAGCGGTGTGGTCATCTGAGAGAAAATAATCGGTAAAGCTAACAGCATGTATTGTTTATTCGTAAGAGATGTTTGTAATGTCCTTGAATAGGTAGAACTTTGAAAACTCATACCACTTTCCCCTTCAAAAAAATAAAAATGTCACAGCTTCTAAGGTTGTGACAAAGGTAATTATTATACCAGGTTTGCCCGGGTCGTAATCGTTCGAAAACGTGGGTGTTCAGCAAGAATGGAGTCTCTTAACCGTTTAATCGCAGGGTGTTTGGAGGTGAAAAATTGGTCTTTTGATTCATACAGCTCAATTAATTCTCCCTTTTCCAGGACACCAATACGGTCCGATAAGGAAAAGGCTGCTTTAATATCATGTGTAATAAAAAGATAGGATAAGCCAAAATCAACCTTTAGTTCGTTTAATAATTGTAAAATTAATCCCTGGGTGACCATGTCTAAACTACTGACTGATTCGTCTAGGACGATTAGCTTTGGTTTAAGAGCGATGGCCCGAGCAATATTAATCCGTTGCAATTGTCCGCCGCTAAATTGATGCGGGTATTTTTTTAAATCCTTTTCGTGTAAGCCGACTCTTTCTAAAAGCTCAATGACCCTTCTTCTTTGTTCGTCTATCGTGAGCTTTTCATAGTTCTCTAATGGCTCACTAATAATACGTTCGGCCGTCATTCGAGGATTAACAGCTGAATAGGAGTCCTGAAAGACAGCTTGGAGATCGCGCCGTATCTTATGTTGGGTTGCTTTATCGGCATGATATATGTCAGTTCCTTGAAACAAGACCTGACCTTGCTGTGGACGTTGAATCCCGAGAATCACTCTTCCTAAGGTGCTTTTTCCCGCTCCGCTTGTACCAATTAAGCCCAAACATGTTCCCTCTTCAATCGAAAAGGAAATATCCTGAAGAACATTCGCAAGATCCTTCCCTTTAAAAAGCTTTCTTGACTGAAAGCTAAAATTGACTTGTTTTACCTGTAATAAGCTCATTGGTTTCACCCCTCGGAAATTTCGTTGTTTTACAGCATATAGGTATAGGGCTGTTTGTCAAAATATAAGGTAGGTCTTGTCCTTAACAGCTTCTTCGTGTACTCATGTTGCGGGTGATCAAATAATTTTAGCACATTGGCACTTTCTACAATTCTCCCATGCTGCATCACAATGACATCATCAGCCATCTCAGAAATAACGCCAAGATCATGAGAAATCAGTAGAATAGACGTTCCATACTCAGAACGAATCTTATCTAATAGACGCAGTACTAATGATTGACTATGAAGATCAAGGGCTGTAGTAGGTTCATCGGCAATAATAACAGCTGGCCGCAGGCAGGCAGCCATGCTAATCATCACCCGTTGAAGCATACCTCCACTTAATTGGAAAGGATAGTTTTTCAGCAATTTAGCGGGATTTGGCAGGTTGACACTTTCCATCACACCAATCGCAAGCTCCTTTGCTTGCTTTTTATTCAACCCTGTATGAGATCGAATCGTTTCAATAAATTGATGGCCAATCGTAAACACGGGAGTAAAAGCATTCATCGGATTTTGCATGATAAAAGCAATATCCTTCCCGCGAATTTTCCGCATTTCTCTGTTTCCTAGCCCATTCAATTCTCTGCCGTGCAGTGTAATGCTTCCCCTTATGTCAACATTTTTTTGATCATGGAGCTGGAGGATCGACATACTTGTAACCGTTTTTCCACAGCCGCTTTCCCCGACAAGACCTAAGATCTTGCCTTTTTTTATTCCAAATGAAATAGCCTGAACGAGTGTGGCAGAACCGTCATTGGTTCTAACTTGTACATGTAAATCTTTTACCTTTAGAATGTCTTCCATTTTTCAACAGTCCTTTTTCATTAGCGACGTTTAACCCCAAAACGTTCTGATAGTGATTCACCTAATAAATTAAAGGTAACAACAACGAGCATAATCATGACACCCGGATAGATCATTAAGGCTGGATGTGTTCGGATATAGGACTTTCCCTCATGAATCATTGCCCCCCACTCTGGTGTAGGAGGCTGCACACCCAAGCCTAAGAAGGACATGGAGGATAAGTTCATAATCGCCCAACCCATTTCTAATGTTCCCATGACAGCGAGTGATGGAAGAACATTAGGAATAATATGTTTCTTCATAATGGTCCATGTAGAGGAACCACTGATTTTAGCAGCCGTAATATAATTCTGTTCTTTCAAGCTTAGAACCATTCCTCGGATGACCCTGGCGTAATAAACCCATTGTACGAGAATTAATCCTAAAATGACCTGTTTCAGACCCGCTCCCCAAATCCCTACAAAACCAAGAACGAACAAAAGGCTTGGGATGGCCATCAATCCATCACCCAGTCTCATTAACAATTGATCCACCCAGCCACCCTTATACCCAGCAACGATCCCGATAATCAAACCAATACTTATAGCAGAAATAAAGATGAGCATAGCAGACCCTAAGGAAATTCGTGCCCCATATAGGATACGCGAAAACGTACAGCGGCCTAAATGATCTGTACCTAAAGGGTAAGCCCATGAAGGCTGCTGTAGCTTATGCGCTAAATTGACAGCAATTGGGTCATTTGGTGAAATCCACGGAGCAAAAAGGGTGAGTAAGAATAAAATGCCCAGTAGGCTAGAACAAATGACGATCACTTTTTGACTTTTTAATCGATCACGAAGCTTTGCTTTCATCGGTATTGCCTTCCTCTTCTAGAAATACGTGGGTCAATAACCATTTGGATCAGGTCGACTAGTAAGTTGCTAATCAGGAATATTCCTGCTGCCAACAGCACGTAGCCTTGAATAACAGGAACATCACGGTTAAAAACAGCCTCAATAAAAAAACGCCCAAACCCTGGCCATGAAAAAACTGCCTCTACAATGATCGCTCCTGTCATTAAGTTCCCAAGATTCATGCCAAGCCCGGTAATCATCGGGGAAATGGCTATTCTTAATACATGCTTTCCCATGATGATTGTTTCATGAACCCCTCTCGTCCGTGCAAAAAGTACATAGGCCTCCTGCAAATTTTCAAGAACACTTGCCCGTAGCAGCCGAGTATATAAGGCGATTAACGGGAAAGCCAGTGTAACGGAAGGTAAAACTAAATGCTTCCACGTACCAATCCCTTCTACTGGGAACAAATCTAATTTTACAGAAAAGAAAAAAATCAATAAGTATCCTAGCCAAAAGGAGGGGATGGATGCCCCTATAAAAGAGAGGAATCGACTCAAATGGTCCATTCCACTGTTCTTCTTTATACCTGCTAAAAACCCAATCGGGACACTTACTAGGATGGCAATCAAGAGACTGCCGATCGTTAGCTGAATCGTAGCTGGTAAACGAGCGGAAATCTCCTGCCATACGGGTTTATTGGTAACATAGGATATGCCAAAATCAAATTGCCCTACTTTTATTAGGGAGTTTACATATTGAATATAGAGAGGCTGATCTAAGCCGAACTCATGTCTTTTTTGTTCCAACATCTCATCTGTCGCTTGGATATGTGCAGCAGCAAAATATGCCTCAGCTGGGTCCACTGGCGATAGATTGATCATGCCAAATGTTAATAAAGTGGCCAAAAGAAAGATTGGAACAATGGTGATGATTCGTTTCAAGACATAAGTACCCATGAAAAACTCCCCTGTCGCTTACTTCTTCTTACTCATTCCTGTAAATGGATGTTCATCCCGGTTAGCAGGGAAGGTAAAATTAGAAACATCCTTTTGATAGATAGCTATTTTCTTAATATACGAAATCGGTACAATTGCACCTTGTTCTTGTAGTGAACCTAAAATTTCCGTGTAAAGTTGTTGACGCTCGTTTTCATCCGTTGTTTGTTGAACCTCAGTTATTTGGTTCTGTAACTCTTCTTTGTTAGGATAAGATGAAATGACTTCTCTAAATCCAAATCCTTCCGTGACCATCATGTTTACGAAAGTATGCGGATCATATGGAGCACCAAAGTTACTATAGAAATTCATATCGAACTCATTCGCTTTGAATCTTTCGACTTGAGTGGTAAGCTCAACTCCGGCAATATTTAATTTTACACCTAAGCCCGCCCATTCAGACTGTAAGGTTTCAGCCATTGTTTTTTGGATTACTTCAGCAGAGTTATACATTAACTCAATTTCTAGTGGTTTTCCATCTTTTTCACGAATAGCTTTCCCTTTTGGCAGCTTCCAGCCAGCTTCGTCCAATAATTGTTTCGCTCTTTCAACATTATACTCGATTGTATCTGCTTTCACATTGGAAGTATAAGGGAAGTTGGTTGGTAAGATATAGTCAGCCTTCTCTTCTAATCCAGATGTCACACCCTCAACCATCGCTGATTTATTAAAGCCAAAATGTAAGGCTTGACGAACACGTACATCTGAAAGCTGTTCTTTGTTCGTATTCATGACCAGCTGTCTAGTAGCGACTGGTTCAGAAATGCTAGTCCCAAAGGAACCGGTTGATTCTAGTTGTTTAAAAGAATCGATATTGATTACACCCTCCCCATAAATAAGGTCTATTTCCCCCTTTTCGAATGCAAGGACGCGAGTTTCAGCATCAGGAATGATTTTCACTTTAATTTTCTCTACATTTGGGAGTTCTCCCCAATAATTTTCATTTCTTTTAAAAACCGCATATTCATCTACTTTATATTCATCTAATACCCATGGACCTGTTCCAACAGGCTTTTCTACACCTTTTGACGTGTCACCATCTTCAGGGAAACCTGCCTCCCCAAGGAATCGGACTGGACGTACGACCGCTAATTCCTGAATAGTTGGGTAATAAGGTTCTTTTAAGGTTAATTTAAAAGTATACTCATCGACAGCCTCAGCTTGGTCGATCTTCGAAATAAATCCTAACCAACTGTGTGTTGCTGCATTTTTTAAAATCGCATCAAAGTTCTTTTTCACAATCTCTGCATTAAAATCTGTGCCATCTGTAAATTTCACACCTTGACGTATGTTGAACAAATATTCTTTCCCATCTTCGGAAATCTTCCATGACTCGGCTAAATGTGGTTTGAGCTCTCCACCCTCTTGGTAGCTAACTAAAGGTTCATAGACCATAGATTGAGCAAATAATTGAGATGGGTTGTAGATATGAGGATTCATTTCACCTATATCTCTTGGCCAAGCAAAGGTAACTATACTTTCCGTTTCTTTATTGCTAGATTTTGAGTTTTCTTTTTCAACTGCACCGCTTGAACAGCCAAGTAAAGCGATTGATACTATCAGAACCCATACAGTCATAAGCAAAGTTCGTTTCTTGTTATTTGGGTTTACCATCGTAAGTTGATCCTCCTAAGTGATAATGATAACTATTATCAATAGTAGATTTCCAACCGCCAATTGTCAATAAAGATTCAAATATTTCACAAAGTATTCACTTTAATAATGTTAAAAACACAGTAAAAGCACAGGGACGGTTCTCCTGCTTCCTTCGTTAAACGGAGGAAGCAGGAGAACCGTCCCTGCGTCACTTTTTAACGTGTATGATGATTTTGGTGACAAACTGTTCTTTTTGGTTTTTTACGATGGTGTCGTAGATGTATTCTTCGAGGACGTATTCTCCTAATGCTAGCTGCAATCGGTCCATTTCTGTGAACAGTCTTTTATAGGTGTTAGGGATGGTTTTCTCATCGCCAATATGATAGCCAATGAGGTAGTCGCCCTCCAGGGTTTGAAAATAGGGGTAACCAGCCTTTGGATTTGGCTGCTTTATATAGAGGTAGCTGTAATTGGCGTATTCTCCCTTTACTACCTGTTCTCGTTTTGTCATCGCACCGATGGGATATCCTGTGTCCAGGTGTGATACATTCAATTCATCAATAAAGTCCGAAACCGCACCGAAAAATTCTTCATTCATTATATTTTCGATATTTCTGCTTAAGTAAAATGTGGCCGCTGGTAACGTTTCCACTGTTACTTGGTCAAACCTAAGATATGACGCTTCCTCCATTAAGGCTATTTTTGCCTCAATGATTCTTTCCTTCGCTTCAATCTCTTGGCGCTTTTTCACAATCTCATTTTTCTTTTGATACATTAATGACAAAAAGCCTTCTGGTGATTTATTTTGCATATATGCTTGAATATCGCTGAGCGACATATCAAGCTCCTTCAATAAATCGATAACAAAAAACAACTCGATTTGGTGTATAGAGTAATACCGATACCCTTTTTCATTCTTCCATACCGGAGATAAAAGCCCGATCTGATCATAATAAAACAATGTCTGTTTATTCACTTTGCAGAGCTTTGCGAATTCCCCTGTCGTTAAATATCTTCCACTTTTTTCATTCATTTTTAATAACACCCCACTTGACTATATAGTTACTATATACACTAACATAGTCATTATATAAAAATGAAAAACATGACCTACAAAGTTATGTTAAGGAGAATGGATAAGATGAAGACTCAAAAAGTCACCTTAGGATTATTGTTGATGAATTTATTTATAGCCTTTTTGGGAATTGGTCTGGTCATTCCAGTCTTACCTACACTAATGAATGAATTAGGTATTACCGGAACAACCATTGGTTATTTAACCGCTGCCTTTGCCATTGCTCAATTGATTGTTTCACCTTTTGCAGGGAAAGCAGCAGATAAATACGGTAGAAAAATTATGATTGTTATCGGTTTATTTATTTTTGGTTTTTCCGAATTTTTATTTGGGATTGGCAAAGAAATCGAGATGTTATTCTTTTCTCGTATTTTAGGAGGAATCAGTGCGGCGTTTATCATGCCCGCTGTTACAGCTTATATTGCTGATATTACCAATCTTGAAACACGTCCTAAAGCACTCGGATATATGTCGGCTGCTATTAGCACCGGATTTATCATCGGCCCAGGTATTGGCGGGTTCTTAGCGGAATTTGGAACACGTGTCCCATTTTTCTTTGCCGGGGCAATGGGTACCATTGCGGCAATCCTTTCGATTCTGTTATTATCTGAGCCCAATCGTACAGAAGATCACAACGAACAAAACCCTGATGGAAAAAACAGCTTCAAGCGAATTTTGGCACCAAAATACTTCCTTGCGTTTATTTTAATTTTCATTGCATCATTTGGTTTGGCCGCTTTTGAATCGTTCTTTAGTCTATTTGTCGACCACAAATTTCAATTTACACCAGCCGATATTGCCATTGTGATCACAGGTGGTGCCATTTTTGGAGCCGTGTCACAAGTTCTTTTATTCGATCGACTGACACGAGTTTGGGGCGAAATCAAACTAATTCGATACAGCTTAATCTTATCAGCCTTACTTGTCTTCTTAATGACCGTGGTTCATTCCTATTTTTCTATTTTACTAGTTACCTTTATTGTTTTCGTAGGATTCGATTTATTCCGGCCTGCCGTTACCTCATACCTTTCCAACATCGCTGGAAATGAACAAGGCTTTGTCGGCGGAATGAACTCCATGTTTACCAGCCTAGCAAACATCAGCGGACCCATCCTAGGCGGAATCCTATTTGATATCGACATAAACTATCCTTACTACTTCGCAACCGTAATCCTAACCGTCGGAATCATCATCACCTTATTCTGGAAAAAGCAAGCAAACCAGGTCACAAAATCAGTTGAAGCATGAAACACAGGCATGATGCACAGGGACGGTTCTCCTGCTTCCTTAAGGAAGCAGGAGAACCGTCCCTGTGCGTCGCAGGAGAACCGCCCCTGTGCATCTCTATAAGAAAAGGCGTGCCACAAGCGGCACGCCTTTTCTTAGTTATTCGTATTAGTTTTGTGTAGTACGTTTTCTTCTAATGAAGTATAGACCACTACCAGCTAATACTAACATTAATCCTACAAGTAGGATGTTAAAGTTGTTTGTTGCTGTGTTTGGAAGTCCTTTACCTGGGTTCTGAACTGGTTCTTTACCTGGGTTTTGAACCGGTTTTTCACCTGGATTCTGTCCTGGGTTTTGACCCGGGTTCTGTCCTGGATTTTGACCTGGGTTCTGTCCTGGGTTCTGTCCTGGGTTCTGTCCTGGGTTCTGTCCTGGATTTTGACCCGGGTTCTGTCCTGGCTCTTCTCCTGGCTCTTCTCCTGGTTCTTCTCCTGGTTCTTCACCAGGTTCTTCGCCTGGTACCGAACTTACATCTACAATTCGACCTTCAATTTCAGTTGGAATTCCTGCACTTCCAATGCTTACTAAATGTTCACGGAAGTTCTCCCAATCAGAAAGACCTAGATCAGTTACACGACCTTCTGCATATGCTTTCGCGAAGACATCATAGCCGTCTCCACCTTTAGCTGTAAAAGCGTTTGTTGCAATAGTATATGTTACACCATCTTGAACTGCTACGTACTTGCCATTTGCATCTAAATAAGATACAGAAACAATACGCGCTCCAGCTGGTTTCGAAGGATCATATACTACTTTTCCGCCTGCCATATGCAAGAAACCGCCATTTTCAACAGGATATTGGCTAAGAGAGATTTCAAATGCTTCTTTTAGCTCTGCCCCTGTTAAATCCATAGTTGCAAGTGTGTTATTAAATGGCAATACAGTAAGGATTTCACCAACAGTGATCGGTCCAGCATTAATTCCTGCACGGATTCCGCCGCCGTTCTGCAATGCCATGATAACATTTTTACCCGTAAATGCTTTTGCTTTTTCAAGCATTCCGTCTGTAATCAAGTTACCTAAGATTGTTTCATTTTTACGTACACTTGGTTTTGTATTGTCACCGTTTGTACGTGGAGATTCTAAGTTAATTGGTGATGATACGCCAATTTCCTCATTAGATATTTCAGTAACTCTCGTTTTGAAAGGCTGTAATACGCTTACTGCTTCTGCATCCTCAGCAATAGTATTGTTGATTGCAATTAAGCGACCATTGTGAGCCGTTACAACACCATGATCATCAAATTCAACATTTAGAACACCTAGGTTGCCGTTCGAGTTGCCTGTTTGAACGATAACAGTAGGAGTTGCATCTTTAGCTACCACAACTGGTTTTGTCAATGCAGTGTGGCTGTGTCCGCCTACAATTACGTCAATGCCTTCTACATGCTCAGCTAATAATAAGTCATTATCGATTGCTCCATTGTCGTCATATCCAATATGAGTCAATGCAACAATACGTTTAACACCTTGTGCTTCTAATGCTGCAACTGCCTTTCTAGCTTCATCGAGATAATTTTCAAATGCAATCGAGCCTGGGCTAGAAATTTCAGCTGTTTCTTCAGTTGTTAAACCAAAGATCCCAACTTTCTCACCGTTTACTTCTTTGATGATTCCGTTATAGATTTTGCCGTTTTCAAATTCAGTCACAACTGAATCTTGGAATAATCCATCAAATTTAGCGTCCTTAGAGAAATCAACGTTTGCACTTACAAATGGGAAATTAGCGCCTTTAACAAAGTCAACCAATGCTTGGTGGCCTTCTGGTGAAGAACCTAAGTCAAATTCATGGTTACCAAACGTCATGGCATCAAAGCCCATCAAGTTCATCATAGCCAAGTCTGCTTTACCTTGGAATTCATTGAAGTACAATGTTCCAGTAAGTGCATCCCCCGCATGAAGAAGAAGTGCTCCAGGAATGGTGCCTCTAATATCTTTCACTGCTGTTACTGTTCTAGGCAACATATCCAATGCTGAGTGAGTATCATTGGTATGAATGATGGTTAAGTCAGGGAAATCAATTTGAACCAATAGCGGATCATGGTCAGATGCTTGTCCCTGTGCTTCTGTGAAGTTTGCATTGATATGAATCATATCAACAGCAGTATTCGATACTAAGTTATTTGTTACAAGAACATGGTCAAGTACTTGGTTGTTCCCTCCGAAGAAATAAGAGAAACGATCCTCAGCAGGTACTTTTTCAACCATATTGGTTAAAACATTGCCTTTTAGTGTGTCAAGTACTGGAGTGAATTCGAAATCATTCATATCACCAGCAACAATAACATTCAGGGCAGGATTTTTAGCAAGTCCTGCTTTAACAAAGTTATTAATTTCTCTTGCTAACTCTATACGTTGTGCTTCTGAGCCTAATTTAGGAGGTTGACTTGCTCCCCATAGGGATTCGTCTCCACCTTTAGAATTTAAGTGAGCTCCGATTACGACCACGCGCTGACCTTGGAATTCGAATTCCGCAGCGATTGGTTTACGTGTTCCAGAGTACTTAGCAGGGTTAACAACACCTGGGTTAAGCGTTAAGTTACCTTCTTCTGTCCAAGCGTTTGCTTGCGTTCCAGTTCCCTTAGTTCCTTGAACCAATGAAACTCTTTCTGAATTATACAGGTAACCAACACGGATATTACCGCCTGGTGCACCGCCGTTTGTGTTGTTTACAGGAGCAACATCTGTCCAAGCATATGTTGGGCCACCAGCAACTTTGATTGCGTTAATTAAACGGTTATAGCTCTCGGATGCATCTGTATTTCCAGAATTCGTTTCACCATCATTATCTTGAACTTCTACAAGAGTAATAATGTCAGGAGATTTCATGTTTTGCACAAATGTCTCTGCAATTCTAGCAACCTTGTGGTCAGGTGTGTTTGCTGTGTTGTTAGAGAAGTTTTCTACATTGTAAGATGCAACTGTTAATTTTTCTTCTGAAGGTACAATATGAGTAACTTCTTGTTTTAAATCTGATTTGATGATTGGAGGCAAGTTTACTGTATCTACTTGATAGCCGTTAGCTGACGCGTACGTAATGATACCAACGATATTGCCATCAAACTTATCACCAGAACGGAAATCAGACCCAACATTGTTCAGAAAGATTTTCTCAGGATTGTAATCGTCTGCAGCGATATTCAATCCGCCCATAACGTTCAATTCATTATTTGTAGTGCCTGGTACAACGATCGGAACATCGTTACTATACGGAGGTCCTACTACAAGAGCATTTGGGAATGAAACGCGCATGAATTCTAGAGATTCCCAGAAATCGATACCATCTTCTTCTGGATCAAAAGATTTCATTCCATCATTATCAATAATTTTGTTTGGAGGAAAAATATCTTTGCCTATTACAAGTGCTTCAGGTAGAGCTGCTGCTCCTTGTGAAGTACCTGCAGTTGCCTTGATAGTTGTTTTAGAGATGCCATTATTAACTTCTGCAACTGTTCCGTCAACAGAAACTTTAGTACCAACAATGAAACCGTGAGCCGTTAACGATACTTCAATCGCTTCTGATGTTGCAGGGTCATTATCAGCGTTTTCAACATCTTGCATAACAAAGCTGTTTCTATTGAAAACGTGCGTTACCACACCAGTGATGTTTGTAACGGAAGCCCCATTATATTCAGATACATGTCCTTTTCCTTGAATATCATGGATTTTAACGCCTTCAGTATTTAATATTTTATAAGTAAAGCTGAACACTTCACTTACTTCTTCACCTTTTACTGCAATGGCTTTAATCGTTGTTTCACCAGTTGATAATGCTATTGGTTCCACATACTTTATGCTTGCTGCAGTAGGTTCAGTACCATTTGTTGTGTAGTAGATTTCAGCACCCTCAAGGCCTGATTTCAACTCAATTTTTGTACCAGTTGGAACAACGCCCTGTGACTGTGTAACATAAACAGCTGGTTTGTTAACTAAGTCAAAGCTATCAAGACCAGTCGTTACTAGGTTGAAACCAGTATCATCTTTTGAGCCATTTCCAATAATATGAACTAGGTCGCCTACATTATAATGTTTTACTAAATCATCATAGTTAGCGCCAGCACGATTATCCTGAATAACCCTTACAGTTTCGCCACTTTCAAATTTAGCTTGGATAGTAGCAGTTCCGAAGCTATCCTTAGTCATTTCTGTGATTGTTACTCTTTCAAGCTTCAGTAATTCTCCCTGTGTAGATTCATCTACTGCCTTTACAGACTGTGCGGCAGGAAGTACATTTCCACTGGAAACAACGACAACCTCAGTTGGCACAATTTGTAATTGAGTTTTATAGGTTGCTAACTTACCAGTGATTTTTATAAAATCACCTTTGGTTACATTTTGTGTGCTCCTATAAACATATATACCAGCAGTAGCATCTTGCAGGAATAACTCTCCAGCACCCAAAAGGCCTGAATTAGTTGTTGCGATCCCCTCAATTGTTACCACTTCTCCTACAGCTGCTTTACGTGCATCTGCAATGGAAATAGCAGGAACCGGTTCTGGTTCAGTTGGTTCAGTTGGTTCACCAGGCTCGGAAGCTGTGTCCATAGTGTGTTTGCCTAGGTCGGTAAAAACATTATTCCCTAAATTAGTCCATTCTTTGGTTCTATCAAAGGTATCATCAATAATGGTATCTCCTGATAGAACATTACTGTTTCTAACAAGCGTCATATCTATTAGAACATTTTCAACTGATCCAACTTGACCAATTGAATCAACTGCTGTTCCGTTTTTCTTTAGAACGATTTGGTCGTTACCATTAAAATTAATAACAGTTTTGCTTTCATCGATTTTGTCAGCTACCTTTACGATATCAGCATGTGCATCTGAACGAGAGATAACGTATGTTTTACCACTCGCAAGCTTGCCATCTAATGGTAAGATATTACTCGTAGTACGGGTTCCAGTAGTAGCAGAAGCACTATTATTATAGTGTTCAAGAGTATACGCACTTAGGTCGATTTCTGCACCTGTACCATTGTAGAGTTCAATAGCCTTATTAAAGCTGCTGCCCTCAATGTATTCTGAGATAATTAAATCTGTAGCTAAAGCCGTTTCAGCCTTTGCATTAAGATTGCCGGCTGGTGAGATTAAGCTTATAAGCAAAGCAAGCACCGTGACAATACTCATACTCTTTCGATTTCTTCTCTTCATGTTTCTCCCCCTTAAAACTGAAATCTTTGTAAAAACCGTACCCAGATCGTATTGCGTTAACTCCGTACATCAATTGCACTTTTTAGGAAATTTTGCTGTTTGAAAATCTTATCCTAGCACTTTACGAATGAAAGAGTTTACAAGTTAACGCCTGCAAAACCGATACTCATCAAAAATTACTAGTATTTGAATATCAAAGCAATCATACTAAACTAAAACAGAAGTAAATTTCTGAAATTATTCTAGTATTAAAATACAGCAATCAAATCCCTTACACGATTATATAATCCTAGAACACTATTAACAAGAGAATTATTCCGAAAATTGTCGAAATATCTGGTAAAAAAAACGCATGGGGACGGTTCTTATGCGTCCTTACTGCAACCGTACACATCCCCCCTTCTTTATCTTCTAAAAATTACCACCACTCTTTGGCATAACAAACAAATCATCAACCATTTCTAACAGCAATTGTGCTCATCTGTTTAGTAATAAGGATTGTGCCTTAACTAAAAAAGGGCGTATCCTACCTGGATTAGCACCCTGTTATGTTTTTACAGTGTCGAGGTCACACACGGGGACGGTTCTTCTGCTACTTTATTTAATAAGAAAATAAAGCAGGAGAACCGTCCCTCTGTACGCAAAGTTTAGTTTTTAAGGAGTGTTAAGTGCCCGACGATTTCTTTCGCTTCAAATTTCCCCATCGGTGGAAGGGCAATAACGGTCAAAGAACCTGACTTAACCTCGGTTAAACCACTATCACGTACACTGAAAAACCCACTTTTTTCTAACTTTTCAAGCTCGGCTTGTTTCCCCTTTAAAATCACTTTTTTCATTCCTATTTTTACCCATTCTACAAACTTTTCATGCCGTTCAGGAAAAGAGGATTGCGTAGACATCAGGTTAATCGTACTAATCGTTGCCGCATGAGCCACTTGTGCTGCTGTCTTCCCCTTCGACATATGTAAATCCTGATTGACAATAAAGTATTGAACGAGATCCTGTTTATCCATCCATGATCAGTCCTCATTTATAAATTTTTTCCCACAACCAGAAGCTGCTAGCCCACTTCGATTATCCTCGCAACTTCAATAATATTTCCATTTTTTGATATATCATAGCAAAATGAATCACCGATGTCAGGTTTGAGAAAAAATGACCAATTAGTAATCCAAATCATCTTGTTGATGAAAGGTCCGAATATATTTGCTCCAAACCTTTCAGTACCCCATCAACGCTTTAAGAAAAGCCACTAGTACCGTCCCCATGTTCATTTCACCGCCTAGTATTTTATGCTAAAATAGTAAAAAACATATGTTCTTTCAGAGAAGATTGGAGGATAAATGAAATGGCTGTTTCCTGTTTATTAGAGGTTGTCCCAGGCGAATCCTTCGCCGGTTTTTGCCTGATTAAAGGAGTGAAATCGGATAAAACCAAAAAAGGTGATCCATATCTCGATGTAACGGTTGGAAAAAAGCATAAGGTCGTCGAGTGCAAGCTGTGGAACAACGGGTTTGAAGGAAGGACCGTTGAAGAAATGCTGACCATATTCACAAATGGAGCCGTCCTGCACATTAGCGGCAATGCATCTGAATACAACGGAAGGCTTCAAATGACGATTAACGATTTCCACATTCCGAGTAACGACGAAGTGGACTTGAGTGACTATATCGATAGCGCCCCAGAGTCCATTGAAAATATGGAAAAAGAAATTCTTTCATTTATTGATGAAATCAAAATTCCGATCTTGCACCAAATCACCTCTGATTTGTTTGAAGAAAACAAGAAATACTTCATGACTCATGTAGCCGCAGTGAAAATGCATCATAATTTTCGTTCGGGTCTGGCGTATCATACCCTTTCACTTCTTCGGATTTGTAAAAGCATTTGTGACCAATATGGTGAATCAGTAAATCGGAGCAAGATGTATGCAGCACTTACGCTTCATGATATGGGAAAAATCGTGGAGATGTCTCGCAATTATACCGCTCCAGAATACACCCTTTTCGGAAAATTTTTAGGCCATATTCAAATCGTAAACCAGATGATTGACCGAAAGTTAGTGCTGATCCGTAATGAACGAGCTGTTTCTAATGATGAAGTGACGGTGGTCTATGAATTAATGAACATTATCTCAAGTCATCACGGTCCTCTCAACAACGGCTGGGGAAGTACAGCGGAACCGATTACGTTAGAAGCTCACCTTTGCCACATGATCGATAATATCGACGCAAAAATCAACATGATCACCAAAGCAACAGTCGACATGCAAGAAGGAGAAGTACAAAAAGTCTGGGGACTCGGTAACATCTATAAACCTAAAAAGTGACACAGGGACGGTTCTTAAAGCGGACAATCGGAAGTTTTGCGCGTAAAAAGGCACAACTAGCGTTAATGAGCTAGTTGTGCCTTTGATGATTTTTAAGCAGAAGATCATAGCGCAAAATTTTTGATTGCCAGAGAAGAATGAAGTCGCGGCCCTCGCTAATGAACTAAAATATGGTAACCCCACCAAAAATAAATTTTTATTCGTTGAAGGATTTTTTCAATTTACGTCGTATTGGGGATTCAATCCGATACCTATTTTTCATACATTTTTATACAAGTGTTCGCAACTATTATACAG
>NZ_MSLS01000081.1 GCF_001940785.1 Bacillus sp. MRMR6
AACATTCGAATTGGTGGCACGGCATTGCGACCGTTATCCAGACAATATTTATCTTTTAATTCTTCAATTATGAATGAAAAGTCGACTAGTTCTTTAATTTGGCGAAGCATATTATCTTTTGGAACAATGAGATCATAAATTCCTATATATGGGCTAAGATTGAATGAATCTTGAAAGGAAATCATTTCGGTACCACCTTTAAAGTCTTGTTACCTTAATTATAAAATAAAAAGCAGTTGAAGGGTTGATAAAATCAACCTTCAACTGCCTCAAAACAAAGGACTTTTTCAGTGCCCTCGCTATCGCGCCTGCGGGGTCTCCAGTAACCTCTATATCCCGCAGGAGTCGAGTGCCCTGCGCTCCAATCAACAGGGAGTATCCCAACACAAAAGTTTGCAACTTTTCTAGCATTGCTAATTGTTCTGCAATCTTTTTCATATATTGGCAGGGTGGAGATATTCCGACTAACTATCATTTTAAGGAAATCTAGGTATTTCCAATTTAGTCGGAAATTGTACCGTTATTTTTCAAACATAGTGAAATCAACATTCAGCCTTAACAGCACCTAAAAATAAATTAGGTTATAAAAATGCAGAAAAGTTTAGGTTTTTCCGATTGGAATCGTATATCAATCCCTGCATAAGCATTTAACTGTTTGTTATTTTCAAAAAACGATGGATGTCTCCGAATTCTGCCATTACATGTACGGCTGTATGGTACCAGGTAAACTCAGAATCACCTTGTATTTTTGGATTGTATTAAGAGTTGTGCATAATGATTTACAGCTCTGTTGATTTGCGCGAAAGGCACGTAGACTCCTGCGGGAGTACGGGGCAGAGGGAGACCCCGCAGGCGCTTTAGCGAGGGCACTGAAGAACTTCCGTTTTTTATATTTTATAAATAAGGAAAAGGCATTATGGATGAAAAAAGACAAAAAAAAGCAACTTCCTACCGAAATTCGAAGGGAAGTTGCTTATACCTCTGCCTATTTCCTATTCTTTTTCATTAAGAAGTTTTATTATCCCGAATATTTTTCTAGCTCTTGCGCTTATGCTCTTTTTGTTATTTGCCGGACCGACTAATTTTATAATGGACTTGTTCACTACTACAATTGGTAGTTATCTGCAAAATTTAACCGTTATGAGTTTTCGGC
>NZ_MSLS01000082.1 GCF_001940785.1 Bacillus sp. MRMR6
TGATGAGCCAGGTTATGAAGTTGAGTTTGATTGGGGAGAAGTAAAGCTTGAGATTGATGGAAAGCTAAAAGCATATTCATTAGCTGTATTTACATTACCATATGGCAATTATCGATTCGCAAGATTATATCAATCTGAATCACAGGTTTGTGTCCTAGATGTTCATACAAAGTTTATAGAACATGTGGGCTTTATACCTGCGGTATTTGTCTATGACAATATGAGAACCGTTGTAAAATCATTCATTGGTAATGAGAAAACCATCACCGACAGCATGAAGAACTTATCAAACTATTATCAATTTAAAATTCGATTATGCCAAACTAGAAAAGGAAATGAGAAGGGCCATGTAGAGCGTAGTGTAGAGTTTATAAGGAGAAAGGCATTTGCATCACAGCACACTTTTACTAGCTTACAAGAAGCTCAGAATCATCTCCTCCAAACATTAAAGAAACTTAATTTAAGATATCATCATGAGCATAAACAAAAACATATTGAGCTTATGAGAAAGGAGAAGGAAAAAGGACAAACGGTCACCATGACTCCATTTGATTCGGCAGAATTAATAGAGTGCCTTGTAGATAAATATAGTACGGTAGTCATCAACCAAAATCATTATTCCGTACCCGAGGGGTATGTTGGCACCTATATAAAAGCGAAAGCCGGTGCGGAAACAATAAAGCTATTTATAAATGGATGTTTAGTAGCAGAACATCCAAGAAACTGGGGCGTGCATCAATGGGAAATGGATATATACCATTATTTAGATACGTTCAAAAAGAAAAAGGGTGCCATCGCTCAAAGTGAATGTTTGAGACAGGCACCTTCACAAATAAAAAACTTATACAATGATCATTATATCGGAAAAGAGAAAGAATTCATAGAGTTACTCTTCTATATACGGGAAAACAATAAGCTTGAATGTGTATTAGGGGCTGTTAAGCAGTTGAATAATATTCGAACTGGGTATGTTTCTACGGAAAGAATCTTGTTTATTTGTGAGCAGAGTACTCCTGTTAAAGCAGATGGAGTTTATCAAGATGAAACCGCACATCAATCTGAAAAAAATATGAAAGCATAYGCAAATATGTTTAATCAAAAAGAGGAAGTGGCTCACTATGGATAATAAACA
>NZ_MSLS01000083.1 GCF_001940785.1 Bacillus sp. MRMR6
TGTCCGGCCGTACTCAGGATCCACTCAGGAGGGAACGAAGTTTCAACTACAGGGCTTTTACCTTCTACGGCTGACCTTTCCAGGTCGCTTCATCTACCCCGTTCCTTTGTAACTCCATGTTGAGTGTCCTACAACCCCAAGAGGCAAGCCTCTTGGTTTGGGCTATGTCCCGTTTCGCTCGCCGCTACTCAGGGAATCGCGTTTGCTTTCTCTTCCTCCGGGTACTTAGATGTTTCAGTTCCCCGGGTATGCCTTCAATACCCTATGTATTCAGGTAAAGATACTACTCCATTACGAGCAGTGGGTTCCCCCATTCGGAAATCTCCGGATCAAAGCTTACTTACAGCTCCCCGAAGCATATCGGTGTTAGTCCCGTCCTTCATCGGCTCCTAGTGCCAAGGCATCCACCGTGCGCCCTTTCTAACTTAACCTAAAAGGTTATTTTTCTTCTTATTAAATAAGAGAGAAAAAAATGTGGTTTGTTCTCGGTTCTTACTTCTTCTTTACGATTATCTAGTTTTCAAAGAACGATTAAAAAAAGCTTTGAGAGAATTGCTCCCTCAAAACTAAACAAACAAAAAGCGGTCAACTTTTTTATCAGTCCACATGGACTTACATTTCCTTAAAAAGGAGGTGATCCAGCCGCACCTTCCGATACGGCTACCTTGTTACGACTTCACCCCAATCATCTGTCCCACCTTAGGCGGCTGGCTCCAGTTAGGTTACCCCACCGACTTCGGGTGTTACAAACTCTCGTGGTGTGACGGGCGGTGTGTACAAGGCCCGGGAACGTATTCACCGCGGCATGCTGATCCGCGATTACTAGCGATTCCGGCTTCATGTAGGCGAGTTGCAGCCTACAATCCGAACTGAGAATGGTTTTATGGGATTCGCTTAACCTCGCGGTTTTGCAGCCCTTTGTACCATCCATTGTAGCACGTGTGTAGCCCAGGTCATAAGGGGCATGATGATTTGACGTCATCCCCACCTTCCTCCGGTTTGTCACCGGCAGTCACCT
>NZ_MSLS01000084.1 GCF_001940785.1 Bacillus sp. MRMR6
AATCCCTTACAAATCGGGCTCGTGAGATAACCGGAATCAAGTGCCACAGCTTCTACCTTTAACCCAAATTGTTGGACCTGACGGTCCAACCGGCTTAGGTAAGGAACAGAATCATGAACATTTCCAGGTGTAACATATACATCTGTAATAATGTTACATTTCATATCTGTAGTCCGGTGATCAAGATAACAAAACATTTCCTGCTTGTTATCACGAGACATAAATCCACATTCAGGATCAGTAGTGCTAACCCGAATTTCTTTCGTTTCCTTCACTTCCTCCTTGTCCTTTAACGGATTTTTTCCGTGTGCTAATCTGTCTTCTTCAACTGCTTTATTTAGTTCATCAAAATAATCACGAGTTTCTACCTCAATTTCTTGTTTTGTGAATTTATGTTTATTAGCATTAGCTTTTAAATGAGTAGAATCCGAAAATAATACACGACCACCAACCATGTGATTCATTGCTTGGAGAACGATCTCATCGAAAGTTTCCTGAAAGATATCAGTCTCCTTAAAACGGTGTTGGCGATTCCAACTAATTGTAGAGTGGTGTAGAACTGGATCCTTTAAATCAAACCTAAAAACCAACGGTATGCAACATTTACTTCAATTTCTCTTTGTAATTGTCGCTCAGAACGGATGCCATAAAGATATCCTATAAACATCAATTTAAATAAATTCAGGGGGTCGGAAGGGCGTCCATTATCATCACTATAATAGGGGCGTACCTTTTCAAGAAGAAAAGAAAAATCAATATGTTTATCAATTAAACGGAGAAGGTGATTGTCAGGAACCAAGTCATCAATAGTTACAAATTCAAATTCATTTTGGGTTGATACTTTTGGTTTAAACATATATTTCACCACTTATTATTTAATTTTTAATTATGTAGAGAGCTGTACACTATAGATTTAAACTCTGTTGAATTGCGTGGAAGGCACGTAGACTCCTGCGGGACTAGA
>NZ_MSLS01000086.1 GCF_001940785.1 Bacillus sp. MRMR6
CACAAGGAGAACAAGGACCAGCGGGACCACAAGGAGAACAAGGACTAGCAGGACCACAAGGTGAACAAGGACCAGCAGGACCACAAGGTGAACAAGGACTAGCAGGACCACAAGGAGAACAAGGACCAGCAGGGCCACAGGGAGTACAAGGACCAGCGGGACCACAAGGAGAACAAGGACCAACGGGACCACAGGGAGAGCAAGGACTAGCGGGACCACAAGGAGAACAAGGCCCGATAGGAATGCAGGGAGAACAAGGGCCAACAGGACCGCAAGGAGTACAAGGGCCAGCGGGACCACAGGGAGAACAAGGACCAGCGGGACCACAGGGAGAACAAGGACTAGCAGGACCACAAGGWGAACAAGGACCAGCGGGACCACAAGGTGAACAAGGACTAGCAGGACCACAAGGAGAACAAGGACCAGCGGGACCACAAGGAGAACAAGGACTAGYAGGACCACAAGGAGAACAAGGACCAGCRGGACCACAAGGAGAACAAGGACTAGCAGGACCACAAGGAGAACAAGGACCAGCGGGACCACAAGGAGAACAAGGACTAGCAGGACCACAAGGTGAACAAGGACCAGCAGGACCACAAGGTGAACAAGGACTAGCAGGACCACAAGGAGAACAAGGACCAGCAGGRCCACAGGGAGTACAAGGACCAGCGGGACCACAAGGAGAACAAGGACCAACGGGACCACAGGGAGAGCAAGGACTAGCGGGACCACAAGGAGAACAAGGCCCGATAGGAATGCAGGGAGAACAAGGGCCAACAGGACCGCAAGGAGTACAAGGGCCAGCGGGACC
>NZ_MSLS01000087.1 GCF_001940785.1 Bacillus sp. MRMR6
AAGGGCTGCAAAACCGCGAGGTTAAGCGAATCCCATAAAACCATTCTCAGTTCGGATTGTAGGCTGCAACTCGCCTACATGAAGCCGGAATCGCTAGTAATCGCGGATCAGCATGCCGCGGTGAATACGTTCCCGGGCCTTGTACACACCGCCCGTCACACCACGAGAGTTTGTAACACCCGAAGTCGGTGGGGTAACCGTAAGGAGCCAGCCGCCTAAGGTGGGACAGATGATTGGGGTGAAGTCGTAACAAGGTAGCCGTATCGGAAGGTGCGGCTGGATCACCTCCTTTCTAAGGAWAATGCAGTCCRTATGGACTGATAAAAAGTTGACCGCTTTTTGTTTGTTTAGTTTTGAGGGAGCAATTCTCTCAAAGCTTTTTTTAATCGTTCTTTGAAAACTAGATAATCGTAAAGAAGAAGTAAAGTAAARCCGAGAACAWGCCACATTAGTTTTCTCTCTTATTTAATAAGAAGAAAAATAACCTTTTAGGTTAAGTTAGAAAGGGCGCACGGTGGATGCCTTGGCACTAGGAGCCGATGAAGGACGGGACTAACACCGATATGCTTCGGGGAGCTGTAAGTAAGCTTTGATCCGGAGATTTCCGAATGGGGGAACCCACTGCTCGTAATGGAGTAGTATCTTTACCTGAATAAATAGGGTATTGAAGGCATACCCGGGGAACTGAAACATCTAAGTACCCGGAGGAAGAGAAAGCAAACGCGATTCCCTGAGTAGCGGCGAGCGAAACGGGACATAGCCCAAA
>NZ_MSLS01000088.1 GCF_001940785.1 Bacillus sp. MRMR6
ACATAAATTCACAAAACAAGAAATTGAGGTAGAAACTCGTGATTATTTTGATGAACTAAATAAAGCAGTTGAAGAAGACAGATTAGCACACGGAAAAAATCCGTTAAAGGAAAAGGAGGAAGTGAAGGAAACGAAAGAAATTCGGGTTAGCACTACTGATCCTGAATGTGGATTTATGTCTCGTGATAACAAGCAGGAAATGTTTTGTTATCTTGATCACCGGACTACAGATATGAAATGTAACATTATTACAGATGTATATGTTACACCTGGAAATGTTCATGATTCTGTTCCTTACTTAAGCCGGTTGGACCGTCAGGTCCAACAATTTGGGTTAAAGGTAGAAGCTGTGGCACTTGATTCCGGTTATCTCACGAGCCCGATTTGTAAGGGATTATCTGACCGTAATATCTTTGGAGTAATTGCCCATAGAAGATAAATCCTACTACTGGTTTATTCCCAAAATGGAAATTTACATATGATAAAGAACGAGATTTATACGTTTGTCCTAATGATCAAGAATTAAACTACAGTACAACAAATCGTGAAGGTTATAAAGAATATAAATCTAATTCAAAGAAATGCGGAAACTGTCCACTTCTTTCCCAATGTACTCGTTCCAAAAATAAGGTAAAGGYAGTAACACGTCATGTTTGGGAAGAGCACAAGGAAAAGGTAAGAGAAAATCGCTTATCTAAGTCTGGAAAAATGCTTTATAAATTTAGAAAGGAAATGGT
>NZ_MSLS01000089.1 GCF_001940785.1 Bacillus sp. MRMR6
GGCAAGCCTCTTGGTTTGGGCTATGTCCCGTTTCGCTCGCCGCTACTCAGGGAATCGCATTTGCTTTCTCTTCCTCCGGGTACTTAGATGTTTCAGTTCCCCGGGTATGCCTTCAATACCCTATGTATTCAGGTAAAGATACTACTCCATTACGAGCAGTGGGTTCCCCCATTCGGAAATCTCCGGATCAAAGCTTACTTACAGCTCCCCGAAGCATATCGGTGTTAGTCCCGTCCTTCATCGGCTCCTAGTGCCAAGGCATCCACCGTGCGCCCTTTCTAACTTAACCTAAAAGGTTGTTTTTCTTCTTAATTAAATAAGARAGAAAACTAATGTGGCTTGTTCTYGGTTTTACTTTACTTCTTCTTTACGATTATCTAGTTTTCAAAGAACGATTAAAAAAAGCTTTGAGAGAATTGCTCCCTCAAAACTAAACAAACAAAAAGCGGTCAACTTTTTTATCAGTCCATACGGACTGCATTTTCCTTAGAAAGGAGGTGATCCAGCCGCACCTTCCGATACGGCTACCTTGTTACGACTTCACCCCAATCATCTGTCCCACCTTAGGCGGCTGGCTCCTTACGGTTACCCCACCGACTTCGGGTGTTACAAACTCTCGTGGTGTGACGGGCGGTGTGTACAAGGCCCGGGAACGTATTCACCGCGGCATGCTGATCCGCGATTACTAGCGATTCCGGCTTCATGTAGGCGAGTTGCAGCC
>NZ_MSLS01000090.1 GCF_001940785.1 Bacillus sp. MRMR6
TGGGCACGGTTTTGAAACAGCCAAATCCTCGGGTTTATTTGGTATGGAAATTCAAGGAGCCACAACCATATTCGCTGTCAATCTCAAACGGATAATAAAACTTCTTAATGAAAAAGAATAGGAAATAGGCAGAGGTATAAGCAACTTCCCTTCGAATTTCGGTAGGAAGTTGCTTTTTTTTGTCTTTTTTCATCCATAATGCCTTTTCCTTATTTATAAAATATAAAAAACGGAAGTTCTTCAGTGCCCTCRCTACGCTCCTGCGGGGTCTCCCACTGCCCCGTACTCCCGCAGGAGTCTACGCACCTTCCGCGGAAWTCAACAGGGTTCAAATATCTTAGTATTGCCACACACTCTTTCAAGCCTAGCTAAGTGTGTGGCAATTTTTTTCATATTTTGGCACGCTGCCGTAAGGAGWGCCTGTTCGCTTGCTTTTCTTAATCCGCGTAACCTACAATMGCGAAGCCCATGCAGTTCTTTTGAATCTGCGAAGCTTCGCTCAACCATTTCCTTTCTAAATTTATAAAGCATTTTTCCAGACTTAGATAAGCGATTTTCTCTTACCTTTTCCTTGTGCTCTTCCCAAACATGACGTGTTACTRCCTTTACCTTATTTTTGGAACGAGTACATTGGGAAAGAAGTGGACAGTTTCCGCATTTCTTTGAATTAGATTTATATTCT
>NZ_MSLS01000010.1 GCF_001940785.1 Bacillus sp. MRMR6
TGAACTTACCTAGCTAAATGAGACACATATAAAACACCATTTTAGGCTGCCATCATTCCAAATTCTTTTGGAGTGAGGTAGCCTAATTTTTCTTGTATTCTATTCTCGTTATAGTGGTACATATAGTCGTCAATTTTCGATACTACGTTAAAATTTGTCATTGAATTAAACTTAGAATACTGAAATTCCTCTGTCTTTAAATTAGAGTGAAATGATTCTATCACCGCATTATCCCAACAGTTTCCACGCCTGGACATACTACTAACCAAATGATGTTTCTTAAGGTAATTCTGGTATGTATATGACGTATACACACTTCCTTGATCGGTGTGAATGATAATCCCTTTGGGATTATTCCTTTTGTTCAGAGCTTCTTCTAACGTATCAATCACTAATGGGGTTTGTTGGTGATTATAAAGCTTATAAGTAACTATTTCATTATTAAACAAATCCATTATCGTGGAAAGATACAACGTTTCACTTCCATATTGAATATAAGTAATGTCAGTAACCCATTTCTCATTTGGTTTACTTGCATTAAATTCACGGTTAAGAATATTTGGAGCTATAACTTCACTTTCTCCTTGTGATTTCCATTTTCGCTTTGGTTTCACTTTACATTGCAAATGATGTTTTTGCATAATTCTTTGTACCGTATTTCGGTTTAATTCAATCGCATATTCACGTTTTAAAATTGCCTTTATTTTTCTGTGTCCATAGCGATATTTAGTTGCTTCACAGATCTCAATTATTAAATTCTCGTGCTCATTTCTATAATCCTCAAATCCCTTCAGCCAGCGATAATAGGTTGAACGAGGGACTTCTAATACCTTTAAAACAGCCGAAATAGTGTACTTTTTACTCAATACTCCTACAATCTGTACTACTATTCTTTTATCCACTCCTTTTTCATCTCTAAATACTTTTTTAAGATTTCGTTCTCCATCTTTAAATGTGTAATTTGATTGTTTTTTCGCTCGTCCTCACTTGAAAACTCAGGCCCATGACCAAATGTATACTGTTTTCCAATTGGTTGATCAAAACGATAGATTTCACCCTTTTTATACCATCTCATCCAGGTCTCAACTTGAGATTTATTCTTTATTTGATACTTGTCCATAATTTCTTTGGTGGTCAATTTTCCCTCAAGTTTTTCTCTCACAACAGCCCACTTAGTTTCACTAGTATATAAGTTTTTGCCCATGCAAAAACACCCCCGATAAATGTACTTGTTTAAAGTGTAACATTTTCGAAGGTGTTTTATATTGTCTCATTAATTTAGGTTAGCCCATTAGTTAAACCATTATTTAATGCTGTAATTGATTCTAAGTCAAGGTGGTTTGTCGGTTCATCTAGAAGAAGAACGTTTGCACCACTTAGCATCATTTTGGAGAGCATGCAGCGTACTTTTTCGCCCCCTGAAAGAACACTTGCTTTCTTCAATACTTCCTCACCTGAGAATAACATTCTGCCTAAAAATCCGCGTAAGAAACTTTCACTCTCATCTTTGGGTGAAAATTGACGAAGCCAATCAACTAGGTTTAACTCGCTGTTCTCAAAATACTCAGAGTTATCATTTGGAAAGTAAGCCTGGGAAGTTGTAATTCCCCATTTAAAGGTTCCACTGTCGGCTTCCATCTCGCCCATCAATATTTTGAAAAGCGTGGTTTTAGCTACTTCATTTGTACCAACAAGAGCAACTTTATCGCCTTTATTTACAAAAAAGCTAATATTATCTAGAATCTTGACTCCATCAATGGTTTTTGTTAATCCTTCTACTTTTAACAAGTCATTCCCAATTTCCCGTTCTGGAGTAAATCCAACGAATGGGTAACGGCGGGATGATGGTCTGATATCATCCAGTGTAATTTTATCTAATAACTTCTTACGGGAAGTTGCCTGTTTAGATTTAGACGCATTTGCACTAAAACGGGCAATAAAGGCTTGCAGTTCTTTTATTTTTTCTTCTTTCTTTTTATTTGCATCCGAAGCCATTCTTGAAACCAGCTGACTTGATTCATACCAGAAGTCATAGTTACCAACGTAGATTTGGATTTTACCAAAATCTAAATCAGCTATATGAGTACAAACCTTATTTAAGAAGTGACGGTCATGGGATACAACAATAACAGTATTTTCAAAGTTAATTAAGAACTCTTCTAACCATTGAATGGCTTTAATATCAAGATGGTTTGTCGGCTCGTCAAGCAGGAGTACATCTGGTCTTCCAAATAATGCCTGTGCAAGTAAGACTTTAACTTTATCTGAACCAGTTAAGTCTTCCATTTTTTTGTAATGGAGACTTTCTTCAATCCCTAGTCCCTTTAGAAGAATTGCAGCCTCAGACTCGGCCTCCCAACCATTAAGTTCGGCAAATTCACCTTCTAGCTCAGCTGCTTTCATACCATCTTCGTCTGTGAAATTTTCTTTCATATAGATGGCGTCTTTTTCCTGCATTACTTCGTAAAGTCTTGCATGACCCATAATAACGGTCTTTAAGACTTCATGTTCTTCGTATTCAAAATGGTTCTGCTTTAATACAGCCATTCGTTCATTTGGACCAAGTTGAACTGTCCCGGTTTGAGATTCAATTTCTCCAGATAAAATCTTAAGGAAAGTCGACTTTCCTGCTCCGTTTGCTCCTATTAATCCATAGCAATTTCCTGGAATAAATTTAATATTTACATCTTCAAATAACTTTCGGTCACCATATCTTAACCCTACATTACTAACTGTAATCATCTATTTAAGTCCTCCAACCACAAAATATCTACCTATTATATCATTAAAAAAGGTGAAGAGCGAATTCTTAATATACCGAAAGGTCTAGCTCACATAACATCCATTTTAATAGCTAGAGGTATACTGAAGAAATAATGAAAATTTTTCTAATTTTTTTTTTGGATTTCATACTTTATTCACAATTTTATTGTAGAATTAGTATATGTTAGTAAATAAGAAGGTGAGAAGTATGCCAAGGAAGCAGCTTACTGAACTCGTAAATAAATTAAAACAGGCTGGTATAAAAGCGAGTTTAACTAAACCGAAGTCTAATTACCTTTTGTCTCTACAGAAAATAAAAAAATACCCTTCATCGGTGAACTAAATAGGTAATAGAAAAGCGATTATTCCATTAGGATTAACCGCTTTTTTTATTATGCTTATTCTATTTCCTTCATAATTGCTTCATAAACCACTTGCTTGTCGAAGCCCTCACCCATTGGAAATTTTCCAACAAACTTATTGTTTTTGTCTATTAAATAGGTGAAAGAAGTGTGCACGTATTGTCCATTACCTGGATCTTTATATTGGAATTGCAAGGAATCGGCAACCTCCCTAATTTTTTGCTGATCTGATTTAATGTTTTCCTGTTCACCTGTTAGGAAAACCCAACCCTCATTGTTTTCAATCCCAAACCCCTCCATGTACTTTCGCAGCATGTCAGGGGTATCACGATAAGGATCAATTGTAATGGTAAGAAACATGATTTCTTTACCAAAAACACCATTCATTTCTAAGTCAGATTGAAGCTTAACCATTCTTTGAGTAGTAGTTGGGCAAATATCTGGACAGTTCATATAGATAAATTCAACTAACTTTAATTTCTGTTCATCTTCACCAATTGAATAACGGTCGCCATTTTGGTTTGTTAGAGTAATATTATTTGGTATCTGTGCACTTGCATCGCGTATAAGAAAAAATGAGATTCCGCTTGCGATTAATAGTATAACTGCAAGAGTGGAAATTAAATAAATCTTTTTCATTTAGGCACGCCTCCTAAGAATATCTCCTAACAATAAGATAAATAAGTTTCTCGGAAAAAGATATGGATATTTTGTGAACAAAACTACTCGATCGTAAAGATGTTCATTTATACTAGAGAAGGAGAGAAAGGCAGGGGGATTCCATGAAACGTATATCTGTATTCATCATGCAACTAATTGTTTTAATACTAATCTACCACTTAGGTAATGATCTTGCTCGAATCCTACATATAAAAATCCCTGGTAATGTGATTGGAATGTTGATTCTTTTGTTATTGTTTTGGCTGAAGATTATTAAGGTAGAGCAAATTGAAGTCGCGGCAGGCTGGCTTTTAAAGCACTTAGGATTTTTCTTTATTCCTATTTCGGTTGGTTTAATGACACTCGGAGATACCATTAAAAGGGATGGATTTATWCTTCTAATCATCTTGCTTATTAGTGCGATTATAGGTCTAATTGCATCAGGAAAAGTAACGCAGTCTCTTATAGAAAAAAAAGAAGAAGTGAATAATCATGATCACGTTATTTAGTCTTACTTTAACTGTATCAATCTATTTACTAACCCTTAAATTAGGAAGAAAATACTCATCTCCATTCACCAATTCTGTTTTTCTAAGTACAGTGGTGATTATTATCGCTTTAGAATTGCTGAATGTCTCATATGAGGCATACACACCCGCAAAAAACATCATGACTTATCTGCTCGGACCAGCAACAGTTGCTTTAGCTGTTCCGATTTATAAAAATAAAAAGCTGATTGCTGATTATTTTGCTGCTGCATTAGTAGGATTAATCCTTGGGTCAGTGTTTACCATAACATTTGCGATAGGTTTAGCTGTTGCTTTCAATTTTTCAAAGGAAATAATCGTATCATTGAGTGTTAAATCTGTTACCACACCGATAGCGATAGAAGTGGGAGAAATTATGAAAGGAAATATTTCATTAATCGCGGGTTTTGTCATGGTGACGGGTATGATTGGAGCGATGTTTGGTCCTAAGGTACTAAGTTGGGCAAAAGTTGACCATCCATTTGCCCGTGGTTTGTCCATTGGGACAATTGGACACGGGATCGGGACTGCAGAGGCAGTTAAAGAGGGGGAAATACAAGGTGCAGTTGCAGGGGCTGCAATGGGAATAGCCGGAATTCTTACTGCATTTGCAGTTCCATACCTAATTAATTTTTTTATCTAACGATGAGAGAAAGTAGCCTTCCAAATAGGAGGGCTACAATTTATTTCAAAAAGTTTGTTATAACCCACTCAGCTACAACCCCTCCAAAGTACACTCCAAAAACGCCTAGAACGGCAGAGAATACAGGAGGTGCAGGAAGTGGTAATTTTAACATTCYAAAAAGAATTCCTACTGCCATACCTGCCACGATACTTAAAATAATCTCTTTCACAAATATTCCTCGTTTCTTACTTTAGATCAAAAAGAAAACTCATAAGAATTCATTCATAATTTAAGTATGTTAAGGTTTTGAAATATTATTCTGGATCCACTTTTCTGCTAGAAGTTGTTTTACCTGATTGTAACTTAGTCCTGATTGCTTGTTTAATCTTTTAACCTCTTCAATATCGGTACCGGCAACCGTGAACTTTTTTTGAGTCATCCGCATGTAAATTATTCCTTTCTTATTTTGTTTAGGTTAAAAGAAACAGTTCTTAGCTTGAAAAGAGCTTTTTTGGTACATACTAATAAAAAAGGAGGCGATTCCCATTTTTTATGGTAAAAGGGCCAAAGATGATGAGATTGAAAACATAATGGTGGATACTCAAATTTTTTCTTGTATGGATGAATCCTGTATTGGCTGGATGAGAAAAGATTTTGTTACCGATGATTTACTTTGCCCGATGTGCGGTAACCAAATGATCCAAGAAATGAGAGAACTTCCAAAAATATAAATTACAATGGTTAAGAAGACTGTCGGATAGATTAGACAGTCTTTTATTCTTGATTAGAAATGGTCCTCATACGCTTTCATTGCTGACTCAGAACTAGTAAACAAAGCATCGTCATCCTCTATCACATGGAATGTTTCATTTAGAAATAGAGCCAATGAGTTAGGATCCTTTGGGTGTTGAACAATTTCAGCAGCTTTAATGTTTGCAACTGAGGGTACATGAGGATTCCGATATATTACATACACTTCGTCACCAGGTCTCGCATTTGTTAGATCAATCATATCCATTTTTACTATCCCCTATTTATAAATTTTCGTTCTGTTGTCCAATTTCATCACCACTAATAATGGTGTTTGCTTCCTCAAGAGCTTTATGACCGTCAACAGAGTTCCCAGCAATATTTTTTAGATTAGGGTAGATTGCTCCGTTATTGATGGTTATTTGTGATTCCTTTGGAGCAGTAGTAAGATAATCTTCCTTTTGTGTCTTTGCCATTACAAACACCTCCTGCTCTAAGCATTTGCCTTCCATAAGATGTTTATGCTTTCCTATTTCTACAATAAAAAAGAAAAAACTCTCCGGTATCCCGAAAAGTTTATCTACGTGTACTTGTATTATTCTTCTCTTTTTGATAAGCAGCGGTCACATTCCATTAAATAACTTTCTGCTTGTTCCTCCATGTGCTGGCCACATTCTGGACATTCTTTATTAGGTAAATTACGAAAAAATTCAACCGGACTCATTAACATTTAAAATCCCCCTTTTTTAGTACAGTCTATTTAATTACCACCTGTTGTAGTACAGTATAATCAAAAAAAAGAAATTTGTGTAGTCTTTTTTTTAAAATTTTTTCTTTTTTTTTAAAATTAATACTTTTACCTAGAAAAATATGGCTTGTAAGAACTTCAAGGTCGAAACTTTTCAACACAGAATTATTCTGCGTCAATAAAGAGTGTTTATGTATCATGAAGTCCATTTATTTGGACAAGAATAATAAATAAGGTTTGTTCCTCCAATTATCCTTCCATAAATTATTATTTTACCTTACAATCATAGTAGAAATAGATTGAAACTGAGGAGGGATGGGGGTGGTGGGTATTGCTTCTATAAGTTTTCATCCTTATTTAATTCTTATTGCCATAGGATTAACCATTATGGCTTCATATACTGGATTGGACATGTTTACATTAATAAAAAATTCTACTAAGAAGAGTAAAAGACTTTTATATATAGGCGGATCACTTTCAATAGGGATTGCAATCTGGGGAATGAATTTTATTGGGTTAATTGCTGCAGATGTTAATCGGTTCTCTAGTTATCAAATCCCATTAACCATTTTGTCCATTTTTGGTAGTATAGCTTTTACGGCATTCGCTTTTCTTCCCTTCTTTGGTAAATATAACCGTTATCTACACCTACTAATCGGGAGTCTTTTTTTAACAATTGCTGTTTTTGCTATTCATATTATTAGTGTATTTGCAATGAATCTAACCATATCTTTCAGTATACCTCTGACAATTGTCTCTGTATTAGTTATATTTGGCTCTTTTTTATTCTCCTTTTGGATTCTCTTTTCTTCTTTCAGCTACTCAAAAGGAAACCAGTCTTGGTTAAAACCAGTTAGTGCCCTGATTATGTCAGGAGCAATTATTGAAGGACACTTCTTATTAAAAAGAGCATCAACACTAATTTCCAGTAGTAACTCAGCCCTTGAAACGGCTGACCCAAATTCATTTCTAATTTACCTAGTGTTATTTTTGTCTATACTCATTATCAGTGGACTAATTGGGTCGAGTACCTTAATCAGCMAAATGCTGGCTGAAACTGATACAAATTTGACCGACATTAAAGCAGCCCTAGACGCATCAACAATAGTGACCATTACAGACCCCGATGGCTGCATTATTTTTGTTAATGATAAGTTTGAAGAAATCTCTAAATATACAAAAAAAGAGATCATCGGAAGGAATCATCGGTTATTAAATTCAGGTTACCATACTAAGGAATTTTTTAAGGACTTATGGACAACGGTTCAGTCTGGTCAAATATGGAGAGGTGAAATTCGTAATAAAGCGAAGGATGGGTCAATATATTGGGTGGATACTACGATAGTACCTTTTGTAAATAAAAAAGGAAAACCGATACAGTATATTGCTATTCGCAGTGATATTACCACTCGTAAGAAAGCAGAGAAGGCACTTTTTCAGTCAATAAAGGAAACCAGTGATATTACTTTTGCTCTTGATCAGTCTTCCATTGTAGCGATTACAAATGAAAAAGGGCTTATCACAAGTGTCAATGATAAATTTTGTGAAATTTCTAAATATAATCGCGAAGAGCTCCTTGGTCAAGACCATAGGATTTTAAATTCAGGCTATCACTCGAAAGAATTCTTTAAACAGCTTTGGCGTACAATCGGTAGGGGAGACGTATGGAAGGGTGAAATTTGTAATAAGGCAAAGGATGGTACCTTTTATTGGGTGGATACAACGATTGTGCCCTTTTTAAACGAAAATGGAAAACCATATCAATACGTTGCCATTAGGTCTGATATATCTAGCCGAAAACGGTCTGAAGAGCATTTAAAAGAGTCTATTAAAGCCAATACAGATATTCGGTTTGCTCTTGACCAGTCAACCATTGTTGCATTCACAGATGCTAAGGGAATGATCACCGGAGTAAATGATAAGTTTTGTGAGATTTCTAAGTATCCTCGAGAGGAAATTATTGGTAAAAGCCACAGTATTTTAAATTCAGGTTATCACTCTAAGGGATTTTTCAAAGATTTGTGGAGAACCATTGGAGAAGGAAACGTTTGGAAAGGTGAAATCAGGAATAAAGCAAAAGATGGATCTTTATACTGGGTGGATACCACCATCGTTCCATTCCTTGATCAAAGAGGTAAACCATATCAGTATGTTGCGATTAGGAATGATATTACCGAACGAAAAAGGACAGAAGAAGTCCTTCACCGCCAAGATAAGCTTGCTGCTGTTGGTCAGCTTGCTGCAGGTGTTGCTCACGAAATTCGAAATCCGCTTACATCTATGAAGGGTTATGCTGAGTTTCTTTCATTAGATGAAAAGGACCCAGAGCGAATGGAATTCCTAAATATTATTCTTGATGAGATAGAACGTGTAAATACAATCGTAGAGGATTTTATGGTACTTGCAAAACCAAAGGCTGTGGAATTGGAAGAAAAGAATGTGATCCCAGTGATAAAGAATGTTGTTTCCTTGCTCGAGTTTGAGGCTAGGAAAAAACATGTTCGACTTTCATTTGACTGCAGCCATGAGATTATCCAAATCGAATGTGATGAAAACCGTTTGAAACAAGTATTCTTGAACTTTATCAAGAATGGAATAGAAGCAATGCCGAATGGTGGAGAATTACGAGTCAGAACCAGTATTCATGAAAATAATGTTCAAATCTCTATTCAAGATACCGGAGTGGGAATTCCGGAAGAAAAACTAAAAAAATTGGGTGAACCATTCTATACAACCAAAAAAAATGGTAATGGCTTAGGATTAATGGTTAGTTTTAAGATTATTGAAAGCCATAACGGTAAAGTTTTTGTTGAGAGTGAACCGAATAAAGGAACTACATTTAACATTTTATTACCTGCCAAACCGGCTTAAAAAAACGAGAGTTCACCTCTCGTTTTTTTATTTATACATATGTCAAAAAATAGACAAACTTTTCTGTAAATAAAAATCATTATTCGGATTAAATAGATTAATATGTTTATATAGGTAATTATGTTTTATTTGGGAGGGAAAGGAATGGGTGAAGCTAATTTAGTTAAAACCATATGTGGATATTGTGGCACAGGATGCGGATTAGTACTTGAAGTTCAAGATAATCGGATTGTTAAGATCCGTGGAGATAAGGAAGCACCTGTTAATAAAGGGCAAACCTGTGTAAAAGGTGCATTTGCATATGAATATGTTCACGCGAAGAATCGATTAACAACACCGCTAATTCGAAAAGCTGGTAAATTGGTAGAAACAACCTGGGATGAAGCATACAAATTCATTGCCGAACATTTATCCACCATTAGAGATACTTGGGGTCCTAATGCAGTTTCCATGTTTGCTTGTGCTAGAACAACAAACGAATCGAATTATATCACTCAGAAATTTATGAGGACAGTAATTGGAAGTAATAATATTGATGGGTGTAACCGAACCTGACACGCTTCTAGTGTTGCCGGTCTGGCAACTGTATTTGGAAGCGGTTTTCCAACTAACACACTTGAAGATTTTGATAAAGCAGAAGTATTACTTTTAATGGGTTCTAATACAACAGAAGCCCATCCTATCATTGCAAACCGGATAAAAAAAGCAATCAAATCTGGGTTAAAAGTCATTGTAATTGATCCAAGGAAAATTGATATGGTAAAGTTTTCACACCGCCACCTCCAAATAAATGTTGGCACAGATATAGCATTAATTAATGCCTTTATCCGTGTAATTATTAATGAAGGTTTATACAGTTCTGAGTTTATTCAACAGTTTACGATCGATTTTGAGTCATTAAAGAAACAGGTTGAGCCGTATACACCTGAATATGCATCAACTATTACAGGTTTGTCCCCGTTAGATATTGTTACGACTGCAAGAGAGTATGCATCCTCAAACGGATCGATGATTGCTTATACACTCGGAATAACCGAGCACCACTGTGGTGTCAACAATGTCTTTGATATTGCAAACCTAGCATTACTAACAGGAAACATTGGCAAGGAAGGCACGGGCATCATGCCGCTTAGAGGTCAAAATAATGTTCAAGGTGCGGGTGATATGGGCTGCTTGCCAAACCAGCTTGCAGGAGCAATGAGCCTTACAAATGATGAATATCGGAGTCGATACGAGAAAGAATGGAATGTTACACTTAATCCACAAGCAGGCGATACTCAGACCAGAACCTTTGATCGACTTGAAGCAGGTGAGCTAAAAGCACTTTATATCATCGGAGAAAATCCCCTTCTAGCAGATGTGCATTTGAATCATACAAAAAAATTGTTAGAGAAGCTTGATTTGTTAATTGTTCAAGATATTTTCTTAACTGATACAGCGAAGATGGCCGATGTAGTACTCCCAGCAAAATCTTGGGGGGAAGTGGACGGGACTTACACGAATACCGACCGAAGAGTCCAAAGAGTCCGAAAAGCTGTAGAATCACTGCCAAAAGTAAAGGAAGATTGGCAGATTCTTTGCGAATTATCCACTATCATGGGGTATCCGCTGAGCTATGCTAACAGTGAAGAAATATGGGATGAGGTTAGGAAGCTTGCATGGGAAATGTATGGAGGGATTTCTTATTCAAGGCTAGATAGGGAATTCAGTATTCATTATCCATGTCCAACTGAGGATCATCCAGGAACATTTATTATGCATGAAAGATTTCATAATCAAGAGACTCAAGTAGAAAAGTCATCATTTGTGCCAGTTGATTACACACCACCATTGGAACTTCCTGATAAAGAGTTTCCGTTCTTATTAACAACAGGACGACGGTATGAATCCTATAATACTCATTCTCAGACGAGATACTATGCTCCAGGAGTTAAAGTAAAACAGACTGAAGAGACGGTGGATATCCACCCTGAAGATGCATTGAAACTTGGTATAACTGATGGTGAAGTGGTTCAGGTTCGTTCGCGTAGAGGAGAACTTACCGTTAAAGTAAAGATCACTGAACAAGTCGTCCCAGGGTTGGTGTTCATGAGTTTTCATTGGAGCGAAACACCAACTAATGTATTAACTCTGAATGAGTATGACCCCATTTCAGGTACCGCTGAATACAAGGCATGTGCAGTAGCAATTGACCGTATATAATGTACTAAAAAGGTACAGACCAATGTCTGTACCTTTTTTTCTATTCAGAATAATGAGTAACCTAGAAATATTATTGTAATATAGTTAATAAAGTTGTAAACCAATTATCATCTCCCTGTTCTTTGTTTTAAAAAGGTTCATGTTAAGATAGTCTTAGTTAACTTCAGAAGAACACAGGAGGTAAAAAAGTGAATAAATTTAAGGTATTCATAGCTATTTCAGTACTCTCTGGAACAATCGGTGCTAATGTTTTTGCAAAAGAGATCAAGATTAGTGACAATGCTCCAATGTTAGAAGAAGGAAAACAAAAGCAGAAAAAAACAGAAGAATTATCTTCCGTTAATAATAATATCGACCAAGCTTCTTCTATACCAAAGGAAGAACGTTATACGATTAAACCATATGATACTTTATCGGAAATTGCTCTAACACACGAAGTGAGTGTAGAAGAAATTAAGGTGTGGAATGAACTTACAACAGATTTAATCAAACCTGGTAAAGAGATTGTCATATATAATACAGGTGAAGAAGTCACGCCAAATCCGAAGTCTGACACTGAAGAATCAGTAACAAGTGATTCCACTGAGCAGGAAACAGGGGTTAACGAGGATATCACTACTAATAACACACAGAAAACGGTAGAAACTGAAACTGAAGTTCAGGAACTAACTGTAACAGCTACTGCCTATACTGCATCATGTGAAGGTTGTTCAGGTATAACAGCTACTGGAGTAAATATACTGGACAATCCAGATGAAAAAGTGATTGCAGTAGATCCTTCCGTCATCCCACTAGGGAGTAAAGTTTATGTAGAAGGTTATGGATATGCAACCGCAGCAGATACAGGTGGAGCAATAAAAGGAAATAAAATCGATGTATTCATCCCAGAACACGAAGATGCAATAAACTGGGGTGTTAAGAAAGTAGAAGTAACAGTCCTAAACTAAAAACTGCCATATGGCAGTTTTTTTCTGTGTAAAAAAACAAGCCGGGTATTAACCGGCTTGTTTCATTGTAACTTCAACATTTACTGTTTTTCTTTGGTAGAAGTACCAGTTTAAAGCAAATGAGATAACATAGAATCCAATAAAGAAATAGAATGCTGTTACTGGTGTACCAGTCGTATTAACAGACCAGCCGAATAACTTTGGAATTAAGAATGATCCATAGGCTGCAAATGCTGCGGTAAAACCAATAACTGGCGCTGCTTCCTTAGTAACGAATAAACCAGGAATCATTTGGAAGGTTGAGCCAGACCCTATACCTGCAGCAATAAATAGGACTAAGAAAGAAATTAAAAATCCTGCAAACTGCATGGTATTTAGGAAGTAAATAACCCCTAAAGCCCCAATACCCATAATGACTAAAACAAATGCTGTGACTCTTGCACCACCAAGTTTATCGGAAATCCAGCCACCGACAGGTCTTGCAGAGGCAGCAAGCAAAGCACCTAAAAAGGCTAATGAAATATGCTCTGGAAATTGAGATCTTAATAGAAGTGGGAAGGCTGCTGAATATCCGATGAAAGAACCGAATGTTGCAACATATAATACAGTCATAATCCAAGTGTGTCTTCTTTTTACAATAACAAATTGATCGGAAACCGATTGTTTTGCTCCTGGTACATTATCCATTTTAAAGAAAGCGAGCAAAGTCATAATTACGATAGGGATTACCCAGATAAAAGCTGCATTTTGTAAATAAACTTCTTGTCCGCTTGCTAATACTTGACCTTTTCCAGCAAAAGCAAAAGCTCCAGTTGTAATGATTAGTGGTGTGACAAATTGAACGACCGAAACACCCATATTTCCTAAACCGCCATTAATACCAAGTGCAGTTCCTTTTTCCTTTTTCGGAAAGAAAAAGCTAATATTGGCAGATGATGATGAGAAATTTCCTCCACCAAGACCACAAAGTGCTGCTAACAATAACATAACTGAAAAAGGTGTATCAGGGTTTTGTACTGCGAAACCAATTCCGATTGCCGGAATGGCTAACACTGCTGTTGAAATGACAGTCCAGTTTTTTCCGCCTATTGTTCCAACTGCGAAAGTATAGACAAAACGAAGTGTTGCACCTACAAGACCGGGAATGGCCGCTAATGTAAATAACTGTTCATCAGTAAAACTGAATCCAATATCATTTAATCTAACTGCAACCACTGACCATATCTGCCAAACGATGAATGCAAGCATAAGCGATGGTACAGAGATCCATAAATTTCGCTGTGCGTGTTTTTTTCCTTCTGCATTCCAGAATTTTTCATCCTCTGGATTCCAATAATTGATTCGTGCCATGTTAACCTCTCCCTAAACCTTTGTATTTTTCATAGAATGGTTTGTTTATGTTTCTACTATAAAACACATGCTAACACGGTTTTTGTGACGTTGGTCACAAAAATAGTGAAGGAACTGTGAACTCAAGGCTAAAGTCAAAAAGTTGTAATATTTGCCGTATAACTTGAGACTGTAAACACACAAAAAGACTTTCCGAAGAAAGTCTTGGGGTCATCATTTCTTTTTATCTTCTTTCACTTCATAAAACATGCCTACATAATTTCTAGTTTCTCCTAGGTCATCTTTGATCGCTGTAATGGTAAGCCACTCTTTATAGATGTCTTGGTTTTTACGCTTGTTCCAAATAAACCCTTCCCAATAACCTGTTTTGACCAGGCTGGACCACATTGCTTTATAAAAGCTATTGTCATGTTCACCAGACTGGAGAACACTTGGAGTTTTTCCGGTTACCTCTTCAAATGTATAACCTGTTATTCTTGTGAATGCGGGATTAACACTCTGAATGATTCCATTCCCGTCTGTTACAGTAACACCATCAGTTGCATGATGGACAATTTTCGCAGAAATATCCAGCTTCTCTGAATAGTAAAGCCACATAACCATAACCATAGCAGCTAATGAAAATTCTGAAAGCGCCATAAAACCAATTGCATAATGACCAGTAATATTATATGTCATCGTTAGAACAATCGGCGGAAAGAAACCTCCAAGGCCGCCCATTGCTGACACGATTCCGTTTGCTATACCAGCTTGTTTGGTGAAATAAAGTGGAACTAGTTTAAATACCGCTCCATTCCCAATACCTGCACAAAAGGCAACTAATAGACACCCGAAGGAATAAATCGGTAACGTAGGTGAAAAGGATAGTAGGAATCCTGCAAAAGTCAGCCCAGAGAATACCCCTAACAAGATAAGGTATGGATTAAACTTATCGCCGAGCAAGCCTCCTACAGGCCGGAGCACTGTCGCTAAAGCAATAAAACCGGCTGTACGTAATCCTGCATCAACTTTATCTAAATCATAATGGTTTACTAAAAAAGATGGCAGATAAATTGTAAATGCAACAAATGAACCAAATGTTATAAAATAAAATAAACTCAAAAACCATAGCTTGGGGTTCCTATAAACAGCTTTGACTTGCTCAGACAGTGACCCCCTCAGCTTAGGTTCATTTCGATCACCTATTAATAGGTTAAGAAAAGCAAAAACGACAACAACGATTAGAAAAATTTGGACTGTCGTTCTCCAGCCAAATGTACTTGCTAAGACTGGTGCAGAAAATGCGGTAAGGGCGGTTCCGATATTACCTGCACCATAAATTCCATTAATGAAACCATGTTTTTCTTTTGGATAATATTTTGGGAGAGATGTTACCCCGATTGAAAAAACCGCTCCTCCAATACCGAGCATAAATCCACCTAATAGCAGCATTAGTAAGGATGAAGCATAACTTAGGATGATAATTGGTACAAGTAAAGTCAGAAAGCTGAGCGTAAATAGTAACCTTGCGCCATATCGATTTGTCCAATAACCGATCGGTACCCGTAGTAGAGAGCCAAGTACTACGGGTATCGCTGTGGCCCATGCTACTTGTGTTGAGGTCAGCTCAATTTCAGCTGAAATGAACGGCATGAGTGAAGAAATAAGCACCCAAACCATAAACCCTGCAATAAGGCTGCCAGTTTGTAGCAGCAAATATCTTGCGTTATTCAGTCCAATCCCCCCATTTTCCTATTTGATTGATAGTATCCTCAATAATATGCAGCTAACAAATTTCATGAATAGTCTGTGTCCGTTTAAGATTTTCATTGTGTATTATAGAACACTTTTTACGATAAAACTGTGAGATATGACACTCAATTTAATAGAAAAATAAATATTTTTAGCAAACCACGCGTGTAGATTTGTTTTATGATAGAAGCATTCGTGATACAGTTAGCGAAAGTGATTTTTTATTGGTGAAGGAGGCAGTTTACGATTGAATTTTATCCAGGCTAAAGCATTTGAGGAAAAATATGAGTTAATGAAAAGACTTTCTAGCCAATTTTCAACGAGGGCTCATCAAGTTGATGTTGAAGGAGGTTTCCCCTTTGAGAATATAGATGACTTGAAGAAAAGTGGATATACTTCCTTAACGGTGCCAAAAAAGTATGGAGGTCAAGAAATTTCACTGTTTGAATTACTTCGTTTACAAGAAAAAATTGCTGAAGGTGATGGTGCAACAGCACTATCGATTGGTTGGCATATGGGGATTATTAAAAACTTGGCTGAAAAAGAGGTTTGGAGTGAAGCCGTATTTAAGAAAATGTGTGAAGCAATTATGAATGGTGCCCTAATAAATGCTGCCGCTACTGAAGCAAATACTGGAAGTCCGACAAGGGGCGGGAAGCCAGAAACAACCGCGGAGGAAAAAGGAAATCACTGGGTAATCAATGGCCGGAAGACATTTACCACGATGTCACCAGTTCTTGATTATTTCATCGTTAGTGCCACTATTAAAGATGAAAATAAAGTTGGGAATTTTTTAGTTCCACGCTCCACTACCGGTGTTCTAATCGAAGAAACATGGGATAGCATTGCTTTAAGAGGAACAGGAAGCCATGATCTATTACTACATAACGTTATAGTGCCTATTGAGAATTTGGTAGAAACCATAGGAAACGATGGTAAGAAACCAAATGGATGGCTCCTTCACATTCCTGCCTGCTATCTTGGAATAGCTAAAGCAGCGAAAACACAAGCAATTGAATTTGCGAGTACATATTCTCCCAATAGCATAGGTGGAGCAATCATTGATCTGCCGAATGTTAGGCAGAAAATTGGTGAAATCGAGTTATCATTGATGCAGGCTGAATCTTTTTTATATTCAGTAGCAAACCAGTGGGATCAGTCGGAGGTACATAGTAGGGAAGGGATGGCTCCAATTTTAGGTGCAGTTAAATTATCAGTTACAAATACAGCAGTCAGTGTGGTTGATTTGGCAATGAGAATAGTCGGAGCGAGAAGTCTCTCATTGAAAAACCCTCTTCAACGATATTATCGAGATGTCAGGGCAGGGCTGCATAATCCACCCATGGATGATATGACGATTCAAATGCTGGCAAACCATGCGATTCACTCCCACCAAAAGTGATGTTTACCTAAGGAAATAGTTTAAAAAGATAAGCTTTAGAACACCTTATATGATAAGAGGTGAAGAAAATGCCAAGAGGTAAGGAATTGGAACAGCTTCCAATGGCGAATATTGCACCTGGAGCTGGAAAAGATGCAAGCAAGGCAAACAGAAAAACATTGGGAGGATTCGTTCAACAAGAGCAGCCTAAGCCTAGTGCTTTTGAAAAAGAAAATGAAGACATGTAAGATCACAGGGTATTTCTGTTTCCGTTATATATAATCAAAAGCCACCCATAAGGTGGCTTTTGATTATTCTTCTTCTCGAAGTTCCGCAATTTCCACAATCGTTCTCTCTTCAAGCGGGCCACGCAAATGTACAGTGACTGTTCTTCCATCCTCATTTAATTCATCAATCCAGACTGAAGCACCGTTATATTTCACTTCAATATCTGCGGAAGATGATAAAATTTGTTTTACACGATTCTCATTCATTTTCTTCACTCCTAAAATAATTATCGTTATATTTTTTGCTAATAAAATTATTTCATTCAATAGGCGGATCTAAAATTTAAATTGCTTGTATGAGTGAAAAAGTTATAGAAATAAGTCTAAAACCTATGCCTGTCTTATATCCTTAAAGATGAGACCTTTATCATATTGTACTGTTCCGATTTGGACTTTATTATTACTTAATACCATACAACATTTCAAACTAGTTGAGGGACAGAATAAAAGATTAATCGCAGCGGTTACAATAAGGAAAGTAAAAATTATGAAACTTTATTGGGTTAAACTCGTCTTATATAGTTGAGGTTGGCAATAAAATTTTTTATTTTACAAGCTTATTTAGAAAAATGGCGAGTTACTTTTTCTTCAGGGTGGAATGATTTGTTTCCATTATATTACAAAACATGGTATATTAGTAAGGTTCGTTTACCGAAGCTGCTTGGTAAGTGAGAGGAGAAGTAAAATGAAAAAAATTAATCTGCACCAAATAAAAAATAATGGTCATCTAGTCTTTTTTTCCATTGCCGTTGTTTTGTTTTGGTTAAAAACGTATACTGCTTATCGAATAGAATTTACACTCGGAATTGATAATACACTCCAAGAGTTTCTTTTATTTATTAATCCTTTAAGTTCAGCTTTGTTCTTTTTTGGATTGGCTCTACTTTTTAAGAGAAGTACAAAATTGATCATAATCATTACCAATTTTATTTTGTCCTTCTTGCTTTATGCAAATATCGCATACTACCGGTTTTTTAGTGATTTCATTACAGTTCCGGTGTTAATGTCAACTAAGACAAATGCTGGACAGCTAGGAGATAGTGCTCTCTCACTAATGTCTCCCTATGATATCTTTTATTTTACTGATTTCTTTATTTTAATTTTCCTTGCATTTACCCTTTATAAGAAAGTAACTGTCGAAAACAAAAAAGCTTTTAAGGTTGTTTTATTGTTTTCAATCACGATCTTCTTATTCAACCTTGGTTTGGCAGAAAAGGATCGTCCACAATTATTGAGTCGTTCGTTTGATCGAAATTACTTAGTAAAATACCTAGGCGCATACAATTTTACCATTTATGATGTTATCCAAAATATTAAATCCTCGGGTCAGCGTGCACTTGCTGATAGCAGTGACATAACTGAGGTTGAGAATTACAGAAAAGCTAACTATACAGGAGCAAACCCAGAATACTTTGGGAAAGCAAAAGGTATGAATGTTGTTTATGTAGCGATGGAATCTCTCCAGAGTTTTGCAATTAATTATAAGATGCCAGACGGACAGGAAGTAACACCATTTTTGAACTCGCTGGCAAATGACAAGGGTACTTTCTATTTTGAAAACTTTTTCCATCAAACGGGACAGGGAAAAACATCGGATGCTGAATTTTTAATGGAAAATGGTTTATATCCAATGGCACAGGGCGCTGTATTTGTAAACAAAGCTCAAAACACGTATCACGCTATGCCGGCGATACTTAAGGGTTATGGTTACTACTCAGCTTCATTCCATGGTAACTATAAAACCTTTTGGAATCGTAATGTCATGTATAAAGCCCTAGGATACGACCAGTTTTTTGATGCAGATTATTACAACATGACGGATGAAAATACTAAAAATTATGGCTTAAAGGATAAACCATTTTTTACAGAATCTATGCCTCTGCTCGAAAGCTTACCTCAGCCATTTTATACAAAGTTTATGAGTCTTTCTAACCATTTTCCGTTTGAAATGGATCCAGAAGATACCGATTTCCCAGCAGGTGAAACAGGGAATAAGGTGGTTGATCAGTATTTCCAGGCAGCTCACTATATGGATGAAGCAATTGAACAGTTCTTTAATGATCTAAAAGCCTCAGGATTATACGATAATACTGTAATTGTTATGTATGGGGACCATTATGGTATTTCTGAGAATCATAATGAGGCGATGGCACAGGTACTTGGTGTTGACGAGGTTACTCCAGCGATAAGTGCAGGGTTACAACGCGTTCCATTATTTATACATGTACCTGGTTTAGAGGGCGGGGTTCAAAGCCAATATGGTGCCCAGGTGGACGTTCGTTCAACAATTCTGCACCTATTAGGAATTGATACAAAGGATTTTATGGAATTGGGTTCTGATCTACTATCAAAACAACATCGTAATTGGGCATTATTTAGAAACGGTGATTTCGTAACACCGGAAGTTGTTAGCGTTAAGGGAAAATGCTACGATGCTGAAACAGGGGAATGGTTAGAAAATAGTGATTCCTGTAAAGAAATTAGCGATAAAGTAAATATCGAGTTACAGATGTCAGATGAAATTGTTTATAAAGATCTTCTTCGATTTTACCATCCGGAGGGATACACCCCGATTAATCCTAGTGATTATGAATATATCGCTCCAAAAGTAAACAAAGGCCCAAAAAATGAAGATTCGACTAACGAGCCGAAAGAAGAATCTACAGAAGGAACAAGTGAAGAACAGGTTGAAGAAAAAATTGAAGAATAATTAGCGCAGCGAAGGGAAGAATGATATTCTTCCCTTTTTACATTTAAAATGTTTCATTTTTTTGGCTGTTTTTGTAAAGAGAAAATCTTACATAATTATAGAAAAAACTTTATATTTATAATATAATTAATCTTAAAAATTTTCACGTTATTAATTGGGTAGGAGGAAAGAGCATGAGAGATGTAAAGTTACTCCACATTTATGAACACCACATTGCACAGAAATATTTAAATCGTTCTGGTCTAGCACATGCAATCGCTGTTGCCTATCATGCCTTTCACTTAGGGAAACAATACCATTTGGATATTGACATCGCTGCAAAAGCAGGTCTATTACATGATATGGGTCATTACACATGGTATAAAAATGGGAAATGGGATTACGATTTATATAAGCAAAATGATATTCATGCCATTAAAGGAGCAGAAAGGGCGCATAAATTATTGATTCGGTTAGGAGAAAATCCGGTAAAAGCCAAAACGATTGCACTGGCCATTTTATTTCACACAGATTCTTTTCTTCCATCCAATGATATTATACGAACACCTCTCCAACAAATTGTAAAATGGGCTGACGAAAAAGATGAAGAAGAGGGGGGAATGCATCACTACAGGACGATTGAGTATGAGCGTGGAAAACAAAGCATTATCCGATTGGATGAATGGATTGATGAGGAATTAGCACGCTCAGCAAAATAGAACAAGCTGTGCATTTAGCACAGCTTGTAATTTTCTATACTCGTTGAAATCCTTCTTCCTTTAAGAAATCTTCAGCTTCACCATATGTATTAAAACTTTCATCCAAATTTAGTCCATAATATATATTCCAAGCATCATTTTCATTAATTAAAATAAGATGATCCTTGTCCTCGTTTACCCAACGCTCTTCAGTTTGTTCTCCAACAATAGCTTGTTCTTCCGCGGATCGCTGAACGGGTGATAAACCTTGAATGGCTTTCTGGAGCAATATATTCAATTCCTCCTCAGAGTAATCTCGAATATTTACCATACCTTTATCGTCTGTGGTATAGTCCTGCAGATGGCCTGAATATACAAAGCCATTTCCATTAGGGTGCAGGTGGTAAACGATATTTTTCTTATCGGATACACTGTTAATAAGTTGAAAGTTGACTCGTTTTAATGAAACATCTTTTCGTTCAAGTTCTGGGAACTTCTCGATAATTGCTAGTTTTTCGTCGAAAGTTAGCATAGTTACCTCCAATAAAGTCATAATGATTTTATCATACCGATTTTTATCAAAAAGATACACCTTTTTATTTTAAGGCATTAAATAAAGTAAGTTCGTATTTTGCGAAATCTGCTTGCTTTAGGGATTGATTGATGGGTTTGAATGATTTTCAAGCAATGTTTTTAGGATTGCTTTTATCAGCAACAAGTGTGAGCATATCTTTTTCAAGAATTGAGGAATTAAATAAACTAAAATCGAGAGCAGGTACGGCAATATTAAGATCAGCCGTCATTGATGATGTTGTGGTCATTATTGCATTGGCTTTTTTAATGAGTATATCGAGCGGTAAGGACGTACATCTAGGAATAAATTATTGTGATATTTTAGTTGGCTGGAAAGTCGTCCGAGGGATTTTACCGTTGGTTTCAACCATTATTGCGGCAATACCGATTAGAAAATAAATTGGTCAATCAAGAATTATTTGCAGCATTAATTGTGCTTGTCTTAGTCACTACCATCGTTACGCCACCAATGATGAAGCCTGCATTTTAGGATGGTACAAAAAAATAGAATTGAGTACGGCTGATGGTTTTAACAATATTAAAGCGTAAATGAATAGATTGGATACCCCCATACTAGAACTCTTCGCGTCGAATAATATGGTACCTAATAAGACACGGAGGTTAGATATATGGGTGTTGTATTAATTGATATTGATAAACTACTAGAATCAACTACAGATCTAACATCTGAGAAGAATGTAACAAACCAAAAAGCACCGATTGAGATTGATCAGTTGCTTGATCGCACGCGTGACTGGTAAGAAGATAACATAAATTAAATCTCTCAAAGCCCTCCAATGTATATGGAGGGTTTTTACTATTAGTTGAACTTTTTCACTTATACGCGTTAAAGTATAAAATTATTTTGAACAATTCTATTGACTTTCAGTATAAAAAAATACTAGAATAATTTTTATAATATAATTAATTTTTAGATTATTTAAACTAAAAAAGGGGGATAAAAAGATGAAGAAGAATTTTAAAGCTCTATCATTTGCGCTGGCAGGTATGTTAATGCTTGCTGGTTGTGGGAGTAATGATACAGCAGGCGGGTCAACAGAGGATGATAGTGAAAAAGTATATAAAATTGGTATTTCACAGTTTGTAACGCATGACTCTTTAGACAATGCGACAAAGGGTTTCAAACAAGCGTTAGAAGATAAAGGAATTAAAGTGAAATATAATGAACAAAATGCACAAGCAGATATGAACAATACAAAGACCATTGCTGATAACTTTGTTGGGGATAAGGTAGACTTGATTTTTGCTAATGCGACTCAAAGTGCAGTTAGTGCGTTAAATGCAACGAAGACGATTCCAATTATTTTCACTTCGGTAACAGACCCTGTCGGTGCTGAATTGGTCAAAGCATTTGATCAGCCGGGAGAAAATATTACCGGTACAACCGATAACCATCCTGAAGGTACAGCTAAAACGATTAATTTCATTACAGATGAAGTAGGGGCCAAGGAGATTGGTGTCATATATAACTCAGGTGAGCAGAATTCGATTGTTCAAGTGGCAGAAGTAAAAGAATTAGCAGAAAAGAAGGGTGCCAAGCTAGTAGAGGTCTCTGTCTCAACGTCTGCTGAGGTGAAGCAGGCAACTGAATCCTTAGTCGGCCGTGTTGACGCAATCTATATCCCAACAGATAATACGGTTGTTTCCGCACTTGAAACGGTTATTTCTGTAGCGAATAGTAAAAAAATCCCACTATTTGTTGGTGAACTTGATTCTATGAAAAAAGGTGCTGTAGCTGCAAGTGGATTTGATTACTATGAGCTTGGATATCAATCTGGTTTAATGGCTGTAGAAATTCTAACAGGTAACAAGAAGCCATCTGAGATTCCAGTAGAACTACCAAAAAGCTTAACTCTGATGATTAATAAAAAAGCTGCTGAGGCACAAGGGCTGGAAGTGAAGGAAGACTGGAAGAATCTTGGTGAGTTTTACGAGGGTGAATAATAATAGCTTTTATATCAACAAGGAGTCGGCCTCAAAGGTTGACTCCTTGTCACGACATGGGTCAATTAATCTAAAAGTCACAAGGCTAGGAAAGGATGATTTCAATGTTTACAGCCATATTTGGATCATTTGAAGCAGGCATTATATATGCGATTATGGCACTAGGCGTCTATCTTTCCTTTCGAATTCTGGATTTCCCAGATTTAACGGTTGATGGAAGTTTTGTAACAGGTGCTGCAATTTCAGCTATTATGATTGCAAATGGTGCTAATCCGTTCTTTGCAACCTTCATGGCTTTATTTGCAGGTTTTGTTGCGGGTTGTATGACGGGATTGCTTCACACATTTGGAAAAATAAATAATTTGCTTTCCGGAATTTTGATGATGATTGCTCTTTATTCAATTAATCTTCGAATCATGGGAAAATCGAATGTTCCTCTGTTAAATAGTGAAACAGCTTTTACGAAAATCAGCAATTTTTTTGAGGAGCTCGGCATTAATTCTTTCTTTAATAACATTTTAACCATGGTTGGACTTGGTGATAGTTTACCAGAAACATGGGGCATTCTTATTTTTATGATTTTTGTTACCTTGTTAATTAAATGGCTGACAGATTCCTTTTTACAAACTGAAATAGGGCTCGCTGTTAGAGCCACTGGTGACAATAAGCGTATGATTCGCAGTTTGTCTGCCAATACAAACCTGCTCGTGATCTTAGGGCTTGGTCTATCCAATGCCTTAGTAGCCTTTTCTGGGGCGTTAATTGCCCAGCAAGGTGGGTTTGCAGACGTAGGGATGGGAATTGGTATGATTGTAATCGGGTTAGCTTCTGTAATAATCGGTGAAGCGCTGTTTGGAACAAAGTCCATTGCAAGAGCAACACTAGCAGTAATCGGCGGTGCCATTATTTATCGAATTGTCGTCACTCTAGCATTAAGAGTGGATTTCTTAAATCCAGGTGATATGAAACTAATTACTGCAGCCATTGTCATTATTGCCTTAACGACCCCTAAAATTATTGATTACTCAAAGGAAAAAAAGCGAAAAGCGCGCAGAAGAACGGAAAGAATGACTAAAGCAACTGTCGATCGAAAGGGTGAAAGCCATGCTGCACTTAAATCAGATTCATAAGATCTTTAATGAAGGAACACCCGATGAAAAAATCGCCATTGACCACGTAAACCTAACTCTAAAGCCTGGAGATTTTGTTACGGTGATCGGAAGTAATGGTGCGGGGAAATCGACATTAATGAATATTATCTCTGGGGTTTTAGTGCCAGATATTGGTGAAATCCATATAGACGGTAAAGAAGTTACCAATATGTCCGAGTTTAATCGATCCAAAATGATTGGACGCGTTTTCCAAGACCCGATGGCTGGAACAGCGCCAACCATGACGATTGAAGAGAACCTAGCCATGGCGTTTGCACGTAACAAGAGAAGAACACTGCAAAAGGGAGTTACGAAAAAAAGAAAAGAATATTTTCGTGAAGTTCTAGAAACTCTTCACTTAGGGTTAGAAAATCGATTAAGTGCTAAAGTAGGACTGCTTTCTGGCGGAGAACGGCAGGCACTTTCATTATTAATGGCTACATTTACGGAGCCTTCCATTCTATTGCTGGATGAACACACGGCAGCACTTGACCCTTCTAGAGCTGAGTTAATTACGAATCTTACTAGGGAAATTGTTGCGAAGTATAATTTAACTACTTTAATGGTTACACATAATATGCAGCAAGCGATTGATCTTGGTAATCGGTTGATCATGATGGATAAAGGACAAATCATTTTAGAAGTAAATGAAGATAAAAAGAAGGATCTCACAATCGAGGGTTTATTAGACGAGTTCAAACGAATTCGCGGCCAACAGATGGTCAGTGATAGAGCAATACTAGGATAAGAGATCTTGTATATAGAGGAGGAGACAGCCTGACATAGGCTGTCTTCTCTTTTGTTTGTCTGAGGGAGGCTTTATTACCTGAAAGCGTTATTGCTTTAATGTCGGCTCTTGAGAGGACAGGTTTACATCAATTAAAATATATTCTGAATATTATAAAATTATTAGGGGTAGGGGGAGTATCGATGAAAGGGAAGAGAGTAAAAGCTGATGAATTAAAAAATGATTTTTTTCCAGTGAGAGATGTAGATTATATCGAAATGTATACTGGAAATGCCAAACAAGCATGTCATTTTTTTTGTACCGCGTATGGATTTAAACCGGTTGCCTATTCCGGCCTCGAAACAGGGAATCGTGAAACCGTTTCCTATGTTCTCCAGCAAAGAAATATTAGGCTTGTCCTAACAGGCACGTACCAAGATCATACTGAAGCTGCTAATTTTGTGAAGAAACATGGTGATGGAGTAAAGGATATTGCTCTATTAGTGGATGATGTTGAGCAGGCGTTTGCTAGTGCTGTAGAGCGTGGAGCAATTGCCCTAGCAGCCCCAGTTGAATTGCGAGATGAAAAGGGTGTGGTAAAAAAGGCCGTCCTTGGTACATATGGGGATACGATCCATACGTTAGTGGAACGGAAGAATTACCAAGGAGATTTCTTGCCTGGCTATGAGCCTTACTCAGTTTACCTGCCAATAAAGGATGCAGGGCTAATCGGAATAGACCATGTAGTAGGAAATGTTGAGAGAATGGAGGAATGGGTGCAGTACTATTCAAAGGTAATGGGATTTGTTGAGATGAAGCATTTCTCTGATAAAGATATTACGACTGAATATTCTGCTCTGATGTCTAAGGTTATGCATAATGGAGGACGCATTAAATTTCCGATTAACGAACCTGCTGAGGGAAAACGCAAGTCGCAAATCCAGGAATATTTAGAATTCTACAATGGGCCGGGAGTACAACATCTTGCCATATTAACTGAGGATATTGTTTCAACAGTTACTACCTTAAAAGAAAATGGTGTGGAGTTCTTAAAAACTCCAAGTACTTATTATGAGGATTTAGGACAGCGTATAGGAAGAATTGACGAGGAAATCGAAAAACTCAAAGAGCTTAATATTTTGGTAGATCGAGATGATGAGGGGTATTTGCTGCAAATTTTTACAAAACCTATTGTGGACCGTCCCACTTTGTTTATTGAAGTGATTCAAAGGAAGGGTGCCCGTGGTTTTGGTGAAGGGAATTTCAAGGCTCTATTTGAGTCAATTGAACGAGAGCAGGAAAGACGAGGTAATCTATAATCTAATGGACTGGCAGGTGACTAGATGAAGTTTGTAACGTTTGAAAGGTATGACGGAAAGATAAGGGCTGGCCTCCTGTTAGATATAGACCATGTCATTGATATGTATGAAGCAACTGAGGGAGAATTGCCTGAAAAGATGTTAGAGTTTCTTGATCTTAATGACGAAGCGTTGAAAAGAGCCGCTAAGCTACTTACATTGAATAAAGGTGATCAAGGTGTCTATCGGTTAACTGAAATTCATTTAAAGGCGCCATTGCCGAACCCAAGAAGCTTTCGTGACTTTTATGCCTTTGAACAACATGTAAAAGCCGCTAGAGAAAATAGGGGTTTAGACATGATCCCTGAATGGTATCAGATCCCTGTCTTTTATTTTTCTAATCATCTTGCGATAAAAGCTCCAGGAGAAAAAATTGTTATGCCACAAAAATGCACAAAGCTAGACTATGAGCTTGAAATTGCCTGTATCATAGGGAAACAAGGAAGAAATATTCCTTCATCGAAAGCGGATGACTATATTTTCGGGTATTGCATATTGAATGATTGGAGTGCAAGAAATCTTCAACAGTTAGAAATGAAGGTGGGGCTGGGTCCTGCAAAGGGAAAGGATTTTGCTACTAGCATTGGCCCATGGATCATCACAAAGGATGAGTTGGAAGCTTCTAAACAGGGGAAAGGCTTTAATCTCTCGATGAAAGCGCGTGTCAACGGCCATCTGATATCACAAGGGAATATGATGGATATATTTTATTCTTTCAATGAAATGATTGAACAGGCTTCAGCTGCAACAACACTTTTTCCAGGTGAGATCATCGGATCCGGGACTGTAGGGACCGGATGTATCCTAGAGCTTGGGTCAAGGATCCATCGCTGGCTGCAGCCAGGTGATATTGTAGAACTAGAAATTGAAAAGCTAGGAGTGTTAAAAAACTCAATCACAAATTTGGAAGTGAGGTGAGTGGTGTGTACTATCGTCAAATGGGAAGTATTCCTCACAAGCGCCATACAATGTTTAAGAAAAAGGATGGAAGCCTGTACCGAGAGCAGGTGATGGGTACCAGGGGTTTTTCTGGCACTCAATCAATTCTTTATCACCATTATATGCCGACAGAAGTGTTGAAATCGGAATTGAATACATCATATTTGCCAGAGTATGAAGGCAAACAATCACTAAAGCACCGCCACCTTGTTACAGGCAAGATTGAAAAAAAGGGAGATGCGCTCACCTCAAGGACCTATTTATTAGGAAATCAGGATTTACTTATAGGAACAGCTTATGTAAATGAGCCGATGAAGAACTTTTATCGAAATGGTGATGGAGATGAAATGCTATTCATCCATTATGGCTCTGGAAAACTCGAAACGATGTTTGGAACCATAACATATCGGCCTGGTGATTATCTGGTCATACCAATCGGTACAATTTACCGGATCCTGCCTGATGAGAATGAGGCAACAAAGATGCTATTTGTGGAGGCCTTTAGCCAGATAACCACTCCAAGGCGCTACCGTAATGAATACGGCCAGTTGTTAGAGCATAGTCCATTCTGTGAGCGGGATATAAGGGGACCAGAAATGCTAGAAACCTATAATCTACAGGGAGAATTTGAAGTATTATTAAAATCCCGCGGAAGCATACATTCTCATGTTTTAGGTCATCACCCGTTTGATGTGGTTGGATGGGATGGGTATTTATATCCGTGGGCTTTTAACATAGAAGATTTTGAACCAATTACAGGAAGAGTTCATCAACCGCCACCCGTGCATCAAACATTTGAAGGCAAACATTTTGTCGTCTGCTCTTTTGTACCCAGGTTATTTGATTACCACCCAGAAGCGATACCTGCTCCATATTATCATAGTAATGTAAATAGTGATGAAATGCTTTATTACGTTGAGGGAAATTTTATGAGTAGAAAAGGAGTTCAAGTAGAGTCGATTACACTTCATCCAAGTGGTATTCCGCATGGTCCGCATCCAGGTAAACCCGAATCCAGCATAGGGAAAAAAGAAACACTTGAAATGGCTGTTATGATTGATACCTTTCATCCTCTGCAAGTGGTAAAAGGATTGACAGAAATCGAGGACCCAACCTACATGTATTCATGGACAGATAAAAAGGAATAATATTTAGAACAATCCGGCGGCAAATGCTGGATTGTTTTTTATGGAAAGAATGGGCAATTTACATGAAAAAAGTGATAGTATTATAAATAAGTTCTTATTATGGAGGGGAAAATCATGAACTTAGGAAAAATCCACGATAAATTAAGAAGCCATGCCCCCGCCATCTTGGGGAGTGAGCGATTTTCAAAGTTTGCGGTTATGCTGCCGCTTATTGAGAAAGAGGATGGATTACATGTTTTATTTGAAGTCCGATCCAAAGAGTTAAGAAGGCAGCCTGGTGAAATTTGTTTCCCTGGTGGAAGAATCGATGAAGACGATAAAGGTGAAAAAAGTGCTGCAATTAGAGAAACTGTTGAAGAGTTAGGATTAAAAGAAGAGAATATAACGGAAGTATATCCACTGGATTTTATGATTTCCCCATTTGGAATGATCATTTACCCTTATGTTGGTCTGATTAGTAATCCTGAAACAATTAACCCTAATCCCAAAGAGGTCGGCGAAGTTTTCAGTGTGCCGTTATGTTTTTTTCTTGAGAATGAACCGAAAGTTTATCACATCCATTTCAAAGTTGAGCCAGAAGAGAATTTTCCGTTTGATTTAATTGTTGGCGGTGAAAATTATAACTGGCAGTCAAAAGCTCTAGATGAATACTTCTATATTTATAATGAAAACGTCATCTGGGGGCTGACAGCCAAGATCCTAGCTCACTTTATTGACATCATAAAATAGAGTGGAATTAGTGAATTTCAAATATGAAATTCACTGTTTTTTATCCTTTTTGTACATTCCAGAAAAACAAATGTCTTTTTCCAAGAGAAAACACTTGATTATTTTCAGAATACAGATAAAATTAAAATTATATTTTTTAGTGATTAGGAGATGTTTTTTATGAAGGTTGTGAAATTTGGAGGATCATCTTTGGCATCTGGAAAACAAATCGAGAAGGTTTTTCAGATTGTTACTTCTGATAGTGCGCGTAAAGTGGTTGTCGTGTCTGCACCGGGAAAGAGGTATGAAGAAGACGAGAAGGTAACGGATTTATTGATTGCGTGCGCAGAAAAATGCCTGCAAAATTCCGACCCGAAGAATGAGCTTAGTGCAGTAATAGCGAGATACTCGGCGATTGCTGAGGAGTTAGCACTTCCTGATGAGGTTATTAAGGAAATTAAGGAAGATTTAACAGAACGGTTGAATGGTGACAAAAGCAAGCCAGATCGTTTTATGGATAGGTTAAAGGCAAGTGGTGAGGATAACCATGCAAAATTGGTAGCTGCGTACTTCCAGCAGCAGGGGATAGAAGCATATTACGTTGACCCGCAGGAAGCAGGTTTACTGGTGAGTGATGAGCCAGGTAATGCCCAAGCATTACCCGAAGCCTATGACCGTTTATATGCCCTTCACGAGAGGTCAGGCGTCTTAATATTTCCAGGGTTCTTTGGATATAGTCTAGGAGGAGAAGTTTTTACTTTCTCTCGCAGCGGTTCTGACATTACTGGTTCCATACTGGCTAATGCCCTAAAGGCGGATTTATATGAAAATTTCACGGATGTTGACGCAGTATTTTCTGTCAATCCATTTATTGTAGGTAGGCCAAAGGAAATAAGGGAATTAACCTATCGGGAAATGCGTGAATTGTCTTATGCAGGATTCACTGTCCTACATGATGAAGCACTTGTTCCTGCTTTCAAAGCGGGAATCCCGGTGCAAATTAAGAATACAAATAACCCAAGTGCACCCGGAACACGAATTGTACATGAGCGTGATAATACGAATGGACCCGTAATTGGTATTGCAAGCGATAAGGGATTTTGTAGTATTTATGTTAGCAAGTACTTAATGAATCGAGAAATTGGATTTGGCCGTAAATTGTTAAGCATATTAGAAGGATATGGCCTGTCGTATGAACATACACCTTCAGGTATTGACGATGTGTCGGTAATTTTGAGAGAAAGCCAGTTTGACTTAGATTTAGAAAATGAAATCAAATGGCGGATTGAAACGGAATTACAAGCTGATCAAGTCAAAATAGAGCACAGCCTCTCATTGATTATGGTGGTTGGCGAGGGGATGCGCCGGAATGTTGGTACAATGGCACGAGCATCTAAAGCCTTGGCAAAGGCAGAGGTTAATATTGAAATGATTAACCAAGGCTCTTCAGAGGTTAGTATGATGTTTGGTGTAAAGGTTGTAGATGAAAAAAGAGCAGTTCAAGCATTATATGAGGAATTTTTTGCTGCTGTTACAGTATAGTTACAAAAATGCTAAAAAAGCAGACCGATTTTTTAACTAGTTGGTCTGCTTTTTTGCTTTTTTATTGTGGTTCTTCCGGATTTTTAGTTTTGTTCTAATACCTGCCCAGATGGCAATAATCAGACCACCACCGGTGTCAGAGATTAAATCAACCATGGTGTCATGATTTCCTCCACCCTGGAGAGTCATGCCAAGGAATTGGTCTGAACTAAACTCATAGATCTCCCATAAGACTCCTCCAAGTGATGCAAAGGATAAGGTAAAAAGAAACACTAGTAAAGGAGAAATATCCGGTGAAGCTTCACGATGGACCAATCTCTCATACAAGGCAACGGCGGCGAAGGCAAGTATGGCCCCGCTTATAAAATGCATGAAAGTATCCCACCAGCCAAGGCCGTACCAGCCTACGATCGAACCGAAATATTGTGAACCTACTAGGAAGACTAGGTAAGAAATAACGATAGGCAGGTTAAAACGCCATTTGGTAAAAATCGCCATAAGTAAGGGAACGGCTCCGCAAATTATCCCCCCAATCGCTACCGTAGATTTAAAACTTTGCCCTTCCGAACGATAATAAAAGAATAAAATAACCATAAATAAAACATATATAGAGCTTAAGATGAGCACAAGCTTTCTATTCAATCATGACACCACCTTTGATTATATGTATCAAATTATATCCAAAATAACTGAGAGTAAGTCATTACTATCAGTTAAACACTCGCATATACACATTTAAAAGAGTATATTAGGATATAAGTTATATTAGAAAAAATGGTAGTGGAGGATCCGATCTATGCAAAGGGCACAAATTCCAACCTACGAACGCATTGCAATTGATTTAGCCAGTAGAATTTACGATGGGAAATATAAAGTAGGCGAAAGAATCCATGGAAGGTCGACACTGGCAAGCGAATATCATGTTTCTCCGGAGACAGTTAGAAGAGCCATAAAGATTTTAGAGGATGTTGAGATTGTTCAGTCGACAAAGGGAAGTGGGATTGTTATATCTTCCCGAGAGAACGCCTACAAATATATTCATCGTTTTTCAAATTTGGCTAGTATTAAAGACCTTGAAAAACAAATGGAAACACTAATCACTGAACGAGAAAAACTAGATGGAGAATTATTTGATACGTTGAGAAAAATTCTGGATTATTCTGGAAAACTACGACACACCAATCCATTGGCTCCTATTGAAGTGGAAGTTTTTCCTGGCTGTATACATATTGGAAAGACAATTTCAGAGGTTAAGTTCTGGCAAAATACAGGTGGTACCGTGATTGGAATGAAAAGAAATGGTGAATTAATTATATCACCAGGACCATATGCGCTAATTTTGGAAGGGGATATCCTGCTAGTAATTGGCGCTGATGAAACCTATGAAAGAGTGGTCCATTTTATGGAGGAAAAAAAATAAGCCGGTGGGAAACCCGGCTTTTCGTTACGAATCTAATAATCCTTCCATGCACCGCATGAACATTACTCTCCATTACATCCTCTATTGAGGCCATGTGGTTTAATAGGTGAATTGATTTTAAGGTCACAAGACCTAGTAGTAGGTGATCTTTATTGGTAACCATTAAACTATCAACTTTATTATCCTTCATAATTTCAATCGCCTGGAGGACATTTCGCTTCGAGGTTATTTTTTACTGGATTAGAAATCATAATCCTATCTGCTATTTTAATAGCTTCATCCATATCATGCGTTACAAAAATGATTGTTTTGTTTAACTCTTTTTGCATTTGGTATAGCTCGTCCTGTAACGAGCTTCTTGTCACTGGATCCTAGTGCACTAAATGGCTCGTCCATCAAAATAAAATCGGAATACAAAAAGACTGCTTCTTACCATGAGAAGCAGTCTTTGAAAACTACTTTTTTACATAGACCTTATCTTGTGAACTTTTTAAGTCATCCTCGACACTTTTATCCCACAGTTTGACTCCTGAATGATAGGCAGAGCGACTAATCAGGTGACCAGCAACAGGACTAGTTAAAAATATGAAGAAAATCCCTAACAGAACGCGTGAATCAAAATGGCCATGGACATTAAGGAAATAGACAAATGTACCAAGAAGAATTGTCATGATTCCAAGGGTCGTACTTTTGGATGCAGCATGATTTCTTGTATAAACATCAGGTAATCGAATCAGTCCGAAGGTTGAAACTAAGGATAGGATTGTACCAAGTATAATAAGGATCATTGAGATGATTTTAAAGGTCTCGGCCACGATCAAATATCTCTCCTTTCTCTAGGAACTTGGAGAATGCAATAGTCCCGATAAAGGAAAGGATACCGAGCAAAAGTATGGCTTCGAGATATGCACTTGTGTCAAGAACAACGGAAGTAATGGCTACAAGAGCAATCAGATTTATTCCAATTGCGTCAAGTGCAATTACTCTATCATGAGTAGAGGGGCCTTTAATTAACCTATAAATTAGTCCTAATATCGAGAGGGAGATGCCTAGCAACGCGATTTTTATGATAATTTCAAACATTACCTGCTCACCTCCATAATGGCTCTTTCAAATGTATTCTTTATGCTGTCGATGGCTTCATGTTTCTCAGGGATATCCATAGCATGAATGTAAAGCGTTTGTCGATCAAGCGAAACATCAACAACTAGTGTTCCGGGAGTTAACGTGATTAAATTCGCTAAGATGGTAATTTCCCAATCCTTAGTCAATTCCGTTTTTAAGGCAAAAATCCCTGGTTTTATATTCAAGGTGGGACTTAGAATGTGTTTTAGGACACTAATGTTGGATAGTACTAGCTCTTTTAAGAAAAGAGCTAGTAATTTAATTACCGCCCAAACTCTAACTAAATAAAAACGGCTAGTAAAGAATCTTCTGTAAGCAAGCATGATTAACAGCCCAAGGAGATACCCAATAAAAAACGAACTTGAACCATAATCATTTTTCAAAAACATCCAGATGAATGCGAGAAATACATTCAGTAAAATTTGAAAGGACATAGCATTACTCCTTTAGTACAGCGTTAATATAGATTTCTGGCGAAAGCAGTATTTCTACAGCCTGTGAAATGTATGGGTATATTTCTTCAGTCCCAAGACCGTATAAGACTGATAGTACTACCAGAATCACAGCAGGAATGAATAATTTAGTAACGTTGACTTTACTTAAACTAGGGTTAGATTTTCCCCAGAACCCATACATAAATATTCTAAAAACGGAATAGAGGACCATTAAGCTTGAAAGTAGAATAATCGCTAGACCAAAATACGCTTCAGCTTCCACGGCGCCTCGCAGAATAAGTAATTTTCCGGCAAAGCCACTAAATGGAGGTATGCCAGCTAATGAGATAGCTGCAATGAAAAAGGTCCAGGCTATAGCAGGGTACAGTTGAATCAACCCGCCCATTTTTCTCAAATCACTGGTTCCGCTTACCTTAATCATAATCCCTATAAGTAAAAATAGCGCTGCTTTAATTAACATATCATGGATTAGATAGAATATAGAACCTGTTAGGGCTGGCACATTCATTAATGAGATACCAAAGCTAATGACGCCAACCGCAATGACTACATTATAAATAATAATTTTTTTAACATCCCAGTAAGCAAGAGCCCCGGTTATACCAACAATGATCGTTAATAAGCCTAGCACACCTAGAATCGTATGTGTAAAGGACTGATCATGATAGAAAATAAGTGTATAAGTTCGGAAGATGGAGTAAATCCCAACCTTTGTAAGCAATGCACCTAACAAGGCCATGACAGGAATAGGTGGTGCATTATAGGCACCTGGTAGCCAGAAATATAATGGGAAAATAGCTCCTTTTGTACCGAATACAACTAAAAAACTAATCGCAATTACACTAAGTATTCCTGGTTGGTTCACTTCAGCAACCCGTTCCCCTACTTGTGCCATATTTAAAGTACCGACAATCGAATATAAATAGGCAACTGTAATAACAAAGAAGGCAGAAGCTAGGACATTAACAATGACATATTTTAATGATTCTCTTAGTTGTTTCTTGGTGCCTCCAAGGACCAAAAGGACATATGAAGCCATTAACATTACTTCAAAAAAGACGAATAGGTTAAAAATATCTCCTGTCAAGAATGCTCCGTTAACACCTACAAGCAAAAACTGCAATACTGGGTAATAGTAAAATTGCTCCCGTTCTTTTCCTATTGCATTAAATGAATAGAAAAGAACTGCCGAACCGATTACAGTAGTTGTCAAGACCAGTAAGGAAGCAAGCATGTCGGCAACTATGATAATCCCAAATGGTGCCTGCCAGCTTCCAACTGCTAGTGTCAGCATACCTGATCCTGATTGGGATACTTGATAAACGACAGTAACAGAAATCCCAATAGCAATTAATGAAGAAAGCATGGAAATGATCTTTTGAAGCCTTACTTGTTTTACTAGGAATATAAGGATGATACCTGTTAATAGCGGCCAGATTACAGGCATTAAAATAAGATTATTCATTTACATCGTTTCCTTTCAATCGCTCCATATCATCGGTACCTAATTCTTGATATGCTCGGTAGGCAAGTACAAGTAAAAAGGCAGTGACTCCGAAGCTGATAACTATGGCCGTTAGTATAAGTGCTTGTGGTAATGGGTCTACATAGGAAGCGGCTTCTTCAGTTAATAGAGGTACCGCCCCTTTCTTCAAACCACCCATTGTCAAAAGAAGCAAGTGGGCACCATGGCTTAATAAGCCGGTACCGATAATAATACGCAAAATGCTTTTAGAAAGCATTAAGTAGGTTGCGCACGTGAATAAAATACCAATTACAAATGCCATTAAGATCTCCATTATTCATCCTCCCCTATTGTTTGAATAATGGTCATCGTTACTCCGACAACGACAAGGTACACCCCTAAATCAAATAACACGGCAGTATGGAGTGATGTGTGACCTAGAATCGGGATATCAAAATACTGGTATGCATGTGTCATCATAGGGACATCAAAAAACATTGCCCCTGCAACTGTCAAGGTCGATATCAATAATCCTGTAGCCACGACTAACTTATAATCAACTGGTATAAGCTTTGCTACCGTTTTTATATCGTAAGCAAGCAGTAATAGTACAATCGCTGCAGCCGTCAAAAGACCGCCGACAAAGCCTCCACCAGGTGAGTAATGTCCACCGAAGAAAATCGAAACAGAAAAGAGGAGAATGATGAATACAACTACTTTTGTTACGGTTTGAAGGATTAAATCATTCTTCATGATTCCTTATTCCTCCTTGTCAGCCTTAGTCGAATCATTGCGAAGATACCTAGAGCTGCAATCCCTAAAACAGCAATTTCAAACATTGTATCCATCCCCCGGAAATCGACAAGGATGACGTTCACAACGTTTTTGCCTCCAGCCTCTTTATAGGCATTTTCTAAGTAATAGTCTGAAATTGGATTAAATAACTTTTGACTATGAGCCGAAAGAGCTACTAGCGTTACAACAATCCCCACTCCGATTGAAACCAAGGCGTTATTTAATCTGAACGTAATTCGTTCCTCGCTTCTACTCGCAAGCTTAGGTAAATGATAGAAGCATAACAAAAAGAGTGCTACAGAAATGGTTTCAATTACAAGCTGGGTGAGTGCTAAGTCTGGTGCTCGGAAGAGAACAAAAAACAACGATACGGTATAGCCGACAGCACCTAATATAATAATTGAAGTTAAGCGTGACTTAGCAAAAATAATGGATATAGCTCCGATGACCATTGCCAAGACTAAAACCAATTCATATATACCTATTGGTGCAAGGTTGGTTAGGTCAATATGAAATGCATCTTTGATAAACAATGCATATACTAAAATAAGAAAGAAAAAGGAAAAAATATAGATAAGATAACTTCGTATTGAACCTGTTATAACCTTTTTGTTCAATTGATTTGTCCACTGATCCAATAACGAAAGAATACCGTCATATACCTTGTTCAAAGTGTACTTTTCTGGGAATACCTTATAAATTGGTATCCACTTTGTGAGTGTTAAGGTAAGCAGAGTTCCCAAAATGACTACACCAATGGTCATCCATAGTTCAGTCGTCCAGCCATGCCAGAAAGAAATGTGTACATGGAAATCATGACTGGTAAGTGTTGGCTGAATGCTTGCAACAGCTGGTTCTATGAGTGTAGAAGATAATAAGTTTGGAAAAAATCCAAAAATGATAACTAATGAAACAAGGATAACTGGCGATATTAGCATTCCAATAGGTGCCTCGTGGGGCTTTTTCTCCAGCTTTTCCAATTGAGCCTTTCCAGTGAAGGTTTTAAACACTAAAATCATACTGTAAATAAAGGTGAAAACACTAGCAACCCATGCAACCACTGGGAAAAGAAGACCCCAAGTTTCCATATTGAAAATATCAAGCTGTAAAGTATGGATCATACCAGTAAAAAACATTTCTTTACTCAAGAAACCATTAAAGGGTGGAAGACCCGCCATAGAAAACCCGCCTATGACAGTGATTGTAAAGGTAATAGGCATAAAGGGCATTAAACCGCCCAACTTCCTTATATCTCGTGTACCTGTTTCATGGTCAACAATACCTGCAGCCATGAACAAGCTTCCTTTAAATGTCGCATGGTTAATTAAATGGAAGATCGCTGCGACAGTGGCCGCCATGTAAATATTATCATCCAAATCCTCATAGTGGAGTGCGGCTGCACCTAGGCCTAATAATGACATAATTAAACCAAGCTGACTGACAGTCGAGTAAGCTAGAAGTGATTTTAAATCCGTTTGTTTAACTGCAGTAAAAGATCCCCAGAATAAGGTAACTAAGCCAACTACAGAAACCACCCATAGCCAAACTCCAGACTCTGCAAAAACAGGGCTCAATCGAGCGACTAAATATATCCCGGCTTTTACCATTGTTGCTGAATGTAGATAGGCGCTTACTGGTGTAGGTGCTTCCATCGCACCTGGAAGCCAGATATGAAACGGAAACTGAGCAGACTTTGTAAAAGCCCCAAGTAACACTAATAGTAAAGCAGGAATGAATAGGGGATGATTGATCAATGTATCACTTTGGGCAACTAACTCCCTAATACTGAAGGTTCCACCCATAAAGCTCAAGATGATGAACCCACCAAACATACCCAATCCACCTAAAACTGTGATAAGTAATGACTTCTGTGCACCGTACCGTGAGCGATCTCGATCATTCCAGTAACCAATTAGCAGGAATGAGGAGAGACTCGTGAATTCCCAAAACATATAAAGAACAATTAGGTTATCAGAAAGAACAACCCCAAGCATTGCCCCCATAAACAATAGTAAGTAAACATAAAATTGATTTAATTTTTCTTTTTCTTTTGATAAGTAATAAATAGAATAAAGAATGACTAAAGATCCAATACCTGTAATTAGTAGGGCAAATAATAGCCCTAATCCATCGACATAAAAATCAATACCGATTTCTAGTGACGGGATCCATGTGGCACTTGCAGTAAACGTATTTCCACCTTTAGTTATAGATATAAACTGTAGGAAATAGACAAAAAGAAGTATTGGTAAGCCTAGGATCAACCAACCTGTATGTATACTACGGAACCGCTTATAAAATGTTGGCACAAAAATGGCCAGTAAAAAAGGCGCAAAAACCGCCCAGTGTAGACTTGACATAAACTCCCCCCTTAAGACATTACATTCACCCATATCTTGCGTAGAAAAAGAAATTTTTATGAAAATATGGGAGTGAGATGAAACAAATATTTTTTACAGTCCGGTACATAATTTAAAGTATACCTTATATTTTTTGGGAATGCATGGCTCGAAATCCTTGATAAAGTAAGGTTTTAAAAACTTATTAAATATGAAGAAACCGGTTATTTTATTAAAAAATTTTTTTTAAAAATATGTAATAAACCGCAATTTTGTAGTTAAAACTATAAACAAGGCGGTTGATGTGATGAAAAACAAGGTGCTAATATCATGTACAATTTTTGTTCTATTATTTGTAAGTGCATGGGTTATGAATGAACATACCAAACGGGATTATATTAAGCTGGTACTCAACGACACCGAGTCAATTGCAGATTATATATTTAGCCCTGAAGAAGTTGATGCGGAAACAATTGAGACCTGGAACTTTAAATCGAGGGAATATATAAAAATCCGCAAACGGATGGAGCAAACTGGACCCTAATAGGGTCCTTTTTGTGTTAGCCGTAGCACAGGGCGGTTCTCCTGCCTCCTTAAGGAAGCAGGAGAACCGTCCCTGCGTCCCTGGTTAAGGCATAACATTTTCTGGAAATACAGAATAATGGTAAGATAAAATAAAGAATATTTCACTAATTGAGGTAAAAGGGGACTGTGAAATGGGATTTTTAAAAGAAAAATTCAGCGCAAGGTTTTTCCTCTTCATGGCATTTGCGTTTATGCTCGTTCAACTTCCAATCGTAGGAGATTATTTTAGGATTATTAATACCCTCATACATGAATCGGGTCATGCGTTTGTGGCTCTATTAGGAGGAAATATTGAAACTATTTCTCTTTTCATGAATTCTGATGGAGTAACATATGGAACTGAGTCTACTTGGATCATAAATCTTTTAACAAGCGCTGCAGGATATATATTATCTTCGTTTATAGCCTTCTTATCCTTTTGGCTAATCAAAAGGAAAAAGTACACTATATTTATTGATATTCTGCTAGGTTTTATCATAATCAATCTTATATTATGGGTACGTAATCCATATGGGTTATTTTGGCTGTTATCATTTGGACTTATTTTTCTATCATTTTTGATAAAAGGAAGTAAAAATTTAATTAAAAACCTTTGTCAGTTAATTGCCTCCGTACTGTTAATTGAATCGGTGAGTACCGCATATGATATATTGGTAATAAGTTTTCTTCAGCCTCATTCAGCAGGGGATGCAGCCAACTTATCGAAATTAACGATCTTCCTACCACCACAGGTATGGGGGATGTTCTTCCTTCTACAAGCGTTATTCTTTTGTTTTCTAAGTTATAAAAAAGGATTATTCAAGTTTAGTGAAATAGAAATAGAAACAAGGTTTCAAATGGAAAGCACAGAAAGATGGTAGGATTGTTTAGAAACCCGCATTCTGCGGGCTTTTTCACATAAAAAATAACCATATTTAGGATAGGCAGGCATAGAATAATGTGTAACTGCATTTATCTGCAGAGTGAGGGGGGATTTAGTGGATATTTTGTCCATTATGAAGAGTCGTCGGAATATTAAAAAATTTAAACCCAATGTTCTAATAAACGTAGATTTAGTTCGTTCCTGGTTAGAAGCAGCCTCAATGGCTCCCAATCACAGAATGACTGAACCGTGGGAGTTTCATATAGTAGGTACTGAGACGAGAGAAAAATTAAATCATAAATCGAATTTTGGAGATGCTCCGTTAGTAATAGCGTTCCTTTCTAGACACGGTGCTTCAAATGTGGAAACAGAGGAAAACTTAGCAGCAACTGCCTGTTTGATCCAAAATTTCAACCTAGCTGCATGGGCAGAAGGAGTAGGAACATTTTGGTCATCGATTGGAATAACGGAAAAAAATCGAAAATTACTAAATGTCCCTGATTCTTATCATCTAGTCGGGGTATTGGGTATTGGTTATCCAGAGGTGATTCCAGATCCTAAACCCCGTACACCAATAGAAAATAAAATAAAAACACTTCCGTAGCATAAGGAAAAGCCAGTCGATTTGTTCGACTGGCTTTTTTGTTAAAGAGAACTTTCTTGCATAGCTTGCCGATATTCACTGGTTAGGTTATTAATAATTTGCTGTACAGGAAGAATTTCCTTTATTTCATCCACTCTAGCACCAGCAAATACTAGTCCGTTCTCTACATCTCCGTCAACAGACTTTAGTAGTGAATCTAGAGTACAAAAACGGTAAGAACAATTTTTCAGACAATCATGACATTTTGTTATCTTTAATTTGTCTCCGCCGCTGATTAACTTTGTAAAGTTATTGATGATCGCCCTGCCTTGTAAGCCAACAGTCGTTTTCACTAACACCGTATCCTCTTTCCGTGCTTCAACGTATTTTTGTTTAAACGACTCGGGAGCATCACATTCTACACTAGCAACAAATCGGGTACCAATTTGTACACCGGAGGCTCCCATTGAAAGAGCCTTTGCAATATCACGGCCAGTCATTATACCTCCTGCAGCGATGACTGGTATGGAGACCGCCTCGACTATTTCTGGAAGGATGTCGAACAAAGGCTTATCTGTACCCAAGTGACCACCTGCTTCAAACCCTTCAACCACAACGGCAGAAGCCCCAAGACGCTCTGAAATCCTAGCAAGTTTTGCACTAGAAACAATAGAGATGACTGGAATACCTGCCTGTTTACCCCATGAATACATATCCCTAGAAATTCCAGCACCCGAAATAATAAAGTCAACTTTTTCTTCAATTGCAGCTTTCATTTTTTCAGCGAAATCATTCATTGCAAATAGCACGTTTACACCGATATAACCAGTATCTGTAACAAGATCTTTTGCTCTTCTAATATGTGTTCGCAGCTCTTCTACTGAAATTCCTGTACCCGAAATAATCCCAACACCACCTGCATTAGCTACGGCGGAGGCAAGCTTGCTTAGTGAAATACCAACGCCCATGCCGCCTTGGAAAATAGGAACTTTTGGTATCATATGTGCGATTTTTAGTTGTGGAAAGTTCAAAATATTACCCCTTTTCAAATGTTAAATTGGTTTACCTACCGTAGGAGCATAACACGGATTTGAAATCATGTATGTGATATTTATTACCTGGTCATAGAGGTTATTTATATTACTTAATGGTAAACTTGGTATTGTATACAAATTGTCGCCATGAACAAACTATAAGTTGGTTACAAATTTAGAAGAAGGTGTAAAAATGGTAAAGCTTTTTACGGATATTGATTTAGATGGGCTCGGCTGCGGGGTAATTGCAAAGCTAGCTTTTGGTGATCATGTCGACGTAGCATACTGCTCTTATAGAAATTTAAATCAAAGAGTAGATACCTTTGTTGAACATCCAGATCATGAAGAGGTATATATAACTGACCTTGCTGTAAATAAAGAGGTCGAACAAAAATTAGCCCAGCGTTTCCAAGAGGGAAAGCACGTTAGAATGATTGATCATCATATTACGGCAAGTCACTTCAATGAGTATGAATGGGGGATTGTAGTACCTGAATATGAGACTGGGAAGAAAACTTGTGCAACCTCGTTGTTTTACGAGTACCTTCTTGAAAATAAGTTAATGAAAGAAAATAATGCATTAGAGCAATTTATCGAACTTATCAGGCAGTACGACACATGGGAATGGGATGAAAATAAAAACTTTGATGCGAAGAGACTAAATGATTTATTTTATATTATGAGTCGAGAAGTATTTGAAGAGGAAATGTTAAAGCGGTTTAATGAAAATCCTGCCTCATTTTCATTAACCGAAATGGAAAACAAGCTGCTTGATATTGAAGAAAATAAGATTGAACGGTACATAAATTCTAAAAGCAGACAAATCGTACAAGGTCAGATTGATGAGTATTGTATCGGAATTATCCATGCGGAACAGTATTTATCAGAGCTGGGCAATGCATTAAATAAAATATATCCTCACTTAGATATGATCGCTCTGTTAAATATGAGCGGAAAGAAAATGGGGTATAGAACAATCCATGATCATGTCAACGTTGCTCAGTATGCTAGAAAATATGGAGGTGGGGGCCACCCAAAAGCCTCAGGCAGTGAAATGAACAAGGAAGCCTTTGAGAAATTTGTTATCAGTGCCTTTAATCTTCCGACATTAAAGCCAGACCCAGATCGAAATGAACTAAATATAAAGGGTGCACAGTATGGTACAAGCTATCAGAATGCCGCTGGAGAAATAACTTATATTAAGCCGGACGTGGATCATAAATTTTTTGTTTTTCATAATGGTGTCAAACAAAATGAAGTATTCACAACGTATGAAGAAGCAGAAAGGCATGTTAAAAGGAAGTATATCTCTTGGCTTCGATTTGATCATGATTGCCTGCGGCAGTATGCCTCAGCCCAGCAGATTACAACCCAGGCTGTAAAAGAGAATTATGGAACGATTGTTGAAAACATAATACACAAATTATAGTAAGGAAAGAGCTTGTTATCCCAAGCTCTTTTTGTTTTCCCGTGATGTAATTTCTGTTTCTGCTCTAAATATAGTCATTTTATCTTAGGTAGTTTATATCATTATTTCAATATTGTTAGTTAAATGAAATAGAAAGTTAGCTTGATTAAATATTTCTGTAATATAACTCATGTAATATAAGGTTACTAATCTAGAATAGGTATAAAAAATTATCTTTATATAATACGTGAATGATTTCGAGGTGAGAAAATGGCAACAACAGAAAAGAGAAGCAAATACTTTGATAATGCTAAGTTTATCTTGATTTTCCTTGTCGTCTTTGGACATGTGATTAGCCCTTTAAAAGAAAAAGATGAGATTTTGTTTACGTTATATACGTTTATTTACTTGTTCCATATGCCAGCATTTATTTTTATTTCAGGTTATTTTGCGAAAGGATTTAAAAAGAAAGGATATTTTAAGAAGTCGATTAGTAAGGTCTTACTTCCATATTTAATTTTTCAATCAATTTATTCGCTTTTATATTATTTTGTTGGGACAAAGGCAACACTTGAATTTAATTATTTGCAGCCGCATTGGTCTCTATGGTTTTTATTAAGTTTATTTTTTTGGAATATCATGCTCTACGTGTTTGCAAGGTTGAAATGGATTGGCTTTTTGCTATCCGTTCTATTGGGTATTGGAATTGGTTATTTGGATCAAGTGGGGAGTTATTTAAGTTTATCAAGAACATTTGTCTTTTTTCCGTACTTCTTGCTAGGATTTCTTTTGGAAGGAGGTCAATTAAAAAAGTTAATTAAGGCAAGTTTTGCAAAACCTTTAGGAATTCTTATTATCACAGTGACATTGATCATATTTGGTATAGAGGCTCCGAAAGATTCAGTACAATGGCTATTAGGAGCGACTTCTTACGAAAATATGGGTGGAAAGCAGATTTCAGATGGACTTATACGTGCGTTACAATATACGTCGACAATAGTTGTTGCCTATGGCTTCTTGACGCTAATTCCGTCGACTCAATTTAAGATTACTAAAATTGGGGAAAGAACATTATACGTTTACTTGTTACATGGTTTTATTATCAAGACGATCCAAAGTATAATCCCAGGTGCTGTCCTTGAAAATTATCTGTTTTTATTTTCTTCGTCCTTCCTGATATGCTTATTTCTAGGAAGTTATCTAATAAAAAAATATACTCGTCCTTTGGTTGAACTAAGAATCTCATAAAACGATGTATATATTAAAAAAGCCGAACGTTCAAATCAACTACGTTCGGCCTTTTCTGCTAAGGTTAGGGCTATAAAATTTAAAACCCAAACAATGAGCTAACAATATTTTTTTTCCTTCTTTTAACATTTCCTTGGTCTAAAACAAGCGGCTTTTCAATCATAACGGGTTTCTTAAGTTCATTAAGTTCTGATTGGAGGTGATCCATCTGATACGTTAATTCTTTTATTTGATTATTTAATTCCTCTATTTCCCGACGGTGCTGCAAAAGTTGATAAGATGCAACAGAGTCAGCTTTTGAGTTCATTTTTGCCTCTAATTCACTTACAATGGTGAATAATCTCTCTAGCTCGGCATTACTCTCTACTGCCTTTACAGTACCTTTTCTGATTGTTCTTCTTTTCACTGGTGATATATCTTGGAGAAGGGTACCGTTTTGGATTTGCTCTTGGATATTCCTTAAAAGTTCTATATCTTCCTGATTAAAAAAATAATGCCCTCGTTCGTTTCGTTCCATTGGTAATTCCAGCTGCTTCACCCATCGTTGAATGGTACTGGTAGAAACTCCTAATAATTTGGCAACCTCATTTGTGTTCATCATCATTCCCCCGAGAGAAAAATTTAAAATCCTATTCCTTAACTTACTCCCAGAACTTCCACCATTTTTTTTCTTTCGCTGCTGCTACATCTCTGAAGCTTACTAACATATTCTGAAAAGCCGCCTCTCTTTGCCTTATGTCATGTCGATATTCCTCTCGTTCCTTAACAAAATCTTCTCGATCCCTTTCAAGTGCCTCGGTAAGTGAATAAATTTCAGCGTTTGTACTATCTACATAATTGGCCAATTGCTCCGTAGATTCTGAAAGCTGTTTGGACAGTGTAAAGATTTCCTCAGATGTCTCAATAGAGGCAGTTGATATACTGTTTGATAAATAACGCAATGACTCAGTTGTGCGTTCTGATGTTTTATCCAAATGCTCAGAGAGTTCTTCGAGCTCAGCCTTTGTATTTGCGCTAGATTTGTAAATGGAATCTGAAAGAGACTTGACAGTATAAAAAGTCCCTTTTGATATTTCTTTTCTAACCTCTTCAACTACTTCCTTTCGAAGGACGCTTCTAATTTCACTTTTGACCTCATTTAAAAACGTTTCCTTATAAGTATCCATTGCATCAAAAAACAGATCAGCATTCTGTAAAGCTGTTTTTTCAGAAACAACCGGTGTCATTTCTTCTGAAGCTATAGGAACACTTGGTTCATTGATATCCTTTGTTACTTCTTGAAAGTTTTGTTCAACAACCTCAGTACTTACCTCGGGTTTTAGTTTTTTCTTTAGTTGTTCTCGGATTAATTCCTTGCTTAATTTTTTACCATACAATTCTTTAACCACTAATAAAAAACTTATTTCAGATTCCGTGTAGATTCTTGCCCCTTGTTTGGTTCTAGGAATGACCAACATTTCTTCAAAGTCCTTCTCCCATTGTCGAATTAAACTTTTGTTCACATTTATTATTTTGGAAACTTCCTTTAAATTCAAAGTATGCATCATGCTCAGGTCCTTTCTATCTTATATCGTGAGAATCATGTTTAATAGTAGTAATTCACACTGGACAGCTATTTTTCCTGCAGGGTGACAAAAGCTTTCAAAACAAGACGTATATCACGAAATACCAACAATTTTAGCAAAAAAAGAAACCGTGCATCTGCACGGTCACTTCCAAAAACTTAATTGATGATCTCTAATTTTTTCAACCCATTATAGATCCCTGATTCGGTAACCGAGGTTGTCTTATGTGTCGCATATTGGAAAAGGTCGGGGTGTCCATTTCCCATTGCAAAACTGGTCCCAACACTCATTAGCATTTCCTTGTCATTCATCCCATCCCCAAAGGCGATGCTGTGCTCTTTTTTTATGCCTAAATGTTTAAGTACATACCCAATTCCAATGCCCTTATTAACTGTGTCTCTAATTACATCATAACAATGGTATAAACCTTCTACATTTACTTGAGACAAGTGGACACCATCCTTATTTTTATAGAGGTTAACCTCTTTTTCACCTAAGTTGATTAAGGTCAATCCTAGGATGTCGTTTTCAAAGGAAGGGGAATACACTTCGTTATGGTGTAAGTGGAACCTCTCAATAAACTCCTTTGTTAGAGGATTATTGAGCGTGGTAAATAGGTTTTGATCCTTTGTATAGAGGACTGCTTCATGGTTGTTCAGTTCCGCGACCGAGAGGAGTTGTTTAATAGTTTCTGGATTCATCGGTTCGTTAAATAAAACTTCACCCTTATAGAGCCCAAATGCACCATTATAACCGATGGAGGATTGAATCTTTAATGTCTTGAAGATTTCTTGTAACTCATGCAGTGGCCTTCCAGTTGCTAGAAATACCTCAATCCCTTTTGCTTGGACCTGTGAAATGGCATCTTTAGTTGACCCCTCGATCGTATCATCAGGTCTTAAAATCGTTCCATCGATATCTAAAAATAAAATCTTATATTGAGACATAGTTGCTGCTCCTTTTATTAAGATAATTAAGTTTAACATTTAAATATAACAAAATCATTTCTTGACTGTTTTGAAATTGTAATAGGACAAAGGTATTCAGAGTATAATTTAATCAAGAAATTTTTAATTGATAATGTGAATAAAATTTTTTTATGGTATAGTTGTTAACGGAAATTAAATAGAATCCGCTAACCGCGGTAGAGGTTCTAGCACCCCTCTCTAAAAAAACTAAGAGGAACAGTACTGCTTTCTTAGTGGTACTGTTTTTCTATTTAAAGGAGTTTGTATAATTTGGAAAAACATTAATGGATGTTAAAAGGACCATAAAAGACATATTTACAGGAGGAGTCAACATGAGGATTTTATTTTATTTATTAGCAATTGTTACTGCAAATGTGGTAACTGCTGCCTTTGCACCGCTTCATTTAGGGGTGTTTATTATCCCAATGGGAACATTTTTGGTTGGAGCAACGTTCATTCTTAGAGATTTGGTTCAGAATAAATATGGAAGAAAGAAGACCTATGAATTTATAGGATTGGCTTTACTTTTATCGGGTCTTGTATCTTTCTATCTAGGTGATACCTTGTTAATTGTTATGGCCTCAGCTATTTCGTTTTTAGTTTCCGAAACGACAGATACCGAAATATATACACGATTAAAGCTTCCAATGAGTTGGAGAGTTTTTTACAGTGGCTTAGTTGGTGGATTATTAGATTCCATTATCTTTGTCATCATTGGTCTCAGCCCAGTAGGTGCAGGGTTCTTACCATGGGAGGCAGTACCTTTCGCTATTGCCGGTCAAGTAATTGTTAAGACTATTATTCAAGGCATGGGTGCCCTAATCTTGAATCAAGTTCAAACTTATCAAGGTCCCGCATCTAGTCATTAATATATATATATATATATAACGTCTATTCAACACCGAATAGGCGTTTTTTGTTAATACAATCGGTTGGAATAGGGACAATAATAATAAGTCTGTATTTAGGGGGATTTTGTGAAAAGGATTTTTATCTTAATAATGCTCGTTTTTATACTTCCAACAGAAGCATTTGCTTCTCAAAAAGTACCGATTTTAGTTTATCATTCAATTGAAGAATATAGTGGGAAAGGCTCTAAGGAATTGTATGTAACGCCAGTAAACTTTGAAAAGCAGATGCGTTTTTTAAAGGACCATGGCTATACCTTATTAACCTTTGAACGTTGGGAAGATCTAAAAAGTGTAAATAAACCCATTTTTATCACCTTTGATGATGGTTATAAAAATAATCTAAATGCATTTAAGGTATTGGAAAAAATAAGGGATGACCGTTTTCAGCCAGTTGCTACTTTCTTTGTCATTTCAGAATTTATTGGACGTCCTAACCGCCTCACAGAAAAAGAGTTGAAAATGATGTCGGACACTAATGTCATATCAATCCAGTCTCATACCCGTACACATCCTGATTTAACTCAAATAGATAATCTCGATAATGAACTAAAAGTGTCAAAAGAAAAAATCGAGAAAATCACAGGACGACCTGTGTTAGCACTTGCCTATCCGTATGGAAACTTTAACGATCGAGTTGTACAGGAAACGAAAAAATATTACAAGTATGGATTAACCACTACACCTGGTCCCTATATGAAAAAAGGATTAAAAAACGAGCTATATTATCTCCCGCGCATTTATATTACATACTCGACGACAATGGAAGACTTCATGAAGAAGCTTGAATAAAAAAGATTTCCACTGGGGCCAGAATGTTCTTCGCGTATCTTCTCGGTTATAACCCAATTTGCTGAGAAAAATCAACCTATTTGGCTAAATCTTGAGCATTCCAAAGATATGGCAATGTTTAAGACGGAAATTCGCCTAAAAACGGATAATTTGAGTAAATACCATGCTTTACAACCAATCAGTATGGATATAAAATAAGCGTCAGATTAAGATATTAATTAAATAGTTACGGCTTAAACTCGAATTTTTGTTCGGGTACGGAGGAACCAATTTTTTGGGGTTAATTCTACAAAGTAGAAGGGATGAAAGTACTCTTTCGCCATCCTACCCGTCAGCTAACTTCGTCGGCTAGCGAAGGAGGTCATAAGGACCGGTCTTAGTACAGGAGGCTTTTTCGTTTTGTCTGAAGCTGCTTGACTGATTATGTGGGTCTTTTAATTATGCCTATTTTTAGGAAAAGGTGACGAATACAATGATGTTAAAAGATTACTTAACGAAAATGAAAATTGGATTGCCTAAAACCATGGTTCATTTAGATAGGGATGTATATGTGGCTGGAAGTGTCATAAACGGGACAATTGAAATTAAAGGCGGGCTTATAAAAAATAAAATTAAGCGCTACGACATTGATTTGATTAGCACCGACACACATGATTCTATAGAAGAAACATTAAACAGCCATTCTGTCTTTTGTTCACTTGAATGCTGCCCAAATCAGACAGGTAAAATCAGTTTCTTACTTAATGTACCAGATGATATCCAGCATATTTCCAATGATTTCTTCAACTACTCGTTAAGTATTAATATTGATTTTGGAAATGCTAACAATATTACTCAAAATGTTCCTATCTTAATTGATCGACATTAATAGCAATGTGAAAACAAGGACCAAGTGAAATTGGTCCTTGTTTTTTTATAACTAGTAACCGCCTAAAGAACTATTTATTGATAATGAAATGTAAACGAACAGTCATTACCACGTAAAGTAAGATTTGTATAATAAGGATATCCAAATTGAACCTTATCAGGCGGTGTATGATGGAAGAGACAATGGCAAAATCTTATTTACAAAAATCACTCGATGAATGGAAGAGTGACATCTCTTTAGTGCTAGGTGAAATTGATAAAGAATACGATGAAGTGGCTCAGGAATTAAAAGTTTATTCTTATAAATATGGAATAACCAAGCAGGTCATTCAATCGACAGTTAATGAAGAAATTATTGAAAACATCCGGCAAATGTATCATAAACCTTTTGAAGAAAGTTATAATCAATTAAAAGAATACATAAAAGATCTAGAAGAAAAAAGAAGGGTATTTCAAATGTTTATACAAAAGATCGATGAGGTAAATAGGAAAGAAACATCAAAACTAACAGTCTAAGTATAATAAATTAGAACCTGACCAAAAAAAGGTCAGGTTTTATTATTGAGAAATTGATCTTTAACAGACCAAAAATATCCGACTTTAATTGCTGTGCATATAGTAAATTAAAGCACAAAATACTGTGAGGTGATGAACAGTGATTACAGCAAGGATCGGTAGTAACCTGTACCACATACCTAGTAATTTGGAGGAATATTTTCAGAAATTTCGTTCTCAAGTGATTGGAATGAATCAAGAGTTCCAGACTCCATATGGTAAAAGTCGAATTATCTATGCAGATTGGACAGCAAGCGGCAGGCTCTACGATCCAATTGAGCAGAGAATCTCTGAGGTGGTTGGACCTTTTTTGGCTAATACACATACTGAATCAAACATTACTAGCCTAACCACAACAGGTATTTACCTACAATCAAGGAAGATCATTAAGGAACATGTGAATGCGGACGAAGATGATGTATTAATCCTAGATGGTTTTGGTATGACCTCCGTCATAAATAAATTCCAAAGAATATTAGGTGTTAGAGTTCCTGAACAATGGAGAGCTCATTTAAAGCTGAAGAGCAGTGAGCGTCCAATTGTATTTATAACCCATATGGAACATCACTCAAACCAAACGACATGGCTAGAAACGATAGCTGATGTGGAAATCATTAATCCTGATGAGCATGGAGATGTAGATGTAAAACATCTTGAATTCCTATTAAAGAGATATAAAGATCGTCCGCTTAAGATTGGTTCGTTCACTGCATGTTCAAATGTAACTGGAATCCAAACAAAATATCATCATTTAGCAAAAATAATGCATCAGCATGGTGGTATTTGTATTGTAGATTTCGCTGCATCCGCACCATATGTAAAGATTGACATGCACCCATTAGACCCTTCAGAAAAGCTGGATGCTATTCTATTTTCACCACATAAGTTCTTAGGGGGCCCAGGATCTAGCGGTGTTTTACTTTTTGATAAGAGATTGTATACTAATAAAATTCCGGATCATCCTGGTGGAGGAACCGTAACATGGACAAATCCATGGGGTGGACACAAATATATAAATGAAATTGAAATCCGAGAGGATGGAGGGACACCTGGTATTCTTCAAGCGGTTCGCACAGCCCTCTGTATAAATTTGAAAAACCAAATGGGGATTGAAAATATTTTAAAACGGGAGAAGGAACAGCTTAATCTCCTGTTATCGGGTTTAGAGAAGATACCAAAACTCCATATATTAGAAGCTACAAGAAAGGACCGGTTAGGTATTGTTTCATTCTTTAACGAAAATATCCACTATAACCTAATTGTCAGGCTGTTAAATGATCGATATGGAATCCAAGTTCGAGGTGGCTGCTCGTGTGCAGGCACATATGGTCATCTCCTTTTAGACATTGACCAAAAAACATCAAAGCAGATTGTAAATAAGATTGATCAGGGCGATCTTTCGACAAAACCAGGGTGGGTCCGTTTTTCGATACACCCAATTATGACGGATGAAGAAATAAAATTATTTATAAGTGCGATGGAGGAAATTACTAAGAACATAAACGAATGGAAGGAAGATTATGTTTATGATCCTTCAAGCAATGATTATTTTTACATCAATCACATTCGAGAAGATTTATCATCACTCTTTAGGCTAGAATAATGGTGGAATTGGTCATTTGTGACCAATTTCCTAAAAAAGTTAAATACCCCAATCCGTACCGGTAATTTGTGTTAAGATTCGCATAGCAGGTTAACTGAAAAAATAATCTTTTTAAAAGGTAGGTAATGATCGGGAGAGGGGAGTAGGTTAAAAATTGTTCATATAAGTAATAGACTTCTGGATGATTTTAGATTAAAATCGGAAACAACAGAGGTGAAAAAGATGATGATTTATAATGATAAGTCAGTTAATCGCTTAAAACGTGTAGAAGGTCAAATAAAAGGAATCTTAAGAATGATGGACGAGGGTAAGGATTGTAAGGACGTTATTACTCAATTGTCTGCAGCTAGGTCAGCGATCGACCGTACGATTGCGGTTATTGTCAGTTCGAACCTAGAGCATTGCATTAGGGAATCCATCGAATCCGGAAATAATGATTCTTCAAAACTTGTTGAAGAAGCTGTAAATATGCTGGTAAAAAGTAGATAGTAAGGGCACGTAGACACTTTCCGTAATCAGTATATTCTGATTACGTTTTTTTATTTGAATAGTATTAAGGCAACCGTTGAAGTGTCCCAACATATGCTAATGAAAAAGGCGGGATCCTATGTTTCACATCGTTAAGCCGGGTGATACGCTATATAAAATCTCTGTAGATTACCGCATTACTCTTGGGCAGCTTTATGCAGCAAATCCTGGAGTAAATTATCAGCAATTGTCTGTTGGACAAAAAATTAAAATCCCAGGTTTACCTGACCCTAATACAATTCCATATCAGATACAAATATCAATAGGGAAAAGAAAACTATCTTTATTTAATAACGGGAAATTAGTTAGAATTTTTCCAATCGCTGTCGGCAAGATGTTATCAGGGACACCAATCGGTGAATTTGTGATTGTAAACCGGCAAATGAATCCTGGAGGGCCCTATGGGGTTTTGTGGTTGTCATTATCCAAACAAGGATATGGCATTCACGGAACGAATGATCCTAGTTCAATCGGCAAAGCAGTATCAAAAGGCTGTATAAGAATGTATAATCGAGATGTACTCCAACTTGCTGAATTAGTCCCAAACGGTACAAGAGTCACCATCAGATAATGAATAAAGCCGACTACTGCGGCTTTTTTTTTTCTAATGCCTGGTAGTATAATAGTAACTAGATTTGGATAGATAGAGAGGAGATTTTCTTTATGAAAAAAGTCTATATCATTCATGAAAATAGGGAGTGGACCGTACACCTTACCAACCGTCTAGACCAACTACAGGTACCATATGAAGAATGGTATTTGGATGGAGGACGCCTTGACCTCTCAAAAGAACCACCGGAAGGTATTTATTATAATCGTATGAGTGCCTCCTCTCACACAAGAGGACATCGATATGCACCTGAGTTCACATTACAAGTTCTTGCTTGGCTTGAAGCTCACGGTAGAAAGGTTTTTAATGGAACGCGTGCACTTCAGCTTGAGATTAGCAAAGTACAACAATATCTCGAATTAAAAAAGTTTGGTATACATACACCTCGTACCATTGCTACAGTTGGTAAGGAACAAATTATCGAGGCTGCAAATGAGTTTGATGGGGTACCCTTCATTACAAAACACAATCGGGCAGGGAAAGGACTTGGAGTTCAGTTATTCCAATCGATTCCTGCGTTAAGAAATTATGTGGAAGGTCAGTCCTTTGAAGAGCCGATAGATGGTATAACGTTAATACAAGAATATATTCAGTCACCAGAAAATTGTATCATACGTTGTGAATTTGTCGGTGGGAAGTTTGTTTACGCAGTTAAGGTAGATTCTAGTGGAGGATTTCAACTCTGCCCAGCGGATGCTTGTCAAATAGAGGATTTATTTTGCCCTATAGGTGAACAAACAGATGTAAAACCTAAATTTGAAATTCTTGAGACTTTTTCAAATCCCATTTTAAGAAATTATGAAAAGTTACTAGCTGCAAACGATATTCAAATTGCAGGTATTGAATTTATCCAAAATGCTGATGGAGAGATTTTTACATACGATATTAATACGAATACGAATTATAATGCCGATGCTGAAGCAAAGACGGAGAAGTATGGAATGCTTGAGTTAGCAAGATTCTTAAGCACAGAGTTAAATAAGTGATGCAGTAAGAAAAAGCTCTCCAAAGGTTGGAGAGCTTTTTTTGTAAATAATTATGCTTTAGCAGCTTGAATTTGCAAATTGATTTTTACTTTATCACCAACAAGAACGCCGCCAGTTTCTAATGCTGCATTCCAAACCAAACCATAGTCGGAGCGGTTGAGCGTTCCCTCTGCGCTGAAACCAACCTTTTCGTTACCCCAAGGGTCTTTACCTTGGCCTTCAAATGTTACAACAAAAGTTTCTTGTTTTGTAACGCCACGTAGAGATAAATCACCAGTAGCTTTATATTCTCCCTCTTCTGTTTTTTCAATGTTAGTAGTCCGGAAGGTCATGTTTGGGTGAGTTTCAGCATCAAAGAAATCTGCTGAAACAAGGTGAGCATCACGGTCTTTATTACGTGTATCAACACTAGCAGTTTCAACTGAAAATTCAATGTTTGCAGATGTTAAATCTGTTGGATCTGCTTCGATAGTAGCGGTAAAGTTATGGAATGTTCCCTTTACATTTGCAATCATCATATGTCTTACTGAGAAATCTACGCTGCTGTGTGACGGATCAAGAGCCCATTTTGTTTTTGTCATTTTTTTCTCCTCCAGATTGTTTTTAATTTATTTATCTCGAAATTAAAATAACTTAATTCAAGATAAATTATATGTTGGAGGTCACTATATTGTCAAACATTTTTTATTTAATTTTTACAAGTAGCGGAGGGCAACTAATTATTAGATGGAATGAAACTAGGTGTTAGTCAAATACTATAACTACCTAGCCATATTGAGAGGATTTAATTATGAAGAAGAAAAAAAATACAATACCCTTTGTTTTGCTGCTAATGATTCATACAGCACTTTTGGTATTTACCTTTCATAAGAATAAACAAAGAAAAAAGTTATTCGTTTTATTAATGTCTAATATTGGGGTTGCCTACTTATTCGAATATATTGTTTTAAATATATTTAATGCTTATACCTATAAACCGAAAATCATGAAAAAACCGTTTTTTGATGATATTGTGGGAGCCATTTTATCTCAAGCCATTTTTGTTCCGTTCACAGCGGTTTTCTTAACCTCAGTAAAAATAGGTTGGATCGGAAAGTTTATCGGCGGCTTGTACTTTTCAATTGTAGAGTTAATTTTTGTACGACTAAAAATTTTTAAAAAGCATTGGTGGAAAACGATTTACACACTTATCTTAATACCGGTGTATTTTAAATTTAGTGATTTGTGGAACTGGGGATTAAATCAGAAATTTAGGGGCTTAAGAGTAATGTCATTATTTTTAATGATGATGGTTACTGAGGCCAATGTATTATTTTTATTCGCAGCTACTCGAAAATTCCGATTTGGAATTGGGAAGTTTCATTCTTGGAAAGAACATTTTGTGATTGTTCCTCTATATGCGATCGCAACGTCCCTAATGTCGACGATCATTTTGTTGAGGGAAAACACTTGGAGAAAAAAGTTTACTGCCCTTTTATCAAGTATTGTCCTAAACACTTTCTTTAAAAAAATAAAACTGTTAAGGAGTAAAATTCATTGGTTGGAGTTCATCCTGATTAGAATCATCCTAATTACCGTATACGGGATTTTTAGAGACTTTGTGTTTGAAAATGAGAAAGAAGAAACTGAATGAGAAGAAACGAGGATGGTTAGGGTAAATAAATATAAAAAAACGCCTTTAGGGCGAAGAATGTATTGTTTACAGATTAGAGCTATGTTAAAATAAATTTTAGTTTAAGTTTGATTTGATTACACCAGCATGATATACCCCTTATTATAATTTTACCACATAGTTTTTTGGTTGTCAAATAAAAGGACATAATTTTTCTGGGGAGTGATTTTATGAGTGATGTGCAGAGAAATAACTGGAAAGACGAACAAAACCGGGTAAATTTTATATTAAAGCAAATAAAGAGCAAGGTTGATAAACTCCAGAAAAGTAGTGGTAAGATTAGGACCGATGTTCTTGATATTCGGAAACTCTTTTGGGAGGATGTAACCGTTAATTTTGATGAACCTGACGACAAAATAGAATCAGCTGCTAGTATTAAGCAGCAGGCCGAATTATTATCAGAACGAGAACGGACATATCGGCAAGTGGATCAGCAGCTTAATACTTTGAGCAGGCTATATTCATCACCATACTTTGGCCGAATTGATTTCAAAGAAAATGGTGAAGCAAAAGCGGATCAAATTTATCTTGGTATTTCTTCCTTTATGGATGAAGATGATCAAGATTTTCTAATCTACGATTGGCGGGCACCCATTTCTAGTTTATATTATGATTTCTCACCAGGGTCTGCCCAGTACAAAACATTAGATGGCTTGATAGAAGGGGAAATGGAACTAAAAAGGCAGTTCATTATTAGAACAGGTGAAATAAAGGCCATGTTCGAAACAGGTGTAACCATCGGTGATGAGATGCTGCAGGAGGTACTTGGGAATAACGCAAATACTCAAATGAAGAGTATTGTAGCTACCATTCAACAAGAACAAAATAAGATTATTCGTAATGAAAAGAGCAGGCTGCTAATTGTTCAAGGCGTGGCAGGAAGCGGTAAAACTTCTGCTGCCCTGCAAAGGGTCGCCTATTTACTTTATCGCTACCGAGACACGATAAAATCAGAAAATATTATGCTCTTTTCTCCCAACCCTTTGTTTAATAGTTATGTTGCAACTGTGCTTCCTGAGTTAGGTGAAGAAAATATGCAGCAAGTAACATTTATGGAATATTTACACCATCGCATTGGGAAAGGCGTCGTAGTTGAAGATGCTTTTGATCAGATGGAATACTTACTTAATGGTGAGATAAATCAAGAGGGGTATCACACAAGGGTAGAAGGAATACGTTTCAAGGGAAGCCTAACATTTAAGAATATCATTGATCAGTTCGTGGTTGAATTATCAAAAAGGGGACTTCTTTTTAAAGATTTACACTTCCGTGGTGAAGTGTTCATTTCGAAAGAGGATATCTATGACCATTTTTACTCGCTAGATAAAGATATAAGCATCCCCAACCGGATGGAACACGTAAAGGAATGGCTTCTTAGGGAACTTAAAAGAAAAGTAAGGAAGGAACGTGTCGAAAGCTGGGTGGAGGAAGAAATTCAATTCCTCGACAAGGAAGATTACTTAGAGGCTTTTAAGAAGCTGCAAGAAAAAAGCCGATATACTGATAATAGTTTTGATGATTTCGCTCAGGAACAAAAGCTGCTTGCTGAGATGGTCGTAAAAGAGAAGTTTAAGCCCTTATTTAAACGAGTAAAAAGGTTGAAATTTATTGACACTCTAGGGCTTTATCATATGTTGTTTGAAAAGGGGATAAATCATCAGGAAATACTACTTGATCAGTGGGAGCAAATCTGTAATCAAACCATTAATCAGTTGACCAATCATTCACTGTCATACGAGGATGCGACTTCCTATGTTTATTTAATGGATTTAATCGAGGGGCGAAAATCAAACACAGGAATACGACATATTTTTGTTGATGAGGCTCAGGATTATACACCATTTCAGTTTGCATATCTTCAAAAGCTCTTTCCATATAGTAAAATGACCTTGCTCGGGGATTTTAACCAAGCTATTTTTTCAGGTGCAACCGGATCAGAAAATGCCTTGACGGATTTATTAGAAGAAGGAGAAGATACTGAGAGAATTGTCTTATCTAAGACCTACCGTTCTACTAAAGAAATTGTTGAGTTTACCAGCAGTTTAATTGATGGTGGTGAATGGATAGAACCTTTCAATCGAAAAGGAACAAAACCAGCAGTTAAAAAGGCTGTTCAGCCCTTAAACCATTTAATTGCAAGCAAAATAAGGGAGTTTCAAGATAAAGGACACAGGACAATTGCAGTAATCTGCAGGACAGCAAATGATAGTAAAAAAGTGTATACCGATTTAAAGAAAGAAGTTTCCCTGCATTTAATTGAGAAGGGGACCCTATCATATGAGAAAGGGATTCTTGTCATTCCTTCCTATCTGGCTAAGGGTATAGAATTTGATGCTGTTATTATTTCGGACATCTCACTGTATTCAAACGAAAGTGAAAGAAAGTTGTTTTACACGGTATGCACAAGAGCCATGCATGAACTGTATATGTTTACCACAGGTGATATTAGTCCTTTAATGAGGACAACATCGAGGGAATTGTTTTATTATGATTGAAAATAAAAGCGGCGGCTAACTCTAGTCGCCGCTTTAACTAATCTAGTATTCCTTAATCACGGAGATTTCGAATAGAATAATAATGGAAGCTCTGTTAATAGCTGCCTGTGGGGTTTTATTAGTTAGTGACTTTCCATTGTTTTTGTACCTGTTCTAACGCGATTCGGTATATCTCTTCTTCGGGGGTATTGTGATGGGTTATTACATTTGTCAAATAGCTTTTTCCTTCATACGTAACGAGTACATGAACTTGTTGCATCTACAATCACCTTTCTTTCAATAAAATTGAACTATTCGAAAATAGAATTAATTACGGAGGATAACCCTTTTGATGTATTTTGAAGAAATTACAAAAGAAACACTCTATATAGCTCTTGAAATTGTAAATTCAAACCACAACTATAACGTGTTTGAAAATGGTATTCGTACTAGAACTTTATCAGATATCGAAAATGAATTTAGTAATCCAGCTACAACATCAGTTTTCATTAAATTAGAGGATACCTATATAGGGGTTCTAGATTACCTAATGGAAAATCCGAAAGACAATTGTCCGTGGCTAGGACTGATAATGATTCATGTTGATTACCAAGGGTTTGGATTTGGAGCACATGCGTATGCTCTTTACGAAAATGAAATGCGTAAACGAGGTGTGAAAAATGTTCGCCTAGGTATGCTAGGTGAAAACCTTAAAGCAGCACAATTCTGGAACTCATTGGGATTTCTTTATATTAAAACAGAATTAAATGACAATTGCAAGAAAATTTTGTTTTTTGAGAAAACTTTACCATAAAAAAAGCTTCCGCCGGGAAGCCTATACTTCTACTAACATAAATTCTTCGACAAATTGCTGGACAAGAAACTTGTCGATCTTATTTTTTCTTAATTTTGTTTCAGCGGATAATATATAGGATTGTGTTTTAACGTTCCGCTTTAAATCTCTTATAGAAATATCACCATTCAATAATTGAATGGCTTTTTCTTTGATGTCTTGACTCTTAGAAGACTGATACAGCAGAAAAGCAATACAGGTAACTTTATCCACAATCAACACTCCTTATATCAAGAATCGTACATTTCTTAATTATTTCGACTTCTATTTTAAAAAATCCTGCAAATTTTCAGAAAATACATTTAAATTGTCAATTAGTGTTTTAAACTGTATGAAAGTCGTCATTTATTGTGGCTGGACTGTCCGATCGATAATAAAAGTTTAAAATTCAATTGAATTCAGTAGAATATTGCTTAATTGACGTGATTTTAATATAATATTGAAGGGATAATAACAATGTATATCATGGAAGTTACCTTTCATCCCCTTGGGAATGGAAGGTTTTTTTACATAAGATTTGGAGGTCATAAACAATGAAAACTGCCTTAATTAAGGAGTTATACAGAAATACAGATCAGTTTATTGGTCAGCAAGTTGAACTATCTGGATGGATTCGAACCATCCGGGATTCTAAAACCTTTGGTTTCATTGAGTTAAATGATGGAAGTTTCTTTAAAGGTGTTCAAATCGTTTTCGACGAACAGCTAGGAAACTTTAAAGAAATCACGAAACTGCCGATTAGTTCTACTATTAAAGTGCTAGGAGACTTTATACATACTCCACAAGCAAAACAGCCCTTTGAAATCAAAGCAACTAGTATTATGATTGAAGGAACGTCAACAACGGACTACCCATTGCAAAAGAAAAAACATTCATTTGAGTACTTAAGAACAATTGCTCATCTAAGACCAAGAACAAATACTTTCTCAGCTGTATTCCGTGTAAGATCTTTAGCATCTTATGCAATCCACAAGTTCTTTCAAGATAAAGGTTATGTGTATGTACATTCTCCAATTATCACAGGTAGTGATACTGAGGGGGCTGGAGAAATGTTCCGCATTACAACACTAGATCTGGACAATCTCCCTAAAAACGAAGAAGGAAAAACTGACTTAACGAAGGACTTCTTTAATAAAGAAACAAATTTGACAGTAAGTGGGCAATTGTCGGCTGAAGCTTTTGCGTTAGCATTCCGAAATGTTTATACATTTGGTCCAACGTTTAGAGCTGAAAACTCTAATACAGCAAGACATGCGGCTGAATTCTGGATGATTGAACCGGAACTTGCATTTGCAGAACTCCCAGATATAATGGACCTCGCTGAAGAGATGGTTAAGTATGTAATTGGTTATGTGCTGGAGCATGCTCCAGAGGAAATGAACTTCTTCAACAGCTTTATTGAGAAGGGTTTATTAGATCGTTTAAATAATGCACATACGTCCGAATTTGTTCGTGTAACATATACGGAAGCAATTTCGATTTTAAAGGAATCGGGAGAAAAGTTTTCATACCCAGTTGAGTGGGGCTTGGACCTGCAAACAGAGCATGAGCGTTTCCTTTGTGAAAAAGTGTTTAACAAACCAATCTTTGTTACCGACTATCCAAAAGAAATAAAAGCTTTTTATATGAGGCTTAATGAAGATGAGAAAACAGTAGCAGCCACAGATTTACTAGTACCTGGTATAGGAGAGTTAATAGGTGGAAGCCAGCGTGAAGAACGTGAAGATATCTTAACTGCGAAGATTAACGAACTTGGTATGAATGAGGAAGATTACTGGTGGTATCTTGAATTAAGAAAGTATGGCGGAACAAAACATTCGGGTTATGGGTTAGGTTTTGAGAGATTGATTATGTATCTGACTGGAATGACAAACATTAGAGATGTGATCCCATTCCCAAGAACTACAGGGAATGCAGATTTTTAAATAAAGAAAAAACAAAAAAGAAGACCATTTTATGGAATGGGTCTTCTTTTTTAGTTTGAAAATGGTTTAATTACGATTTTGTAATTCTTCTTCGAAAAAAAATGTAGTGGGATATTCTTTTACTATATACGAGTATCTTTTCATATTTTTTACATATTGTGATTTCATAATAGTTACTTCTTCGCCAGTTTCTTTGATACTGACTGTTTGCCCGGTTTTATAGCTATTATTTTGACTCCTCAAAGTCGACACCCCTTTTTTAGTTCCTACTTTAGTATACCACAAATTAAGTTAGAGTTTCTGTGATTGAAAATGGAAAATATGATAAATCGAAAATTAACCCACTTTCTTTGAATTGAGGGTTAACTATGTTATGCTTTAAAAAAGTGAGGTGTCATTTTGACGAATTTTAAAGCGAAAAAGAGTAACCTCGAGCATTTATTAAATAAGAATAACATGGATTTAGATGGGTTAGAACGCAACACTAGTATCCCGAAAGATCAACTTGATAAATATATGACAAAGAAAATTATGAATTTGAGTACAGCCATGACCATTTCTAAAGAATTAAATTGCCAGATTGAGGATCTTTATGATTGGGTAGAAGACGAAAAAGTCGTTTAATTTCTCAAAAGTTCACCACATGTATAAAATACCCCTAGTCAAACTAGAGGTATTTTTTCTTTGTTTGCTAAAGTGCTTTACATTAATTGTTAATGTATTTATCGAACACGTAGCCAAAATCCTTAATATTGTATTGTTTTTTTGTATCTTCAAGCCATTGGAAAGCAGCTTGGTTTAACATTTTAAACTGGACAACTAGATTATTATCTGAACTAGTCATTTTGCCTAAAGTGGTTGAGGCAACATCAAGGCTTTGTTTTGCGTTTTGAAGGGAAACCTCGTTCTCGCGGCTAATTTCTGCGATTTTAATGAGTGCCTTATATAGATCCTTTACATCTTCAATATGTTTTTTATGAACATCAATCGAGAACGGTTGAGAGCCAATTTTAAATTTAATCTCTACATCAAGATCAACTGTGCCAGCCGTTTCAAGTTTAACATCCGAAATTCTATTGGCAGCATAACTATAGCGGTGTAACATGCGCTTCTTACTAGTTGCACTTGTACCATCTAGATGGATTAGGGCATTATTTGTAAAACAATACTCATCTGATTTAGATTTAATTAGAAAGTATATCTTCTCATGATCCTCATGTAAAACATAATCATCTGCATCTACTTTGTCATAGTTTTCAGGCTTAATGACAGATCCGACATCGCTTATTCCTAGAATATCAGCTGCTACTTTACCGAACATACGCTCATCCCCAAATCGAAATTTTTTAGACAATAAAAATACGTTTGTATTTTCAAAAGGTTCCAAACTATGATTGACAAATCAATTTATGCACAACGTTTTTATTGTATGCACTAATTATTTTAGAACTTAAAATAACGATTTTTCTGAAATGTGGTAAAATATAGGAATAGAGTTAAAAGAGAATTGTTAAAAGGAGATAATTATGCGTCCCATCATCTTAGGTTTACTTGCTGCTTTCTTTTTTGCTTTTACGTTCATTTTAAATAGGTCAATGGATTTGGCAGGAGGAAGTTGGATCTGGAGTGCCTCGCTTCGTTATATTTTTATGGTTCCTTTGCTTCTGCTTGTTGTTCTAGCAAGAAGAAACCTTAAAACCTTACTAATTGAGATGAAAAATAATCCGAGAGCGTGGCTAGTATGGAGCTTTGTTGGGTTTGTTTTATTTTATGGGCCTCTTTGTTTTTCGGCTGCGTACGCTCCTGGATGGATTGTCGCATCTACTTGGCAAGTTACGATTATATCCGGATCCTTGCTGGCACCTTTATTTTACGAAAAAGTTATGACTAAAGATGGACCAATACGGGTAAAGGGTAAAATACCATTTAAAGGTTTGTCGCTCAGTTTAATTATCCTGCTGGGGATTGTTTTGATGCAGGTAGAGCAGGCTAACCATTTAACATTCATTGAAATAGCTTTTGGAATAATCCCTATTATTGTTGCATCGTTTGCCTATCCTTTAGGAAATAGAAAGATGATGGAAGTATGCAGTGGGCGTCTTGATGTTTTTCAAAGAGTATTAGGGATGACAATTGCTAGTATGCCATTTTGGTTCGTTTTAGCTTTAACCGGCCTTGTGACTGTCGGACCACCGACTATGGGACAATCGATTCAATCTGGCATCGTTGCGATTACATCGGGAGTTATTGCTACCATTTTGTTTTTTCAAGCTACAGACCTTGTCAGAGGGAGTATGAAAAAGCTTGCCGCAGTTGAAGCTACACAAGCAATGGCAGTGTTGTTTTCTTTAATTGGAGAGCTTCTCTTTTTGAATTCAGCTTTTCCAACAATGAGTGCGTGGTTTGGAATGATTTTTGTTATGGTTGGTATKATTCTACATAGCCTGCTTTCACAAAGAAATGTGGTAATCAATAGGAAAAAGGCGAGCGCATAATTTTTTATTTTTATCTTAAAACTTTTTAATGATTATTACGTCAAATATTTATTAGAAAATAAAAGGGAGAAGGAGATTTTTGAATTTATTTAGAAAAAAAGATGAATCATCAGAGGAAACCCAAGTAAAGATAGTTGCTTATACGATTATATTGTACATCAGCAGTTTGTTTGTCCCATTTGTAGTAGTAGCGACCTATCAAAGCATGTTTCTTATGTCACGTTCACAATGGTTCTTCACTACACCGTTCACCTCTTACATTGGCTTTATGATTGGGATGCTGTACATAGCAGTTGTCCTGACAGTTTACTTAATCTTAAGACAAAAAACAGAAGCCAAGAAATTAAAATGGATAACAGTGGTATTGGTTCTCCTGAGTATTCCGGTTTTTGTTTTTAGTTTGGTAAACTATTACTATCTCGATGAAAAGGGAATTCATTATAATTCATTAACAAGTATTAAAGAAGAACACTTTGGGTGGGAAGATGTCACGACTTTACACCAGGTTTATCGGAACCATCAAGGTACAACTGGCTACTACCAGGTAAAGTTTGAAATGAAAGATGGAAGAATGATCACCATACCTTATGATGATAAATTAAGAGAAAATTCAAGGCGGATTGAAGAAAAAGTGAACGAGTATAATATAGTTGTAAAGGATAATTACGAAAATCCCGTTATAGATTGATATAAAGGTCTTCCTCTATCCAGTGGAAGACCTTTATAACTATTATAAAATAATACTTCTTTCCAAAGTAAGGGGATGCAAGGCAGTAGTTTGATCTATAAAAATAAAGCTATCATACCTTTGGCTCATGTTGGAGGGAACGTAATTACCGAAATGTTCGTATTCTGGCCGGTAAACCACCCCAATGGCACGATGGCCAATAGTGGTGCTGAATTTCGAACGATTTTCTTCGTTAAATATTAGGTATTTATTAAATGGGCCAGCATCATGCAAAATATACTCCCAGCTGCCGAATTGTGCTTTAGGGACTTCCATGCTCTCGAGATTTGATCCCCACTCCTTGGAGGCAATTACCCTTCCGCTATAGGTGCCGAAACCAACGATAAAAACATCACCAGGGTCTTTTGCTTCCCTTAGAAGCTGGCCAACATTAACGATTCCCTCATCCTTCATATCTGTTGCTCGTGCATCGCCAACATGGGTATTATGCTCCCAGATAATAACTTTTGCATCGTCACCATAATAATTCATAATAGTATTTAGAGCTTCAACCATGTGACGATCTCTAATATTCCAAGACTCTGCATCACTTTGTACCATTGTTCGGTAATAAGCCTCTGCATTTTTTGTAACTATTGCATTCACTTCCATGTCTAAGCTGTTTTCTTCAAAATCTTCATATTTCCATTTATTTCTCCTTATTGTCCCCAGTAATTCTAATGCTTCTTTCATACAGTCCTCCGATAAGTATCCGGCAGAAACAGCATATGATTCATTGTTTCTATTATATGGTTCAAAGCATGAAAAAGCTTTTCTAGCTTGTTCAATGCCCGGAGACTGTGTATCTTCTAAATAACGGATTATTTCTTCCATACTTTCCCATAAACTATAGACATCGATACCATAAAAACCAACCTTATGTTTTGGGATTTTTTGATCATTATACTCTTTTAGCCAATCGACTAAAGCTGCAATTTCCTGGTTAGCCCACATCCAGGTCGGCCATCTATTGAAAGATCCCAATACGCTTTGTACATCCTTGACATGATTATATCCCTTGATATACTTATTGATGCTCTGGCTTGAAGGCCAATCACCTTCAACTGCAATAACTGAAAAACCTTTTTCCGAAATTAATCTTTTTGATAATTCTGTTCGTACAGTATAAAACTCAGATGTACCATGAGATGCTTCCCCAAGAAGTACATATTTGGCATCACCAATTGCTTCAAGCAGGGGATCTAAGTTATCAACAGAATCAAAGGGTACTGCATACTTTTTAACTTGATCTAACATGAAACCAGCCCTTTCCACTTTTTGTTGAATATTTACTTTATTCTGAAGAGTTCACTAATTGGTCACAATAATTAAGTAAACATCGGGCATAGTGATGCTATAATATAGTTGTAAAGGATAAGTGAATCTTAACTTCTTAGGAGACTCAGCCATACGTGTTCGTTCCGTTTTATGAACGAGTAGTAGGTTTCCTTTAACAAGTTTTTTGGCAGGTGGAGCGATGTTGTCTTGAATTAGGAAGATGTAAATTTGTTAACAATAACTTGTCTAAATTAGCGATAGGAGAACTCCTTTTACTCTATGTATTATTAAACCTTGGGAGTAAAGTGTAATTTATCTGCCTATTATCCATACGTTGATAAATTCCTCAAACCAAAATGATTCTTTAAAAAATGATATGGAAGCTTCCACATGAGAAGAAACCTATTTTATTTAAATGAGGGATCATAAAACCTAATAATACAAAGTCAAATAGAGTATACCTATTTGATACTTGGATTAAATTCGAATCTCAGCTAGTTCCATGGATGAAGGAAAGTTAACTGAAAATTTACAAGTATGTTGGTAAAATTACTGTTTACCAAATAATTAAAGAAATCTTTCTAAATTTAAAGAACATTGCCAAGAAGCCTTGCCAAAAGAGGATTGAGTCTCATCGTTAATCAACAACCCGAGTAAGTTGTTTCTTTAAGGGATTTGAATTCCATTTAATACCATGTGAATTAATTCCTTCAACGGAACAAAACACACATCGGCTTAGCTCTGAACTTCTTTTAGACTGTTATAGCGACTAAAAGTTTAGTAAGAAGTATATTTGGCTGTGTCAATGGTTGGGTCCCCTAAGAGGTTAATTCCCAAGGAGCTGTCTCTAAGTTGAGGCAGCCTTTTCATTTCTCCAACATATTCCAATTATTAAACAGATTTTCCAGCGAAAATAACGAACTAAATGAATTTCTTGTCGTATGCTGAAGGGTTTTTTATCTGTTTGAATCGTCTTTTGTCGTAGATTGCGGTTGCCTCGGAAATAAATAGTCTGACTATTTCCCGTAGAAGAGATGGCATATCCTGTCATCTCTTCATTTTCCTTAAAATAAGAGCTCAAACACTTCATTTAATTCATAAGCTCTTTTATCGTCCTGTTCCTCTTGGGCGTGTTTAATTTCGTTAGGTAAAATCTTATTGAGAAATTCAATCTCATTTTGAGTTAATTTTCGGACAAAATCACCCTCAGAATGGAAATCGCCATCTGCTAATTTACGATAAATATGCCTGCCAGTAGGATGATGTTCATCTGTGTAATTTGATAAAATTTCCCGAAGATATTTTAAGGTTTGATCCATCCCTTTCACCAATCCTTTCTATACTATTTTCTAACGAGACCCTCAATATATACATCCATATTGCTGTTAGAAAAAACGTATGCGTTTTCAAAAACTTTATTAAAAGCAAATAGAAGAATAAGCATTGTAATTATGGAAAAAGCTAAGTGGATAGAGGGGATTGCTGAAAAAAGGAGAAGAAGCCTTGACTAACCAATTTTTAAAAGCAATACCTAATTTGTTTACAATCGGGAACTTATTATCTGGGGTATTTTCCATTACCTTTAATATGAATGGGTATTATCGTGCGGCTGCTTTGTGTATTTTTTTATCTACTGCTTTTGATTTTTTTGATGGTAAAATAGCTAGAAAGTTAAAGGTGAACAGTGAGTTGGGTGTTGAACTTGATTCTTTGGCTGATATCGTTAGTTTAGGGGTTGCACCTGCACTTCTATTCTATTCCTTACATGCTCCATCTCCATTTACCACATTGGCATTTATGCTATTTCCAACAATGGGGGCACTGAGGTTAGCGAAATTTAATGTGAAACCAACAGTTGGCCACTTTATCGGCCTACCGATAACAGCAGCAGGTTTAATGGTTGCGACTATGGGAATATTCCTCTACAGTAACACTTTAATCACTGTTATACTTGCGCTTCTTATGGTGAGTCCCATCAGGATTAAAAAACTATAAAAGGAACTACCCAGCTTTGTTCTAATAAATGACAAAGTACACCGTGTTTTCCAAACATATTCTTTCAAAATATGCACAAAATAAGTTTGGGAAGCTGATCTTAACTTTCCATTTAAAATATGGTAAAGGGGTGCTATGGTGAGAAATTTAATGAAACTGCTTCCATTCGTTAGTATGTTCAAGAACAAAAGACGAGGGAGAGGAACCATGTGGGCATCTCTTTTAGGCTTAGGTGTTAGTGCAGCCATTCTAGGACTGACAAGAGGTCGAAGAAGGGATCTTACAACTCCTTTTCAAAATGCCATTGAGAACTTCGCTCCTAAAATGGGTACGATGAACAATGCTGCCTTAACTGAGTTTTCCGATGAACTGCTTGCGAGTGCTTTAAATAGCAAAGAAAAAAAATAAAAGTCCGCTTTTGCGGACTTTTTATAATGGTGGAAAAGGTACTTTTTTAGGTTCGTATTCAATTATATCTGAAGAGTAAAGTTTAATTACCAATAGGTGTCCGACTGTTTTTGCTCTTATTAAAACAGCTTGGTTATAATTATTTAAAAACTCAAAATCAGGTCCGTACCAGCTAACGGTTGCATCACGCCCTGGAGGAATATAGGAGACATTTCTACTGTGAGAAAAACGTTGTGTAATTTGCAGGCCTGCATTGTCAACGGCATTAAACAAAGTGGAAGAAACCTGGCAGATACCGCCACCTATATCTTCAGCAAATTCTCCTCGTACAATGACTTTAGCTTTTTTATATCCTTTCTCAACTGTGCGTTTTCCAACAACACGATTAAAGGAAAAAGTTTCACCAGGAAAAACGACATAGTTATTAATGGCTTCAACAGCTAAGTCAATATTGGTTGTCCGCATTCTATTACGCGGATTAAAGGATGTTAAATATCGGCCAATGCGTTTGCTCCGAATCTCCGAAAGTAATTCACTATCAACCCTTGGGTAGATTGGACGTATGGGCAGTTCCAGTTCAGTCATTTTATGTCCAAAAAAGTAATCATAAAAACTCTCCGTAAAGGCCTGTTTGTTGATTGTTGAACCTGCAATTTCAGGTATAATGTTATCTGCACTATCTAAGGAGGCGTTTTTAGCCGGCCTAGATACTAGGTGGTTTAATTTCTCAGTAAACTCATCAAACTTCTTCGAATTTATAATCGGTATTCCACTACTATAAATAGAGTATTCAGATCTACTTATCGTAGTAATCGGTTGACCATCTTTCATTATAACTAATTGATCAGGAGGGGTTGCTTGATGAACTAGTAACCATGTCCCCAAAATCCACGATATTAACATTACAGAAACCTCCCTTACGTTAATATCGTCAATATTTTACTTTTCATGTAACTTTTTAAAAAAATTAAGGAAAATGTCTTAAGTTGTTGTAGAATATCAATATATCTTAGTTGTAATGACACGAAATATAAAGCTTGCTAGCATCTTGCTATATTTATGATAGGAGTGGTTTTTTTTGACAGGAAACGAAAGGATCCAATTGAATGTGAGGATTGCAAAGGAAACTTCAGATAAGCTTGATGAAATTGTTGTTTATTATCAAGAAAACCTTAAATTAGGGAGAGTTTATAAAGGGGATGTTTTAACGGACATTATTGAAAAGTCTTATGAAATAATGAACAAGCAAAAGAAGGTCAATAAACGGTTTTAACCTCTCAAAAATATTGTTTGTGAGGTTTTTATTTGTTAGAATATTTAGAAAGGAATATGAATATCTAAAATTTGGAGGTATAATAATAGTTGTGACATACCAACTGGTTAGTATGTAGGAAGAGGTGGAGAAGATGAATTTTTCTTACTCAAAGCGAGTAGAAGAGTTACAGGTCAGGCTAACTAACTTCATGGAAGAGCACGTATACCCAAATGAAAAGGTATATGCTCAGCAATTAGATGAGCAAGAAAGTCGTTGGAGTGCAGTACCTCCGATCATGGAGGAGTTAAAAGAAAAGGCAAAGGCTGAAGGGCTGTGGAACCTTTTTCTTCCCGAAAGTGAATTCGGTGCAGGGTTAACAAATCTCGAATATGCTCCTCTCTGTGAAATTATGGGACGATCACCCATTGGTCCAGAGGTATTTAACTGTGCAGCTCCTGATACGGGAAATATGGAAGTTATTGTTAGATATGGTACGGAAGAACATAAAGAAAAATGGTTAAAACCATTATTAGCAGGAGAAATCCGTTCATGTTTTTCGATGACGGAGCCTGATGTTGCGTCTTCAGATGCAACCAATATTGAAGCTAGAATTGAGAGAGATGGGAACGAGTACGTGATTAATGGCCGTAAGTGGTGGTCTTCTGGAGCTGGTGATCCTAGGTGTAAGATTGCCATTGTGATGGGAAAAACAGATTTGAGTGCAAATCGGCATGAACAGCAATCGATGATCCTTGTACCGCTTGATACACCGGGAGTTAAAATTGAACGGATGGTCCCAGTGTTTGGCTATGATCATGCCCCACATGGTCATGGAGAGATTACTTATGATAATGTAAGGGTTCCCGCAGACAATATTCTCTGGGGAGAGGGTAAGGGCTTTGCGATTGCGCAAGGTAGATTAGGACCTGGCAGAATTCATCATTGTATGAGATTAATAGGGGCAGCTGAGCGTGCGCTTGAACTTTTATGTAAGCGTGTTCAAAACAGAGTTGCTTTTGGAAAGCCTCTCTCTAGCCAGGGAGTAATTCGTGAATGGATTGCAGATTCAAGAATTGAAATTGAGCAGGCAAGGCTTCTTACCTTAAAAGCAGCCTATATGATGGATACGGTTGGAAATAAGGAAGCCAAAACAGAAATCGCGATGATTAAAGTGGTAGCACCTTCGATGGCTCTAAAAGTGATTGATCGTGCCATTCAAGCATTTGGAGGAGCAGGTGTATCTGATGATTTCCCGCTTGCTTCTATGTGGGCAAGTTCGCGGACATTAAGATTGGCGGACGGACCTGATGAGGTGCATCGTGCCCAAGTGGCTAAGCTAGAATTAAAAAAATACGAATAATAGATTGGCAGATTAGTAGAGAGGCTGTGAAAGAAATGAAATTAAACGGAAAAGCAGCAATCGTAACGGGTGGTGGCAGTGGTATAGGGCGTGCAACAGCTGTTCGATTTTCCATGGAAGGAGCGAAAGTGGTAATAGCCGATATTGACTCAATTATCGGGGAAGAGACCGTTTCCACCATTCGAGAATCCGGTGGTGAAGCGATTTTTGTTAGAACAGATGTGAAGGATTCACATCAAATAAAACAATTAGTCCATGCTTGTACTACTACTTTTGGTGGACTCCATGTTCTAGTCAATAATGCTGGTATAGCTCATGCTGAAGTGAAAAGTGTGGACTTATCGGAAGAAGAGTGGGACCGAGTAATAGACATCAACCTAAAAGGGGTCTTCTTAGGAATCAAATATGCAGTACCTGAGATAATTAAATCAGGCGGTGGAGCTATTGTTAATACTTCAAGCTTACTAGGTTTGAAAGGTAAGAGATATCAAGCAGCCTACAATGCATCTAAAGCTGGAGTCGTGCTTTTAACACAAAATGCTGCTTTGGAATATGGGAAGTCTAATATACGTGTCAACGCGATTGCACCAGGTGTGATCGATACCAAAATTATTGATGGCTGGAAGCAGGATGAACGGAAATGGCCAATTATCTCACGAGCAAATGCACTTGGAAGAATTGGTACTCCAGATGAAGTGGCCAACGCTATATTATTTCTAGCATCTGATGAAGCTTCATTTATTACGGGTACTACCTTGTCTGTTGACGGGGGCGGCCTTACTTTTTAGATCTTAATTAATCTATAACATTTTAGGAGGAATATGAATGACAGAAGTTAAAGCGTGGCATGCACAATATCCAGAAACAGTTTCAAAAACAATTAATATCCCAAACAAACATCTAGGGCAAATTCTTCAAGAAACAACTTCTAAGTATCCCACTAACAATGCACTATCATTCTATGGTAAAAAAATAAGCTATCAACAATTACTAGGTCTATCGCAAGCCTTTACATCTGCACTCCAACAAAATAATGTTCAAAAAGGCGATAGAATTGCCATTATGCTGCCAAATTGCCCACAGTATGTAATTTCTTATTATGGAAGTTTGGGAGCAGGAGGCATTATTACTCAAGTAAATCCAATGTCGGTTGAGCGAGAACTAGAGTACATTTTAAATGATTCTGGGGCTGAAACGATTGTTGTGTTTGATGCTTTCTATCCAAGAGTAAAAAGTGTGCAGTCACGTACAAATTTAAAAAATATAATTATTGTCAGCTTCCAGCCAGCTGGTCAGGAACTAGCTCCTGATCGCGGCTTTGACCAATTTATAACGGAAGGAAATGGAAAAGTAACTCCTGTTGAGATTGAACCTGAGCATGATGTGGCTGTCCTTCAATACACTGGAGGGACAACAGGCAGATCGAAAGGTGCTATGCTTACCCACCGGAATATTGTAGCAAATGTACTGCAATGTTACGAGTTCTTTAAACATGAGTTTGAATTTGGAAAAGAACGCTGTTTAACCGTAATCCCTCTTTTCCATGTATTTGGAATGACCTCATGTATGAATCTGTCTATCCTTACGGGTGCAGAATCGATCATGCTTCCACGTTTTGATCTTGAGGAAGTCATGACAACGATTAAAAATGAACAGCCTACATCCTTCCCAGGTGTCCCGACGATGTATGTAGCCATTACAAACCATCCGCGTGCGGAAGAATATGGTCTTAATAGTATTAGAACCTGTAACAGCGGTAGTGCTCCGATGCCCGTTGAACTGCTCCGAGAGTTTGAGAGAAAAACAGGTGCAAAGATTTTGGAAGGGTATGGTTTATCGGAGGCATCACCAACCACACACTGTAATCCTCCATTCGCCGCTCGTAAACCAGGCAGTGTAGGAATTGGGATGCCTTCTACCGATTACAAAATTGTCGATATTGCAACTGGGTCCGAGGAAGTCCCTGTTGGTGAACTTGGTGAGGTTGTTATTAAGGGTCCGCAGGTAATGAAGGGCTATTGGAATATGCCCGAGGAAACAGCGAATACCCTTAGAGATGGCTGGCTTTTTACAGGAGATATTGCAAAAGTAGATGAGGATGGTTACTTATATATTGTAGACAGAAAAAAAGATCTAATTATTGCAAGCGGTTTTAATATTTATCCTCGAGATATCGAAGAGGTACTGTATGAACATCCAGCGGTCCAAGAGGCTGTTGTAATTGGAGTTCCAGACCCTTATCGTGGGGAGGACGTTAAGGCTTTCGTTGTCTTGAAGGCTAGTCAAACTGCTATGGAAGATGAAATGATTCAATATTGCAAACAAAACATGTCAGCCTATAAGGTTCCTCGAAGTGTCGAGTTTCGGAGAGAACTTCCAAAGACGGGAGTTGGAAAAATACTTCGTCGCTCCTTAAGAGAAGAAACAATAAAAAAGTAGAAATGGTATAAGATTGATCGGGTAAAGGAGAGAAATAGAATATGGTATAATTTTTTCGAAAGATATATAACAGATTGCGAGGACATATGTTGTGAAAGATAAGCTAACAAAGCAAAGCATCCTTTTGTTTGAGAAAAAAGGTTTTACTGAGACCTCCATTCAAGATATTGTAGATTCCATTGGAGTCACTAAAGGAACATTTTACTATTACTTCTCTAGTAAAGAAGAACTTTTAATGGATATTAATCTTGGATATATTGATGATTTATTGTTTCGCCAAGAACAGATTTTAAAGAAAAGCATGAGCTGCAAGGAAAAACTTTATGAAATGGTTTATTTGTTGATTAGCAGTATTAAGAACCAAGGATCTGCAGCCAAGATTTTCTTTAGAGAAATGAAAAATCTAAGTGAAGATCGGCTCGAGTGTATGATTACGAAACGTGACCAATTCCGGATGAATATCGAACAATTAATTAAAGAAGGTATGAAAAACGGTGAGTTTAGAGCAAACCTTAATGCACCGATTATTACATTTGGAGTTCTTGGTGCTGCAAATTGGAGTTATCAATGGTTTAAGCCTGATGGCGCTTCTAGTGACCGTGAAGTGTCAGAAATATTTGTAGATATGATATTAGAAGGGATTCGGATTTAAAATAATATTCAGGAGGGTTTTGTTTTACATAATAAGACCCTCTTTATTTACTATTTTTATCCAATCAGGTACTGAATTTTAACGGATAAAGGGTGGATAAAATCATGCACGAGATACAAGTAAATGTCCGATTTGGTGAAACGGATGCGCTTGGGCATATCAATAACACTAGTTATTTTATTTATTTAGAGGAAGCGAGGATTCGTTTCTTTGAGACATTAGGATATAACATGGAAACGGGTGACTGGAAGTTTATACTAGCATCTACTAAATGTGATTTTGTTAGTCAAGGATACTTTAATCAAACTCTAAATATTAAAACGTACGTTTCTAAAATTGGAACAAAAAGCTTCCAAATCGAGCATGATATGATTGATCAAAAAACAGAAGAATTGATTGCTAAAGGGAATGCAATTATGGTTTATTTTGATTTTGATAAACAGCAAAGCGAGCCTCTTCCTGAATTATTAATAGAAGGTCTGCAACATTATTTTGTTAGGGCATAATCATTCATTCTGTGTGGGAGTATGAGTGGAATATACTGAATTTTCCGAAATGGGGGTAGTCGAATGCCTCATCAAATGAGTAGTGATACCATTCCTGTTCGTAAAGGGGAAGAATTAAACCTAACCGTCCTCGAACATTTTTTAAGGAGCAAGATCGAGGACCTTCCAAATGGGCCTCTTGAGCTTTTACAGTTTTCTGCAGGGCACTCCAATTTAACTTATCAAATTAAGATAGGTGTTTGGGAAGCCGTTTTAAGACGTCCGCCACTAGGGCCAGTTGCACCGAAAGCGCATGATATGGAACGGGAGTATAAAATCCTTTCTGAACTAAATCCTGTCTATCAAGCTGCACCCAAGCCGATTTTATTTTCCAACCAACTTGAAGTTGTCGGGAGTCCATTTTTCGTCATGGAAAGAAAAAAAGGCATAGTCATTGATACTGCCTTCCCAAAAGAGGTCAAAGTAACGAAGGAGCTTTGTGAGCAACTGTCAAATGTAATGGTTAATAAGTTGGTCGAGCTTCACTCAATTGATCACAGCGCGACGAGGCTAGGAGAAATCAGTAAGCCAAATGGCTTCATCAAAAGGCAGGTTCATGGTTGGATTGGCCGCTATGACCGGGCAATGACTGAAGAAATACCCTCTGTTGATTTATTGATAAAGTGGCTTACTACTCACATTCCAACACAGTCTGAGGCGGCTATTATTCATTATGACTATAAATTTAATAATGCAATGTTTAATGAGGACATTACCGATATGGTTGGTTTATTTGACTGGGAAATGAGTACAGTAGGTGATCCTTTAGCTGACCTTGGTGTAGCCCTTGGTTATTGGACACAAGCAAATGACCCTGAACAATTAAAAGAAGGCTTAGGTACGGCGTCTCTTACGGTTCAGGAAGGCTTCTTCACAAGAAATCAATTTATTGAACAGTATGCCAAGAAAAGTGGCCGGGATATCACGAATATGAACTTCTACTTAACCTTTGCTTACTTTAAATTAGCGGTCATCTGTCAGCAAATTTATTACCGCTACAAGAAGGGCCAGACTAGTGATATTCGATTTGCAAACCTAAATTACAAAGTAAAAACTTTAATCGAACATGCAACCATTGTTGCCCATGAAAAGCCGTAATCAGGTAACGAAAGGAGGTAGTACATTGAGATTTTTACAGATGATAGCCTTAGTAACCGGAGCCGGAAGCGGTATCGGAAAGGCTGCAGCCCTTCGTCTTGCTAGGGAAGGAGCAAAGGTAATCCTAGTGGGGCGGACCAAAGTTAAGCTTGAGGAAACTGCTCGCGAAATAAACCAGAGCAGTAAAACTCCCATGGCAGAGATCTTTATAGCCGACGTGACAGATGCAGAAGATGTGCGGGAACTAGCAGAATATATGGAGGAGCAATATGGAGATCTTCATATTCTAGTTAATAATGCAGGGGGTTCTGCTAATACCAAGATTTTGTCAATGTCCGAGCAAGAATGGGATTATGTGCAGGATGTGAACTTGAAGAGTGTCTTTTTAGTATCAAAAGCTTTAGGGAAAATCATGGCCGCTGGCTCGGAGCGTGAGGAGCGCAGCAGGGCGATTGTTAACGTAGCCTCCCTATCAGGTCATCAGGCTGGTGCAGAAATTCCCCATTATAGCGCAGCAAAGGCTGCAGTTATTAATTTCACGAGGTCACTCGCACTTGAGTTAGCTCCTTATGCTATACGTGTTAATTCTGTGTCACCAGGTTTTGTTGAGACTCCACTAACCGAGAAAGGTCTGCAAAATGAGAGATTTGTAAGAGCTATCCAAAAAAATACAGTTCTCGGGAGGGTGGGAACTCCTGAGGAAATTGCTAATGTTATCGCTTTTGCTGCCTCAAGTGAGGCCTCATATATGACGGGGACAGATTTACTTGTTGACGGAGGCTGGCTTATTAAATAAATCAAAAATGAGAGGAAGATGCGTGTGGTACAAGAACATTTAATAGTAGAAAAATTGGGTCCAGTTTTATCGTTAACACTAAATCGACCAGAAAGCCTAAATGCCTTTAGCCCTGAAATGATTTTAGGTTTAAAGGAGGCGTTAGTAAATGCTCAAAATGACCCTGATCTCCAAGCGATTGTATTATCAGGGGCTGGCCGTTCCTTCAGTGCAGGCGGTGATGTAAAAACAATGGGGCAGGGAGGCCCTGGTGATGTTTATGAGCATGTTGGCAAATTAAATGAACTAATTCTTACTATGAAAGATACAGAAAAGCCAATTATTGCTGCGGTACATGGTTTTGCCGCTGGTGCGGGATTTAATTTAGCGTTAGCGTGTGACTTGATTTTAGCAGCAGAGGGCAGTAAATTTGTGCTTAGTTTCTCTCAAGTGGGACTTGTATCTGATGGGGGAGGATCATACTTTTTACCAAAATTAATTGGTCCGCATTTAGCAAAGCAGTTTTTATTTAGTGCAGAACCCATTCCTGCGGAAAGATTATACGAATTAGGGGTCATTAATCGTGTCGTTCCATTAGAAAAGCTTCAAGAAGAGACTACTAAACTAGCATTAAAATTAGCGCATGGTCCAGGGAAAGCTATGGGTAAACAAAAGAAACTGGTAGAACGTTCGTTTACATCAACCCTTGGAGAAATACTCGAGCAAGAAAGATTGACACAAGCATTAATGGTCGAGACAGAAGACCACAAAGAAGGTGTTTCGGCTTTTAAAGAAAAAAGAAAACCTGTATTCAAAGGCAGATAATAGAGGAGAATGTTTTATGAAAGCGGTTCAATTAAAAGAATTTGGAGGGCCTGAGGTTCTGAACCTTGTCCAAATTGACAAACCAGTTCCACAAGGCCATGAAGTACTCATCGAAATCAAGGCTATAGGTGTTAATTACGCAGATACAGCACGAAGGGAGGGTCAATATGTCGTTAAAACCCAACTCCCGTTTATTCCAGGAGCAGAAGTTGCAGGTATTGTTACGGAAGTTGGTGAAAAGGTAACGAACATAAAGCCTGGTACACGAGTGGTTACACTAATTGAATCAGCCGGTTATGCTGATTATGCTCTAGCAGATGCAAGGGGGCTTATACCATTGCCTGAGCATTTAGATTTTAAAACGGCTGTTGCCTTACCGTTACAAGGATTAAGTGCCTACCACGTATTAAAGACGATGGGGCGTTTGGAAAAAGGTGAGACCGTTCTTGTTCATGCTGCAGCAGGTGGTGTCGGTACGATTGCCGTCCAATTGGCTAAGTTGTTTGGTGCTGGCAAAATTATTGCTACGGCAAGTTCCTCAATAAAATTAGAACTTGCACGTGAGATGGGGGCAGATGTCCTGATTAATTACACTGAGTCAGATTGGGTAGAGCAAGTGCTCGAAGCGACTGGTGGTAAAGGGGTAGATGTTGCACTCGAAATGGTGGGCGGTGATGTTTTTAATAAAACCATTAAATGCCTTGCTACCTTTGGACGGCTAGTCGTTTTTGGTGCAGCAAGCGGAGAGCAAAGTCGTTTTTATCCTGCTTCCCTAATGGCTAGAAATCAATCTGTCATCGGCTTCTTTCTGCCACAGATTATGAGAAAACCAGAATTGCTTCAGCCTAGTTTAGTAGAATTATTGACTTATCTAGGTGAGGGGAAATTAAAGCTTATGATCGGTGGTGTCTATCCGTTAGAAGAAGCTGCCGAGGTACATCGTCTCCTGCAGTCACGTAAAACGACTGGGAAATTAATATTAGTACCATAATTATAGATATGGGGTGTGATTTTTATGTTTATGGTTGAAACCGTAACAGGTCCGATTTCTGTTAATCAATTAGGTAAAACTCTGATTCACGAACACTTTGCATTTGGTTATCCAGGGTTTCATGGAGATATTACCTTAGGAGCTTTTAATGAAGAGGAAGCTTTAGAAGCTGCAGTTGGTGCTGCAAGGCAAATGATGAGTTTTGGTGTTCATACTGTTGTTGACCCTACTCCAAATGAGTGTGGAAGAAATCCATTGTTTTTAAAGAAGATTTCTGAAGCAACAGGATTGCAAATTATTTGTGCAACAGGATATTACTATGAAGGCGAAGGTGCACCCCCATACTTTAAACTTCGTCAAGGGTTAGGAACGGCTGAAGAGGATATTTATGAAATGTTTAAAAAGGAAATTACTGATGGTATTGCAGGAACAGGGATTAAGCCTGGGATTATTAAGTTAGCATCTAGTAAGGATGAAATAACAGAGTATGAGAAGATGTTTTTCCGGGCAGCAGCAAGGATCCATCAAGAAACAGGTATTGTAATCCTCACGCATACGCAGGAAGGAACAATGGGACCTGAACAAGCAAAGCTGCTCATTGAACTTGGGGTCAATCCGAGTAAAATTATTATTGGCCATATGTGCGGGAATACAAACCCAGATTATCATAAAGAAGTGATGGATCAGGGTGTTCGTATTGGTTTCGACCGCTTTGGTGTTCAAGTATTAGTTGGAGCCCCTTTTGATCATGAAAGAGTAACGACTTTATTGACTTTATTGGCAGATGGCTATGAGGACCAAATCCTATTATCTCATGACAGCATCACCGTTTGGCTGGGAAGGCCGCCTGTTATGAATGATCAGGTAGCTCAAATTATGGGGAATTGGCACCCAGCGCATCTATTCCAAAATATTCTCCCATCCCTTCGTGATAATGGGATAACCGAAGCACAAATCGACAAAATGATAGGTGCAAATGCAATCGAACTATTCTCAGGAGCCTCCGTTAAAATTTCATAGGTATAGAAAGAGGCTAATGAAGATTCCTTCAAGCCTCTTTTTTTGTTGCTATGCAACCATCATGATGATGGATTATTGCCAAACTATGAACAAACTATTAATTAATGGAGAAGTTTAATCCCGATAGTTGATATGAATGGAAAATCGTTTAAACTGAAGAAAAGGACCTCTATTTAATTATTGCATTAGGAGTTGAACGATTTTGAGAATATTAGTAATTGAGGATAATAAGAGTGTTTGCTCAATGATTGAGATGTTTTTTGCTAAGGAAGGGATAGAGGGTGAATTTGTTAACGACGGTATAGAAGGCTATAACCGGTTTAAAAGTGGCACTTGGGATGCATTAATTGTTGATTGGATGCTGCCTGGCATGGATGGCGTCACCATCTGTCGGAAAATAAGAGAAGAAAAACATATTGTACCCATTATCATGCTCACCGCTAAAGACACAGAGTCCGATCAAGTGCTAGGGCTGGAAATGGGTGCAGATGACTATGTTACGAAGCCCTTCAGTCCACTTACTCTAATGGCGAGAATTAAGGCAGTGACACGAAGGGTTCATACACAGCAATTCACCAATCAAAAAGATGATTTCTTGCAGTCGGAACATTTTAAAATTAGCAAGAACACAAGGGAAGTACTAGTTGATGGTGTACCGATTATGAACTTAACCCCAAAGGAATTCGATTTACTTTATTATATGGTAGAACACCCAAAGCAAGTATTTTCGCGTGAACAGCTTTTAGAGCGGGTATGGGGCTATCAATTCTATGGTGATGAACGGACCGTTGACGTCCACATAAAACGGCTGAGGAAAAAGGTAGAAACCACCTCTCAGCCATTCTTCCATACTGTATGGGGAGTAGGGTATAAGTTTGATGAGTCGATTCAAGCAGATAAAAATTAAATATATTTTTCAACAGTTTATTAGCCATATTAGTATCATTGTCGTCGCTTTCCTCATCTTAAGTCTATTGTTTGCTTATTATGTCAGTAATTTAGTATATGAAAGTAAAGCAGATGAATTGATCGCTTATGGGGAAGCCATTAGTGAGGATATTGACCGTAACCCGATCGCATCAGAGCAGATTATTAATCAGTATAGTAATGTACTACGATCAAGGAATATTAGTTTTAGTCTGTTTGATCAAAAGGGGTATCTGTATGCAGTTGGAAAAAAAGGACCGGCCATTGAGTTAAAGCCCTCTGAGTGGGAGAAAATCACTCAAGGGAAAACAATCATTGTTCAAAGTGATTATAAACGATTCAATCAGGACGGGGTTACCTTTGTCGTCCTTCCCTTTATGGACCGTGGAGCGTTCTTTGGCGGCATCTTGTTAACCTCGCCGATCAGCGGTCTGAGTAGTATGATTCGTGAAGTGAACCAATTTCTCATTTATACGATACTAATTGCATTGGCAGTTTCCTTTTTGCTTAGCTGGTTATTATCCAAAATCCATGTTAATCGGATTAAAAGGCTGCGTGAAGCAACTTCGCTTGTTTCTGCAGGTGATTATCATGTTCATGTTCCTTCCTCCAATTTTGATGAAATTGGTGAATTAGCCAATGATTTTAACCATATGGTGAAAAAGCTAAACTATTCCATGGAGGAAATTGAAAACCTTGAGAGCCGGAGAAGACAGTTTATGGCTGATGTTTCTCATGAAATGAGAACACCGTTAACGACCATTAGCGGAGTCATCGAAGGACTGAGAAACGATATGATCCCTGAAGAAGATAAAGAGCGTGGAATAAACCTTGTGAGTCAGGAGGCAAAGCGGCTCATTCGCCTTGTAAATGAAAACTTAGATTATGAAAAAATTCGGTCTAATCAAATCCAATTACATAGGGAAGAGATCCAGCTTTTAGAACTCCTTGAAATTATCCAAGAACAGCTATCTGTTCAAACAGAAGAAAAAAACGTAAAGATTATTGTAGAAGCCGATGAAAATGTCATGGTCTACGCTGACTACGACCGTCTTGTTCAAATCCTCATCAATATTACCAAAAACAGCATCCAGTTCACGACAGATGGTACGATTTGGTTAAGAGGGAAAATGGAGCAGGATTTAACTATTATTGAAGTGGAAGATACTGGAATCGGTATAGACCCAGAAGAAGTCCAAAATATTTGGCGCAGGTTTTACAAAGCGGAAATTTCTAGGACGAGCAATCCATATGGAGAATTTGGTCTTGGGCTTTCAATTGTTAAACAACTAATCATGCTCCATAATGGTGAAATTGACGTCCTTAGTGAGAAAGGTAAGGGGTCAAAATTTATTATTCGAATGACTAATCAAGCTGTAGGCTAAGCCTATGGTTTTTTTTAGGTCAAAAAATCCCATTTTCTTCTTAATAATTTCCAATTCATGTTATAGATTGTTAATAGTTTTGTCATAATTATTGGTTAAATTAGGGATAAGAATAATAAAAACAGAAATCGTGCAAAGGAGAAGAAAGGCCATGAGTAACAAGGATGAATTTGAGAATGAAAATACGTTAAACCAAGAGCGTACAGATATAAATGAAGGTGTAGATGAAAAGTTGTTGGATGATATAGAAGCTGTAATAAGTGCGACTGAGGAATCATTGATTTATAACAGGGTAGAAATGAAAAAAAGTAACAAGAAAAAAAATCTAAAAGGATTTGCATCGACGCTGGCAGCAGGGATTATTGGGTCAGTTTTGACCTTAACAATTCTACCACACACCGACTATATTAAAAACTTTACAAATGTAGAAAGCCAGTCAATCGGCAGCAAGCAACTAGAAGGAACTTCAACCGTAAAAGCAGTACCAACATCAGCTGTGACGAATACATCCTCTATCGCGGACACGGTCGAGCAGCTGTCTAAAACAATCGTGGGTGTTGTTAATTACCAACAGTTACAAAATAGATCGATATATGGGAACTCATCTTCACAAAGTATACAAAGTGGGACAGGTTCTGGAGTGATTTTTCAAAAGAATAAGGATACTGCCTACATCGTGACGAATAATCACGTGGTGGAGGGGGCATCTAAACTAGAAATCTCTCTCTATAATGGAGAAAAGGTTGAAGGGGAGATTGTAGGAACGGACGCCCTGACCGACCTTGCAGTATTAAAGATTGATGCAAAATACGTAGATGCGACGGCTGAATTTGGTGATTCCTCGTCACTAAGACCAGGGGATCAGGTATTCGCAATTGGAAATCCGCTCGGACTTGATTTATCTAGAACCGTAACACAAGGAATTGTCAGTGCGATCAACCGATCTATATCAATTGAAACTTCTGCGGGTAATTGGGAAACAAATGTTATCCAGACAGATGCGGCCATTAATCCTGGAAATAGCGGAGGAGCACTAATTAATCCACAAGGATTAGTCATAGGGATTAACAGTTTAAAGATTTCAAATAGCGGTGTGGAAGGTCTAGGATTTGCGATTCCAAGTAACGATTTAATTCCGATTGTGAATGAGTTAATTAATAACGGAAAAATTGAGCGGCCGTATTTAGGGGTTGGTCTGGCAGATTTAGAACAAATTCCTCAATTATATTGGCCAAATAATGTTTCAGAAGGTGTAATCATCACCACCGTAGAACCGAACTCTGCAGCAGCTAATGCAGGTTTACAGGTAAAAGACGTCATTGTCAGCATGAATGATACGAAAATTAAAACTGCATCAGAATTAAGAAGGTTTTTATATACGAAAGTAAAAGTAGGGGATGAAGTAAAGGTTGAAGTTTACCGTGATGGAGAGTCAACCACGCTAACGGTTAACTTAAACAAATAAGTTTAGGAGCATGTCTTTTATTAGAAGGAATACAATGTTAGTTAGATTATGGATATCATAATATTAATGTCTTAGTGAAAAGAGTGTATTATGATGATCATAATTACGGCAATAAAGGAAATCTTACTTGATGAAAAAATGAAGACTGAGTATTCTGCATGGCTTGAAGAGAAGAAAAATGAGTATGATATTGAGAATTCCCTTGAGAGTATGAATCGGTTAAAGGAAATCAATTTAAAAAGGGTGAATGGAAGAAATGAATCAGGTAGGGAAGTATGCAGCGAGGGAAGAAGCAGATGAACTTGAACTAATGAGAATGGTGATGGAACTACCTGAAAAGGATAAAATGCTCATGTGGGCAGAAGGTTATATTGATCAGGTGATTGATAAGCTTCCTGAGTATGCTCAGGATATACTTGAAAACCGAAAGCAAAAATGGGAAGATACAAAGGCTTTTTTCGAAAGTCAAATCAATGAAATTCTCAAGCTTGAAGAGTTTAAAAACAAAGCAATGGGCGAACGGAAGGAGTTTGCCCTTTTTGTCATGGAAAACTATCGAGAGTATCAGTCATTATTATTTGCTGCCGCTGATGGGAAAATGAAGGAGGAGGATTACCGGAAGTTCGTTTATCGCCGGAGATTTGGATCTCGGAAAAAATTTCTAAGGACATGAAAATAGGCTTGCAAACCAGTGAGGAAAAAATTACAATGGTAATATCTTGAAGTGAAACGGAGGTGTAAAGAGATGAAACGTTCTATTTTTGTACGTGTACAATGGCTTGAAGCTTTATATTTGTGCCGTGCAATTTTTCATGAAGTAGTTTTCAAAGGGGGAAGTCTGCCTTTTTTAGAAAACTGCATAGTGGAAGTAGAACGATAAAACATCTCTTTACCCCAAAAAACAGGATTGGTGGAGAGTGCATGAACGCACTCTTTTTTCATGCCTTTTAGGCCGCGGGTATCTCTAGATGCTTGCGGTTTTTTTGTGGTTGGAGGTTCAAAAAGGAGAAAAAACATGATTCTTATAAGTATTAACCATATAGCCAAGTCCTTCGGTGGGAACCTAATTTTTAATAATTTATCTTTTGAGGTACATGAGGGAAGCCGAATAGGGATTGTCGGGAGGAATGGAAGCGGTAAAACCACTTTGTTACGGTTGTTGGCGCAGCATGAAATGGTGGATGAAGGAGTAATCCATTGGAAAAAGGGTTTGAAATTAGGTTATTTAGCACAAATACCAGACTATAAAAGTTTAACGGGGAGAGAAGTGTTATTGACCGCGTTTGACCAGTTGGTACCGATAGAAAGTAAACTTAGAGAGTTAGAATTTGAAATGGGTCAGGAAGTAACACCAAATCAGCTCCAGCGATTAATGGATCAATACGGTAAATTGCAGGATGAGTTTACATTAAATGGGGGTTATGAAATGGAAGCCCAGCTGGATAAAGTTTCTCAAGGTTTACATCTTACCTCCTTACTTGATAAGCCTTTTTCACTTCTAAGCGGTGGTGAAAAAACAAAAGTTGGTCTAGGCTTAAGTTTGCTGAGGCAGCCTGACCTTTTGTTGCTCGATGAGCCAACTAATCACTTAGATTTACAAGCTATTGAGTGGTTAGGGGCATTTTTGAAGGACTATACCGGGACCATTGTTCTTATTTCACATGACCGTTCCTTTTTAGATGAGGTTGTTACAAAAATAGCCGAATTGGAAGATGGAGAAATGGCCGATTACCATACCAATTTTAGCGGGTACTTGAAAGAAAAAGAAGAGCGGCTATTAAGGGAGTTTCAAGAATATCAAGAACAACAGCGGAAAATTAAAAAAATGAAAGAAGCGATAAAGCGCCTAAGAGATTGGGCAAATCGTTCAAACCCGCCAAGTGCAGCACTACATCGGAGGGCAACTAATATGCAGCGTGCTCTTGACCGCATTGAAAAACTGGACCGTCCGGTAATAGACGTTAAGAAAATGGCGGTTGAATTTGAAGCTAGCGACAGAAGTGGTAAAGATGTGGTTGTGATGGAAAATGTCTCGAAAAGCTTTGCTGGCAAAAATCTTTTTGAAGGCGTTAATATGCTCGTCCAATATAAGGACCGAACCGCAATTGTCGGTGAAAATGGTACTGGAAAATCCACTCTTTTAAAATTAATTCTGGGAGAGTGTTCCGCCGACGAAGGAATGATTAAAGTTGGAGATAGTGTGAAAATAGGCTATCTCTCACAACATGTATTCCATGGCATTGGAAATGAGCGGCTGATTGATGTATTTCGTTCTGAAGTACACGTAAACGAAGGGGAAGCAAGGCATATTTTAGCAGGATTTTTATTTTATGGTCCGGCAGTTTTTCGAAAGGTTCATCAATTGAGTGGAGGCGAAAGGATGCGGCTGCGCCTTGCCCAACTTATGTATCAGGATATTAATCTATTGGTTTTGGATGAACCGACTAATCATCTAGATCTTGATTCATGCGAGGTTCTAGAAGAGGCATTAGAAAAGTTTAATGGCTCAATTCTAGCTGTTTCTCATGACAGATATTTCTTAAATAAAATTTTCAAGAAAATATATTGGCTAAAAGATGGAAAATTAACCTTTTTTCATGGAAATTACAATTGGGCAAAAGAAAAGCTTATTCAAATGGATGGTAAAGAAGGTTTACTTAGGAAACAGGTAAGAAGCAGTGTGACTAGAACCATTGATAGTAATGTTTCAAAACGGATCACTGGTACGGAAGAAATTGAAAAAAAGCTTGAAAATATTGAAGAGGCAATTCATTCCTTCAAGAAGGCGATGGAGTCAATGACTGAATTAGACTCGCTCCAACTTCATTATGCTGAATTGAAACAAATGGAGAAAGAACGTGACAAGCTTTATGACCAACTAGATGAAATGGTCTAGACTTACCTTCATTCACCTTCTGAGTTCAAAACTCAGGAGTTGAATTTGGCAGCCTTTCCAAATTGGTGTATAAATAATATTGTACATATAAAGGAGGAGTAGGTATGGTATATCAAGCAGATTCAACTCGATATGACAAGATGAAATACAATCGAAGCGGCAGGTCTGGGCTGCAGCTTCCTGCGATTTCACTTGGTTTATGGCATAATTTTGGCGGCGTGGATTCTTATGAGAATGGCCGTGCTATGCTTAGGAGAGCATTTGACCTAGGAATAACACATTTTGACTTGGCAAACAATTATGGGCCCCCTGCTGGTTCGGCTGAAGAAATGTTTGGTCAAATATTAAAGACTGACTTTGCGCCTTACCGAGATGAAATGATTATCTCATCCAAAGCAGGTTATCATATGTGGCCGGGGCCTTACGGCGACTGGGGGTCAAGGAAATATCTAATCGCAAGTCTAGATCAAAGCTTAAAGCGGATGGGACTTGATTATGTCGATATTTTCTATTCGCACCGCCCAGACCCTAACACCCCTATGGAAGAGACGATGGGAGCACTAGATTCCATTGTTCGCCAAGGAAAAGCTTTGTACGTTGGGATATCAAACTATAGTGCAGAGCAAACATCAGAAGCGATTTCAATTTTAAATAGGTTAGGCACCCCGCTTATGATTCACCAGCCTAGTTATAATATGTTCAATCGTTGGGTTGAAAACGGACTGCAAGATGTGCTGCAGAAGAATGGTGTAGGTTCTATCGCCTTTACTCCATTAGCACAGGGGTTATTAACAAATAAATATTTATCTGGTATTCCTGCCGAATCAAGGGCGGCAAGTCCGACCGGCTTTTTGCAATCCGAAATGGTTACGGAAGCAGTAGTTAGCCGGGTAAAGAGATTGAATGAACTTGCTGGTAATCGCGGACAAAGCTTAGCACAAATGGCTTTAGCATGGGTGCTTCGTGAGGGGAAAGTAACTTCTGCTTTGATTGGGGCGAGCCGTGTCAGTCAAATTGAAGAGAACATTGCAGCCTTAGATAATCTTTCTTTTACAGACGAAGAATTAAACATGATTGAAGACATATTAAAGAGCTAAATAGGCCCACACTGACCTGCTGGAAAATTTCCAGTAGGTTATATTTATTACCCTAAAACCTAATCGTCAACACTCTTACACCCTCGAATATGATATAGGTGAACACACATTGGAGGTGACGTGATGGCCGTTGTAAAAGCGAGGTCTGCAGATATTGACCTTTTAGCCAGATTACTTAGGGCAGAGGCGGAAGGTGAAGGAGAAATGGGAATGCTGTTAGTTGGCAATGTCGGCATTAACCGGATTCGTGCGAATTGCTCCGACTTTAAAGGGCTCCGGACAATTGAACAGATGATTTATCAGCCAAAAGCATTTGAAGCTACAACTAAAGGATATTTCTATCAAGGAGCAAGGGAAAGTGAAAGACGTCTTGCACGAAGAGTAATAGCTGGTGAAAGATTCTGGCCTGGAAAGTTTAGTCTTTGGTATTTCCGCCCGCCAGGTGATTGCCCGCCAACATGGTATAATCAGCCTTTCGTTTCCCGTTATAAACTGCATTGTTTTTACCAGCCAACTGGTGAAGAGTGTGAAAATATCTATAACACCTATTGAGTAATCCAATGGGGCCGTATTGAACGGCTCTATTTTTGTGGATAAATGCTTTTCGTAAATCTACAAATTCATTATAATAATAGAATCGTGTAAAAAGGTGGTTTTCGAATGAATCAATTTTCAGTAAGACAAGTCGTTTTTCTTATGCTTGTGACTATAGTAGGAATATTATGGTCAGTTGTTTTTAAGATTCCACTTGTTATCGGGTTCCTGCCAGGTTACGGGATTCTTGTATATTTAGCTATCAAGCGAGGGCTTAAGTGGCACCAAATCTTACATATTAGTTTACAGGGAGTCTTTACTACGAGGATTGTCATTATTATTCTCCTCCTCGTTAGTTTACTGATGCCTTCGTGGTATCTATCTGGTACGATTGATCAAATGGTTAAGGCAGCCCTTTCCATTATCAATCCACAGCATTTTTTTGTTTTATCTTTTATTATAGCGATGATTTTTTCCATGATTTTAGGTACAACGGTAGGAACCTTAAGTGCCGTTGGGGTACCAATTCTAGGAACTGCAATGTTTTTAAATCTTCCATTAGAAATAGTGGCAGGAGCATTAGTTTCCGGGGCGTTTGTCGGGGATAGAACTTCGCCGTTTTCAAGTGCCCACCAATTATTAGCACATACGCTTGAAGTGCCCGTGAAAAGGCAAGGAAAGGCAATGCTTCTCACGACCATTTTAGCGGTTTCACTCTCCATCTTGATCTATGGAAGCTTTGATTTCTTTTCAGGAGCACAGGAACAGGTAAGGGATCACCAATCGTTCCTAATGGATGCTAACTCCCTAATCAAGGTTGTCCCACCATTAGTCTTAATTCTTATGGTTATTTTAAAGATTAGAATTACCTACGTTTTTATCTCTAGTATATTAGCAGCATCATTCATATCACTCATAAGTGGGTTGGCTGTTCAAAGCTTGGCAGCTGCCTTTTGGCGGGGAATAGATGGAATTGGCGGCGGGCTGGAAAATATGTATGAATTATTGTTATTTCTTGCCTTAGCAGGAGCTTATAATGGTTTGGTAGAAAGATTAAATGTGATTCAGCCTTATTTAGATAAGTGGTTAGTCACCTCACGTTCATTAGTTGGAGATACAGGAAAGACACTTGTTGCAACATTGCTCATTAGTATGATTTCAGCCAACCAAACACTTCCGATTATCTTAACTGGAAGGTCGTTTCTCCCCCATTGGTCAAGCAGGTATAGTAAAGAAGAATTAGCAAGAGTGATGGGGGATACTACCATGCTCTTCCCTGGGATGGTTCCTTGGAGTGTCCTCGCGATTATGTGTAGTACGATTTTGGGACTGCCAATTTTAGATTATTTGCCATATGCGATTTTTTTATGGATACTTCCTCTTCTAACATTAACTATTTCATTTGTTAAAGCAATCGGTATATCCAAAAGAACGTTATCGGTCTTAAGCAGAGTCAAATAAGGCTCTGTTTTTTCTTTGCCATCCTATCCCTTATGAATGAAGTCTGAGTTTTAGACATATAAGTGATTAAATAGATTTTTGGACAAGGGATGAGGACATTGGTAAAAAAATTAGTCGTAATTGGATTTGGAAGTACCATGATTGGTATTGGTATAAATGGATTTATTCTTCCTTTTCACTTAATCAATGGTGGAATGTTTGGTATTAGTATTTTATTGAACTATCTTTGGGAGCTAAATATTGGAATGGTTTTTATTTTATTAAATATCCCTGTGTTCTTGCTTGCCTTAAAGGTCGAGTTTTCCTTTTTTACATACGGAGTGCTAGGGGCTTTTTGTTCTGGTTTTATGATAAATTTTCTATCTCCATTAGGCAATGTGTTTCAGTTGCCGATCATAAGCAGCGTTGTCATTGGCGGCATCATTGTGGGGATAGGTGTCGGGACCATGTTACGGCATCATATTAGTCCGGGCGGTATGGACCTGCTAGCGTTGTTATTTGCAAAATGGTCAAAGATTAATGTCGGAATCATTGCATATTTCATGGACACAATTCTCATTTTAACTAGTTTGTTAATACTACAAGAACCTAGATTCCTCTATTCGCTATTAATTGTATCAATCGTTGGTATACTTGCAACGATCATCACTTCCTATAATAGTAAAGAGATTGAGGAGTAATGCAACCTGGTGTAATATATGAGTGTATGCAAGGAGGACATTATGAAACCAGTTAATGACCATGTAAAAGAGAACCTAGATATCCTGTTTGTTGGCTTTAATCCTAGTATTCGATCCAGCGAAATGGGACATCATTTTGCTAATCCCAATAATCGATTTTGGAAGATACTATTTGAGGCAGGATTAACACCTAGGAAGTTTAATGCATCAGAAGACCATCAGCTACTAGAATTAGGAATGGGAATAACCAATATAGTCGATAGACCTACGAAAGCAGCAGATGAAATTACAAAAGATGAGTATAAAGAAGGCAAAGAAAGCTTGCGAAAAAAGATCGTTAAACTAAAGCCCAAGATTGTCTGCTTTGTAGGAAAAGGTGTTTATCAAGAGTATAGCGGGATCAAGAAGGTCGACTGGGGCAGACAACGAGAAGCGGTTGTACCTGGTACGATCGACTTTGTTGCCCCATCATCAAGCGGGTTAGTTAGAATGAAGCTTGATGAGATGGTAGAAATTTATCGTCAGTTAAAGGAAATTAGATAAATTCTGGTAAATCGTCACGTAGAGCTGACGATTTTTTTTTATAAGCATTTATCTTTTCTTTCTTGTTTTCTCATCATCTAATAAAAATATCATTCATAAACTATAATAGGTTGCAAAAATAGGAGAGGAGGTGCTTTATAATATTTTTTCAACGGAATCGAGAGAAGACATCCACAGAAATTATTAAGAACGAGTTAAGAAGAAAGTTAAAACAACAAAAAAATGTTGACAAGAAAAACTTATCAAAGGCGGAATTAAACCTTCTTAAACAAATCAGAGAAGAAACAAGCCGACTTAACGATAATAACCTAACTAGAACAATGGCGTATTTAAGAATATATCAAAAACTCCCGGAATTACACTGGKCATTTTTAGCTCATATGGTTTCTCGTAATGGYGGCTGGAATATGACAGATTTAAAAGGGGAATTTCTTTCAAGACTACTCTCAAGAAACGAGAGGGAGGCTTTCTTCTCCTTTCTAGAAAGAGCCAATTGGTTGATTTTTCAAGATGCCTATCCTCAGTTGTTACTATATGAAGAAAGCTTGAAAAGGAATAAACCACTTTTTTATTTACTTCCCTTTATGGATATTTCATGTTTTATGGARGTTGTTTGGGGGCAGTTTTGGCAAAAAAAAGATTCGGCGATCTTAACTGTAGGACTTATTATGAATGAACAAAACTATTTGGAAGAAAGAGTAATCCAAAATTCAACTTATAAGAATAAGGTAATCRATACATTTGAATTTCAGTTACAGGACTTATTATCATTTAATCAAATCTTATTCCCTTATAAGAATCAAAAACTTGCAGGTTTAACGGTTCATCAATTTCAGTCCTTAGATGAGAGGATTCTGATTGGAAAGAAGTTATATACGATCCTTTTTCAAAAAAAGGATGTGTTCAAGCAGGTGGTCAATTGGGCATCTGAAAACCCGCATACAGGCTCGAGAAAGGATTATTGGCCACATCTCTTTAACCATATCAACGAGGGGATTCCTGGATTTGCTTATCAGCTTCGCCTTGAGTCATGTAAGCTAGAGAAAGGTGCATGGAAAATATATAGCCCTGACTTACCTTCGGCTTGGAAAAATGTTCAACATCGTGAAGCAGATAAGGGTGATTGGTTGAATGATTGGAGAGTTGCTGATCAGCTGAATGAACTGTCTGATACCATAAATGGGGAGATCAAACATGAATACTGTAAAACGCTTGAAAGACTTGAACTTGCAGCCTTGGCCAAGAAAGTCATCACGATCTTGGATTAAAGAATATACTCCTGCGGTAATGCTGGCTGGTTTGGGGAGTACCGCTTTGGATTTATATCATATTGATAAAAACCTTTACATGTTTCCAAATCGGCCGTTCCCAGAGTTATTTTCGATTAATATTGTCTTTACTTTTGGTATCTTACCAATTCTTATTTTTGTTTTTCTCTATCTGATGCAACAGGTAAGCAAATGGGGGAGAGCTGGGATTATTCTGTTTCTGAGTCTAGTCATGCCTGTTGCTGAAAGATTTTTTGAATTACTAGGATATTTTGAGCATAACGATCATTGGCAGCATATAAATACCTTTTTCTGGTACCTTATTCTTTTTGCGTTTTGCTATACGATTTTTCTCTGGAACAATAAAGAATATAAAAAAGCCAAGACCTAAGTCTTGGCTTTTGTGGTGCCGTTCAACACGACATCACGTACCCCTTCCGTCCGTACAGTGGTTAAGTGTCCCGCAACAAGCGAATGTTCGGAAGGGGTAATCTTATTTTAACACAAAGATAGGAAAATTATAATCCCATAAATAAATTTAAGGTGTCAAACTTTCTTTTCATGGATGAAAAGTGTATGATAAAAAAGAATTTTTCACATAAAGGAGATGTTCAATATGGCTAAAAAAGGTTACATACAAATGCAAAATGGAGAAAAAATCGAATTCGAATTATATCCTAACGAAGCACCAGGTACTGTTGCAAACTTTGAAAAGTTAGCAAAAGAAGGTTATTATAATGGTTTGAACTTTCACCGTGTAATTCCTGGCTTTGTAAGCCAAGGAGGGTGTCCAACTGGCACTGGAACTGGCGGGCCCGGCTATACAATCAATTGTGAAACGGAAGGTAACCCTCACAAACATGTACCAGGTTCATTATCAATGGCACATGCGGGTAGAAATACTGGAGGAAGCCAATTCTTCATCGTTCATGAGCCACAGCCACATTTAAATGGTGTTCACACTGTTTTCGGTAAAGTAACTTCAGGTCTTGAGGCTGCTAAAGCTATGAGAAATGGCGATGTTATGGAGAAAGTAGAAGTATCAGACGAATAGCAGGAATTAAAGAGCCAATTTTCGTTGGCTCTTTTTTTATTGGTTTTAAAGAATGATTCTACAGCCCAAGGGTAGATTAAATTCAAAAGATAACTATGGGGGTTGCCATGAAAAAGTTTACTTTGATTTTAATACCCTTGCTGTTTTTACTTATTCAAACTTCAGCATTAGCCAATCAATCAGAACCGAAACAGTTAAAGGCATCCATTATTATTGATGACTTTGGCGGCGGTACGGGGGGAGTACGTGACTTTTTGGAAGGAGATATTCCGATAACAGCAGCTGTTATGCCATTTACGGAGAGCTCTAAGGATCATGCTGAATGGGCACATAAGAATGGGTTTGAGGTCATTGTCCATTTACCGATGCAGCCTAAGAAGGGAAAAGCTTCATGGCTAGGGCCAAAACCTATAACCGTGGACCTTTCACATAAGCAAGTAAAACAAAGGGTGGAGGAAGCGTTAAAAAGTGTTCCCTATGCAGTAGGGATGAATAATCATATGGGTTCACTTGCAGTAGAAGATGAGGACGTTGTCAGAGCGATTGTTGAAGTAGCAAAGGAAAGAAAATTGTATCTTATCGATAGTGGAACAAGTCCCAAATCTAAATTTCCCCAAATTGCAAAGGAACTAGGAGTACCTCTATTAAGGCGAGATGTATTTCTTGATGATATCTCTTCCTCATCGCATGTCAGAAAACAAATGGTTAAACTAGCGAAAATAACAGAAATAAATGGAAAAGGAATCGCAATCGGGCATGTCGGAGTGACTGGTAAAGTCTGTTCTGTTGGGATTTTTCAATCCATGGAGGAATTTAAGAAAAGAAACATAAAAATCGTTCCTGCTTCTGAATTATTTGCAGAGAAGTTAACTGAAAAGTATTTTGTTCCATAAAAACAAGGCGACGGCATGTCGCCTTGTTTTATGCTAAAATAACCTCTAAAAGTAAGAATCGCAACTAGGGAGAGGATTCAAAATGAAATTAGTATCATGGAATGTAAATGGCTTAAGGGCCTGTGTAAATAAAGGATTTTTAGATTATTTTCATGAGGTAAATGCAGATATCTTTTGTGTTCAAGAAACAAAATTACAAGAAGGACAAATAAAGCTGGAATTAGATGGTTATCATCAATATTGGAACTATGCGCAAAAAAAGGGATATTCAGGGACGGCTGTGTTTACTAAAGTTGAACCAATCTCTGTTGGTTATGGCGTAGGTGAAGATGTTTCTGAGAACGAAGGAAGAATACTGACTTTGGAGTTTGAAAACTACTTCTTGGTAAATGTATATACGCCAAACTCCCAGCGTGATCTGGCAAGATTATCTTATCGTTTAGATTGGGAAGACCGTATTATGGCTCATCTTAAAGCGTTGAATGAAAAAAAGCCTGTTGTTTTTTGTGGTGATTTAAATGTGGCACATCATGAGATTGATTTACGCAATCCTAAATCCAATATGGGTAATTCAGGTTTCACGGAAGAGGAACGGGGGAAAATGAGAACATTATTAAACGATGGTTTTATTGATAGCTATCGTCATTTTTACCCTGAAAAAGAAGGTTCCTACACTTGGTGGAGCTATATGCGTAATGTTCGGGAGCGAAATATTGGATGGCGGATTGATTATTTTATAGTTTCAGAAAGACTGAAAGATCAATTAGTAACAGCGGATATTCATTGCGATATCATGGGAAGTGATCATTGCCCAGTGCTCCTAGAATTAAGTGTTCAATAACTTTTCCTTATCAAAGCTTATAATAAATTGGTAATTTCCATTATTTCACTTTTATTATAAAGTAAGTAAAGAGGTGATGGAAAGATGGATATTAAACGTGATGTTCAAAATCAGTTTGGGAAAAGCGCGTCTGCCTATGTTTCTAGTACTATTCATAAAGATGGCAAAGACTTGGCTCAGATGGTTAAAATGGCCTCAATAAACGGAACGGAAACCTTACTGGATATTGCGACCGGAGGAGGTCACACGGCAAATGCATTTGCACCATTAGTTTCAAAGGTTGCTGCCATTGACCTTACTCCAGAGATGCTGGCAGCGGCTGAAAGATTTATTAAAGGAAATGGTCATGAGAATGTTAGCTTTATAAAAGCTGATGCGGAAAAACTTCCTTTTGATAATGAATCTTATGATATGGTAACCTGCCGGATCGCACCACATCATTTTCCTAATGTGGATAGGTTCGTTAGTGAGGTTTATCGCGTACTGAAAGCAAATGGTCAGTTTTTACTTGATGATAATGTGGTTCCAGAAGACGATGAATTTGATCAATTTTATAATCAAATTGAAAAAATACGTGATTATAGCCATTTTCGTGCTTGGAAGAAGACAGAGTGGATACAGATGCTTGAAAGAGAAGGATTTGAACTCATTGAAACACATCGGTTTGCAAAAACCTTTCGATTCGTGCCTTGGTGTAATCGAATGAATCTTCCAACTGAAGAAAAAGAAAAGCTGACCAAGTTTATCCTGAACTCAACCCAAAGAATAAAGGATAAATTCAGAGTGATGGTTGAAGATGGACAAATCGTTACCTTTCAAGGTGAAGCGATTATTTTAAAGGCAGTGAAATTGTAAAGAAACCTAAGCATGAAAGAGATGACTCTCTTTTATGCTTAGGTTTCTCAATCGTCAAATAGGCTATGAAGACCGTTTAGCGCGGTGCCACTAACATCAAACTCAGGAGAATTTTGATTGCTGCTAGAGTTTTCTAACTGATTTTTTTCATCTTGATTTATGATTGTTAGGTATTCCTCTTTCTTTTGCGAATGTAGACTCAAGGGATCATCATCTCCTTTTAACCTAAAATATCGTGTTTATATTTTCTCCTGTATTACCAAAAAAATACATTGAAATTAGCTGTTGCTTTCTGTAGAAAAAAGATGTATTATAAATCTTGTCGCTGCTAAGGCAGTAACGAAATATAGCAATCTATCAGTAATATATGCGGGTGTGGCGGAATTGGCAGACGCACCAGACTTAGGATCTGGCGCCGCAAGGCGTGGGGGTTCGACTCCCTTCACCCGCACCATATACGCGGAAGTAGTTCAGTGGTAGAACACCACCTTGCCAAGGTGGGGGTCGCGGGTTCGAATCCCGTCTTCCGCTCCAGAGAGTTGCCGGGGTGGCGGAACTGGCAGACGCACAGGACTTAAAATCCTGCGGTAGGTGACTACCGTACCGGTTCGATTCCGGTCCTCGGCACCATTTAATAATTTTATTTTAGTATTTGCGCCCGTAGCTCAATTGGATAGAGCGTCTGACTACGGATCAGAAGGTTATGGGTTCGACTCCTTTCGGGCGCGCCATATTTCGGGAAGTAGCTCAGCTTGGTAGAGCACTTGGTTTGGGACCAAGGGGTCGCAGGTTCGAATCCTGTCTTCCCGACCATTAGAATTCATATATTTGGCGGTGTAGCTCAGCTGGCTAGAGCGTTCGGTTCATACCCGAAAGGTCGGGGGTTCGACTCCCTTCGCCGCTACCAATTACTCACTTTTATCTGGAGGAATACCCAAGTCTGGCTGAAGGGATCGGTCTTGAAAACCGACAGGCGGGTCAAACCGCGCGGGGGTTCGAATCCCTCTTCCTCCTCCATAAATAATATAATAATTCAATTCTCCAATGTGGAGGGGTAGCGAAGTGGCTAAACGCGGCGGACTGTAAATCCGCTCCCTCAGGGTTCGGCGGTTCGAATCCGTCCCCCTCCACCATTTACATAGGGGTATAGTTTAAAGGTAGAACGAAGGTCTCCAAAACCTTTGGTGTGGGTTCAATTCCTACTACCCCTGCCAGATTATGCCGGTGTGGCGGAATTGGCAGACGCGCACGACTCAAAATCGTGTTCCGCAAGGAGTGTCGGTTCGACCCCGACCACCGGTACTTACATATAACTTTAGTACATATAAAAACCAATGCCGAAGATATTCAGTGTATTGGTTTTTTGTTTTGTAGTTAACTCTTTATTATCATTTTAACAAACTCCTATTTGACTTCTGGGTCTTCTTAAGATACATGAATGTATGGAATAGGTGGAAAACTGAGGGGAATATGTTTGGAATATGGATTATGGAGAAAAGCAGCTTTTATATAACATTGACAAAGTAACTAGGGATGATGACAAACAGGGAGGGAAAATGATGGAACTCATTCACAAACAACTTCTTGGATATGGTTTTGATCCAGTCTTAACGGATTATCTTTCTGTGATTATTATGATTCTTTTCATTGGTATCATTTGTATCATTGCTAATTTTATTACGAAAAAGTTGGTACTGAGAGTCATTACTCATATCATTACTAACAATAAATACACGTGGGATAATGTCCTTTTAGAAAGGAAGGTTTTTCACAGATTATCTCACATTGTACCGGCGATTATTATTTATTTCTTTGCTCCAACCTTTCCGAACTACCAACATCTGATCGAAAAAGCTTCGATTATATATCTAATCATTGCTGGGTTAATGGTGTTTAATAGCTTTTTAAAAGCCTTTAATGATATTTATTTAACCTTCGATATTTCAAAGACTAAGCCAATTAAGGGATATATCCAGGTTGCTCAAATTATTTTTATTACATTAGGAGCTATTGTAGTTATCGCCATCCTGATGGGGGAGAGTCCGTTTATTCTCCTCAGCGGAATTGGTGCACTATCAGCTGTACTGCTATTAGTGTTTAAAGATTCGCTGTTAGGACTTGTAGCTGGTATTCAGTTAGCGGCCAATGATATGGTGCGTGTGGGGGACTGGATTGAAATGCCTAAATATGAAGCGGATGGAGATATTATTGATATCTCATTGAATACCGTAAAAGTTCAGAACTTTGATAAAACGATAACGATGATTCCAAGTTATGCGCTTATTTCTGACTCCTTTAAAAACTGGAGAGGGATGCAGTCTGCTGGTGGTCGAAGAATTAAGCGGTCTATATTTATGGACACCAATAGTATCAAGTTTTGTAGCGAAGAGATGATAGAGAAATTCAAAACGATTCATTATCTTTCTGACTATATCACGACTAAGGAGAGTGAAATTGCCGAATACAATGCTATGAATGGAATTGATCGACAAACCCGCGTGAATGGCCGGGCTCTTACTAATATCGGTGTGTTCAGAATGTATATCAATCAATACCTTCAACATCACCCGGGAATCAGTAAGGAAATGACCTTGCTTGTAAGACAGCTGGCACCGACAGAAAATGGAATGCCGCTAGAAATTTATGCATTCACCAATAATACTAGCTGGGATATATATGAAACGATACAATCCGATATTTTTGACCATCTATTTGCAGTAGCACCAGAATTTGGACTGCATATCTTCCAAAACCCTTCTGGCAACGACTTTAAAAATATGATTGAAGTAAATAGAGGGTAATACACGGGGACGGTTCTCATGATTCCTTCGTTTAGCGAAACGAAGGAATCATGAGAACCGTCCCCTTGCTTACCTTTGCTTTATCCTGGTTTAGCTGAATTTTTCGGAAAAAATGTTGGCAGGAACTTTTAAAATAGCATGTGCGAAGGATCTTGATTATCATAAATAATTAACAGCAAAGCACAAAGAATACTCCCGACACGTTATCGGCAGCACTCTTTTTTCTGCAGAGGGCGGCTGCAGAGCGAATATATATAAAACTCATAAATTATATAAGTTTCTACATATTGTATTTAATTTTGGTTGTTGATGGTTAAATGCTTATCCCTCCTCTCTTCATTAAAGTTGTTGCATTCTGATCACCTGGACCAATGAATTGTAATGCGGCAGGAGAACATTCCCTAACCTTTCTCTTCGTTTCCTCGATTTGTATTCGAATCTGACTAGCGACTCTATTACCTTCTTTGGCGTTAAATCGGCATTGGATCGTTAGTTTTTCAATCTCTTTCTTCACTTGTTCGGTCATTTTCAACAACGTCATGATCTTTACCTTAGGGCGACTCTTTCGGACGGGATCCTTTGTTTTTTCACCATTGGCTTGTTGGGTTTGTGCAGGAACCTTTCGATGCTGCTTAGGAAATATCATACTCTCAACACTACCTTTCTGAAAAAATCTAGGGTTTTTCCCTGTAGTAGGTGATATTCCAGATATAGTCCCAAAATCCTCTGACAAAGTGGTCGTTTTTCATCGTCAAATTCTATTGAAATCTCTGTTATATCTATTTTTCCTGAGTGTATAGGAGAAATTCTATTATCGAAATTGGAAGTTTGCTGGGTTAACTTGGAGAAATAATTTTATCTTATTAACTGCTGATTCCTTCTTATTTTAAAAAAAGATTTATAATCTATCTTTATTGATTATAAATCTATCCTATTCAAACGAACGGAATACACCGCATAGAGATAATTTTAAGAGAATTTCCAGTTTATTTTTCTAAATTAGACATATAACATTTATAATTGGTAGAAAGGGGGTATTTACATGAAAGCAATTCGTATTGATCAATTTGGAGATCCAAGTGTTTTGAATTATACCGAAATTGGAGAACCGATTCCTGGTTCTAACGAAGTTCGTGTACGGCTTTATGCAGCAGGTGTCAATCCTAATGATGCTTATGTTCGGACTGGAACTTATTCCTTTTATATTCCTACTTTACCCTATACACCTGGATTTGATGGGGCGGGTATTGTAGAGGTAATTGGCGAGGGAGTTGAGCATCTTAAAACTGGAGACAGGGTTTTTGTAGCTGCATTACTTGCGAAGAGGAATACTGGGACGTATTCACAAAAAGTAGTTTGTGACGCAGACGCTGTCCATTTATTGCCAAAGTCCGTTACATACGAGCAGGGGGCAGGGCTAGGTATTCCAGCGCTCGCTGCCTACCGAGCTCTTTTTCATCGAGCAAAGATTAAAGCAGGGGAGACCGTGTTGATTCATGGAGCCAGCGGCGGTGTTGGGTTGTTGGCCGTTCAACTAGCGGCAGGGATTGGTGCTACAGTTATCGGAACTGCCAGTACAAAGGAGGGAAAAGCTTTAGTGGAAGCAGCGGGAGCTACCTACGTACTCAATCATATTAAAGAAAATTCCTTTAATGAGATTCTTTATTTGACCAACGGTATGGGTCCAGATGTCATTATCGAGTCATTGGCCAATGAAAATTTGGAAACTGATTTGAAAATTATTGCCCCATTTGGACGTATTGTTATTGTTGGCAATCGTGGCAGCATCGAGGTAAATCCAAGATTGGCAATGATAAAAGAAGCGGACATCCTCGGGATGGCACTTTGGAATGCGCCAGCTCATGAGTATAAGGAGAGCTTAGAGGGGGTTGCATCCTTTTTGAAAGCTGGCATGTTAAAACCCATAGTTGGAGATGAACTGCCCCTAAGTGATGCTGAAAAAGCACATGAGCAAATATTGAGTAAAAAAGCAAAGGGAAAAATGGTTCTATCGATCGAATAGAGGAAAGCTAAAAAGGATTTTACAGAGTATTTTAAAACTACTTCTAAGAGTTATTACTTCTCTGCTTTTGTACCTAAAGGGTGCCGTCACTTGTCGAATGCAATAAGTTTCGAGCGGTGACAGGCCACTTTACCAATGGACGTATTTACCTGTAGATGGGGTTAATGTAGTCTACTGCATATCCGTGATCCGGGTCTGGATTGAATTCCACCAGGCCTTTAATTCCTTCTACCGTACGATCCCATTTGTAATTTAGCATGCGGGGCAATGGTATATTTACCCTCCCCAACAGAACGAACCATCCCGCCGCGATAACGTCTTAACTAAAGTGATGCTAATTCCCAAGATTTTTACGCCCTTTTTTTAATTTTGTTACTAGACTCGTGATTGATTTATCATACATAGAGACCTTGAGAAGGACAGATGATTTATTATCTAAATAAGGCAAAACTGAATTTTCTACCTCGGCTGCATCATTACAGGTGTGAATGACCCCATTCATTCCATGCATTCTGGCGCCGGTTGCAATTTCTTTTGCTAATTCACCATATGTGATTAGGACATCTATGTTATTTTCAGCGATTAGTTTTCCAACACTTTGGTGTATTTCCACCTCTTTATCTCCCAACAGCGACATTTCACCTAATAGAGCTACTTTTCGACGTTTACTTCCGATGTTATTCCATGCTTCAATCGCAACTTCTAATGATGTTGGGTTTGAACTCCAGGTATCATCTATAATCATTGAACCGTTGAAGCTTTCAAAAACTTCTAAATGAGATTGGATATTATGAAAGGTTGAGAGTCTTTTGGCTGCTTCCGTTATGGATACTCCGATTTGATAAACAGCAGCAATTGCACCCAATGCATTATATACCTGATGTCTGCCAAATTCATTTATTGTTACAGGAACCCTCAGTTCTTGAAACTGAACGACAAATTGCATTCCCTCGTTGGTATATTGGATATCGGTGGCAACGAAATCTGCCTGATTTTCTATACCAAAATAGATGAGTTTTCCTTTGTAATCTTTAAGTGGTATTTTTTTGATGCGATCATCATCACTATTTAAAATAAGAGTCCCTTCATAATTCAATCCCCTAACAATTTCACCTTTTGATTGAATATAATTATCAAGAGTCTTGCAATATAATAAGTGATCCACTCCAATATTTGTAATCATTCCAATCGTAGGGCGGAAAAAGCGGCAGGTTTCTGCTAGTAGGCCAGGTCCGCTTACTGGAGTTTCAAACACGGCGACGTCAGTTCTCTCAGTTATTCCTACTAAGTATTCTAAATGCGAGAGAGTAGTATTATTGCTTAAATAGGTGGCTTGAACGTTCATCCGTGAACTTAAGATATGTTTAATCATTTCCTTAGTCGTCGTTTTGCCACATGTGCCAGTTATGGCAAAAAGCGGAATATTCCATAAACTACGATAATAGTCTATAAATTTCCAGTAGGATGACCACATATCTCTCACCTTAATATAGGTGAGATGAGGCAGAAAGTTCTCAACCATGGAACCTTCTTGATAAACGACGATACAATTTTCAAACCGATTTAATCTTCTTGCAATCCGAATGTCAGCGAGGTAATAAAGAAATACTAATGTGTTGGGTTTTTTAACAAAGACAGGGCGGTTAACCACATCGAAAAATTCTGCATACCGATCTCCTGAAACAATGACGCCATCAATAATTTTAGCTATTTTTTCCGCATTGCTAATTGCTCTCCTATTAAATTTATATAATTTTTTCACAACACAAGTCACTCTTTCATTATATTGATAGGAAACTTTAAAACCATTCCTAATAAATCCTTTCAATGACATAGGCAGACAGTACCCGATTGCCTCCGAAGCACCTAGCGCAATAGCTTGCTTTAAAGCTGTTTTTAAAAGTTGGTCAAATATACCCTTACCTCTGTATTCTTCTAGGACGAATGCGCTCTTTAAAAGGGCGATCTTACCAACTGTCTCTATCCCAATAATTCCAGCGATTTTTTTTCCTGTTTTGGCTGCAAGCCATGAAGTTGTTTGTTCGACCCGATAGTAATCCATCCCAGCACTTTTTAAATGAGACGAGAAAAAGGAGATTTCACTAAACGGGACATTGACAATTTTAATATCCAAGAACTTTCCTCCTTTTATTTGATTAGTTTGTCCATTTATAATATGAGTGGTGGAGGGGCTTAGCAACGGTATTTGTCCAAAAAATTGTGCATTTTACTTATAAATATCATGGTATAAATTTTAGTAACGGATTTGTTGTTTAATGGTTGTAGGGATTATTTATTCACAGTGATATTAGCAATAACCCGAGTAGTCTTGTATGATATACTTTTAGAAAATGGCTTAAGGAGGGAATTAGTTGAGTATTCGTTTCGTTTCACAGTGGCACAAACTAAACTAATAAGAGAAAACCCAATAAAGCGAACAAACAGATGATTGGAAGCATGCTCTATTGTTTAGGTATAATGTAGGGGAATATATCAACAATGAAGGATGTTTAAATGGTGAAATCTATTACCAAGTTTTTTTCAAGAAATAAAACAACCAAAATTGATGTTTGTGAGAAAAATCTAGATCGTTTTTTAACGGATGAGCTTGCATCTGATTATTCTGCCTTTCTAAATAAAAAAAATATTCAATTCAAAGAATATGATTGTCAGAGTAAATGTAAAGAATGTCAGCAATCTCCCTATGCTATTGTTAACGGTAAATTTATTGCTGCAGAAACATCAGGGGCTTTATTGGAAAAACTTAAAAATCTAGAATGAGAAAATGATTTATGTGCATGAAACAATCTTTACGTTTTCAATATATTGAGCGGTATAATATTTATTGTCTTGTTGATAGTGATTTTAAGACATGAGCAATGCGGGTGTAGTTTACTGGTAAAACCTCAGCCTTCCAAGCTGATGTAGTGGGTTCGATTCCCATCACCCGCTTACGAATGTATGTAAACCGAACTTTCTGAGTTCGGTTTTTTTGCGTTTTTCTCGGTATTCTAGGAAATGATATGGAAAAAGCGATTTTAAGGGAGGAAGCAGTAGATGCCTGAACTTCCGGAAATGGAGAATTACAGGGGACTATTGAACCAAAGGATAGCCAATCAAGTCATCACAGATGTAGAGATCAATCGTGAGAAATCCATTAATGTTCACCCGGATTTATTTATTCGCACCGTAGAAAATCAAAAGGTCGTGGCTGTGAATCGAAGAGCTAAGCATTTGCTTTTTCACCTACAAAACGGTCAAGTCCTATTGCTGCATTTAATGCTCGGCGGTTGGATGTATTTTGGCAGTGAAGAAGATAAACCAAAGCGGACCATTCAGGTGCGTTTATCATTTGGAGATCAACATCTTTATTTTATTGGGCTTCGCTTAGGATATCTTCATTTATATAATGAAAAGGATGTTCAGCAAGAGCTATCGGATCTTGGGCCTGAGCCTCTTGAGCAGGATTTTACACTTCAAAAGTTCTTAGATTTACTAGGGAACAGAAGGGGAAGGATAAAAACAAAACTGCTTGATCAGAAATTTATCGCAGGTATTGGCAATTGTTATTCGGATGAGATCTGTTTCCAAGCAGGGCTCCTTCCAAAAAAGGAAATAGAAGAGATTAGTAAAACTGAGCGTACTATCCTCTATCAATCGGTGCAGCAGGCTCTGCAAAGTGCGCTTAAGCACGGAGGATACATGGATAATCCTTTTTATAATGGGGATACATTAACCGGTGGATATAATAAGCTCTGCCTAGTGTATGATCGTGAAGGAGAAAATTGTCATAGATGTGGAGCGACAATTGTGAAAGAGACTATTTCTTCACGAAAAACCTTCTTCTGTCCTAATTGTCAAAAATAATAAGAGTTCCGTCACACGATGGAATTCTTTTTTGTTTTCTAATTAGACAAAAATAAGTAAAATTAATTGTTTCGCATTTCACTCAAATGTAATATACTAAATAAAAATAAGTATAGCACATTTAAAATTTTTGCGAAAAATAGTACATAATTATGATATAAATGGGGTGAATGTGATTAAGTTATCAAAGCGTCAGGCTGAGATTCTTCAAATAGTTAAAGAAGGCGGGCCGATAACAGGGCAGCAAATCGCTGAGAAGCTTTCCTTAACCAGGGCTGCATTAAGACCAGATTTAGCGATTTTAACGATGGCTGGGAATTTAGATGCCAGGCCAAGGGTGGGCTATTTTTTTAATCATAACTATGAAACCAAGATGAAAGCTGAAAGGTTCCTCCACCAAAAGGTAAAGGATTACAAAGCACATCCGATTGTTGTTGAGAAATCTACTTCAGTTTATGATGCAATCGTTCAATTATTCTTAGAGGATGTGGGGACACTTTACGCCGTAGATGAGCACTATCACTTAGCTGGGGTTATATCGAGAAAGGATTTATTAAGAACAGCGATTGGTAATCAAGATCTCCAAGAATTACCAGTAAATGTAATTATGACAAGAATGCCAAATGTAATTACGATTTACCCAGACGAAACCTTACTTGAGGCAGCGAAAAAGATGATCAATAATCACATTGATTCGTTACCAGTGGTGAAAGAAATTAACAAAGAAAGCCATACATATATGATTGTTGGCCGAATTACGAAAACAACGATAACAAAAGCATATATAGAGATCATGGATTAAAAGTCAATTTAAGGGAGAGTGGCAGCCATTTTAGAAGTAAAAGAAGTTGTCTATGTGGTTTCTGATTCAGTTGGGGAAACGGCTGAATTCGTTGTAAAAGCAGTGGCTACACAATTTAATGGTGGGAATGTAGAGATTCGCCGTAATTCGTATGTGGAAGACTTTGAGGATATTGAAGATGTGATCATCTTAGCAAAAGAAGGAAAATCGATTATTGCCTATACGATTGTCATACCCGAATTAAAGAATTACCTAGACCAGAGGGCCCAGGAAGAAAACATAAGTGCGATCGATTTGTTAACTCCCTTGATGAATGCATTCTCGACAAGTTTTAACAAACAGCCACATCATCGGCCAGGCTTAATGAGAAAGCTAGATGAAGAGTATTTTAGAAAAATAGAAGCAATCGAGTTTGCCGTTAAATATGATGACGGCCGCGACCCTAGAGGGGTCTTAAAGGCGGATATTGTTTTAATCGGTGTCTCCAGAACATCTAAAACGCCCTTATCCATGTACTTGGCACATAAACGGTTTAAGGTAGCGAACGTACCATTAGTTCCGGAGGTGCCAGCACCGGAGGAGCTATTTCAGATACCGAGAAAGAATTGTATTGGCTTAATTATTTCACCAAATAAACTAAATGAAATCCGCACAGAACGTCTGAAAGCATTAGGATTAGGCTCAAAAGCAAACTATGCAAGCTTCGAACGTATTCTTGAGGAGCTAGATTATGCAGAAAAGATTATGAAGCGCGTCGGTTGTCCGATCATCAACGTCTCAAATAAAGCAATAGAAGAGACAGCGGGCTTAATTTTAGAGGTGTTAAAAAAAGAGAGGAGCTTTTAACCAATGGAGAAATTCGTTTATTTATTTCATGAAGGTAATGGCAATATGAAGGAGCTGCTTGGAGGAAAAGGGGCAAACTTAGCAGAGATGACGCGGATTGGATTGCCAGTTCCATATGGATTCACGATTTCAACGCATGCTTGTAACACCTATTATGAAGCGGGAAAGACAATCACCTCTCTTGTTGAAAGTGAAGTATTAGGTGCACTCAGCCATTTAGAGGAGAAAATGGGAAAAAAGCTGGGAGATCCGGTTGATCCATTGCTTGTTTCCGTTCGTTCAGGATCTGTGTTTTCTATGCCAGGGATGATGGATACCATCTTAAACCTTGGAATGAATGATGATACCGTTGTAGGTTTAGGAGCACATACGAATAATCACAGGTTTGCCTATGATTCTTACCGTCGTTTTATCCAAATGTTTAGTAATGTTGTTCTTGATATTAATATATATTATTTTGAACAATTATTAGAGGAAACTCGAGAAGAAAAAGGCTATACAACCGATCCCGAAATGACGGCGGAAGATTGGAAAGAAGTCATTGAAGGCTATAAAGGGATTGTAAAGAAGCATACAAGAAAGGCATTTCCACAGGATCCGAAAGAACAGCTTTTCTTAGCGATCAATGCCGTTTTTAATTCATGGAATAACCAGCGTGCAATTGTTTACCGCCGATTAAATAAAATTCCCGATCATCTAGGGACCGCTGTCAATATCCAAAGTATGGTGTTTGGGAATATGGGGAATGACTCAGGAACCGGTGTTGCTTTTACTCGTAACCCTTCAACTGGAGAACATATCCTATATGGCGAATACTTAATCAATGCTCAGGGTGAGGATGTTGTTGCAGGTATTCGGACTCCGCAGCCCATCCATACTTTAAAAGATGAGATGCCGGTTGTATACAAGCAATTTGCCGAGACCTGTAAGCGATTAGAGAAGCATTATCAGGAAATGCAAGATATTGAGTTTACTGTAGAACGAGGAAAACTATTTATCCTTCAAACCCGCAATGGAAAAAGAACAGCCCAAGCAGCGATTCGGATTGCGGTGGAAATGGTTGAAGAAGGAATTATTGATAAAAAGACCGCGTTGCTGCGTGTAGATCCAGACCAATTAAATCAACTGTTGCACCGTCGAATTGATGACAAATATGAACGCACACTCCTTGCAAAAGGGCTGCCTGCTTCTCCCGGTGCGGCCACAGGTCAAGTCGTATTCGATGCAGACGAAGCAGAACAATTAAATAATGAAGGAAAAAAAGTGATACTAGTCCGTCCTGAAACTACGCCAGATGATATCCATGGAATTGTTGCTGCGCAAGCCATTGTTACAAGCAGGGGTGGAATGACCAGTCACGCAGCGGTGGTCGCGCGCGGAATGGGTAAAGCTTGTATATGCGGGTGTGAACCGTTAAAAATCGATGTAAAAGCAAAACAATTTACGGTAGGAGAGACACTAGTTAAATATGGTGATGTGATTACCATTGATGGATCTACAGGTGAAATTATGTTAGGTGAGATCCCGATGATTGAACCAGAGTTATCAGACGAATTTCAGCTATTACTTGCGTGGGCAGACCAAGAGCGTAAAATGGGTGTCCGTGCTAATGCAGATAACCCTGAAGATGCCAGGAAGGCCTTTGAATTTGGTGCAGGTGGGATCGGGTTGTGCCGGACTGAACATATGTTTATGGATTTGAAGCGGATACCAACTGTCCAAAAAATGATTTTAGCAGAATCCTATAGTGAACGGAAAGAAGCGCTTGATCAACTGCTACCAATGCAGCAACAAGACTTTGAAGGCATTTTTGAAGAGATGAAGGGGTACCCAGTCACGATTCGATTATTAGACCCGCCTTTGCATGAATTTCTGCCGGATAAAGAAGAGTTGTTAGTAGAAGTAACGAAATTACAAATTTTAAACCCAGCATCACCGGAGTTGAAGGTGAAAGAACTGCTGCTTAAGAAAGTACGCCAGTTGGATGAGTACAATCCAATGCTTGGCCACCGCGGCTGCCGTTTAGGGATGATTCACCCTGAAATTTACGAAATGCAGGCAAAGGCCATATTTTATGCAGCTGCAAAGCTTTCTGATAAGGGGATTGAGGTTCAGCCAGAAATTATGATACCGCTCGTAGGCCACGTAAATGAGTTAAAGCAAATGCGTCAATTGGTTATTGATGCTGCCGAGAAAGTTCAGGAAGAGACAGGTAAGGAGTTTCACTATACCATTGGGACCATGATTGAAATACCACGTGCGGCATTAACGGCAGATCAAATCGCCGAAGAAGCTGATTTCTTCTCCTTTGGGACCAATGACTTAACCCAAACCACTTTTGGCTATAGCCGTGATGATGCAGAAGGTAAGTTTCTTCAAGCATATATCGAAAATAAAGTATTACCTGAAAACCCGTTTGCAGTACTTGACCAAGAAGGTGTTGGGAAGCTGGTAGAACAAGGAGTTCGTCTTGGCCGCGGAACAAAGCCGGACTTAAAAACAGGTATATGCGGCGAGCACGGCGGAGAGAAAACCTCCATTGATTTCTGTTACAAAACAGGGTTAGATTATGTCAGCTGCTCACCTTATCGAGTACCACTTGCTAGGTTAGCAGCGGCACAGGCTACGATACGCCATGAGTCTAATAAAAAGGAAATGTATACGACAGCTTAAAAGTAAGGAGAGGATAGTACGTTTGTACTTTCCTCTATTTTTTTTGGACCAGAAAGCTTGGTTTCCTGGGTTAATCAAAGTATTTCTGCTTATACTAAAAAAAACAAAAAAAGGGGACTCATTATGGGAGCAATTGAGCGGAACGGATATCGGTTTGTACCTGAATTCAGCGTGATTCAGCAAAATGGGGCTATTCATGTTTATAATAGAGAAGAATTTCTCGAAGAAATCCAGTTTCGGTTTTCTGGTAAGTTTCCAGAACTAGACCAAATCGAAGAATTGGTAGACCAATACTGCGAAAAGAATAATATTTAAGCGGGACCGAATGTTTATTCGGTTTCTTGTTTTTTGTTATAATAAAATTAACAATAAATAGAAAAGGAGGGAAATTGTGAATAAATTAACAGCCATCTATCCCTTAGCTGTAGAACATACACAAAATAAGGTCTATGAAGACATTGATCGTTTTTTTGAAGGTATGGAAACTCTCCCATCCTTCCAAGAATATCTTTCTGAACGCAGGCATTATTTTGAACAAATTTGGATCAATGTTTGGTTAAATAAATCGACAAATGATGTACCCAAAAATGAGAAAAAGCTATTTTTAAGTGAAAAAGGATTTGAAGTACACGGTATCGACCGCAAATTGATTAATAAACTCTTCCGTGATGAAATGCGAGTTTATCAGCCTTTTGACGTTTTGGATTGGCTAATGGAAAGATTTGAGGGGAAGGATGCTTTGTGGGAAGAAAGATATCACAAGGCAAAAGCAATTTTTATAAAAAGAGAAGAACAAACGCGCCTTGAAGAAGGAAAAATGAAGATGAGAAAGAAAATTGATCATGCGGCCAACCGTATGATTGAAGAAAACTACGGACTATTATATTTATCTGTCAGACATTTTGTGGCGAAACAATTGGCCTCAGATATCAAGAATAATGTGAAATTCCAAAATATCGATACGTTTGCACTTGAAGAAAAATTAGTTGAGCAGGGTCAATTTAATCCCTCTTCCTATACAACAGTGGGGAAATTTTTTGAAGAATTAACAGGTGATATTCATAAGACTCTTCAATGGGGCAGAAATTATTTCGAATACAAGACATACTTTTTCGTATATGAGGGGTTGATTGCAGATTATATTTCAGAACTGATTCCTCAACATGTGTTAGAAAACCTTTCAGCGAAATGGAAAGAAGAGTTTTTAAATAGTTTCAATGAGCCATTAACAGCTTCCTTTGTGAAGGGCAGCATCGATCAGCTTCTTTATGAAGTGGAAGGATATTTTATTGAGGATATACAGGATGAATATTTGAGCGATTTGTTAAAAATTGCTGAACTTCCATTTGACCCGCAAGTTCATCATGATATTTTTGAACGGGATTTGGCGGAAAGGGAACGGAAAAAAGCAGAGGAAGAGGCTGAGCTGCAAAGGAAAAGAGCAGAAGAAGCTCGGATGATGGATGATATCTTTGGTCAGGAATACAGGCCAGGAGTCGAGCGGCAAGTCCGCTATGTCCTTCATATAGGCGAAACCAATACGGGTAAAACCTTTCATGCGTTAGAACGAATGAAAGAAGCAAGGAGTGGTTTATACCTCGCACCACTCCGATTATTAGCACTTGAGGTTTATGATAAGTTAAATTATGAGGGTACTCTCTGCTCATTAAAAACGGGTGAAGAAGAAAAAATCGTTGAAAATGCAAATCATATCTCCTGCACGGTTGAAATGTTTCATGAGAAAGAAACCTATGATGTGATCGTGATTGACGAGGCCCAGATGATAACCGATAAAGACCGCGGCTTTTCCTGGTATAAGGCCATTACAAAAGCAAATGCACATGAGGTACATATTATCGGCAGCAGAAATTCAAAGCCCATGCTGCTCCAGCTTTTAGGGGAGTCAGATATTGAAATTCATGAGTATAGCCGTGATACGCCACTCGAGGTCGAATCAAAAGAATTTCATATTAAACATGCAAAACGAGGGGATGCCTTAATCTGCTTTTCGAGACGTCGAGTACTTGAAACAGCTTCCCGGCTTCAAAGTGATGGCCATTCGGTTAGTATGATTTATGGCAGTATGCCTCCTGAAACGAGGAAGAAACAAATTCAGCAGTTTAACGAAGGAAAAACAAAGGTCATCGTTGCAACGGATGCGATTGGGATGGGCTTAAATCTCCCAATTCGCAGGATTGTGTTCTTAGAGAATGAAAAATTTGACGGCACGAGAAGAAGGCTGTTAACTTCCCAGGAGGTAAAACAAATTGCAGGACGTGCAGGCCGAAAAGGAATTTATGATATCGGGAAAGTAGCGTTCACTAAAGATATTAAAATGATGAAGCGTTTGTTAATACAGGAGGATGAGCCTGTTCATACATTTGCGATTGCTCCGACCAATTCAGTGTTTGAACGCTTTCAACGCTATTATCGTGATTTAGGTACATTCTTCGAGCTTTGGGGAAAATTTGATAGCCCTCCAGGAACCAAAAAAGCATCACTGGCCGAGGAACGGACACTTTATAATGTAATTGCGGGAACAGAAATTGAGGCGCGATTGCCACTAATGGATCTTTATGGATTTTTGCATCTTCCTTTTTCTAAAAATGAACAATCACTGATTAGGCAATGGGAAGATACGATGTATGCGATTATACAAGGAAATCCTCTCCCAGAGCCACCATATAAGGAACGAAGTTTGGAAGATCTTGAATTAGCATATAAAGCGATCGGTTTACATCTGCTCTTTTTATATCGCTTAGGAGAAAGAACGGAAGCCGCATATTGGGAGCGGCTACGTGAGGAAATGAGTGACAAGGTCCAAGACAAATTAAAAACAGACATCAAAAAATTCGTCAAAAAATGCAAAAACTGTGGAAAGAACCTTCCGTGGGATCACTCGTTTCCAACCTGCGAAGCCTGCCATAATGCAAAGTATAGAAGATCCCGCTATGCTGATGATTTTTAACGGTAGTCATGGGGACGGTTCTTCTGCTTCTTTCGTTTAGCTAAACGAAAGAAGCGCAAGAACCGTCCCTGTGATTTTTTAATAACTATTTTTGTGTCATGATAATAGGTATGTGTAATTATTCTTCAGAGGAAAGTGATGTGCAAAAAAAGATGCAGTTATCATTAACCGTAAGGGGTTCCGGTGCAGAGATGGTTTCTTATCTGATCGCGAAAAATCCGGATAATTTGTATGATCGGAATGAGAAAGATTTTAAGGTACGCCTCTTTTACCCTGTTTTTACGAAAGAAGAAGTACAGTTTGTTATTTACGTAAAGCCGGATCCAATTGATTTAGTCCGAAATTCAGCTGATTCCTATGATATTACCCATTACATAAATGACCGCGAGTTTGCTGTCAGCAGCCTTTTTATCACCACCATTCGCAAGGCTCTTGGCACTGCTTTGAATGGAAAGCCTGATGAAGCTTATGTAGAGTGGGTTAACCATCCATTTGAAATGGAGCTGGCGTTTGGGCCAGTGTCAACCGATTTACGTGACCATGAACTTGTTGAGTTGTTTGAACCAATGGACTACAAAGTTACAATACAACGCGGTGAAAGTAACATCCGTGATAAAAGCACAGCTCGGTTTGTAACGATATTTGGCAGACAAACGGTTCAGAACGCTTTAAAGCATGTTTCTATTCTAGTTCCGGTAATCGATAATTATAAGCATTATTTCTTAGATGAAAGAGAAGTTGAAAAGCTGGAACGCTACGGCGAGGGTTGGTTGGAGAGCCATCCATTAAAGCAGATGATTGTTAAGCGTGCCCTAAGGTTTAATGCGTTAATATCTCAATCTAAATATTATGAAAAAAGACAGACTAACTACAGCCAGAAAGAGAGCCCGAGGATTCGCTTAAATGACCTTCGTTACGAGGCAATCCTTGAATTGATTCGCACTTTACCGGAAAAAGACTCAATCGTGGACCTTGGCGCTGGGGAAGGAAAACTCTCAGTCCAATTGGGTTTTTTAAAAGGAGTAACAGAAATTTTGTCCATTGAGCCTTCTAATAAAGCTCGAATCAAGGCAATCGAACGATTTGAGCAAGTAAATGCAAAAGAAGGATATGTAGAACCACAATCATTAGCTGGGTCATTGTTTTATTTTGACAGCCGCTTGCAAAACAAAGATATTATCATCTTGTGTGAAGTGATTGAACACATTGATGAGGATAGGCTGCCTAAAATCTTTGATACGATACTGAATGATTACCGTCCAAAGACGCTTATAGTGACTACGCCCAACCAGGAATACAATGTGCTCTATGAAATGGAAGAAAATATGCGTCATGATGATCACCGTTTTGAATGGACAAGAGCTGAATTTGTTCAAAAAGTAAAAGAGTGGACCTTGAATTCTCCTTATCAAATCAGCATTCAAGGGATTGGGGAGGAGCATCCGGCATACGGACATCCAACACAAATGGCCATTTTCAGAAGGGAGGAGGGAAGATGACAACAATCCATTTACCACATGCCGGAATTATCTTGCTTGTAGGACCTAGTAATACGGGTAAAACAACCCTATTAAATCAATTAATCGAAGAAAATCAGATTCTCACTTCTGAATTGGTCAGTTCTGACCAATTCCGTATTCTTGTAAGCGATATTGAGTTTATTAGCTGGAACGGGCGTCCAAAAGACGAAAGTGATGCACTTTTTGATGAATATCAACAAATATCCAATGCCGCATTTGATGCGATGGATTATGTCATTGCAAAACGAAGCAAACTCAATAAATTAACCTTTATTGATGCTACCCATTTACGAGAAGAAGAACATGAAAAATATCTGCAAATGGGCAAAAAATACCATGTGCCCGTAATTGCAATGGTTTTAAATATTTCAGAAACAGAATTAATGAGACGAGACAACGAGCGGGCTTTTCCTCGGGGCCGAAATCGAATTAAACAGCAGTATCAACATTTTAAAAATACCCTCCGCTTCATTAAAAAGAAACCTTATCGCCGTGTCTACATGCTTGGGGAGGAAGAGCTGCAAGTCCTAAATATCAACCGTCTTGATAACCCATTGACCATTGATGTGGGTAACGGAATCGATTTGATCGGAGACATACACGGCTGCTATGATGAATTTCTTGAGATCCTGAACAAACTTGGTTATCAGGAAAACGAGGAGGGGTATTATATTCATCCGGAGGGAAGAAAAATCCTTTCGCTAGGAGATGTTCTGAGCCGAGGACCAAGGTCAATAGACACGTTACAATTTTTCCAAAAGCACGTTGCAGCAGGTTATGCCTATATGATTGATAGTAATCACGGCTGGAAAATTGCCCGCTGGCTTGATGGAAAAAATGTTACGTTGGCACATGGTGATGAAAATGTAGCCGCAGAATTTGAAGATTTCAAGCGCCAGTACGGTCGTGAAGAAACGGAAAAGGTAAAGGCGCAAATCAAAGAGTTGCTTTTAGAAGCAAAATCCCATTATATTATTCAAAAGAATGGTGTGAATGCTGTGGTAGCCGTTCATGCTGGAATAAAGGATCACTATATCGGCAAGCAGTCGCCCCGCATTTCTGATTTTTGTCGGTACGGAGATCACGGGGGACTTGATGAACATGGGAAGCCAATCAGAAAAGATTGGTCAGTTTCTCATCAAACAAGTGAACTCATTCTTTGGGGGCATGATCCAAAACCACAGCCATTATTGGTGAATAACACTTTAAATATTGATCAAGGTGTCGTATTCGGAGGCAGTTTAACCGCTTATCGTTATCCGGAAAGACATTTTGTCGCGGTCAAGGCAAAGCAGGATTATGCGAATGTGCCTGACAATCCATTAAAGGAATGGGAACTGAAGAGGCTCTCAGCTCCAAATATAAGAAAGTTCTTGAACGGATATTCGGTATTAACGGAACCTTACGGAGAAATTATGATTTATGATGATGGTGTTAAGCCAGCTCTGGACGACTTATCACATTATACGCTGCCGCTTGAGGAAATTGTCTATCTTCCGCCAACGATGAGTCCAACGCCGAAACCTTCGCGATTAGATGGGTATCTCGAGCACCCGATGGAAGCCTTTGAATATTACCAAGCTAATGGTGTAGATACAATGGTGGTTGAAAAGAAACATATGGGCAGCCGGGGAATATTATTTTTATTTAAAAATAAGGAAATTGCCAAGGATTATGTTGGCAGAGAAACCTTGGGTACCATATATACCCGGACAGGCAGGGCCTTTTTCAATAAAGAACTAGAAGAACAAATTGTTACACTCCTGAATGAGGACTTAGTGAAAAGTGGTTATTTCGAAATGTATAACACAGATTTTGTGCTGCTTGATGCGGAAATTCTTCCTTGGAATCTTAAAGCAAAAGACCTAATAGTCAATCAATATGCACATGTTGGTGAAATGGCCTTACTTGACCGCGAAAAGTTACATGCATCCCTTCAAACAGCTCTTGAAAGCGGAAAAGATGTTGCGGGTTGGATTAAAGAAGTGGATACAGGAATGGAAAACGCTAATGTGTTCAATAAAGTGTATCAGAAATATTGCTGGGACACAGAAGGATTTGAAGGAATCCAAATTGCACCCTTCCATACATTGGCACACAGCACGGAAACCTTTTTTGACAAGCCACATACGTGGCATATGGAAAAAAACAAAGAATTCAGCAGAATTTCAGGGTTGTTTGTGGAAACAGACTACCGGGTGGTTAATGATGAAGAGTCCATGAAAGCGGCCATTAAATGGTGGGAAGAAATGACCGAAGAGGGTCATGAAGGATTTGTTGTCAAACCGGAATCGTTTGTTACACGACACAAAGGGAAACTCCTTCAGCCAGCAATAAAAGTGAGGGGTCGTAAGTATTTGCATATCATTTATGGAATCGATTATTTGCTGCCTGAAAATCTGTCTAGGTTAAAGAAACGAAATGCTGGCAAGAAACAGCGAAATGCATTAAAGGAATTCTCTCTCGGTGTAGAGGCTGTTAATCGATTTATACGAAGAGAATCCTTAGAACGTGTTCATGAGTGTGTGTTAGGCATACTCGCTTTAGAAGCTGAACCAATTGATCCTCGGTTGTAGGCAGGAAAAACGAACTGGTTTCACTAGTTCGTTTTTTCATATTCCAAGAGAAATGTCCATATGATGATGGTAAAGGAGTGTGAGATGATGGGCATTCATGTGGTTCGTTCTGGAGAAAGTTTGTGGGCAATTTCTAGTCGATATGGTACCCCCATTCAATCAATCATTGAACTAAATGCTTTGCCACCAACAAGTTCCCTTGTTCCTGGACTCGCGCTGTACATACCAGACAACCAATTAGCAATTCGCTCCTACCGAATCAAGCAAGGTGATCATATATGGAAACTAGCCCAGCAGTTTCGTGTGGACATCTCAGTGATACTTGGAGCAAATCCTGGGATCGACCCGAACCAGCTTTTCATAGGGCAGATAATTAACATCCCATCACCGGTTAAATTAGACATAGCGACACTAGGGTTTATTGTGCCATCAGGCGACAGCCGCATCCTTGCAATTCTCGATACACTCGCCGATCAACTAACGTATCTAGCGGTCGTAGCCTATTCATTTACAGCTGAAGGCTATGCCTATAACGAGATAGAAGATTCAGCGATAGTGGAGCGGAGTAAACAGTTAAATATCACTCCCTTATTAATGATTCGTAATTTTACCGGAGTGGATTTTAGTGCGGAGCTGGCAGGTCAGGTGCTTGGAAACCCGGAATTCCGCAGAAATTTGGTAGAAAGTATGGTCAATTTAACAAGGCAAAGAGGTTACGGAGGAGTTAGTATCGATTTTGAATTTATACCCCCGCCTCGACGCAATGATTTTAATCTATTTTTAAGAGAATTAAAGAATGCATTAGGAGAGTTGATTTTGCATGTTAATGTCCATGCAAAAACGGAAGATATTCCAACGAATCGGATCATTGGGGCATATGATTACGCCGCGATTGGAAGTGTCGCAGACATTGTTGCGGTCATGACAATTGACTATGGATACCCGGGCGGCCCGCCAGATCCGGTTTCTCCTATTTGGTGGATGGAGCAGGTTGTTCAATATTCCATCACCCAAATCAATCCTCGTAAACTACAAATTGCGATGCCGCTTTATGGCTATGACAAGGTCGTTGGGACAAATGCCACTCGTGCATTGGCAATAGCAACTGCCCAAAACCAAGCCATTTCTATAGGATCTCCCATCCAATTTGACCTACCTTCGATGTCGCCATGGTATCGGCATTGGAGTACTGGCGTAGAGCATGTTGTTTGGTATGAAGACATTAGAAGTTTTATAGAAAAATATCGTTTAATTGATCGTTATCAACTGTTAGGGGCAACATTCTGGCAAATTAGCCTGGCAGCACCGCAGAATTGGAATTATTTGAGTAAAAATAGTAGTGTGATGAAATAAGGTTGTCTTTTTTGGGATAGACTTTATGAAAAAAGAGAAAGTTGGAACTGGTTTTGCTGAAAAGATTGAATGTGATATTTCTGATACTACTGCTTGCTGCTTCCATTCCACAAACACATCCCGTATATGCAGTAGATCATTGGGCACAGCAGCTGACTCAACTGTTAAACGAAGATCCCGATTTACAAGGAGCCATTGCCGGAGTCAGTGTCCGTAATGCTGCAACTGGAGAAGTGATTTATGATCATTTTGGAAATATCCGTCTCCGGCCAGCATCGAACATGAAGCTGTTGACGGCTGCGGCCGCTTTATCTGTCTTAGGGGAAGATTACGCCTTTAAAACAGAAGTACTCACGGATGGGAAAGTGAAGAAGAAGATCCTTAATGGGAACCTTTATTTAAAAGGAAAGGGAGACCCGACTCTTTTAAAAGAAGACTTCGATAAAATGGCTGCAGAATTGAAAAACCTTGGTATAAAAAAAATAAACGGAGATTTAATCGGCGATGATACGTGGTATGATGATGTCCGCTATTCTACTGACTTATCCTGGAGTGACGAACAAGCCTATTATGGCGCACAAATCTCAGCATTGACTGCGTCCCCAACAAGTGATTTTGATTCAGGGTCGGTGATGATTGACATCTTGCCGGGCAAACATAGGGGAGAAAAAGCAGAGGTGAACGTTACCCCTGCAACTGATTATGTAAAAATCGTCAATCGAACGGAAACTGTTCTAGAGGATGGCAAAAAACAGCTTACCATTGAACGCGAACATGCAACGAACACGATTACAATTAGCGGAACGTTACCAGTTAAGTCAAAGACGCAAAAGGAATGGATCGGTGTTTGGGAACCGACCCGCTATGCATTAGCGCTTTTTAAGCAATCACTTGTTGAACAAGGTATTGAAGTGACAGGAAAAACGAAAACAGCGATAACTCCTAAAGAAGCTCATGTTTTACATACGCGCCAATCCATTCCGTTATCTGAGCTGCTTGTTCCATTCATGAAGCTAAGCAATAACGGCCATGCCGAAACCTTAGTGAAAGAAATGGGGAGGGTAGTCAAGGACGAAGGAAGTTGGGAAAAGGGTCTTGAAGTAATGGAGGAGGAGTTATCTAAGCTAGGCATTAATACATCTACCTTAGTACTAAGGGATGGATCAGGGATCTCACATGTGAATTTAATCCCTGCAACACAAATTTCTCAACTGTTATTTTCAATACAGGATGAAAGTTGGTTTCAACCATATTTAAACTCTCTGCCGATTGCAGGTTCTAGTGAAAAAATGACTGGGGGGACATTAAGAAATCGAATGAAAAATCCGCTGCTTAATGATACTATTAGGGCAAAAACCGGAACCATTTCAACCGTCAGTTCTTTATCAGGATACGTGAAAACAAATAGTGGACAAACACTTATTTTTTCAATAATGTTGAACAATTTACTTGATGACCGTAAAGGGAAGAAGATTGAGGATAAAATTGTTCAGATATTAGTAAATTCCTAAAGAATCCCTTATCCAGGGATTCTTTACATTATGCGGGCTTTGAAGTTGCCTTTAATCAGGTACATGATGCCATGAGAGATATTGTTCAATAATGATGAAAGATTTGTAGTTTTTCCAATATATTTACTCGGCCAAATTATGCCCTTACGATCGCTTTGTAATATTATTATGTAAACTAATATAAATAATTTTATATAACCCGGAAAAACTATCAAAGTATGTCCTAATTGTAAGGGTGAAAGGGTGACGATTTTTGAAAAATTTCCGGTTCTTGATCCAAGACCAATTTGAAGCCAATAATATTGCCAATGATTTGCGTGTCCAAATGTATATCAACCGWTTCCATGATGTGAACATTGTAGCGGTCAATCAACGGAATGAAGTCATTGTCCAGGTGCATGAGGCAAATGAAAATGTCGAAGAGACTTTAGAAAGTTTCATGAGAGATTATCAATCCGGTGTTATTTTGGAGTAAGTGGTTAAAACATGGAGCATACCAAAATGGTATGCTCCCCTTGTTTATGGCATTTGATCGAAATCAAAATCACTTAATTGATCCATATGACTGGCAATCATGGCAATAATCGTGCTAGCCTCTTCTTTACTAAAGATAAAATGAGATTCATCTTTTATTAATTCATCATCGGTTGTCCAGATTCGATTTACTCGTCTTAGAACACCATCACCAGTCTCTTCCACAACACCAAATTGATAGGTGACTTCCACTTCGTCTTCATGTTTAAAGGCAGTAACCTCTGGTGTTGACCATTCGACATCAATCTCTTCAAAAATATCGCCGCTATCCACACCTTCGACCTCATAGTACTCTACACCATCGTTATCATCCACCATATCCATCATAGGGTCAGCTTCATCATAAACATCATCATCTTCAGAAGTTAGATAAACGCCATCATCGGTGTAGTGATCATCGTCGTTCATGTAATCATGTAGACTTTCGTGGACTTCGTGAATAATTTCTTCTATGTCCGAAAGGATGATCTTCGCGGTATGTCCAGTATCGACATCGAATGTATCGATATAAAATTCTTCATTTTGTGGATCAAAGAATACTGTACAGAAATAGTCGCGGTCAAGTTCTTCCGTATCCATATCTGCTGTTTCAACAAAAAATTCAATCCTTGGGTGTTTCGCAGCTCTTTCAATAGACATTTGACCGACCTGATCATATTCTTCACAAATAGATTCGAGGTGATCCTGCAGCTCTCCACATACCCTGTCAAACCATTCTAATGACATGTTACATCCCATCCTTTCATCTTAATCGTGGTTATTATCTCCAAACTTTTAATAGAATATGTTTTGAAAACAAATAAATCCACATCTGCTCAGATGTGGATTTATTGGTATTCACACTCAAAGTTTTCAATCTGCTCTCGGACAAAATGGGGAACTGGTGTTGATTTTTTCGTATTATGGTCAACACTCACATAAATAATTTCAGCAAGTAGAATCGGTTCAATTTGTTCCTCTTTCGTGATAAGAAATTTCATAGTCATACTCTTATTTCCTACATGTTCCATTCGGCACCAAATGGTAAGCCAATCGTTTAAATAGGCTGGATTTTTGTATTCAAGTGTTGACTTTGCTAATACAAAGTCAAACTCACTATCAGAGTTTAGGTGCAACACTTTCTCGAAATACTCCGAAACAGCCACATCAATGTATGTTAAGTAATGTGCATTAAAAACAATCTTTTGCCCGTCTATTTCAGAGTAGCGTACCTTTAGCCGGTGTGAGAACCGAAACTCTTCTATCATATTGTTTTTCCCCTCTCCAAACTTCCTTTATATCTTACACATCTTTATTACTAATTCCATTTTATTATCGGGAACTCCTTTTCAAACCAAAAAACAACAGATTTTTATCAATCCGATAGTAGAAGATATAAAAAAATAATGCAACAAAAATAGCCATGATGAACTCATGGCCTTTAGTGGATGTACTCTAACGAACCCATACACCATCTTGGTTTAGTTTATAACCGTTGATTGTTGTATTTGATGCCATTTCACCACTCGTGTAGAAAAAGTACCATTTCCCGTTAATCTCTTTCCAACCCGTAGCCATTGATCCATTGTGATGTAAATAATTTTTTTTACCGCCAGTCAATAGCCACCCGGTCTTCATTGCACCGCTGTTCTCTAAAAAATACCAAACGCCGGCATCTTTAACCCATCCGGTTTTCATTGCTCCGCTATTTTCTAAGTAATACCATTTACCGCCAGTTAGAATCCATCCTGTAGCCATAATGCCATTGTTCTTTAAAAAATACCATTTTCCTCCGTCAAGTAGCCAGCCAGTTTTCAGTTTCCCGGATAATTCATAATAGACCCAATCTGTACCTTGTTTTACCCATCCAGTGATTTCTGGAGTGGTAAGGTCAGCATTTTTAGGTGGTAACGTGGTAGTTGGAGGTACCAAATAGAGTACTTGTCCAATTAAAATTTTATCAGAAAGTAAATTATTGTATTCCATAAGTTGTTTAATGGTTAAATTGTTCATAACAGCAATCTTTGTTAAAGTGTCCCCAGACTGAACAGTATGGGTGGGATAATTATTATTGTCTAGAATGTTTTCAGTAGTAGGTGGATGCTGAGGTGCGTTGTCATGGGTAAGCATCCAAGTCTTATAGTCAGTCCAAACGGTTGGATTTTCTTGTCCTAGGCTCCAGCTTCCCGTTCCCTTTAAATTATATTTATGTACTAAATCAATCTTAGCTTTTATGGACTGACTATTTTCAAACCAAATGGTATACGTACCAGGTCCTAATGTTTTACCTCCAATTATCATCGATTGATCGGTGTTTTTTATTGTAATCGTCGCTTTGGGTGATTTTGTAGCTTCATCAAAGGTAACTGTTCCACCGTAACGAGATAACATTTCATCAACTCTAGTGTTAGAAATACCATCTCCACCATTTGAATCGCCATTTTTCCAGTAGCGGCCATAAAAGGGGATCCCTAATACGATTTTTTCCGATGGAACTCCTTGTGCTATAGCGTATTGAATCGAACGTTCTACCCAAGGGTGGCTTGCTACTGGTCCTTCAAGGCTTCCAGGAAAGCTTTCGTCGTAAGCCATAATCATAATATAATTAGAGTATTTTGCTAATTCAACATAGTCATACGATCCATGCCATCCCTTTGACCATGCATTAGGATTAGCAGCGACCGCTACAGAAACTTCCTTATGATTTGGCAGCTTTGCTCTTAGGAGTTTTACTAGGTCTGTGTAATGATCCCTGTCACTCTCGGATACATTTTCGATATCTACTTGAACACCATCTAGATTATTCTTCATAATAAAATCTGCTATTTGCTGGGATAGTAATTCCCGATTTTTTAATCCTGCTCTACCAACCTCTCTGTCCCAGTGGTTACTTAAAAAGGGAACAACTTTTATATTTCTTTTATGCATTTCATTAACGAAAGCAGGGTCAAATTGTTTTGTGATGCTTAAGGACCCATCCACGTTAATGTCAAAGTAACTTGGTGATACAAGGTTTAAATTTCCTTTTGTTCGGTCTATTTGTGAGATATAGGATGAAGTGGTACCAAAATATAAATAAGACATATTAAACTGTGCCTCATGAGCATATGTTTTTCTGTAATCAAAGTTACCTAATAATATTGAACCAGACATTACAATTACAGAAGCCATTTTGACGTTAGGCAGGTTCTTTTGGACATACTCAATGGCAGAGGTTTTTAAAGCCTTTGGTTTAACAGCTCTTAACAGTTCTCCAAACTCTACGCCAAATTCTTCTTGTAAGGGATTAATATGAAGGATAACTTTATAACTTCCGTCCTCAAGTTTTACTTCATGCCGTGTAAATAAATTTACATCCATGATTCTCCCTCCTTGAGCCTTAGTATGGAGTAGTGGTAGGGAAGTCATGTACAGAAATATGAAGAAATATTCCTAATACTTAAGCCGAGAAAGGTAATTTGTTATTATTTTGATTTGTGTTTTTGTGGTAAAATTTCATCCCTATCAAAAGGAAAAGGAACATAATCGCAGGTATTAGGTAGTGACTAATGGCACCAATTGTTGTTGTTTGGTTGACAGACTCCTTAACGATCATAATGGAAGTGCCTGGGTTCCCAACCATTCCAAAAAAGAGGCCGTAGGCTACGTTCAATCCATAGTGAATGCCTGTATTAGCCCAAATGGAGCCTGTCTTATAGAAGGCATAGGTGAGGGAGAGGCCTAGAATAACTGAAAACAGTAAATTACTTAAGCTAAAGCCTGCATACCAATAATCGTCAAGTGCATAAATGAAAATACTGATTGTAAATACCCAGCCAATAGGCAGTTTATCTTGTAAGAAACTAATAACATAGCCTCTGAAAATTAAATCGTTAATAAATGACCCCATAAAGAATCCAACTAAAATGATTAACAGAGGCATCAAAATTTCTGATGACTTTCTGATCCCGACCCATTCTAAATCACCACTTAAAAATTGGATTCCGTACATTAGAAGCCAAAAAAGGAAACCAATACAAAAACTTAAGAAGAAGTTTTTTAACCAGCCTCTGTGAAAGACAAGTCCTATCCCCTTTAAACCACCGAGACCTACCCATTTTGTAACGAAAAAGGCGAGTGGAAAAAAAGCCAGCAAACCTGCAAATTGAAGGAAAGGATTTTTTAGAAGAGAAGGGATAAAGACAAAATACAAATCTAGAATCAACAACCCAACTAGTGCTTTAAAAAATGTAAATATAGTAACACCTCCATGTTTGTATTAACAATTAACTAGTTAATTTTATCATTTTTAGGTAAATTCAACCATTTCAGCGGAAAAAATTATTGTTGTTTTTTGAGTGTTTTTATTTGGAATTAACAATGGGCACCCTATTACCACCATTAAATGTTAAGGAGCATCATAAATGTCATTAAGCTTTAATAGTGAACTAGTTTATTTTACTGCATTTGGATTGGGTACGGGTGCATGCATTTTTCTACTTATGTATAGCTGGAAATTTGGAAAATTCCTTTTTACTGGGGATTGTTCATATAGGTGTTTTTTTGAACTGTTTTAAACACATGATCCTAATGGTTCATGTGTTTTTAATTTTTAGACAATAATTAAAGCATACGATTAAAATGTTACATAAATATGTGATATAATATATTATGTAACATATTGGATGGTGACTTATGAAAACTGTTGATGCAATTACAGATAAAAAGCAATTACTTTCAATAAAAACATACCTACAAAATCGCTCAGCACGGGATTATTGTTTGTTTTTACTTGGTATAAATACAGGAATTAGAATACATGATTTACTTCACCTATATGTAAAAGACATTATGACTGAATCTGGTGATACTCGTCAGTACCTCTCTCACTCTGCCCTAGTGGACCCTCCTATTTACCTTAACAAAGAGGTTCGCCAAACTATCCAGTCGTATATTTTGCAAGGATCACTTCAATATGACGACTTCCTGTTTAAGTCTAGAAAGCGATCTGAACCAATTACACGGCAGCAAGCTTATCGGATTATCAATGAAGCAGCAAAACAGGCAGGTATAGAGGGATCTATTGGTACCCATACCTTAAGAAAAACTTTTGGTTATCATGCCTACACAAAAGGGATAGCTATTTCCCTTATCCAAAAAAGACTCCAACAGTCAAATCCATCTGAAACACGCCAATATATTGGTGTGCCTGCTAATAAATCTATTCTTATTAAACTAGATGTAAATTTATAAAAAAGGAGTTGAAAAATATGTTCGAGGATATTTTACACACAGATACCTTTATTTTGCTAACAGCTATTTTATTTATTATTGGTGTTCTTTCTACTAAGTTTTCGGCACGTATGGGGCTCCCTGCCCTCGTTCTCTTTATGCTGGTAGGAATGATTATGGGAAGCGATATCCTAGGTATTATTTATTTTGATAATGCGAGTACAGCTCAATTAATTGGGGTTTTTGCCCTTATCGTGATCCTTTTCGAAGGTGGACTGCAAACAAAATGGAAGACACTTCGTCCTGTTATTATACCTTCACTTTCTTTAGCAACTGTCGGGGTCTTATTAACTTCAGGAATTGTAGCGGTTGCTGGCAAGTTTATTCTAGATTTAGGATGGCTCGAGGCAATTCTTTTCGGTGCTATTGTTGGGTCAACAGATGCAGCAGCTGTATTCGCAGTGTTAAAAGGTCAAAATATTAAAGAAAAGATCGGGACTACATTAGAGGCTGAATCAGGATCAAATGATCCGATGGCTGTCTTTTTAACGGTTGCAATGATTGAGTTGATAACCCTCCCAGATGCAAGTGTTCTAAAGTTAATCGGATCTTTTTTCATCCAGATGGGACTAGGGTTGATCCTTGGTTTTCTTTTTGGAAAATTATCCGTTGCGGCATTAAATCGAATTAATCTCGATTCTAGTGGTCTATATCCAATATTCGCAATTGCCTTTGCATTACTCACGTACGGAGTGACCGCCTTTCTGCAGGGAAGCGGACTGCTTGCAGTATATGTGTTAGCCATTATGATTGGAAATGCAGAAATTGCCTATCGCCAATCTGTATTCCGTTTTTCAGAAGGTTTCGCTTGGATGATGCAAATCTTAATGTTCGTAATTTTAGGCCTACTCGTTTTTCCTTCTGATTTATTTAGGTGGGATATTATTATTAAAGGTGTGGTGATTTCAGCTATCTTAATGCTCATTGCTAGGCCGATTGCTGTCTTTATTTCTACTCTTAAAATGAATTACTCAAATAAGGAAGTGGCATTTCTTTCCTGGGCTGGGTTAAAAGGTGCGGTTCCCATTGTTTTGGCGACTTTTCCAATGCTTGCAAATGTGGAAAACAGTCAGCTAATATTCAATGTTGTTTTCTTTGTTGTCCTAACTAGCTGTTTAATACAAGGAGCAACCATTACTCCATTAGCTGTAAAACTTGGATTAACGGGTCCTAAGAAATCAACGCCCATGCATTCGCTTGAACTTGTTACACTCGGTAAGGTAAACACAGAAATGATTGAGTATGAAATGGAAGAGGATGCCGCAATTATAGGAAAGACTTTACTTGACATTCCCTTTCCAGAAGGTGCAATTGTCAATGCTATCATCCGAAACAATCAGCTGATTACTCCGACAGGAACTACGGTTATCCAAAAAGGGGACTTTCTTTATATCCTTGCTGCTAAACAGAGCAAACCACTATTGAAAAAGCTTCTTACAGATAAGAAAAATGAATTTTTTCAAAGTATAGATGAACTTGCTTCTTCAAAAACTGAATGAACATAAAACCTCTCGAATTTAAACTGAGTTCGAGAGGTTTTTTATGTATGGTTTACTAATTCTACGTCAATAAGGATAATAATCTGAAATTTAGTCGAGTTATCAAGAAGAATTCAAAGGAGTTTAAGGTATGAATGTTTTTGTCGTAGGAGCAAATGGAAGAATTGGTAAGCTGTTAGTAGACCTATTAAGAGAAAGTAGTGAGCACACAGTTAAAGCAATGGTTCGATTGGAAGAACAAGCAGAGGTATTTAGGAGTTTAGAGGTTGACGTTTCGGTAGCCTGCTTAGAAAACAGTGTTGAAGACATTGCTCAAGCAGCCAGGGGAAGCGATGCTATTGTGTTTACAGCAGGATCGGGAGCCCAAACTGGATATGATAAGACCTTATTAATTGATTTAGATGGTGCTGTTAAGACCATCGAAGCAGCAGAAATGGTGGGGATTAAAAGATTTATTATGGTTAGCGCCATTCAGGCACATAGACGGGAACATTGGAATGAAAACATGCAACCATACTATGTTGCAAAATACTATGCGGACAAAATATTAGAACAAAGTGAATTAACCTATACGATTATTCGCCCTGGTGGTCTTAGGAATGAACCGGGGACTGGGAAAATAACCGCTTCAGAGGACATAAGGAGTGGATCCATTCCTAGAGAGGATGTAGCAAAAACGATTTTGCAGTCGTTAACTGAAGAAAATACCTATTACCGGTCCTTTGATCTAGTTGGTGGTAAAGTACTGATAAAGGAAGCACTTAAATTGATATAAAGGGCTGTAATTAGTAGAGAATATTCAGGGAAAATCGCTATAATAAGTCTTGAGCGCATATACCCTTCCTTTATGGAAATACTTACTAGAGTAAAAAAGGGGGGTAAAAAATGGTAAAAGGTGAAGATAAGAATAATCCTGAAGAGATCTTAACAAACCGCCAAGGGCATCCAGTAACAGATAATCAGAATGTACGAACCGTAGGTAGCCGTGGACCGACCACATTAGAGAACTATGACTTTTTAGAAAAAATCAGTCACTTTGATCGCGAAAAAATCCCAGAACGAATCGTTCATGCGCGTGGTGCTGGTGCGCATGGATATTTTGAGTCATTTGGAACCATAGATGGTGAGCCGATTTCTAAGTACACCCGAGCAAAGGTTTTTACAAATACAGAGAAACAAACGCCTGTGTTTGTTCGATTTTCAACAGTTGTTCACGGTGGCCACTCACCGGAAACACTCCGTGACCCTAGAGGTTTTGCGATTAAATTTTATACTGAAGACGGGAACTGGGATTTAGTCGGAAATAATTTAAAAATCTTCTTTATACGTGATCCGTTAAAGTTTCCTGACATGGTCCATTCATTCAGGCCAGATCCGGTCACAAATCTTACAGACCCTGAGAGGATGTTTGACTTTTTATGTCAACAGCCTGAATCCATGCATATGATTACTTTTGTCTTCTCACCATGGGGAATCCCGGCTAATTATCGTCAGATGCAGGGGTCAGGTGTGCATGCCTATAAATGGGTAAATGAAGAAGGGAAAGCGGTACTTGTAAAATATCACTGGGAACCAAAACAAGGGATTAAAAACCTAGCTCAAAAAGAAGCTGATGACTTGCAGGGCAAAAATTACAGTCATGCAACGCAGGACCTTTATGAAGCGATTGAACGTGGGGAATTTCCTGAGTGGGATCTTTATGTTCAAATTATGGAGGACGGAGAACATCCCGAATTGGACTATGATCCACTCGATCCAACAAAGCTCTGGTATAAAGAAGATGTCCCATGGCATAAAGTCGGTAGAATGGTATTAAATAAAAACCCAGAGAATTATTTTGCAGATGTTGAACAAGTTGCCTTTGGGACAGGTGTCCTTGTAGATGGTCTGGATTTTTCAGATGATAAATTATTACAGGGAAGAACCTTTTCATACTCTGACACCCAGCGATATCGAGTGGGTTCAAATTATCTGCAGCTTCCAATCAATCGCCCTAAAAAGCAGGTCGCAACGAACCAGGAAGGCGGTCAAATGGATTTCCGGGAGGATTATGGAAAGCAGAAAAATCCTCATGTGAATTATGAACCTTCATTGATTGGCGGATTAAAGGAAGCAAATAATCCTGGTCAAGAGCATCAGCCATTTATAGAAGGCAATCTTGTTAGAGAGAAAATCTTACGTGAGAATAATTTTGGCCAAGCGGGTGAAACTTACCGAAGGTTCACAGATTGGGAAAGAGAGGAACTAATCTCGAATCTCTCTGGTGCATTATCCTCTTGTCGAAAAGAAATTCAAGTTCGAATGATAGACATGCTTACACAATGTGACCCTGATTATGGTAGCAGAATTGCAGAAGGTATTAAAAAAGCTAGTGAATCTGTAACATCAAAAATGGAAGAAGCGGTACAGCAAGCAGAAGAACTGGGACGAGTATCTGATCCATATTAATGTGATAGGAGAGGCAGCTCTCCTATTTTTGTATGATGGGATATTTAATGGCTGTTATCTATAGGGGCATCAAAGAAGCCAAAGTTGAATATATGTACTATACTATAGATAGTGATTATTTTTTGGAGAGGGAATTTTATGAATATTATTTCTTTCCTGCTTAGTGTAATTTTAGTACTAAATATTATTTTGGCACTTATTGTTATTTTTCAGGAGCGAAGGGATGTTGGATCATCCTGGGCGTGGCTTTTGGTTCTCTTTTTTATCCCCATCCTAGGTTTTGTAATGTATTTGCTCTTAGGAAGGAACCTAAGCAGAAAACAACTGTTTCACTGGGATGACCTTAAGAAGACTGGTTTCGAGGATGTATTGAAAAATCAATTGTCTACACTTAAAGCGAATGAATTTCAGTTTCGAAACCGCCTTACCAGCGATAGCAGGGATTTAATTTATATGCATCTTAGTAACAATCAAGCCATCTTAACCGAAGACAATTCGATTGAACTTTTCACTGATGGGAAAGAGAAGTTTGCGCAGTTATTTAAAGATATTGAAAGCGCAAGAGATTTTATCCATATTCAATACTATATTATTAAAAACGATAATCTTGGAAAAAAACTGATAGAAACATTAACTTCAAAGGCGAAAGAAGGAGTTAAGGTCAGGGTGCTTTACGATGAACTTGGTTCTAGGGGACTACCGAAACGTCTATTTAAAGACTTTCGTGCAGCAGGAGGCAAAGTAGAGGTTTTCTTTCCTTCGAAGTTCCGCTTCATTAATTTAAGGATGAACTTCCGCAACCATCGGAAAATTGTTATTATAGATGGAAAAATTGGTTATGTTGGCGGCTTTAATGTGGGTGATGAATATCTAGGATTAAACCCTAAATTTGGCTACTGGAGAGACACTCATCTGCGAATTCAAGGTACGGCTGTTTATCCGCTCCAGGTCAGATTTATTCTAGATTGGAACCAGACTTCTGATCATGATGATGTTGATTATGTTCCCAACCTTTTTCCAGAGAATATAGCACATGGAAACATCGGAGTTCAAATTGTGACGAGTGGTCCAGATTCAGAATTTGAACAAATAAAAAATGGATATATAAAAATGATTATGTCAGCAAAAAAATCGATTTATATTCAAACCCCTTATTTTATCCCTGACAGCAGTTTATTAGATGCCCTCCGGATTGCCTGTTTATCTGGCGTAGATGTAAATATTATGATTCCTAATAAACCAGATCATCTGTTTGTATATTGGGCATCACTGTCACACATTGGAGAATTACTTAAAATCGGTGCAAAAGTATATATATATAATAATGGTTTTATTCATGCCAAAACGATTATTGTAGATGAAGAAATCGCCTCTGTAGGGACTGCAAATATCGATTATCGAAGTTTTAAACTTAATTTTGAAGTTAATGCGTTTCTATATGATGAAGAGATTTCACAAGAACTCACCAAGATTTTTAAAGAAGATATGCTGGTATCGAAATTATTAACCTTTGAAGAATATCAGCAAAGGTCCTTATGGGTACGTATGAAAGAATCAATCTCAAGACTTCTATCTCCGATTTTATAGACCAGGTTATTTCTAAGACAGCTCCTTTCCGTGGAGTTGTCTTTTTTTGTAAATTCAAGCTTATCCTGCCACTGGTGGAAGTTGAATTAGTAGGTAAGGTTGAGGAAAGGGTAATCCCTGGTCCAGGATCAGTATGGCAGCTGCGATCGACCAGGGAAAATTAGCATTAGAAAAAGCAGGTAAAGCACTAATGGTAGCTTTTGAAAAGAATAATATGTAAGCGTTTATATGAAAGGGCAGTGATCTAAAATTCTTCACTGCCCTTTTTCTATATTATCGAACTAAATCCACCAAGGTCTTCTGCGATCATCCCTGCGATCATCCCTGCGATCATCCCTACGATCATGATCTTTACGGTCATCATCTTCATCGAGAATGATTACCTTGTTTGCACGAATAATAACTTGGTCAACATCAAGTACTAGTTTTCTCCTGCTATCTCGATCGCTAACGCCTGCTACGTCGGTATCATCAAAACGATCGCGGTCCTTGTGGTCAAAACGATCGCTGACACCAGCAACATCCGAATCATCAAAACGATTGTGATTTCTTTTAGACAATATAATTCCTCCTTTCATTCATATGTTAAAATATGCCTGTATTAAAAAAGTGTTTGGACAAACATTTAGATATTTGAATTTTTCACAAAATTAAAATGATAATTTTTACAATACTTCTTCTACATTATCTAGTTTTGAGGGAATGCCCTCTTTGCGTAAGAACAGAGAAGAAGAAGTCACTTAAAGCCATTCTCGTGCCTACTTTGCCGAAGTAATGTAAAGCAAATTTAACCAAGAATAGTTACATTATGAAAAGTGTAGTAAAATTAGACCATCTTTAAACATAGAGATGAACATAGGGGAATGTATTTAAAGGGGAGAAGATTATTTAATGAAAACACTATTGATAGACATGGACTCTGTAATTTGTGATCTGATGTCCGAATGGCATAACCGTTATAATAGTGATTACAATGATAATTTAACAGTTGAACGGTTGAAATGCTGGTATTCCGAGAAATATGTACTTCCACAATGTGGAATAAAGATTTACGATTATCTTAAGGAACCTGGCCTCTTTTTAAGGTTAAAACCATTGCCGAATGCAATTGAGGTTTTGGAGAGATTACATAAAGAATATGATATTTTAATTGTAACAAGTAGTATAACTAGTGCGTTTGTAGAAAAAGAACATTGGATTGAAGAGCATTTGCCTTTCATTGGAAAGCACAATTTAATCTTTTCGCATCGTAAAGATATGATTGTGGGTGACTTATTGTTTGACGATGCTCCACACAATCTTATGCAATTCTCAAAAACGAATAGAACAGCTATAGCGATGGATTATCCATATAACCGAGAAGTAAAAGTTCCGAGAGTCAAGAATTGGCTGGAATTTGAAGCATTCTTAAAAAACAAGGAATGGCAGGGGAGCGGTGATTAGTGAATTATGTTGATGTAGTCATTATTGGTGGTGGACCTGGAGGAATCTCAACAGCAATCTGGTGTAAGAGGTTAGGGTTAAATCACCTGCTACTGGAGGGTAGAGAAGAATTAGGCGGACAGTTAACAAAAATACATAATGAAATTATTGACTATCCAGGAATTAAAGCAGAAAATGGCAATCAATTGAAAGATCGGTTTATTGAGCATTTTACCAACTTGGGCTGCAATCATTGGTTAGGTATAAAAGTGATATCCGTAGATGCTCCAAATAAAGAAATTATCTTACTCCAAGATGATAACAAGCTTAAAATTCAATACCGATATTTAGTCATTGCAACCGGGGCAGGGGAAAAACATCTTAATATACCAGGGGAAAAGGAAATGATCAATAGAGGTGAAAGTTATTCTGCCACAGCTGACCGCTACTTATTTAAAGATAAGACTGTAGCCATAGTTGGCGGGGGAGATCGTGCTTTTGAAGGTGCAATTCTTTTCGCACAAGCTGGAGCCAGCGTTTATTTAATTCATCGGACTAAAACTTTTAAGGCAAGAAGGCAGTATTTAAATTTGACCTTAAATAATGAAAAAATAAAAATATTGCCTGACACTCAACTGACCTCAATAGATGGGATAAATTCTGTGAAGGCAATAAATTTGAAGAACAGCCAAGGTAAAGTTTTTACCATAGAAGTTGATGCTGTATTAATACGGATTGGAATAAAGCCGAATACGGAGTTAGTACAGGGGATCGTTGATATAGATGTAGATGGGATTATTAAATCTAACCAGATTGGAGAAACAAGTAACCCTTCTATTTTTGCAGTAGGGGATATTTGTACAAAAGCCCCGCATTCAAGTATATCTGCATCAGTAGGACAGGGAGCGGTTGTTGCCAAACATCTAGCCTCATTAATAACAACAATATAACAATTTGGATTTATAAATAAATCACCGTAGATTAAAAGATAGAAGCAAGATCTATTTTCTACCATTCTTTTTTATTATTTTTTCTATGTTTAAAGCATAGGAATTGAGTAGAAAGGAGTGGGTATAATGGAGAAGCAAAAGTTATTAGTCAACAATGAAAGACTGAAGGATACACTTGAAACATTTGCTGACTTTGGACGTACAGAAAAAAATGGAGTAACCCGCTTATCTTTATCTGAAGAAGATCGTTTGGCAAGAGATTATTTTTGTGCTTGCTGTAAAGATTTAGGGATGGAAGTAAAGATTGATGATATGGGTAACATTTATGCTACTTTGGCGGGCATTGAAAACAAGCCGCCGATAGTCATTGGCTCCCATCTAGATACCGTAAAAAAAGGCGGTCGTTTTGATGGGGTATTGGGGGTACTAGCTGGTTTGGAAGTTGTAAGAACCCTAGTAGAAAATAAAATTATCCCAAGAATACCGCTAACCATTGTGAATTTTACCAATGAAGAGGGTGCTAGATTTGAACCATCGATGATGTCTTCAGGAGTTCTCTCAGGGAAATTTGATAAAACGACTATGCTCGATAAGACAGATATAAATGGAACTAGTTTTGGTGAGGCATTACAAGCAATCGGGTATGATGGAGATGTTGAATCTCGATTAAAGGAAGCTACTGCTTTTATTGAACTGCATGTGGAACAAGGTCCAATACTAGAAGCAGAATCAAGTTCTATTGGTGTTGTTGAATGTGTACTTGGAATGGTTTGTTACGAGATTGAAGTGGCTGGTGAGTCTGACCATGCAGGCACAACGCCGATGGGAATGAGAAAGGATGCCCTATTTGCAACAAACAACCTTATCGGTGAGGTGAGGAATAAGTTAGGTAATCTTGATCCTGATTTAGTTTTTACGATGGGGAGAATGCATGTTTTCCCTAACATTCATACAGTAATACCGAATAAAGTAGTTTTTTCCCTAGAAGCAAGACATAAGGACCCAGTGGTTATCCAAAGAGTTGAAGAAATCATTCAAGGGCTTAAGCAATTCCCTGCAAATGAGGGATGTACAATCAAAACAGAAAAACTATGGGATCGAAGTACCGTTTGGTTTAATCCGCAACTTATTAAGCAGCTAGAGGAGTCAACTAAGTCTTTAGGTTATTCCTATAAAAGAATGGTAAGTGGGGCAGGGCATGATGCTCAGTTCATTGCTAGTTATGTTCCATCAGCCATGATTTTTGTTCCTAGTATTAACGGTAAGAGTCATTGTGAGGAAGAACTTACTGAATGGGATGATTGTGCCAAAGGAGTAAATGTTATTTTAGAGACCGTTCTATCTATACAAGCACAGTTATCGTAACGAATTATGTGGTAAATTAAGTGGTATCTAGGTTGGAAAATTTGCGAATGTAGTGTAACTTCCTACCCCTTTTAATCGACTATAGGATTGAATAGACTATATTACAATTAAAAGGGGCAACCATTATGAAAAATAAAAAAGTGCTTTTTGTGATTAGTACAGTTTTAGTGGCAGGACTTTTAACAGGGTGCGGCACAGGTGAAAATACAAATGGCAGTACAGGTGGTACACAAACTGAAGAAAACATTGTTGCTAAGTTTCATCCCAGCATTGAAATAAAAGAAGAGAATGACACCGTAATGGTGAACTTTAAAGTTAAAAACACATCTGGAGAATTACAGAAGCTAACTTTTTCAACTGGCTTGAAGGTTGATTATATTATCTACGATGAAAACGGGAAAAAGGTGAAGCAATATTCTGAAGATGCAATGTCAACACAAGCTATAGAAGAAATTACATTGGAAGAGAACCAAGATATCGAAAATGGCTTTTCGATTTCTGATTTATACAATGGCCGCTTCACAATTGAGGTATTTTTAACAGCGCAGGAAGAGGATATAAAAGTAAGCACAGACTTAATAATTGAAAAATCTATTTATAATAAGGGAAAAGGACTACTTATCGGCCAAATTGACCCGCACACGATTGAATTGGATATTGATGGTGAAAAGGGTGCCTATCAACTAACTGAAGAAGCGATGGAACAATTAACTCTCTTAAATGAGGGAGATACAGTAGAGTTTATTTTTACTGAAAATGATATTCAAAAAACAATTGAAAAGTTTCTTACCGAATAGAAGCAAAAAAAAGGAGGGCACGCTGAAATTGCATGCACTTCCTTTTTTATTTAGACTCTAAGCAACTTTATTCCAGTTAGAAATATCCTCTTCCAAAGGAAGATTGTTTGCCCGAGCTTTTTTAGCAGCACGGAAGAACAAGGCGATGAGTACCGCGGCACCGATAAATCCACCTATCCAGGCTGTTGTCATAGGTAAGCGGAAGCCAATTTGTGCATTTAAAATATAGGTAATTACCATTACTAACATAAATGCTCCTGGTACAAGTGCTATATAGTAATTTTTGCGAGCAATGTATAAATACATAGCACCAACAAAAAGTGCAATTACTGCAGTTGCTTGGTTAGCCCAGCTAAAATATCTCCATAAGAGATTAAAGTCAATTTGTGTTAAAACGACAGAAATCGCAAATAGTGGAAGAGCAATCAATAATCGGCTTGATAGTTTCTTTTGAGCCATGTTAATATACTCGGCAATAATCATACGTGCACTTCGGAATGCGGTATCACCTGAAGTGATCGGCAATATTACAACTCCAAGAATAGCAATCGTTCCGCCGATTGCTCCAAGCATGGCAGTAGACACTTCACTAACAATTGCTCCAGGTCCGCCCGCAGCTAGTAGTTCTTGTAAACCTGTATAACCATCGAACAGGCTCATCGCAGCAGCTGCCCAGATCATGGCAATAATTCCCTCTGCAATCATCATTCCGTAGAAAATCTTACGTCCTTGCTTTTCTTTTTGTGTCGTACGAGAAATGATTGGTGTTTGTGTCGCGTGAAATCCAGAAAGTGCCCCACAAGTAATGGTAAAGAATATTAATGGGAAAATAGGAGCATTAGCAGGGTGAAAGTTCTGGAACGAAAGTTCTGGAATTGGAGCACCTGTAACAATCAAACCGATGCCGACCCCAACAGCACTGATCACCAGAAGTGCCCCAAAGTATGGATAAAATCGACCGATAATCTTATCAACTGGCATTAACGTTGCTAAAACATAATAAATAAAAATGGCCGCGATAATGATACCTATTGCTACTTTGCCATCCATTAAAACATTCAGTAAGCTGGCGGGAGTAGATACAAACACTGTACCCACTAATAAAAGAAGAAGGACAGCAAAAGCGTTTACAACATGCCTCATGATTTTCCCTAAGAACTTACTTGCTAATTCTGGAAGATGAGCCCCTCGATTCCGAATGGAAATCATGCCTGTTAAATAATCATGAACTGCACCTGCAAAAATACAGCCGACAACAATCCAGATAAAAGCAGCAGGCCCGTACAGTGCCCCCATGATCGGACCAAAAACAGGCCCTGTACCAGCAATATTTAGTAATTGTATTAGTGAATTTTTGGGTGTACTCATCGGAACATAGTCAACACCGTCGCTATTAACGTAGGCTGGTGTTGCTCGGTCTTCCTTCACACCAAATACTTTTTCAACAAATTTCCCGTAAGTAAAATAGCCGATAATGAGAAGGGCTATTCCTGCTAGAAATGTAAACAAAATAATCTCCCCCTTTTAAATTAGGAATGAATGCGGTTTCATAAGTAAGTATAAAAGAGAGACTGTACGATTTGGGTAAACGGCGACTAAAAGGTAGAAATACTGGAATAACATGTGTTTATTTAAGATTAAGATGCAATTTTTTGAAATAGTTGAAAATTAACTAATTCAAATTTCTAAGCGGGCTCTTAAAGCCTTCACATAGTTTCGGCTGACCGATAACATTTCCTTCCTACCCTCAACTTCTAATTGATACGCACCGTTAAACCAAGGAGTCAATTTTGTTACATAATCTAAATTAATAAGAAAACTTTTATGAATTCTAAAAAAACCATAAGCTAGTAGTCTACTTTCTAAATCCTTCAGTGGTGTCTTTGTTTCAAACTCGCCATTCTTTGTAATAAGCTTTGTCAATTTATCATCTCTTACCATATAAAGGATCTCTTTTGGTTCGAGATAAAAGATTGCGCCATCGGCCTCAACTGCTAGTTTACCAGAAGGTTTACCAAAATCTTTTTGATTAGAATTTATCTGTTTCCTCACAATCCTTTGAATCGTTTCCTGCAATTGCTCCTCATCATAAGGTTTTAATAGATAATCAACAGCATCATAGCGGAAGGCTTCTGCAGCAAATTGAGGGTAAGCTGTAGCAAAAACAATGAATGGTACTTTTTTTAGTTCCAATAATGCCTTAGCTGCAGTCATTCCATTCATTTTTGGCATCTCAACATCTAGAAATACAACATCAGGCTGTAGATGTAGGGCTTTCATTATGGCACTTTCACCTGTTTCTGCTTCGCCAATGATTTGGATGCTAGGAAAGGTCTCTAATAAGTGAATCAATTCAACCCTGCTAAATGGCTCATCATCGACAATAAGAACTTTAATTGGCTGCCCCAACCTTATCCTGCCTCCCTAATTGGAACGGAAAAAGCAATTTCCGTACCTTTATTTAATTCACTCATTATTTTCAACGCTGCACTTTCACCGTACATAATCATTAGGCGCCTATTAACATTATATAGAGCCAAACCACTGCCGGTGGTGGATTCAATTGGAGCTTTACTAATTTGAATTGATCGATCTTTACTCATGCCAATGCCATTGTCTTCAACCTTAACGGTAGTTGATTGTAGATTTTGTTTTATAGAAATTTTTACAAAACAGTTACTATCTTTATCTTTCATTCCATGTTTGATCGCATTTTCTACAATCGGCTGTAATGTAAGTGGTGGGATATTTTGGAATAGAATATCTTCATCAATATCATAGATAACAACCAACTTATCTACAAATCTTGCTTCCTCAATCGCTAGGTAGGCTTTAACATGTTTTAGTTCCTGTTCCAGTGTTGTCAGGCTTTGTGTCGTTACAGATAAATTCTGGCGTAAAAAATGGGAAAGAGATACCAGTAACTTTCTTGCCTTAGCGGGATCGATTCGAACAAGTGAAAGGATCGTGTTAAGGGTATTAAACAAGAAATGTGGACTGATTTGTGCTTGAAGTGCCTTTATTTCTGCCTCTCTTGCCAACTGGTATGCCTTGTCTGCTTCAGCGATTTCAAGTTGATTACTTAAAAGGGAACCGAGACCAGCTATTAATTCCATGGTAACGGGAGTGATTTCCTTTTCGGAACGGAAATAGAATTTTAATGTACCAATCGTGGCTCCTCTGTGTTTTAACGGTGCTATAACGGCTGCACCGAGAGGACATCCTTTTACTCTGCAATGGATCGATTCCTGATTGGCAACGGTAATATCTCCCTTTAGAATGGCATCAAGTGTAATCTGGGTTTGAATGGAGCTTTCAGCACGGTGATGATCGTGCCCAAGACCTACGTGAGCTAAAATTTCTGTTGAATTAGTCATTGCGACAGCTCTAGTGTTCATTTCGTTATGTAAAATATGACAAACCACTTTAGCAGACTCCTTAGAAAGTCCGTTTCTCAGGTATGCTAGAGTTTGATCAGCAATTCGTAAAGTCTTTTGTGCCTGAATAGCACCAGCCTTCTCTTCTTCATTGATTACGCTTTTAATAATAAGCAAAAACAGTGCGCAGCCTAGGCCATTAGCCAATATCATGGGCAAACCTATCATTTCGACTAATGTCCAAGCCTTATCAAAAGGGCGTGAGATAACTAAAATAACAAGCATTTGTATGGATTCTGCCAAGGCACCAATAAAAAATGCCGAACGAAAGCTTACATGTTTGTTTTTCCTATGAAAGATACCCGATATTAATCCGGCAATAATGGTGGCTAATCCGCATGAAATAGCTGTGAATCCCCCTAGTGTAAAACGATGAATACCAGCTATTAGTCCAGCGCCCAATCCCACTTTATAACCGCCGAGAAGCCCTGCCAAAACAACACCGATGACTCGGGAATTAGCGATTGCCTCATCTGTATTTAGACCTGAATTCCACCTGTTAAATTGTAAGCTGTCCGTACTGAGAGTCAGCCCTGAATAAGTGCCAATAATACCGAAAAATCCAAAGAAAATAATAGCTGTCCACTGTTGCTTTTGATTTAACCTCTCTTGGTAGATCATATCGCGAAAAAAAGGAAATCTGGTTAAGATAAAAGCTATTGTAACGAGAATACCAAGCCTTTCAACCATTGTAATAAGCAATTCAAACATAAGATTGCTCCTTTAAGAGATGCTATATAATTTTATTTTATCAGTATTTAGAAAAATCGGAATAATTATTTGCTTTGAATATGAATGCTAGCGATCGTTCTTTCTATTAATACATAATCTGGAAAGGATTTAGTCAAACTACATGAGAATAAAAAGATTTAGTTGTTTTATTAATATCCGACAATTAAAGCCAATATCTAGTAATAAGTGAGAATAAACTGTCGATGGAAAAATAGTTGATATTCACAACTCTGTAACATGTAAACGGAGATAGAGATGAAGATTGGAGATAATAGAAGTATAGCAACTAAGTGTCATGAGAACTTTAAAATTTATTAAAGGAGGAGGACCATGAGAAAGCAAAAATGGATGGCTATGCTCTTAGCTGGCGGAAAGGGGACAAGGTTAGAACAACTTACTAGAACAATAGTAAAACCAGCAATTCCATTTGGAGGAAAATACCGCCTTATTGATTTTGCACTGAGTAACTGTAAGAATTCAGGAATTGACACAATTGGAATCTTAACACAGTATAAACCTCTCGCTTTGCATACCCACCTTGGGAATGACCACTTATGGAACCTGTACAGTAGGAACGGGGGTATGACCATTCTACCACCCATTTATTCAGATGAACATGTCATAGGATGTTATGAAGGTACATCTCATGCTGTTTATCGTAATCTGGGATTTATTGAGCAATATAAACCGGATTATGTATTAATACTAGCAGCAGATCAAATCTATAAAATGAATTTTGAGTTGATGTTGAAAGAGCACATCGAAACAAAGGCTGATTGTACAATCGCCGTTGTCGATGTCCCTTGGGAAGAAGCATATCGATTTGGTCTCATTAAAATGGACAAATTGACGCATAGAATAAAAGATTTTGAGGAAAAACCAGTAAATCCAACTACAAATTTAGCTTCGATGGGGATTTATATCTTTAATTATGAAATTTTAAAAGAATATTTAGTTCGCGAAGAACAAAAGGAATATACTCATCGCGATTTCGGTAAAGATATTATTCCTGCTATGGTGGATGATCAGTTACAGATCTATGCTTACCCATTCAAAGGGTACTGGCGAGACGTTGGCACAGTTCATAGTTATTGGGAAGCAAATTTAGATTTATTAAATAATAAGAAAAACATTTTTCTTCAGGATCCTGACTGGAGAATTCACACAGTTGATGATAATGTACCACCTTCATATTTAGATGAATCAGCAAAGGTTCATCAAAGTCTAGTTAGTGAAGGCTGTGAAATTTACGGAAATATTGAAAGGTCTGTTATTTTTAATGGAGTGAAAATAAAAAGAGGTGCCGTCATTAGAAATTCAGTTATCCTTCCTGAAACCATAGTGGAGGAAAATGTGTGGATAGAAAATGCTGTGATTGGGAGCCAGTCATTAGTTAAAGATGGAGTGATTATTGTTTCAAAAACACCAGAATTGCAATTAATGGTGATCGGAAATTATTCAACCATTGACCCAAGCATTATGTATGATCAATTAAAAGAAGACATTAAACCTGTTTCATAATATTTATTGGATAGAGTCGATGATAGATTTTGTCCAATTTAAGCATCCTATAAAGGGATGCTTTTATTTTTTTTGCAATTGGTAAAAATAATGAAGGTGCTGCAGATAATCAAAAGAGAAGTGGTTCTCAATATATTGGAGGTACAACAATGATATTTAATGATTTGTTTTATAGTTTTAAAAACTGGTGGGCAGAAAATGAAATGAGCGAACAGGAATTCAATCAGTTTGAACGCGTAGAATCACAACATACAAGGGTTAGACATGATGAGGATATTCGCGAGATCATTCGTGTTCATTAAAAGAGTTTCGTACGGGTAGAGTTTAATTGAGACTGATGGTAAAAATTTCATTTGAAATACGATCTTTAAGGTGGTATTATAAAAAACGTTCCCCAAAAACAGACAAGTAAATGGTTGTTGGAGAACAGGTAAGAAAGTGGTTGTTATTACCATTGATTAATATCTTAGTGGGTGTTAATATTAAATCTATTCACTAAGAAGGTAGATAGTTTGGTGAAAAAAGTTATTGACTCAAACTGTTAATGCGTGTTATAGTAATATCCTTGTTGTTAAATTGTTCTTTGAAAACTAAACAAACAAAAACGTCAACAAACAATAAATTTCATGTTTCTTCTATTAAATTAGAGAACATAAGCCAACGTAACAAATGAGCTATATCAACTTTCATGGAGAGTTTGATCCTGGCTCAGGACGAACGCTGGCGGCGTGCCTAATACATGCAAGTCGAGCGAATCATGAGGTGCTTGCACCTCTTGGTTAGCGGCGGACGGGTGAGTAACACGTGGGCAACCTGCCTGTAAGACTGGGATAACATCGGGAAACCGATGCTAATACCGGATAATTCTTTTCCTCTCATGAGGAAAAGCTGAAAGTCGGCTTCTCGCTGACACTTACAGATGGGCCCGCGGCGCATTAGCTAGTTGGTGAGGTAACGGCTCACCAAGGCGACGATGCGTAGCCGACCTGAGAGGGTGATCGGCCACACTGGGACTGAGACACGGCCCAGACTCCTACGGGAGGCAGCAGTAGGGAATCTTCCGCAATGGACGAAAGTCTGACGGAGCAACGCCGCGTGAACGATGAAGGCCT
>NZ_MSLS01000091.1 GCF_001940785.1 Bacillus sp. MRMR6
ACATAAATTCACAAAACAAGAAATTGAGGTAGAAACTCGTGATTATTTTGATGAACTAAATAAAGCAGTTGAAGAAGACAGATTAGCACACGGAAAAAATCCGTTAAAGGACAAGGAGGAAGTGAAGGAAACGAAAGAAATTCGGGTTAGCACTACTGATCCTGAATGTGGATTTATGTCTCGTGATAACAAGCAGGAAATGTTTTGTTATCTTGATCACCGGACTACAGATATGAAATGTAACATTATTACAGATGTATATGTTACACCTGGAAATGTTCATGATTCTGTTCCTTACCTAAGCCGGTTGGACCGTCAGGTCCAACAATTTGGATTAAAGGTAGAAGCTGTGGCACTTGATTCCGGTTATCTCACGAGCCCGATTTGTAAGGGATTATCTGACCGTAATATCTTTGGAGTAATTGCCCATAGAAGATATCATCCTACTACTGGTTTATTCCCAAAATGGAAATTTACATATGATAAAGAACGAGATTTATACGTTTGTCCTAATGATCAAGAATTAAACTACAGTACAACAAATCGTGAAGGTTATAAAGAATATAAATCTAATTCAAAGAAATGCGGAAACTGTCCACTTCTTTCCCAATGTACTCGTTCCAAAAATAAGGTAAAGGCAGTAACACGTCATGTTTGGGAAGAGCACAAGGAAAAG
>NZ_MSLS01000092.1 GCF_001940785.1 Bacillus sp. MRMR6
TTACAATAGATAGTTTTTTCCATTTTTGTTAATGGGATTAAAAAAGACAGAAAGTAAATTTCTGTCTTTCGCCTGGCAACGTCCTACTCTCACAGGGGCGCCTGCCCCAACTACCATCGGCGCTGAGAAGCTTAACTTCCGTGTTCGGTATGGGAACGGGTGTGACCTTCTCGCCTTAATTACCAGACTATTAWGTTTGAGGTTTCATTCCCTCAAAACTAGATAATGTAGAAGAAGTTTTGTAAAACCGAGTTCACCTAATTCATTTGTCCAGCTTYGGCTCCTAACTTCTCGGCCGTTTCGATCCGTCCCTACAAATCCAAAACCARGATTTGCAGTGCCGGCCCTCCAACGTCTGTCGAAGTTGACCAGTCGCCTMCGCTTTTCTATTTGGTTAAGTCCTCGAACGATTAGTATCAGTCAGCTCCACACGTCACCGCGCTTCCACCTCTGACCTATCAACCTGATCATCTTTCAGGGTTCTTACTAGCTTGCGCTATGGGAAATCTCATCTTGAGGGGGGCTTCATGCTTAGATGCTTTCAGCACTTATCCCGTCCGCACATAGCTACCCAGCGATGCCTTTGGCAAGACAACTGGTACACCAGCGGTGCGTCCATCCCGGTCCTCTCGTACTAAGGACAGCTCCTCTCA
>NZ_MSLS01000093.1 GCF_001940785.1 Bacillus sp. MRMR6
CAATACATAATAGTACCTCCAATATCCTGCTATAGATTTTTTCCAACATATTGACCAAATAAAAAAAATTGGTAGCCAATAGTGTAGAAGAGATAAATAATACCGATTCCACCAGGTAATCCAGTGAAGAACCGTCTAATATTATTACTTGTCCATTTACCAAATAATTGTCCAATACCATCGATAGCCATTGGTAAAATTAATAAGGCTATAATCCATAAATCAAATCTTCCAAAACATATGACTAATATTACGGATAAAAAATAGCCTACTGCCATACCAGTACATCTTGCACATAGGGGGAATTTTCTCCCATTATAATGAAATGAACGGTCTGGCATTTGATGGCAAAAGAAAACAACCTTCAATAAAAAATTAATACTATTTACCAAATTTGTAAACTCCTTTATTATTCTAGCGTATAGTATATAACATAAATAGTATTTATGGAATATACTACATAATTTAGTTTTTAATATAAAATGAAGCTAACGGAGAACAATATCATGAATAGCTGACGAGTAGATGAGACCCCTCAGCTTTTTACAGTTAATGAGATTATCGCATTGTAAAAAATTAAGGAGAAAGTGAGCCTATGTCTTGGTTACAACCATTTAATGTTTGTGGGAACTAGGGGGCACATTTACG
>NZ_MSLS01000094.1 GCF_001940785.1 Bacillus sp. MRMR6
GAGGCAAGCCTCTTGGTTTGGGCTATGTCCCGTTTCGCTCGCCGCTACTCAGGGAATCGCGTTTGCTTTCTCTTCCTCCGGGTACTTAGATGTTTCAGTTCCCCGGGTATGCCTTCAATACCCTATGTATTCAGGTAAAGATACTACTCCATTACGAGCAGTGGGTTCCCCCATTCGGAAATCTCCGGATCAAAGCTTACTTACAGCTCCCCGAAGCATATCGGTGTTAGTCCCGTCCTTCATCGGCTCCTAGTGCCAAGGCATCCACCGTGCGCCCTTTCTAACTTAACCTAAAAGGCTATTTTTCTTCTTATTAAATAAGAGAGAAAACTAATGTGGCTTATTCTCGGTTCTTACTTCTTCTTACGATTATCTAGTTTTCAAAGAACGAAAGTTCTGAGAGAAATTGCACTCTCAAAACTAAACAAACAAAAAGCGGTCAACTTTTTTATCAGTCCATACGGACTGCATTTTCCTTAGAAAGGAGGTGATCCAGCCGCACCTTCCGATACGGCTACCTTGTTACGACTTCACCCCAATCATCTGTCCCACCTTAGGCGGCTGGCTCCTTACGGTTACCCCACCGACTTCGGGTGTTACAAACTCTCGTGGTGTGACGGGCGGTGTGTACAAGGCCCGGGA
>NZ_MSLS01000095.1 GCF_001940785.1 Bacillus sp. MRMR6
GGAAACTGGAAACTGTCCACTTCTTTCCCAATGTACTCGTTCCAAAAATAAGGTAAAGGTAGTAACACGTCATGTTTGGGAAGAGCACAAGGAAAAGGTAAGAGAAAATCGCTTATCTAAGTCTGGAAAAATGCTTTATAAATTTAGAAAGGAAATGGTTGAGCGAAGCTTCGCAGATTCAAAAGAACTGCATGGGCTTCGCTATTGTAGGTTACGCGGATTAAGAAAAGCAAGCGAACAGGCTCTCCTTACGGCAGCGTGCCAAAATATGAAAAAAATTGTCACACACTTAGCTAGGCTTGAAAGAGTGTGTGGCAATACTAAGATATTTGAACCCTGTTGATTTCCGCGGAAGGTGCGTAGACTCCTGCGGGAGTACGGGGCAGTGGGAGACCCCGCAGGAGCTTAGCGAGGGCACTGAAGAACTTCCGTTTTTTATATTTTATAAATAAGGAAAAGACATTATGGATGAAAAAAGACAAAAAAAAGCAACTTCCTACCGAAATTCGAAGGGAAGTTGCTTATACCTCTGCCTATTTCCTATTCTTTTTCATTAAGAAGTTTTATTATCCGTTTGAGATTGACAGCGAATATGGTTGTGGCTCCTTGAATTT
>NZ_MSLS01000096.1 GCF_001940785.1 Bacillus sp. MRMR6
CGCTCCTGCGGGGTCTCACCCTGACCTTCTAGTCCCGCAGGAGTCTACGTGCCTTCCACGCAATTCAACAGAGTTTAAATCTATAGTGTACAGCTCTCTACATAATTAAAAATTAAATAATAAGTGGTGAAATATATGTTTAAACCAAAAGTATCAACCCAAAATGAATTTGAATTTGTAACTATTGATGACTTGGTTCCTGACAATCACCTTCTCCGTTTAATTGATAAACATATTGATTTTTCTTTTCTTCTTGAAAAGGTACGCCCCTATTATAGTGATGATAATGGACGCCCTTACGACCCCGATTTGTAAGGGATTATCTGACCGTAATATCTTTGGAGTAATTGCCCATAGAAGATATCATCCTACTACTGGTTTATTCCCAAAATGGAAATTTACATATGATAAAGAACGAGATTTATACGTTTGTCCTAATGATCAAGAATTAAACTACAGTACAACAAATCGTGAAGGTTATAAAGAATATAAATCTAATTCAAAGAAATGCGGAAACTGTCCACTTCTTTCCCAATGTACTCGTTCCAAAAATAAGGTAAAGGTAGTAACACGTCATGTTTGGGAAGAGCACAAGGAAAAG